>CADCET010000001.1 GCA_902800495.1 uncultured Prevotellaceae bacterium
CAGAAGGGAGTAGACTGGCAGTTTACGAATGAAGAGGCAAGGGTTAAACTAAAACACTTGTACCCTTTAGTCAACTTTTAGACTTTACAGACTACTAGTCTTCTATACTCGTTTTGAGAATATGCCATACAAAATATTTTGGCTACAAAGATACTAAGAAAAAATGGGAACAAAGCATGATGCACACTTTTTCTAGCCAATATTTGTTATATTTTACTTCATGTATGTAAAAAAACGCAGAATGTTTTGTACTTTTGCACTCGCAAACTCGCGTCGAGCCACCTTGTATAAGGTTGGAGCGGCCGTATGAGGGAGCACTACATTTTGAAATGCGTCGCTGACGCTTTGTTTTTGGACTCTTAGAACCTGAGAAATTCGAACGTGTATTTCAAAGACATTGCAGAGGTAGATGCTGCGGGTAGGTATATACCGTTCCCGTTGGTGTGCCGATGGCTAACCATGCCATCAAGCACACCTTTAGGGGCGTACCATATATACCAACGGCGTGGGTATCACTCTGTCTGTTCATTTACACAGGCTTTCTCAGGGCCTTAAGAGTCGAGCAGGCAGAAGCCAGATACCCCGCTTTTCTTTTGTAGTCAATGGAATATCAATTTAACCAGTCCGATTCTGGGTGTTTGGCGGACTTGTAAAATACATGACATCAGCATCAACTTTTACACCCGCCAAAGGAGCAAGAAACAACATGGTGCAGGTTTTCAGAGCATTTGCTATCATTGCAGTTGTTATGATTCATACTACCCCCTTGGGCAATTATCAAGTTCTTTGTCGTCCATTTATCAATTTCTCGGTTGCCACATTTCTCTTTCTCTCCGGCTATCTCACGAAAATTGAAAATGATAATTGGGGCGAATTTTACAAGAAGCGTATCATCAGGGTTCTCATTCCATATGTCATTTGGACTGTTTTGTATACTCTTTCCTCACGACATCTTGGGAAATTGCCTGCAAATCTTCTAACAGCAAAGGCAGCTGCCCCCATGTACTACATCTTCGTTTATATTCAGTTCGTATTATTAACACCGTTGTTAGGCAAGTTCGCAACATCAAGGTATCAGTTCCTTGGATGGTTTATCGCTCCAATCTCAGTAATTGTGTTCAAATACTATTGGTTATTGACTGGCCAAGAACTGAATCCTTATGTTTCACTGATTTGGTCTGACGCATGCCTGGGATGGTTCACGTTCTACTATTTAGGGCTAATATTAGGAAACAGAATCATCGAAAAGAATTACTCGCTAAAAACACTTGCCCTATTGTACATCTTCTCAATTGTGCTGCAAATAGCAGAAGGATATGGATGGCTGATGCTTGGTGAAACGAATTGCGGAACGCAGCTAAAACTGACATCCTTCCTGACAAGTTCATTATTCCTGCTTATCGCTTATGCAATTCTGAAAAGTGGTCGATTCGACATTAAGAATAAGTTTCTTCGGATGCTTGGGGATTATTCATTCGGAATCTATTTGTGTCATATTCTGGTAATGAATATTTTGGGTGCTTTTGTCCCTATCTATAAATCAATCCCCTATCCTATTACCTCTTTTATTGTCGTGTTGTTGAGCTTTTGCAGTTGCTATATAGGTAACAGAGTCTGTGGGGATAAATACAGCAAGTGGATTGGTTTAAAATAGATGGTTTCTGATTCTCAAGGCTTAGAGTGTTTAAACAAGGTTGCATCAAATAGTTCCCTTGAATATGATTTGAATTATATGTCAAAGACTATATTCTGTCTTTCGTGTATTAGCTCAATGAATCACGTCGGTTCTCCTGATCATAAAGGCATAATAACCATATTGTGCAATAATATAATCCGTGAACGTCAGGAGTGGTATATAGAACGTGAGCGGCTAACCCCCAAGAGGTGCCTCTATATCGTTCCTGCAAGTTTTTGGTAACACCTCTTACACCAAAGCTGATTATCAGCAGGTTAGCGAAGATTATGCCCACACCAGTGGTCGCACCAGTGGTCGCACCAGGTGTCGCACCAAGCTGATATCGAATGTTTCACGGAAGGGGGCGGAAACGTAACGGCCTCTCAGAAAAATTTCACGGCCTCTCAGAAAAACGAGAGGCCGCGACAGAAATGTTTCACGGTTGTTGGTGCGACCTTAGGTGCGACACTTGGTGCTATTGTTTCCATATCAGTGTATTGACGGCCAGCGCCTGCTTCCTTATAGTCTGACACCGAGGAAGGCGCGGGCGAGCCATTTGTTCTGGTTCACCGTCACTTTGTCGTTGTCGAAGATGGAGTTGCTCATCATCATCGACGCGCCGGCGAAATAGCGGGGCGTGAAGTGGTAGACAATCGATGCACGCTCATTGAAAATCATATTGAAGCACAGACCGTGGTCGCGCTTCTCTTCCTTGTTCACCGTCAGGCGGTTGTGCTTGTAAATCACGAAGCTGGGCAGTGCCGAGAGGTGAAGCAACCACTGCGAGCGCTGACCGAGAACAAGGTTATAGCCGTAGCCCAGGCCTAACGCCACATTGGTAAAGGTGAGGTGTACCTCTGGGGCACGCTGGCTCCTCGCCTTCAGCTCGTCGGTGGTCTTGATACTGCCGCCCTGGAAGCTGAAGCCTGCCAGCATCGAGCCTGCCGAGTGGCGCTGGTAGTAGTTCTGGTAGAGTGCAGCGGGAAAGGAGAAACGGTTGTGGTTGAAGGTGTAGTAACCGGCAATGTTCACCACGTTCATGCGCAGACCGTCCTCGTCTAAGTGCTTGATGTTGCCCAGTTCGATGTCGCCAGTGAGCGACGTTGAGCGCAGGTAGTTGAAGTCGAGGCTCAGCTTCTGGCCGTGGTATTCGAAGTTGAACTCATAGTCATCGTAGATGCCGCGTAACTTGTCGGGGTTGAGCGACAGCGAGGCGGCGATGTCGCAGTAGTTCACCTCTAAAGTCAGGCTGGTATTGCGGCGGGTGTGCAAGTCGTACTTCGAGTAGACGTCGTTCACCGTACCCTTGGCGTGGATGTAGTTGCCGGCGTAGTTGCCCATAAGGCGCAGCAGCCACTTCTCCTTGGGTCTGACGACGTAGTTCGTGTCGTACTTCTGCTTGAAGTAGCTGTTAGAGAGTTTCTTGTCTATTCGCTTGCCCAGACTCTGCTTTCTGGCAGAGTGAGTGCTGTCGATGGTGACGGACTGGGCAGTCGTCACCACCGTGCCAGCGCACAAGAGAATAATGGATAAAACAGTTCTGATCATCATAGACGGCAGGTCATTCCTACTTTGGCTTCAAACGTATTGGCGTGTACCGAGCTCCGCTCCTGCAGGTTCAGGTTTCTGTCGTAGTAGTACTTGTAGAACGTGCGACGCGAGTAATAGGTGCCCGACACGGTGATGGACCACGGTCCACGGAGATGCATCTCGATGACGGGGTTGACAACCAACAGTCCGGCATTGCCGCGGTCGCCCTGTACGTTAAGGTAGTGCAGGTCGCGTGTGCCGTCGACGTAGCCTTGCAGGTTCTTGTCCTCGTAGCCCTTCCAGGTGTAGATACGGAAGTACTTGGCGTTGAGCACGAAGCGTGCAATCTTTCCGAAGTCGAGCTGCGTCTTCGACTTGATGCTGAAGCCGCTGCCCATGTTGTAGTCGCGCTCGATGACGTTGAAGTAGTCGCTCTTGGTGCCGCCGAGGAGGATGCCGCTGACGAAGATGCGCTGCTCGAGTCGCTCGAGGGCGCCCATCTTAGGCAGCGAGACGATGAAGCCGGGGCCGAAGCCTGCGGCCTCGCTGATGCGGTAGGGGGTCAGCTCGGAGCCGTCCTCGATGGGTTCGGAGTCATAGTAGTTGTAGTGCTGGTAGATACCGAACTCGCCTGCCATGTCTTTCTCGTCGAGGATGGGCGTGCTCCACAGTCGGCCGACGATGTTGAGCGTGTTGATGAACGGCTGTCCGCCGCCGAAGGCCATATTCGCCTCGATGTCGAAGAAGTCGTAGGGCACGTTGTGCTTGTCGCCGTCGACGGGCGTGCCGTACATCAGCGTGAGGTTGACGTAGGGGGCGTGGATGCCTCGGAAGAGGGCGCCGTCGTCAGCCAGATAGCGCCAGCCGAGCGATACCGACACGTCGACGGGGTTCTCGTCGTAGTTGTGATAGCGGTAGTGGTCGTGGCGCACGCGCCAGGCATCGCCGCTGAGGATGCGGTGGAGGCCCTGAATGGGGTTGACGATGGTTGCCCCGGCCTCGCGGAGGAATCGGCGGAAGCCTGTGGCACGGTCGTCGAGGAAGGTCTGGCTCAGACGGTGGGTCATTTCGCCGATGGCCATACCGCCGCAGGTGGTGGCGATGATGTCGTTGATGGCCGGTGGCTCGGTCTCGCCGAGGAACTCCCACATGGCCGAACCTAATAGCGAGTAGGGCGCCGACTCCCAGAACGTCAGTCCGTTGGTGCGGGCGGCGTTGAAGTAGAGGTTGCCGTGATAGGGATGGGCGAAGAGGTTGGTGATGAAGAAGTCGTTGTCCCACACCATACCGTCGGTGAAGTTGCGCTTCAGTGTGCGCAGCGTGGTCTGTGCGAAGTCAGAGTTCAGGGCGTAGCGGTCGAAGAGCTGCACGCCGATGTTGATGGCCGTCACCTCGGCCAGTGCCTGCCAGGGGCGCTTCTTCACGGGCAGCGCCATAGTGGAGTCTGTGGCTATGAACGACTTACGCTTCTCGTCCCACGCGCGTTTCCATGACTCATGCTGGTTGCGGGGCTGGCGGTAGGTCAGGCCCAGTTCGACCAGCGGGCGGTTGCGGTAGGTCTCGTTGCGGTCGTAGTAGCGTGTGAGGCCCCAGCCGACGGAGGCAAACGCTCCGTATTTCTCGCTGAACCTGTAGTCGGCATTGATGCGGGCGGCTAACGAGTAGAGACGCTCGGGCTTCACGCTGTTCTCCTGTGAGAAGGTTTCCACGTGGTAGTAGCCTATGTCGCCGCTCACGTTCCACTTCGGCGTCAGCTGCTTGTGCAGACCTAAGCGGTAGAAGAGTGCGCCCGAGAACTTCGAGTCGAGACCCATGAAGTGGGTGCCCACGCCCAAGATGCTGTACGAGTACTTGTTGCGGTAGCGTACGCCGAAATTCGCCTTCGTCGACGAGCCGCCATACAGCATGAGGTCGATCTCGGTCTTCGGGTTGACGTTCACGAAGCCTATCTTATGGCCGATGCTGTCGTATGACACGTTGACAAGTCCTATCTGCCAGCCGCTGGCGCTACGCCGACGGGCGTCGTTGAATGCGCCAATCTGCACACCGCACAGCGAGTCGGCATAGTTCAGGGCGCCCAACTGCCAGCCGCCCATCTGTGCCGACGAGACGTTGAGGATTCCCGACAGCTGGAGGCCGCGTTCCATGCCGTTCGTGATGTTGCTGACACCGGCAAGCTGCAGGCCGTTGAACGTGTGTCCCGTGATGTTGGAGACGCTCGACAGCTGCAGGCCGCGACCGCCGTCGGGGGCTACCGTCGAGATGAGGCCCACTTGCGCGCTCTTCACCGTGTCCTGCACGCTGACGATGCCCACCGGGAACTTCTGCGCCTGCGAAGATAGTATAAAATGTAAAAATGCAAATATTAAAAACGATCTTCTCATTGATTCTTTGTCTTTAATGTTCGATGTTAAATCTCCTTATATGCTCAGCTCGTCGAGCACCGTCAACAGGCGCTTGTCGAAGCGCTTGTCGGTACGGATGCACTCGGAGAACGGCACGTAGACCACGTCGTTGTTGCGCACGCCGACCATGACGTTGCGCTGGCCCTGCAAGATGGCCTCAACGGCGCCTACACCGGTGCAACTGGCCAAGATGCGGTCGCGGGCCGACGGCGAACCGCCGCGCTGCAGGTGGCCGAGAATGGATACGCGGACGTCGAACTCGGGGAACTCATGCTTCACGCGGTCGGCATAGTAGAGTGCGCCACACTTGGGACTCTCAGAGACGATGACGATGCACGACTTCTTCGACTTGCGGATGCCGCGGCCCATGAAGGCTGCCAGCTGGTCGACATCGGTAGCCTCCTCGGGCACGATGGCGGCCTCGGCACCGCAGGCGATGGCGCAGTTCTGAGCCAGGAAGCCGGCGTCGCGTCCCATCACCTCGATGAAGAAGATGCGCTCGTGGGAGTTGGCAGTGTCGCGGATGCGGTCGACACAGTCCATAATTGTGTTCATCGTCGTGTCGTAGCCGATGGTGGAGTCTGTGCCGTAGAGGTCGTTGTCGATGGTGCCGGGCAGTCCGATGACGGGGAAGTTGAACTCCATACCGAAGTTCCGGGCTCCGGTGAGCGAGCCGTTGCCGCCGATGACTATGAGGGCGTCGATTTCCTCCTTCTGGCAGGTCTCGTATGCTTTCTGCATACCTTCGGGGGTCATGAACTCCTTGCTGCGGGCAGTCTTCAGTATAGTACCGCCTTTCGTGATGATGCCGCTGACGTCCTCCGTAGTGAAGGCTTTCACTTCGCCCTTGATGAGTCCGTCGTAGCCGCGGTAGATGCCTTTGATGTTAAAACCGTTGTAGATGCCTGCGCGCGTCACGGCGCGGATGGCTGCGTTCATACCTGGCGAGTCGCCGCCTGAGGTCAGAATACCAATTGTCTTAATCTTGTTCATAGTTGTTTTTCGTTATTTCGTTATCACGTTATTCCGTTATCACGTTATTTCGTTATGACGTTATCACGCTGTCATTCCTTCGTGTACTTGATGGCGAGCATGGTGAGGTCGTCGCTCTGCTCGGTGTCGCCGACGTACTGGTGGACGACCTCCGTCACGGTCTCGATGAGCTGCTGGGGGGAGCCGCTGAAGCCGGTGACGACGCTCGTGATGCGTTCCTCGCCAAACAGTTCGTGGTTGGCATTCTCGGCCTCCGTCAGTCCGTCGGTGTAGAGGAAGACGGTCGTGCCGGGAGCTATCGTCGTCTCCTGCTCCGTGAACGACCAGTCGGACATGATGCCGATGGGAAGGTTGGAGTCGCAGGGCAGCAGGGTGTCCTCGATGTAGGGTGCATCGTGGCCGGCGTTGCAGTAGCGCAGCAGGCCCGTTGCCAGGTCGAACACGCCGACAAAGAGCGTGACGAACATATTGTTGTCGTTGCCCTCGCTGATGTTGGCGTTCATCGTCCCGACAATTTCTTTCGGCTCTGAGGTGTGGGCGGCGATGTTGCGGAACAGCGTGCGGGTGACGGCCATGACGAGCGATGCCGGCACGCCTTTGCCTGAGACGTCGCCGATGCAGAAGAACAGCTTCTCGTCGCGGATGAAGAAGTCGTAGAGGTCGCCGCCCACGCCCTTGGCCGGCGTCAATGAGGCGTAGAGTTCAATGTCACTGCGGTTGGGGAAGGCGGGGAACGTCTTTGGCAGCATCGACATCTGGATGTTGTGGGCGATGTTCATCTCGCTTTGTATCGACGCCTTGGCGGCTGTCGACGCCTTCAGCTCCTCGACATACTGCTTGAGCGACCACTGCATCATGAAGAACGAGTCGCGCAGCTCGGCTATCTCGTCCTGATGCTTGAACGTCGGCAGCGGCGTCTCGAAGTTGCCTTTGGCCACCTCCTGCGCCGACTCTGAGAGCGTGTTCAGCGGTCGGGTGGCGCGGCGGATGCTGCGGCGCATGAAGAAGAAGATGACGATGCTGCCCGTGGTCATGAAGAACAGGATGATGACACCGAGGATGGCACCCCAGATGTAGACCAGCTTCACGTGCTGCGCCACGACGAGCGTCCAGCCGGTGTTGGCTATGCGCTGGGAGCTGATGCCGAACGTGCTGCCGGCCGTGGGCATGAGCTTGAAACCGATGCCGTCGGCATTCATAATGGTCTTGAGCGCCTTGTCGTCGAGGTTGCCCGAACCGGTAATCTTCTCGCCGTCCTGGCTCAGAATCTGAATGAAGAAATACGTGTCGTCGTCGTCATCGTCGAAGTCCAGCGGGTCGTTCGTGCCAATCAGCCTTTTGACGTAGCTATTCTCCTCGTCTTCAATCATCTTAAAGAGCCAGCTGAGGTTCAGGTCGATGCCATAGACGCCCACCTGACGCCCCTGACGGTCGTGGATGGGCGTCGAGTAGGTGACTACGACGCACTGGCTGCCGTCCTTGTCGAGGTAGGGGTTCGACAAATGGCCTTGCCCCTTCGTCAGGCCGAGGGCCTTCGTGTACCATTCCTGATGGAAGTAGTCGTGGTCGGCCGAGCCTATCTGTCGGCACTCCACACGGGTGCTGTCGGCGAACCTGGCATAGATCTCGAACCAGCGGCCCTGACTCTTGAAGAAGTCGGGCTCGAAGGCGACGCCGCAACCGATGTAGCGGTCGTTCAGCAGCAACTCGTGCTCCATGGCCTCGGCCACGTCCTCGGGGCTGCCGAGGTGTTCTTCTAACTCGGCCACGTTGTTCTTCGAGGCTATCTCCACCGCCCGTTGCATGGTCACCAGCTTGCCGTTGATTCCGTCGATGATGTTCTTGGCGAGCGCCGTGCTCTGGATCTCTGAGACGACGAGGGCGAAAAACACGATGGCTCCAATGATAAACACATTGAAGAAAGCCATAATCAGGATGACGCGCCACGTGATGCGCTTTGACAGCTTACTCTTTTTCGTCATAGTGGGGCAAAGATACGACAATTCCCCCGAAAGCACAAAACTTTCGGGGAAAAATGTTGCTATTTCTTCATAAATGCCTTGATGCGGTCGGCAATGTTCTGCTTCAGGTTGTTGTAGAAGAAGCCGTAGTCGTTGAGGTGGTAACATTCGGGACCGAACAGGGGCACGGCGGCCTCTTCGTTGATGGCGAAGGGCTTCGCCTCGGCCGTGGTGACGACGACGGAGCCGCGGATGGTGTCAACGCGGGCGTCGGCGATGCCGGGAACAGTGATTTTACACGTGATATTGTCCAGCGAACCGAGGTTGTCCTTGGCGGGGGCGTAAGTGTCGTCGCGCTTCCAGTTGATGGGGTTGATGCTCAGACCGCCAGGTGCCAGCGTCGCATTCTTGGCGTCCTTGTTGCCGACGCCTTCGGTATTCCACGAGACGATGACGCCCGTGTCGGTAGCTCCCTCGGCAAACTTCAGACCCGTGCGCTCAAGGAAGTCCTTGGTCACGGCGAAACCGATGGGATAGGCTGCCACCATGCGGCTCAGGTGCTCAGGATGCTTGGTCATGTAGTTCTCGAGCAGGTTCAACAGCGTCGAGGAACCCTGCGAGTGGCCGGCCAGGATGAACGGGCGACCCTGATTCAGGTGCGTCAGGAAGTAGTCGATGGCATCGGTAGCATCGAACCCCGACAGATAGTTGGTCACGAAGCGGTAGTCGGTGCCGGGCTTCGGCATGGAAATCTGGCGGTAGTAGGGCATGAAGATGTTGCAGCTCTCTTCGAAGACGCTGGTCTGGATGTGACGGACCATCTGGGCGCCGGCCACCAGTTCGGAGTCGGTCACCTCGCATATCTGCACGGGGTCGCGGAAACCGGTCACCGTAGGATAGATGAAGAACACGTCGACGGGTTTCGTGGCCTCCTCAGCCCGCTCCACCCAGTTCTCGGCCTTGCTGTAGTCGAGCTTGGTCTGATACTTCTCAATGCCGGCGACGTCTTTCAGCACCTCGGGAATACTGTCCTGAGCGTCGGCGTCGGCGGCTTGCTTGTTACCACTCTTGCACGAGGCAACGGTCATGGCTGTCAGCATCGCCGATGCCAGCAGTACGAGGAAATTCTGTCTTTTCATTGTTCTATACATTATTTAATATTAACTGTTTGCGTATTTCTTCATCAGCCGGAACTGATGTCTATACACGAGGCAGGCGAGGCCGAGATAGACGGCGGCCTGAATCCAGAGGATGCGCAGCTCGGGGAGAACCTGGCTGATTGAGGCTCCCATCGAGTTCACGCGGATGAAGGCGCGCACGCCGAAGGTGCTGGGGAACAGCCACGACACGCCCTGCCAGTAGCCGGGGATGCTGGACTGCGGCCACGACACGCCGGTCATGAACAGCAGTGGCACGGAGACGAACACCATGAGCAGCATGACGTTCTCGCGGTATCGGATGAGGCACGAGACGGTCAGGCCGAAGAAGACGCAGGCCAGCGTGTAGGGCAGGAGCATCCAGAAGAGCGGCCAGCCCGTGCCCAACTGCGGGAACGAGAACATCGCGGGCACGGCCATCGACAGATAGGCCGCGGCGACGGCCCCGATCATGCCGTAACAGAGGGCCTTGCCCCACACGATGCGGTAGGCGCCGCGGTAGTGCGGGTCGTCGTCGGGGATGAGCTGGCCGTTCTTGTGGCGCTCGCGGGCGGTACCGGCGGCCATGCCGATGCCGAGGGCGAGGGCCTGCTGCAGGATGAGCATGAGCACGGCGGGCAGCACGCACGAGCCGTAGCCGCCCGAGGGATTGTACATCGCCACGTCGTCGACCTTGAGGGGCTGCGCCGTGATGGCGTCCTCGCGCTTGGTGTAGTTGCCGGCGCGCTTGATGCTCATACCCGCGCCGAGGCGGCCCGCCTCGACCATCGCGGTCTGATAGACGGCCTTGTAGGCCAGCATCAGGCTCATGTCGCAATAGACGCTGACGTGGGCCTGCTCGCCTCGGTTGACACGCTCGGCGAAGTCCGACGGGATGAGGTAGATACCCTTCACCAGCTGACGGCTCACTAAGGAGCGGGCCTCGTCGAGGTCTTGGGCATAATACTTGATGCAGACGTCGGGCGAGGCGTCGCAGTCGTTGATGAACTGCCGCGACAGTGCCGAGTGCGACTGGTCGACGACCACCACGGGCGTCTCATGCAGCGTCTCGTTATTGTATATCCACGAGTAGAGCAGCGGGTAGCCCAGTGGCACCACGACGAGGAACATCAGCACGCCCTCGTCCTTGACAACCTTCACCAGCTCGTTGCGGAAGATATGGAGCACGTCGGTAAAGTGCTCGCGTAGTCGGTTAAGGAATGTAGACATAATTCAGCATTGCGTTTTTGACTTTACTAAGCACGAACCAGGGCAGCAGCGTGAAGGCCACGAGTGCCACGAGGTAGAACCAGACGTCGATGACGGGGAAGCCGTTCAGCACGGTGGCCTGATAGATCATCCAGTAATGACGCAGCGGGAACAGCCACGACATGGCCTGCAGCGGGGCGTCCATGCCGACCACGGGGAACGCCGAGCCGCACATCGAGATGGAGAGCACCGACCACAGGGACGAGATGCTCATTGACATGCGCAGCGACGGCATCAGTCCGAAGGCGAAGATGCCGAAGCCGAGGCCGGCTGACACCTGCAGCAGCGTGAGCCGCACGATGCTCCACACGCCGCCGAGCCGCGGGAAATGGAGCACGTCGAAGATGTACCATTGATAGAGGAATATGACGAGCAGGAAGACCAGCGCGTGGACAATGTACTTGCCCAGGATGGCCACGACGATGTTGCCGTCGGCCAGGGCGAGCCACTCCTTGCCCGTGTCGAACTTCATTTCCATGCCGAGGGCGTAGGCCGAAAGCAGTGCCATGAAGAGCATCAGGATGCCCGGCACGAAGACCGTCGTCAGCGAGTAGTTGTACGAGCCCTGCGGGTTGGCTATCATGTGCGCATCGACGGTGACAGGCTGAAGCGCCGCCTTGATTTGTTGCTTCGAGGCACCCTTGGCCGCCAGCATCGACTGTCCGACGGCCGCCGAGCCCAGCGTGCCGATGGTCTTCATGTCCTTCATCGCCATCGAGCCGGCCGTCATGCAGGTCATCGTGTAGTAGTACGAAATCGTCGGCTGACGGCCCGCAAGCAGCTTGGCCGACGTGCCCTCGGGGATGAGCAGGTAAGCATACACCTTGCCCTCCTGCATCGCATTGCGCGCCTCGGTGACGTTGGCAAACCGATAGACCACCCGCGACGACTGCATGGCGTCGAGGTTGCGGATGAGACCGCGCGACGTCGCCGAGTTGTCCTGGTCGACCACGCCGACGGGCAGGTCCAGAGCCACGCCGTCGTCGAGCATCGTGGTGAAGAACACCACCAGCAGCACGGGGAACACCACCATGCAGAAGCCGTAGATGCGGTTCTTGCGGATGATGATGTCAAGTTCGCGCAGCGCGATGTTTCCGATATTTGTGAGATATTTCATTATAGCGGAAGCAAATTATTCACTGTTCACTATTCACTTCTCCAGTATCACCGACATGCCCGGACGGACGTCCTTCACGGCAGTGGTCGGACGGGCTTTCACCTCGAACGTCTTCTGGTCGTACTGGCCGCTGGCCTTCGTGGCCTTCCACACGGCGAACGAGCCCTTGTCCTTCATCGACGTCACCTTCATCGTCGTCTCCGCGTCGAGGGCGGGAATCCTCACTTTTAGCTCCGCACCCACCTTGATGTCCTTCAGCTGGTCCTCGCGGATGTTGAACGTCGCCCACTGGTCGTCCATCACGGCAATCGACATAATCGGCGTACCTGTGCCGACGAGTTCACCCACCTTCGGGTAGACGTCGGTCACCTCGCCAGCCATCTGCGCCACCTGCACAGTCTCCTTGATGTAGCTCGTCACCTCCTGCACGGCACCGCGGGCCTGACCCACCGTGGCCGATGCGGCGCGCTTCTCCTCGGCGCGGGCTCCGTTCACCGCCATGTCATACTGACTCTGCGCGGCCTTCACTTGGGCCTGCGCCGACTTGTACATCGCCTCGGCCTCGTCGAACTTCTGCGCGCTGACCACCTCCTCTTCAAAGAGCGCCTTCACGCGGTTGTACGACTTCTCGGCAACCTCCAGTCCGGCCTTGGCCTGCTCCAATAGCTGCTTGGCGGCCTGAATCTGCTCCTTGCGCGCGCCGTTCTTGGCCATCTGCTCCATAGCGGCGGCAGCGTCCACGGCACTCTGTGCCTGCGCCATCTTCGCCTCCACCTCGGGAGCCTCGATGATGGCCAGCGTGTCGCCCACCTGAACCATGTCGCCCTCCTTCACAAGGAGTTCCAGGATGCGCCCGGGCACCTTGCCCGACACGCGGTACTCCTCGACCTCCATCTCGCCCTGTATCACTTCCGGGTCGCGCCCCAAGGCGAGGAAACCGATGAGCGCCACGATTGCTACTACTGCTGAGAAACCTGCCACAGCCAGCAGGATGTTGTTATGCTGTTCTTTTGCTTTGTCTGCCATAATGATGTTTTGTTTTTAAATTTGTATTTAGACTTTAGAATTTAGAGTTCTTGCAAAAGCCAAGCGGCAAAGCCGAGCGGTTGCCTTTGGCAATTAGGAATTAGGAGTTTAGAATTAATTCTTAATTTGTAATTCTTACTCGGCGTAGCCGACAACTCTTAATTCTCAACTCTTAACTCTTAATTCGAAAGCGTTCCGAGGGCTTTTTGCAGTTCCACCTCTGAGAGCTTCACGCCGATTTCCGCGTCGATGAGCTGCGACTGCGCGGCATTCCATGCCGTCTGCGCCTCCATCACCGTCGTAAACGATGCCGTGCCCTCCTTGAAGGCGAGGTTTGCCATGCGCAGGTTCTCGTCGGCATTCGCCACGTTTGACTGCGCCATCGTCAGCTTCTTCTGAGCCTCCTTCACCTTGAAGTTGCTCTGGCGCACCTGCAGACTGATCATCTCACGGGCGTCCTCCAGTTCGAGGTTCGCCATGGCCGTGGCACCCTTTGAGGCGCGCACCTTATACTTCACGTCGCCCCAGTTCCACACTGGAACGCGCACCACAACGCCCACGTTCCACACGCCGCCGAACTTCTTCTCGAAGCCGTTGAACGTGTTGGGGTTCGACACCATGTATCCGCCCATCAGCAGCACCGTCGGCAGGTTCCCCGCCTTCAGCGCGTTCGTCGTCTGCTTACTGAGGTCAACGGTGTTCTGCAGCACCTTCAGCTCCGGCCGGTTCGCATACGCTGCATCTGGGAGAGCAGTAGCAAATTCCATTCCCGCTGACGCGCCTACCCGTTGCCTTTCACTCTTCACTCTTAACTCTTCACTTTCCTCGTCCGCCAGCGTAATCTCTTCGTCCTCGTCCAGCCCAATCAGCTGGCACAGCAGCATCTTCGACAGCGCCAGGCCGTCCTGCACCTGCGTCAGTGCCATCTCGGCCTCGTTCACGCGCACGCCGACGCTCAGCCCGTCGCCCTTCGTGGCCACGCCCTGGTCGATCATCTTCTGCACGTCGCCCTTCAGCTTCTTCACGAGCTCCACGTAGCTCTCGGCTAACGTCTGCTTATGACGGAGCGACACCACCTGCCAGTACACCTGGTCTATATTATATAAGGTGTTCTGCCGCTTCATCTCTAATGTGTTCGCCGCCATCTTTTCGTTGATGTCGGCTATCTTGTTCGCCGCCACCAATGCGCCACCCATGAACACGGGCTGTGTCACCGTCACCGCGCCGCCGAACATATTCCGCGTGTCCGTCCGGAAACCCTCCACGATGCCCTCACCGACTTGGTTGAGAGTGCCGCCGAAGGCCGCCATGTCGCCGGCCATCTTCTGTTGCGTCGCTGCCGGCAACTGCGATGCCAACGGTGCCAGTGCGTCCTGCAGCTTCGCCGTCGTGTTCGTGCCCATGTTGCTGAGCGCCTCCTTCTGGTCGTCGTTGAGGATGGACATCTCGCGGCTCATCCATAGATACCCGCCCACGGCGTTCACCTTCGGCAGATACGCTGTACGTGCCGACTTCCGCAGGTTGGCGTTCACCTCCTGCTTCATCTTCGCCACGCTCATCTGTTTGTTGTTCCTCAGCGCCATCGCCCTGCAGCTGTCGAGCGTCAATAGCCTTTGAGCTTGGACACTGAGCGAACAGTGAACAGCGAAGAGCAACGTCAGTAGCGACACTGAAGCAATTCTTGTTTTTGTTCTTTTCATGATGATATGGTTTATGTGTTATTTTGCAGCCTTTGCACGTTTCTTGGCCTCTTTCTTGTACGCTTTCACCTCAGCGGCGGTGGCAAGTCCCTTCTTGACGCGGAACTCCTGACGTGCCAGGCGCATCTGTTGCAGGAAACGCTCACTGGTGTGCAATCTGGCGTAGGCGGCAGAAGCGGCCAGACGGGCGGCATCGACATCGCTCTGCCAATGGGCACCAACGATGACGCGGCTCTCGCCGTACATCAAGCCTCGTGCTAAAAGCGTGTCGGCACGGTCGGGATTGATCTCTGAGAGCAGCAGGGCAGAACTCCAGCCTAAGAGGGTGTGCCCCGAGGGGTAGCTGCCGTTCTTGCGCAGGTGCGGCTCGTCTTCAGGATACAGTGTAGTCTCATTGAAGCGCATAAAGGGACGCTTACGCATGTAATATTTCTTCGGCCATTTGCAGATGCTGTCGCACGTGGCTGTTCCCTCGCGCAGCACCTTGTAGATCTCGGGGGTTTCCTCCTTGGAGATCTGCAGGTCGAAAGGCTCGCTGAATTCACGGATGATACAGTCGATACCATAGACGGCGTCACGGATGGCAATGTCGGCGCGCTCCTTGTTGAGGCGCATCGTCTTGCCCCAGAAATACTGGGTGATGTCGTAAGCAAAGTGTGCACTCATGGTGTCGGGTGGGGCAGGACACCACTTCAGCATGTCGGGCATTTCACTGGTGGTGAAATACGCATCGACGGGCGTTTTGTCACTCTGTGCAGAAGCACATACAGTTGCCATCGTCATGATGGCCAGAATCATTGTCTTTTTCATATTCTTTATGATTTGTGTTTTGTTCTCTGTCTCTTTCTCAGAATTTCACTTGTAGTCGGGTTTCGAGGATGCTCACTTCGTTATTGGCAAACCCCTCGCGGTTGGTCACCTTCGTATACGATGCGCGCACACGCCAGATCATATACTTGTTGGGATAGAAATTGTAGCAAAGTGCCCAGTCGTTGAGATAACCGCCATAGATGCCTGCTGTAGCGTCAGAGAGCGACGTGTAGTTATACTGTAGGCACAGCTCCATGTTGCCGGGGTCGGGCGTGGCAATGCCACCGTCGCCCATGTTGGGACTGTAATTGCGCCCTTTGATGAGTCCACGCAGGGTGACGTATGCACCGCTGCCCGTGAAGGTTTCCTGTTGGTTGTCGCGGGTAATCGAATTGAGGAAGTACTGCCCGACGACGGCAAAGCGACCGTAAGAATACATAGCCTCTGGCGAGAACTTGTACATCGTCTTGGCATCGGTGACAACGGCACTCTGTGAGTTGATCTTTGCCACACGTGTCGGCCAACGGGTATTCAGGGTGAACTGCTTGTGGTTCAGTGCGTCGTTGCTGTTGTAGCGCGCTCCCTCAATGCCGCCGCTGATACCCACCTGCAGCATCTTTCCACGCTCGGCAAACGGACGGTAGAGCAAGCGGGTCATAGCTCCGAGGGCTTCATTGCCCGTCGCGTCCGTCGTCTGTTTCATGGCGTCGGTCTCTACAACGACACTGGCCGTAGCCAGAAATTTCTTGGCAGAGTGCTCATACATCAATCCAATCATTCGGTCGTTGTTGAACACCGCATTGCTCTGGGGCTCTTCCATCGTCTCCTTGAACGACGAACTGGTGCTGCTTTGGAAGCCGTACTGATGAATGAAGTAGCCGCCACGGACGAAGTTCTGCTTGTCGAAGTCGTATTCTAACCACACGTCCTTCATATTCACCTTGCCGTAGGCATAGCCCATGTCAATCTTGCCTTTCCATTTGTCGTAGCTGAAACCTACGCCGACGCGCATATCGGGGATGCCGACACCGCTGTTCAGTTCGTCCTCCTGATGCTGGGGGTTGATGTAGGCAGCGTCGAAGAGGATACGTCCCGACGGTTTAGCCGTCAGCTTCGGTTCTTCCTGTGCATAGGCTGCCGCTATGGCCAGTCCCATTGTCATAATGGTTAAAAGTCTGTTCTTCATATTGGTGTTTATTAGAACTCAAATCCGAGGTTCAGGTAGAAGTACGGCTTTTTGGTGCGGTTGCTGTAGCCGAGCGTGGCGCCGACGGGGCCGAACATCGTATTGTAATAGTAGGCTGCCTGGGCACCAAGCAGGGTGCGACGGTCGAGCAGTTCCTTGGCTTTGTCGGCATGTTGGGCACCGGCCAGGCGGATGAGTATATAGCTGTTGCCGCCGATGTGCTGCTGTGCCTGAAGCTGGGCAGCCACGAACTGTTTGTCGACATACTCCATATTGCCAATACCGGCGAAGGGCATCTGCTGCTCGACGTAGTGGCCGAACCAGTCGCCGCCAATGGTGTTGCCGAAGACGGGAGGAACGATGGTGCCGAAGAGCAGGCGTCCGTAGAGCATGGGCTGCAATGTAAAGCGTTTGCCGATGGTGAACGACATACGCCAGTTGGCGCTGACGTCGCTCGTACCCGTCTTCTTGCTCATGATGTTGCCGTCGGCGTCGCGGTCGTCAATCTTGGCGAAGTTGTTGGTCAGGTAGGCATACTCGGCGTTGAAGCGGGCACCGCGAGTCGGGAAGTACCAGCTGTCCTCGCTGTTATAGGCGATACGGGCGCGGTAGCTGAGGAAGTGCTCGTTCTCAAGCGTCACCTGTGGCGAGTCCTCGGCGCCGAGTTTGTTGCGGTAGTGCATGAAGTCCCATCGCAGTCCTAACTGGAGGTTGAAGTGTCGCAGGTCGAAGTTGATGGGTATGAACTCGCCCTGAAACTGATTATACAGGATGTTATATTCACGATCGCCGTCCATATAGACGTCCACGTCGTTACGACGGAAGGAGTAGCTGAGCGTAGGCCGGGTGAAGCTGCGGGGATGGACGGTGAGGTCGCCACGTACCATCAGACGCTTGCCTAATCGCAGTGTGATGTCGGTATTGACGGGCAAGGCGGTTTTGAACGGGATGTCGAGCCCCAACTGTAGGGCGGCATATTCCTCGGTGTCGTAGCGGAAACCGGCATGTAGCTGTACTGACTTGCGGTTGCCGGCAGAGAGGACGACGCGTACGCCGTTCTTGTCAGGCACTAAGCGGCATTCGGCTGTCTGGTAGAACAAGTCCATACGCATGCACGTGGTGAGCTCCTGTGCCAACTTGGCATCGATGCTGTCTGTCTTTTGTAGATGGAATTTCTGACGGAGGAACCGCTCTGCCTGCGGTGTCATGTTGTCGAACGTATAGCCCGTGACGTACTGCTTCTCGGTCATCACCTGCGGACGCAGCGGATGGTAGATGATGGGATGGTACGAGCTGTCGATGCCTATGCGCTCCTTCAGGGCGATAATCTCGTCCCAGTGGCGCATAGCCTCCTCTTCGCCATAGCGTATCAGCGAGTCGATGGCGGTCGCTGTAAAGCTGGCGGTAGAGTAACCGTGCGGGTTGACGTTCATATACAGGTCGGTGATGGCCTTGTTCTCATCGTATTTGTTCACACAGTTCACGTCGATAATCTGGCCCACGATGCTCATCGTGCCTCCGATGTCTTCGGCCGTCTTCGGCTTGCCCGACAGTGTGATGCCGATGACGATGTCGGCGCCCATCTCACGGGCCACGTCAACGGGGTAGTTGTTCTTCAGACCACCGTCAACCAGCACCATGTCGCCGATTCTGACGGGCGAGAAGGCGGCAGGGATAGCCATCGAGGCACGCATGGCCTGCGGCAGGCGTCCGCTGTGGAATACCACTTCGCTGTTGTCCATGATGTTAGTAGCCACACAGGCAAAGGGGATGCGCAGGTCGCGGTTGAAGTCGAGCGAGTCGGTATAGCCCACACACAGCTGCTGGAACAGTTCGGCCAGGTTCTTGCCCTTGATGATGCCGCCGGCGTTCAAGTCCTTCTTGCCGATGGTCAGGCCCGTGCTGAAGAGATAGGTGTTCTGCTTCCTACGGTCGCTGAGGCTCTGGCGGCTCAGGTCTTCCTTGTCGGTGATGACATAGCTCCAGTCCTGTGCCCTGACCATTGAGTCGAGCGAATGGGCATTGTAGCCTATGGCGTAGAGTCCGCCGATGATGCTTCCTATCGACGTGCCGGTGACGATGTCGATGGGGATGCCTGCCTGTTCCAACACCTTCAGCACGCCGATATGAGCCATGCCCTTGGCACCGCCGCCGCTAAGGACGACGCCCACGGTAGCTCGTTTCGGACGCTGCTGCTGCGCCTGTTCCTGTTCCTGTTCTTGCGCATTGGCTGTGCCACACATCAGCACAACAGCCAATATCATGATTATCTTCTTCATCTTTTTAATTTTGATATTTCTTGCGATATTCCAATGGCGTCATACCCGTGTGCTCCTTGACGTATTTGCCGAAGAACGACGCATTGGGGAAGTTCAGGTCATTGGCTATCTCCTGCATCGTCATGTCGGTATAGCGCAACCGATGCTCGATAGCCTTGATGGTAAAGAACTCAATCATCAAACTCGGACGGCGATTGATGGTTTCCTTCAGAATGGTCGACAGGTATTTGGGCGTTACATTCAGCAGCTTGGCGAAGTCGTCCACCTTGCGGATGCGCCCGTCGCTCTGTTCCACCAGTTGCATGAACTTGTCGGCTAACAGGCGTTTGTGGTAGCCCGCCGATGTGCTCTCTTCAGTTTTCAACTCTGCATAGTACTCTTTGTTGCGCCGCATCATGCTGAGCATCTCCATCATCATGGTGCTGACGAGCGACCTCACGATTTCAGTATGTAGTATCGGTAAGGGGTCTCTCATGCGGCGGCACAACAGCTGGAAATAGTCGTCTAACAGGGTGATGTCGTCGTGGGTGAGATGTACTATCGGGTGCTGCTTGAGAAACGTCAAGTCTGCAAGGCTAATCTCGCTATACATATTGATATTCCAGAGTTCGCCGCGCGAAAACCATATCTGGCGGCAGTTGAAATCCGGCGATGACATGAAATTGCAGACCACGCTATGCGCCATATATAAATATAGGTCGTTCTTCCGAAGCTGTATCTGCTGTCCGTCGTAGTCAAACTGCGCCATACCGCTAGTACAGATGACAATAAGACCATGACTGTCAAGAGACATCTTGCCCTGTGGCAGCTTACCGAAGTTCTCCATCACAACCAGTTCGTCGCTGTCGCCTATTCGCAGGGTGTCGTCTCCTTGACGTGGCTTGAGGTCTTTAATCTCCATCTTGAAAATGTTCGTTTTTTACTTTCTCGCTGCAAATTTCTTAAAAAATATCCGAAATTCGCTGCTCTATATTTCTTTATTAATGTTCTCTTACCGATTTCTTGCTGTAAAAGAGTATATTTTAGGAAATATTGAACAGAAATGGGCGTGTTTTTTACGGCAAAAATGGTCAGTCTATTTGGAATAATAAAGCGTCAAGAAAACCTTCTCTGCCAAGTGGTACACCAACAAGAAGTGGGGTGAGTAATTAGCGGGTGCTGTCGTAGGCGTCGAGCTTGGCGAGGCAGTAGCTGCGGAAGTCGGACCAGTGGTAGTAGGGGGCGCAGTCGGTGGCGATGGGTAGCGTGGCCTCCTGCTCGTTGAGCAACACCTTCAGCAGGACGTCGGTGTCCTGCGGACCGCTGCGGTAGAAGACGAACTGCAGGTTGGAACCCATGGGGAAGACGCTGGAGCACCACCAGCCTTTGGCTTCGAGCTCGTCGAGGTTGTCGGTGGCGAGGTCGTAGCCGTTGATGCCGATGAGGCAGACCAGCGGCAGCAGCACCGTGTCGTGGCCGTAGCGCAGCTGGGCGCCGGGCTGGGGTAGCTGCAGGCAGCTGTCGGCATCGGCAATGAGACGGCGCAGCAGGTGGCGCTGGCTGTAGGGCTGGCGTCCGCCGTTGAGCTTGCAGGCACCGTGCTGGATATACCAGAGGGCGTTGTCCACCTGCCACATACGGTAGAGGTCTTCTATATGGAAGAGCTCGCGCAGGAAGGTGTTCTGCCGGAGGTGGGTGTTATGCTGGAAGATGCCCATCTTCATGAGGTAGTAGCTGAAGTACTCCTCGTCGACAATCTCCTTGACGATGTCGGGGTTCTTGAATATCTGTTCCATCAGCCGGCTGTTGCCCATACGGCTGGCGATGTAGGCGTCGTAGGCCTTGCGGGCCTCGGGCGTCATGTAGTTCTTGCGCAGTTGCCTGTCCTGGTGGTTCATGTACCATTGGTTACGCTTCGTCACCTCCATCGTGACCTGCATGGTGGGTTCGGCCTGCAGCAGTTCCATGACGGCGGCTCCCATCGAACCCATGCATCGCGGCACGATGGTGCTGACGGCCTTGACGGTGGCTCCCTTACAAAAGACCTCGGGGAAGTTCTGCACCATGCGCCGGGCTATCATGCGGTGCTGCTCACGACCGTAGCTGGTCAGCTCGCCCCAGCGTCCTTCGGTGTCGGCCATGATGAGCCTGATCTCCTGAAGCACGCGCTCGCCGATGGGTGTCAGTTCGTTGACACTGTCGGCCTGGAGCATCATCAGGTAGGGCGTGTCGAAGCCCGTGCGGTTGTTGATGTAGCGCGACCCGTGGCGACCGTAGTGCGAGATGTAGAAGGGGCGCTTGCCTGCCGGTGGCGGCGTCTGTTGCGCGGTGATGGTGTCGGGGTAGATATGGTAGTTGCACGAGGCGTATGTGGGCATCTCGCGAATCAAGTCGATCACTGTCTGGGCATTGAGCGACCAAGGCAGGAGCAGCAGGAGGTAAAGGGGTAGATATCTCATTTCTTGCTATTTTCTTGTCCGTTGAATCTCATGTTCTCGTAGCGGTAGAGTTTGCGCAGATAGTAGCGCTTCACGTCCTGCCAGTGGTAGTAGGGGGCGCAGTCGGTGTCGATGGGCAGCCGTGCCTCGTGTCCGTTGAGCAGCACCTTGACGAGCACGTCGGGGTCGTCGTGCCCGTTGCGGTAGTGTATCATCACGATGCTGCCGCCGAGAGGTGCGATGCGGTAGTTGGCCCATCCGGCCAGTTCGAGCGAGTCGAGGTTGTCGGTCTGCAGACCGCAGTTGTCGAGTTCCATGAGCGAGGCTAACGACATCAGCACGTTCTGGTGGGTATAGCGGGCGTGCATCATCGGGGCGTAGCGTTTCAGCACACTGTCGCCCATGTGAATCATGTTTCTCAGCACGGCGCGTTGCAGGTAGGGCTGTGTGCCGCCGTTGAGCGTGCAGCCGCCGTAGTTGATGTAGTTCCAGGCGTTCTGGTTCCGCCAGTGGCGGTGTATCTCCTCGGGGGTGAAGATGTCGAAGAGCGTCACCTTGCCGGCGAGTTCCGTATGCTGTATGCTGCCTGCGAGGCGGAAGAGCTGTCGGCTGAGTTCTGTTGCGTCGATGTTGCTGATGACGTAGTTTTGGTCGCTGAAGAGCGATGTCATCAGGCGTGCGTCGTTCGTGTTGAGGGCTGTGAAGCGGTCGAAGCGAATCTGTGTCAGCGAGTCGGTGCGGCGGTCGGTCAGCAGCTTGTCCTCGGGGTCCATGAAGCGCAGTTCGCGGACCGATGCCCTGAGCTCCTGCTGTAGTGGCTGACGCATCGCTGAGAGTTGCACCATGGCCTCCTGCATGGTCATGATGCAGCGGTTGTCGACGACGCTGCGGGCGCTGTAGTAGCCTTTTGGTACAAAGGCGTCGGGCAGTCGCTCTACTAACTGGCGCATCAGGGCTCTGCTCTGCTTGGCGCCCTTCTCAGTCAGCTCGCCGGTGCGGCCTCGGGCCTCCTGACGCAGCAGGTCGAGACGCTGCATGACGTCGCGCCCTAACTTTGTCAGCTTGCCTACGCTGTCGGCGCGGGCGAAGACGCTGTATGGCCATTCGTAGTTTTCGGGCTGGTCGAGGTAGTAGCCTGAGGAACAGGCGTAGTGGTTGACGTAGAACGGCTTCTTGCCTCCCGGCACGGGTGTGTCCTTCGACTGACGGGGCAGGGGCATGGCGTAGCTCATGCCTGCCGCACGGTTCACGTCGGCCTTCAGTTCCTTGCTGACAGGAGCATTCTGACCGGCGGCCGTGGCGGCTGTCAGGATGATGGTCAGCACAACACTAAAGAGTCTCTTGTTCATGTCGCTGTCGTATCGTTAGTGATGATTCTTACTCGAAATAGAAGGTGAGGGTGATCATTTTGGCGTGCCCCGATGTGACGCTGTTGGTATAGACACGTTGCGTGGCGTCGGTCAGCTCGTCGGCGTGTCCCTTGTCAATCGCATCCGTCAGGCTGTAGCTGAACTTCAGTTCGGGAATGAGCTTGAAGAAGGGCAGGTAGAGGTCGCAGCCGAAGCCTAACTCCAGCATCATGTCGTAGCGCTTCAGCTGGATGTAGTCCTGCGACTTGCTGGTGAGGTTCACCATCGGGTTGATGCCGGCGGTGATGTAGGGACGGTAGTTGTTGAAGCGCTCGGCGCTGAACTTCAGGTCGAGGGGAAAGGCGATGTAGGTGTTCTTCATGTCCTGGCTCTTCTCGAGGATGCGGCCGTCGGCGTCTGTCTGGTTCAGATGCCGGAACACCAAGTGCTTGGCACCGAAGTGCATGGTGGGCTGCAGGCGCAGCGCAAAGTGCTTCGACAGCCGCTGGTCGGCCAGTACGCCGACGCTGAAGCCCGGGTTCCAGTTGTCCTGGTCGCAGACGACGGTCTCGGTGGTTGTCGTGCCGTCGTCGAGGGTGATGATCTGCGGGCCGACGTTCTGAAGTTCGATGTCCTGAATGTGGAAACCCACGGAGATGCCGAAGTGCGTAGGGCGCAGGTCAATGTAGGGTTTGTTCTGCGGCTTGCGCTCCTGACCGTTGGCCATCGTGGCTGCCAAGACTATATATAATAAGGTGAATAGTTTTCTCATATACATTTTAATAACGCAGAAAGTGACCCTTTATTATATCGCTGTCAATTTCGACACTGTATAAATTGCAAAAAAAAGATACCAAAAATTAGGTATATCTGAAAAATATTATTTACCTTTGCATCACAATAATTGAGTATTTATTAATTTATTAAAACAATTTGAGACTATGGCTTATGTAATTAGTGACGACTGCATCGCATGTGGAACATGTGCAGGCGAGTGCCCCGTTGAGGCTATCTCTGAGGGCGAGAAGTATGTAATTGACGCTGACGCTTGCACAGAGTGCGGTACTTGCGCTTCTGTTTGCCCGTCAGAGGCAATCTCACTTCCGGCTTAATTCTACTGATTAGGCTTTATAAACCAAAAAGAAAGCAGGGACTTCCGAAAGGAGGTCCCTCTCTTTTTTTTCTGCAAAGTCATTCACCTGGGCTTTTTCGTCTTTGTATGTCCCTTTTCCCCTTTGCATCTCTCGCGTGCGCGCGCGCGCGTATACACGCAGGACTGTTGTTTGGTGACACCTCTTACACCAAGCTTGATTATCAGCAGGTTACGGAGATGTTTACCCGCACCAATGGTCGCACCAGTGGTCGCACCAAGTGTCACACCAATGTAGGTCAAGCGAATTCGTTTCTTTAATATTTTGTTTGGTGTTTCCGAAAATGTTTCACGGCAGAGGCCGGAAACGTACAAGCCTCTCGCAAAAATTTCACGGCCGCTCAGAAAAATTTCGCGGCCGCTCGTAAATGTTTCACGGCCTGCCAATATTCTTGCCTTTTTCTTGGCAAGCGTCTCCTTGCGTCGCCGAGCGCTCTGGTGCGACCATAGGTGCGACCATAGGTGCGACTTGCCCTCGAAAAATAGTCTCTGATTTTCAGGCAGTTAAGTGCCAGGTGTAAGAGGTGTCACCTACTATTTCTATACAGACGATAACAACTCAAAAGTAGGAAGAAAACGATCTCGTTTTCTTCCTACTTTATTTAGTTATCTTTGTTGATGATTACTTCAGCTGCATCACAGCGTTGGCTGCCTCGTTCTCGGGATCGATAGTCAGCAGAATGGCTGCATACTCCTTAGCCTTGGCATTGTCGGGAGCGATGTGGATGTAGTAGTTGATGAAATAGCCGCAAGCCTCGGTGAGCTTCTTCTTGTCGGCAGCTTCCTTCTCCTCCTTGGCGTTCAGCACGTCGATGAGCTTCTGGTAGTGCTGGTTGGCTAGTCCCTGCTTGAAGTCGGGATCCATGAACAGACCGACGTGGGCACGCTGGAAGGAGATGAAGTCGTCGATGTCGGCATACTTGCTCTGCATGTTCTCGTAGATAGCGTCGGCCTTCTTCAGAGCCTCCATCTTGGCGTCGCCCTCAAGGGTGTTCGACTGCTTGACGTAGAGCTGTGCGAAGCTGTGGTAGTCAGAGGCACTGGCCTTCGACACCTCGTTCAGGTACTGCTCGTAGTACTTCAGGGCGTTGGGGTAGTCTTCCATACCCTTGTAGGCGTTGGCGAGGGTCTGAACAACACCGGCACGCTTGTCCTTGTTGTCGAACTCCTGGTCGAGAGCCTTCTTGAACATGGCAATAGCCTCGTCGTGACGCTTGGCACCGTTCAGGGCGTTGCCGTAGTAGACGTAGTCCATATAGGAGATGTTAGCCGAGTCGGACTTGTTGAACAGGCGGTCGGCATAGTCGAGAGCCTTCTCGAAGTCGCCATTCTCCGTGTTGCAGAACATAGCCATACGGTTCAGCGTTGAGTTGCGCGGCTCTTTCTGCAGACCGAAGGTGGCCATATCGAGACCCTTGTCGTACTTCTGGGTGAAGTAGCAAGAAGTTGTGTACTCTATCATGTCCATCTTCTCCAACTTAGAGCGGTCTACCTTCTCGTAAGCAGCGATAGCCTCGTCGAAATTGTTGGAGATGTAGCTGATGTGGCCGATGATAGCGTCGACAGGGTAGTCGGGCAGCTGCGCACGCAGGTCGTTCAGCTTGGCGATTGCACCCTGCGGGCTGATCTTACGGTACACAGAGGCATACTTACGGTAACCCTCGGGATTCTTCGGGTCGAAGTAGATAGCCTGGTCGTAGAACGAAGCAGCACCGCCACCGTCGTCGGCCAGGGCGTGGAGGTCGCCCTTGAGGATGTAAGCCGGCGCATAGCTCTTGTTGGCTTTCAGGGCGTGGTCAGCATAGATGTTGGCATTTGCTGTGTCCTTAGCCTCATAGAAAGCGCGACCGAAAGCTGTCAGATTCTCGGCGTTCTTCTTGTTCTTCTTGTAGAACGCTTTCATCTGGTCGTCCAGGTCTGCGGGTTTGCTACTGATGATTTTCTTAACGGCATCAACGTCGGCCTTTGTGCCGTCCTGTGCCATAGCGCTGGTGCTGAAACCTGCCAGCACGACGCTCATAATTACATACTTTATCATTCTCATAATCTGTAGTTTCTTTTTCTGTTATTAATTACAGTTGTTTGCCTTTTTTTGATTTGACACTGCAAAGGTAACATTTTATTTAGATTTACCGCAATTTTTTCTTTTTTTTAAAATATACACATCATATTTTACATTATTTTTTCTGTTTGTAGTATATGGTGTGCTGTTATTCGATTAACATTCTGGCCATTTCATTGAGGGCAACGAAACGGTAGCGCTGCGAACTGACAGGCAGCGGAGAGTAGCTGTAGTGACGTTCCTCGGCTTTGCGCCGTAATGTCTCTTGGACTGAGGCTTGGATGTTAGCGTCGAGGAACGTCTCTGCTGTAGGCTCAAGCAGCAAGAGCCGTCCCTCGGCACATGACTCGAAATAGACGCCGCCGGGCTTGAAGTAGCGTTCGTGTGGCGATCCCTCTTTTGGGAATCCGTCGTTGAGGAGGATGACGAGCGGAAAGCCCTGCTGTCGCAGGGGGCGGGCGATGAGCTGTTCGCCTTTGCTGATGGCCGCCGTGTAGGTAATGGCTCCGTTCTGTGCCGCCGCCAGCGCTTCTGCGAGGCGCTGCTCCACTTCATCTGCTGGGGTACTCCGCGATAGCTCCACCATTTGGCGGTCAGGCCAGTCGAGGAGGAAGTGATTGCCGAGAGAGGTGAATAGCAGACCGTGGGTCTGTGTTCGGCGGTGGATCTTAAAGAGGTCGGGATGGCGCTTTTTGAGCCATAGTCGCCGCGGGTTGTCCTTGACGTAGTCGATCATGTGGCGAAGCTGACCGGGGGCATGGAGGATGCGCTCGTGGTAATAGGCCTTGTCCGACTGCCAGATGGTGGATGTGACCGCAAAAATGCGGTCAAAGTGCACGAAGGTGCTATTGGCGTTCTCGCCTTCGTGCATTTTGGCGGCGTTCTCGCCTTCGTGCACTTTGGCGGCGTTCTCGCCTTCGTGCATTTTGGCGGCGTTCTCGCCTTCGTGCATTTTGGCGGCGTTCTCGCCTTCGTGCATTTTGGCGGCGTTCTCGCCTTCGTGCACTTTGGCGGCGTTTTCGTCTTCGTGCATTTTGGCGGCGTTTTCGCCTTCGTGCATTTTGGCGGCGTTCTCGCCGCCTTTATAGTATTCGCGCTTGTAAATGGAGGTGCAGGCGCTCTTGAAGCCGCGAACCACCGCCCCGATGCCCCTCGGCAGTGGCTCGAGCACCTGGATGACGAGGTGTATGTGGTCGGGCATGACCCGTGTCGCCAGTACCTTCAGCGCAAACCCCTTCTTGGCATAGAACTGCGGCAGCCCCCGCAAAAGCAGACACACACGCTGGCCAAACGCATTGAGCCTTACTGCTGCCGTCTCGGCACTTCCGCCCTCGATGACGCCAAACAGAGGATAGCGCTCTTCTATCGGTAGCGTGAAATGATAAATGGCACGCCCGCGATAGTCCCAACCATTCTCACGATGATGTCGCGTGGTATCCACAGGATGGAACCACATGCGCGCCTTGTCCTCATCGTTGATGTTGGCGTTCTGGGCGGGTGACTTGTCTGTGACCTGGTGTGCTGGTGGCATGCTGGATGTGTGAAGAACAGCCGGCCTTACTGCGTGTTGACGTTCACCTCGCGGCGGTTGATGTCGGCCTGAACGGGCAGGAGACCAGCGCGGAGGATGATGAGCTGTCCCTTAGGCAGACGGCAGAAGTGGGCAAAGCCCGAGGGCACACCGCTGCGCGGCTCGTTGAGGATGGCATAGATGGTGCGTACCAGGGGGTAGTTGCCGTTGTAGATGTAATACTGGTAGGGTCGCCAGCTGTTGCTGACGGTGGCGCTGTCGACTCGTGACACCTTCATGACGGTGACGTTCTTCTTGAACGTAACGTTGGTGGTGTCGTGGCGGTCGTTAAGCCAGTTGGAGCCGATGATGCCGAGTGCATTCTCGTGTTTCTCGACCCAGTCGACGACCTCGGCGCTCTTCTTCACGGCTCCGATATTGTCGCTGCCCTGGATGGGCTTGCCGTCGAGGAGCGAGTCGACACACCAAGTGACGGTGCTCGACTTAGGATTGTCGAAGACGACATCGATGGCTCCGAGCTTGGAGCTGGGGTAGATGTCCTTCCAGTTGGTGACCTCGCCGCTGAGGATACGCTTGAAGTCGCGTACGGTGATGCAGGTGTCGGGGTTGGCGTTGTTGACGATGATGGCCAGTCCGTCGTAGCCGATGGGGATGACACGCGGCATGAAGTTCTTCGACTTCAGACCGTCCATCTCCTTGGGCGACAGCTGACGTGTGGTGAAGGCCAGCCACACTTCGTTTTTCATCAGGCGACGGATAGCGTCCTCCTGATCGGTGTAGATGGGTTCCAGCTCTCCCTGTGCGTGGAGGGCGTTGTACACCTCGAGCTCTTCGTCGAGGATGGGGTAGAAACTCTCGTCGGCGGTGAAGGCGCGTGCGGCAGCCTCGTAGTCGTAGTCGGTTTTCGGTTTGTTGTTACAGGCACAGAAGAGGCACAGCGAGAGTGCCAGAATAATCGGTAGGTGTTTCATAGGGATATTCAGAATCATTAATCATTAAAAAATTAGGGAAGTCTCGAAGTCGTTTAACTTCTTAACTTCCCTAACTTCTTTACTCGTTACAGTATTACTGCAGGCGGAAGGTGACAGGAACGGTGTACTTCACACGTACGGCTGAACCGTTCTGCTTACCAGGAATCCACTTCGGCATGGACTTCAGCACGCGGATGGCCTCCTTGTCGAGAGACGGGTCTACCGACTTGATGACCTTCACGTCGCTGATGCTACCGTCGCGCTCGACCACGAAGGTGGCGATAACACGACCCTGGATGCCGTTCTCCTCAGCTACTACAGGATACTTGATGTGGGTGCTGAGGAACTTCATCAGTTCGGCGTCACCACCGGGGAACGAAGGCATCTGCTCAACAACGTCGAACACCTTGGTCTCTTCCTCCTTCGGTTTCTCGTCGACCACAACTTCCTTAGCTTTCAGCACTTCACCTTCAGCTTCGTCGTTACCTTTCACGTCGAAGGTACCGATGGCGGTGTTGGTCTTCGACAGGTCGTCCTGAGACTTGATCTCGTCCTCGGGCTTCACTTCATCGTCCTTCTTAATTTCAGGAGCGGTGAACTTCACCGATGACTTAACCTTCTCAACGACCTTCTGTTCCATTTCCACCTTGACGGGCTCCTTACGCTCAACCTTTGCCTCCTTCTTCTGTGCCAACTTTGACAGCTCAACGTCGGTCTCGATAGCCGCGTTCTGCTTCATGGCATTCTGGATGGCGAGGTTGGCATAGGCTATTGCAAAGATGGCTGCAATTGCTATAAGTACCCATACCAGTGCCTTCACATTACGCTTACCGGTCTCCTTACGGAGCACGTATGCGCCATATTCTTGGTTCTTTCCTTCAAAGACAAGGTCAACCCAGCTATTGTCAATAAGATCTACTTTTGCCATAGTCTATTTCCTTTCTTTATTTAGCGTACTTGATTCCCTTCAGCTCGAGGAGCTTCTGGTCGTCTTCGTTAACCTTATCAATGACATACTTACCGATGCTGCAGACGAGCATCTCGTCAAGAGCCTGAACCATATTGTCGTAAGTAGACACATCCATGGGCTTGATGATGACGGTCAGCGTCTGGATTTCCTCGCCGTCAACATTCTTACCGTTACGGATGTCAGAGAGCAGCTTATCATACTCCTCCTTCGACATCTTGTCGCCCATCTGTGCCTTCTTCTCGTCGAGCTTCTTCTTAGCCATCATGACCTTAGCCACGGGGCTGAAGCCGTCCTCGGTGATGTGCTTAATCAACAGGTTACGGACACCATCCTTGCCCCATGTCGTCTCTTTCAGACATTCGGCATTGTCGTACTCAGGCAGTCCTTCGACATAGTAGAGCTTGTCGTTGGCGCCAAGGTACAGCGTGATGGTGTACGAAGCTTTCGTCACCGACTTATCTTCCTTACTCATGTTCTCATCGTTACTCGGCATCGTCAGCTGCATAGCCTGAGGCTTGCTCAGCGTGGTACAGAGCATGAAGAACGTGATAAGAAGCATCATCATGTCTACCATCGGCGTGAAGTTCACGCGGGTATCCATTTTTTTCTGCTTACTTGCTTTCTTCTTTGCCATATCTTAGATCTCCGCCTGTTTTTTAGTGTCAAGATTAGTAATCAGCTGGTAACGGTTCTCGTTCATGTCCTGCAGCTCCGACATCATCTTCTTAATCACAGCGTACGACGTCTTGCCGTCAGCCTTGATGGCGATACGAATGTCGGGGTTAGACTCGCGTGCTGCCGTCACCCACTCCTGGAACTCACTCTTTCCGCCGTCGATACTATCGAGGGGAATGCTCAACTTCTGGATCTCTTCGCCCATCTTCTCGGTATCGAGAGCGTAATAGGCTTCGAACATGTTCATCGGAGCACCGATCATTGCATCCTCGCGGAAGTGCTTCAGCTTCTCGCCGGTGAGCGAGATACCGAACTTGTCGGTGACCGTCTGCATCATGTCCAGCATCGTGTTCTTGTTCTCGGAACCCACGTAGATGTTGCCCTCTGGCGAAACCAGAATATTGAGCACATCATTCTCGGGCACCTTGACCTCGGACACGGAGCTTGGCGTGTTGACCTTTACGGGCTCTGGCGTCAAGAATGTTGATGTCAACATGAAGAAGCAGAGCAAAAGGGTCATCACGTCCGACATGGGAGTCATGTCGATCCAGATGTCTTTTTTCTCAATTTTAATTTTACCCATAATTTACGAAGGAATTAAAAGGTAAAACAAATTATGCCTCGACGTGGTTAGAATCGTATGTAGCAGCAATCGTGTAACCAACCTCGTCAAGAGCAAACGTCAGCTTATCGATCTTGTTTGAGAAGTAGTTGTAAACAACGGTAGCAACCCAAGATGTCAAGATACCCGAAGCCGTGTTAACCAGAGCCTCAGAAATACCTGCAGACAGAGCCATAGAGTCAGCGCCACCACCAGCAGACAGAGCCTGGAACGAACCGATCATACCGAGCACAGTACCGAACAGAGCGGTCAGGGTACCCAGAGATACGATAGTAGCAACCATCGGGAGGTTCATGGTCAGGGTAGGCATCTCCAGCTGGGTAGCCTCTTCGTGAGCCTGCTGAATCTTAGAAATCTTCTGTGACTTCTTCAGGTTGGTGTCGCTCTCAACGGTCTCGTACATCTTGATAGATGCCATCACAACGTTAGCAACCGAGCCCTGCATCTTGTTGCAAAGATCCTTTGCCTTAGCGAAGTCCTGAGCCTTGATGGCTTCCTTCACCTGTGCGGTGAACTTAGCGAGGTTCATCTTACCAGAAGCACTCTTGATAGCGAAGAAACGCTCTACGCCAAGCACGATAACGGTGAGCAGCAGGGTGATGATCAGACCTACCACGAAACCACCCTTATACACCGTACCCATCAGGTCAGCGGGGTGTCCGCTGCGGTCGCCGCCTACGAAGTGGCTGGGATCGCCAAGTACGAAGAAATAGAAGCAGTAAGCCAGAATACAGCAGATAACCAAGATAATCCATGCATCCTTTACGCCTTTGAAGCCCGAAGATTTTTTGGCTGGGGCTGCAGCCTTTGTTGTTGTTGCCATAATTTGAATTAATTTTTAGTTATTAAATAATTTAAGATTATAAAAATGCGTTTTTAAGTGAATCAAGCGCAAAGATAATCATTTATGGCGTACTTTACGCCAAATTAATATCTTTTAACGTGCAAAAAATGAAATTAACCCAGTTTTGCCAAAACTTCTTTGATACGACGCATGGCTTCGACGATGTTTTCGTCACTTGTAGCGTAGCTCATGCGGAAGCAGTCAGGGTCGCCAAAAGCGTCGCCGCCGACGGTGGCTACGTGTCCCTCTTCAAGCAGGTACATGGCCAGATCGGTGCTGTTTCCGATGGGTGAACCGTCAGGCGCTGTCTTGCCATAGAAACTTGAGCACTTGGGGAACAGGTAGAAGGCGCCTTCGGGGACGTTGACTTCCAGTCCGGGGATGTCCTTGGCCAGACGGACGATGAGGTCGCGACGGCGCTCGAAAGCCTGACGCATATCCTCCACGCATTGCTGGCTCTCGGTATAGGCGGCTAAGGCAGCCATCTGGCTGACGGAGCAGGGACCGCTGGTGTACTGGCCCTGCAACTTGTTACAGCCCTTGACGATCCATTCTGGCGCGGCGATAAATCCGATGCGCCAGCCGGTCATGGCGTAAGCCTTGCTGACGCCGTTGACGATGATGGTACGTTCCTTCATGCCGGGGAACTGTGCGATACTCTCGTGGTGTCCCACGTAGTTGATGTGCTCGTAAATCTCGTCGGCCAGCACGAAGAGGTCTTCGTGACTCAGGATGACCTCAGACAGGGCGCGCAGCTCCTCCTTGTTGTAGACAGAACCTGTAGGGTTGCTGGGTGAACAGAGGATGACCATGCGGGTCTTGGGGGTGATAGCTGCCTCCAACTGGGCGGCGGTCATCTTGAAGTTCTGCTCGAAGGTGGCCTCCACGATGACAGGATTACCACCGGCGAGCTTCACCATCTGCGGGTAGCTGACCCAGTAGGGGGCAGGGATGATGACCTCCTCGCCATCGTTCACCAGCGACATGATGGTGTTGGTGACGCTCTGCTTGGCACCGTTTGATACAAGAATCTCGCTCGGCTGGTAGTGCAGTTGGTTCTCGCGCTCCAGTTTGCGTGCAATAGCCTGGCGCAGGTTGGGGTAGCCGGGGACTGGCGAGTAACGCGAGTAGTTCTCGTCGATAGCCAGTTTGGCAGCCTGTTTAATATGGTCGGGGGTGTTGAAGTCGGGTTCGCCGACACTCATGTTGATAACGTCAATGCCCTGAGCCTTCATTTCAGAACTCTTCTGCGACATGGCCAGCGTGGCCGATGGTGCAAGCCTTTGCAGGCGGTTGGATAGTTGTGCCATTTGGTGTTTGTCTAAATTTCCGTGCAAAATTACGCATTTTATTCCTTTTGAACAAAGAAAGATGCCATTTTTTCACTCTGCGGAGTAAAAAAATGGCAAAAAAGCTAAAATGCATGTGATATGTAATGCAATGTAAACAGGGTGCTATAGATGTAGTGTGTGTCCCATCCGCTCCTGTTTTGTCTTCAGATAGCGGTAGTCATACTGGTTGGGGCTTACCTCGATGGGTACGTTCTCGACAATCTCCAGGCCGTAGGCTTCCAGGCCGACGCGCTTGGTGGGGTTGTTGGTCATGAGGCGCATCTTGTGGATACCGAGGTGACGCAGCATCTGGGCACCGCAGCCGTAGTCGCGCTCGTCGGGCTTGAAGCCTAAGTGGACGTTGGCCTCGACGGTGTCCAAGCCCTCCTCCTGCAGTTTGTAGGCGGCAATCTTGTTCATCAGACCGATGCCTCGCCCCTCCTGCTGCATATAGATGACCACGCCCTTGCCTTCGCGCTCAATCATCTCTAACGACTTGTGCAGCTGTTCGCCGCAGTCGCAGCGCATACTGCCGAGGATGTCGCCGGTGGCGCACGATGAATGGACGCGCACCAATACCGGCTCGTTCTCTGCCCATTCGCCCTTGATGAGTGCCATGTGCTCCAATCCGTTCGACTTCTGGCGGAAGGGGATAAGCTGGAAGTGGCCGTAGCAGGTGGGCAGGTCGACGCGGTTGCCCACTTCGATGAGCGACTCCTTCCTCAGGCGGTAGGCTATCAGGTCCTTGATGGTGATGATCTTCATCTGGTACTTCTCAGCAAAGGCCTGAAGCTCCGGCATACGGGCCATCGAGCCGTCGTCGTTCATAATCTCCATCAGGGCACCGGCAGGGTAGAGGCCAGCCAGCTTACACAGGTCGACGGCGGCCTCGGTGTGGCCTGAGCGGCGCAGTACGCCGTTGTCCTGGGCGTAGAGCGGGTTGATATGTCCTGGGCGTCCGAAGGTCTGCGGGGTGGAGGTGGGGTCGGCCAGCGCCTGGATGGTGGCTGCCCGGTCGGCCGCCGACACACCGGTGGTGCAGCCTTCCAGCTTGTCGACGGTGACGGTGAACGGGGTGCCTAATACCGATGTGTTGTCCTGCACCTGGTGGGGCAGGTCCAGCTCCCGGCTCCGGCTGATGGTGATGGGCGCGCAGAGCACGCCCCGGGCATACTTCAGCATGAAGTTCACCATTTCTGGGGTGATTTTCTCTGCGGCACAGATCAGGTCGCCTTCGTTTTCGCGATCTTCGTCGTCGACCACGATGACAAACTTGCCCTCGCGGAAGTCCTCAATCGCTTCTTCTATCGTGTTCAGTTTGAATTTCTCCATAATCGGTTACACCTTATTATATATATACTTGACGGTTTCGTCGTCTTCTAATCGGGCAAACTCTATAATTCGCGGTATGATCCTGTCGCTGGTCTGCCTGATGTCGTGCAGGTCTTTGTAGAGACGGAGTCGGAAACGCCACATACGCAGGTAGAAGAAAACGCCTAACGGCAGTATCAGTCCCGTAATGATGTTCATCCATTTCTTCTCGAACGGTCGGGTGTGGGCATGTGTCACCAGAACCGGGTAGTGGTTCAGCTCGGCCAGGATGATGCGGTCCTTCGAATAGCCCAAGTCCTCGATGGCCGTCTCTAACTCCTGGCTGATGCACTCTATCTCATGGTCGTCGCTACCCATAAAGAACACCTTTATGGGGTTCGGCAGATGTAGCAGCTTATGCTCTTCCGAGTATTTTGCGATGCGGTCGGTGATGCCTGCCAGCATCTGTATGTCGGTAGCATATTTCGGGTCTTCGATGATGACCTCCTTGCGGGTGATGTTACGCTTGATGCGCAGTCCCAACATACGCCGCAGCAGTTCCTTGTACAGGTCGATGTTGAAGACGACAGAGTCGTTGTTGGCCTTGTACGAGAAGAATATCGCTACGGGAGCCAGCGCCATGGTTGATATCAGCTTGCCAAACCACACCGTCCACTCGTCGGCTCGCGCCATACGCATGCCGGAATTCTCGAAAATGTAGTAGATGATGAATACCAACACCGAGATGATGACCGGTACGCCCATACCGCCCTTGCGGATGATGGCACCTAACGGGGCGCCGATAAAGAAGAAGATGATGCACGACAATGCCAGCGTGAAGCGGTTGATGGCCTCCATGCGGTGCATACGTTCGTGGCGGTTGATGTTGAACGAATAGTCGCTCTTCATGTTCAGGTCGTACGATTCCGTCTGGGCGCGTTCCATAGCGCGCTGAACCACCGCCCGCTTCTTTGAGTCGGGAATCTGCATGAACAGACTGTCGAAGTTGACGCTCCCCGTTGCTGCCTTGGCATAGGCTTTCAGAGAGTCCTTCTTGCCGATCTCCGGGATATAGAAGGTGCGGTAGCGGGCGTCTCTTTCAAACTGGCGACCGATGGAGTCGTTGAAGATGATGATGGAGTCGAGGTCGGTCAGGATGTGATCCAGGCTCTTCGAGCGGGCGTCGGCGGCAATACCCGTCTCGTCGGCCAGGTTGAAGTCGCTGTCAAAGTCGAGCACGATGCGCTTCAGCGAGAATGTCTCGCGACGATAGGGCACGTTGGCCGAGCCTGCCAAGTCCTGCGACTGCATATTCTCAAACCATTCGCCGTTGTGCAGCGTCAGCAGCAGGTGCTTCTTCTCGGCCGTCGTCTGCATCGTTCCCGAGTCGGCCAGGATGATGGCCTGGTCCTCGTAGCTGTTGGTGCGACGGTAGATCATGATGCCGTAGAGCATACCCGTGTCCATATTCTTCTTCTGGACGTAGAGGTTGGCATTGGGAATACCGTCGTAGAAGATGCCTTCTGGAATCTCCACCTCGGGGCTCTTCTGCTTCACCGACAGCAAGAGCTGGTAGAACGACTTGTCGGCAAAGGGGCCGACAACGTCCTGAAAATAGAATGAGAGTCCAGCCACCATGATGACGATGGCGATGAGCGAGCGCGAGGCCTGCATCAGCGAGATGCCAGCCGCCTTGATGGCTGTCAGCTCCGAACTTTCGCCTAAGTTACCAAAGACAATCAGCGACGACAGCAGAATAGCCAGCGGGAACGCCTGCGGCATCAGCATCAGTCCCATATACCAGAAGAACTGTGCCATAATCTCCAACGACAGTCCCTTGCCTATCAGCTCGTTGACGTATCGCCACAGAAACTGCATCATCAGCACGAACTGGCAGATGAAAAAGGCTCCGGCAAACAGCTGCAGGAATTGCTTGGCTATAAATATGTCAAGTTTTTTAATGCGAAACATTGCGCCTTATATCAATTCAAGCTGCAAAATTACTATAAAAAACTCAGAGTGCGTTATAATTTTCAGTTTTTTAATGTTTCTACAGCCCGCTGACTCGGTGCAACCGCTCCATATTACCGTCCCATAGGTCGTGCAGGTCGTCGATGTCCTCAGGTAGCGCATAATCGGCGACGTACAGGCACAGCTCGTCGGTCAGTTCACTACGTCCGATACGCATTTCCCAGAAAGCCTCCGGATCGTCCTCGTTGACCCATTGCAGGCGGATATGGCTGTTCTTCTGCTGGTCGACGATACGGGCTTCAAGCGTGTGGTGGTCTGTCCATTGCTCTCCCCATGTGAGCGCGATGACGTCGTCATCGACTTTCTCCACATGGTCTGCCAGCCATCGTTCCAGTCCGTGAATAGTGCTGATTTGCTCCCAGACAAGGCTGTGTGACTTCGTCGCTAAAGGGTATTCTATGTTAAGTTTCTGCTTATTTTTATTCATCGTCAGGTTAGTAAACGTTATATGTTGGTGCAAAATTACAACTTTTTCTGCAAAAATAAAAATATTTTCGAAAGAAATTTTGTTAATTCAAAAAATAGTATTACCTTTGCACCCGCAAAACGCAAAATGATGGCGGGATAGCTCAGCTGGTTAGAGCGCATGATTCATAATCATGAGGTCGCCGGTTCAATCCCGGCTCCCGCTACCAGGCAAATTGACGAGTTACAGAAATGTAGCTCGTTTTTCTTTTGTGTCTGATACGCTAATGAAAAACACGACGTTTTATCAACGATTTTATCAAAAGAACGGCCTTTGAAAGAAAATAAGTGTATTTTTTTGTTCAATTCGTTTTTTTTTTCGTAACTTTGCCCCGCTGCTATCCACATAAGTTGCTGATGATGTCCAGAAAGTTGAGTTCCATGACGGCTGTTGCCATTTCTACGCTGACCCTTTGCCTGATGATGGCATCGGCGTCGGTGGCGCGTACATATACTACGGTGCATCCGTTGGTCTATGAAGACGCATGGGACTTGTGGCCCTACGTGTACCTTAATGAAAAGGGCCAGCCGGAGGGCTATAATATCGACATGCTGAATTTGCTGCTCAAAGAGCTGGACATTCCTTTCGTCGTAAAGCTCAAGCCTACGAACGAAGCCTTGGAAGACCTCAAGGCCGGGCGCTCCGACCTGATGTTAGGTATGGTGGCCGCGTTCCACGACGAGTACGCCAGCTATGGCCGCGAAGTGGTGGGACTCTTCACTCATTGCGTCGTGACGCCTAAGTCGCAGCCGGTGGTTATTCATGGTGTCGACGATCTGAGCCGTCACAAGGTTATCGTCCATCAGGGCAGTTTCAGTCATCATCTCATGATTGACAGTGGTTGGCAGGCTCAATGTGTTCCCTATGACGATATGAAGGAGGCTATTCAGAATCTGAGTGCTGACGAGGAGGGGCAGATTGTGTGGAACACGCTCTCGCTGAGATGGTTGATGAACAAGTACCAGACCGACAACCTGCAGCTGACGCCCATTGACACGCCTCATGGCGAATACCGTTTCATGTCGAACGACTCGGTGCTGCTCCACCGCTTGGACAGCGTATATGCCTACATTTGCTCGACGGAGCGGCTGGTGCCTATACAAAATAAGTGGTTCTATCCTGAACGCACCGTGACAGGAGCCCCCAAATGGATATGGTATGTGGCGGCCGTCGTGGGCGTGCTGCTGTTGCTGCTGCTGTATACGCAGGCCATGCTGCGTATCCGTGAGCACCGTATGACGAAGCTTGTTGCCCAGCACAACCGCCGGTTAGCTCTCATCCTGCGCACGACGAAGGTTCGTGTGTTTCTGTATGATTTGAAGAACGGTGCGTTGTCGTGGATGAACTCCGACGGCAAGATGGATCAGCACCAACACGTGATTGACGAATACCGTCATCTCTACAAGGCCGATTCGTTTGCCGAGTTCAGGGATGTTTTAGAAGAGATAGCCAAAGGCCGTCAGGAGAGCTGTGTCGTGGAGCTTGTCTCGGACAGTAACAAGGAGAAACGTGACGACGTGATCAAACTGTCGGTCTTCAGGCGTAATAAGAAAGGTGAGCCGACGGTCATAGTCGGCATCATCGACGACCAGACGGAGCGCCGGCAGGCCAGCCGCAAGGCTAAGGACAATATGTTGCGCTACCAGAGTATCTTCTCGACCTCGATGGTCGATATGACGTATTACGACACGGAGGGCATTCTGACCGACATCAATCAGAAGGCTTGCGGGACGTTCCGTTGCAACCGTGAGCAGCTGCTGGCCGAGCGGGTGCCTTTCAACTATGCCATTGAGGATCCCAGCCTGAAGCTCGAGCACTTCGAAGGTTGCTATTCCACCCACATCATCAAGTCTGTCGGCAATCCCAACCTGGCTGACTCCATCAGGTTCAGCAGCGATATGTATTACGAGCAGCAGCTGTTGCCGGTCTACGACGCCTCCAACCGCTTCTTAGGTATCTTCGGCTCCGGACGCGACGTGACGGAGTTTGTCAACTCCTTCCACCAACTGAAACGCAGTATCCGTCAAATGATGCGTGCTGCACAGGACGTCACCGACTATATCAACAACATCAACTATGCGATGCATGTGGGTGGCGTGCGTTTGGTGAACTATTCTGCCAAGACGCATATCCTGACCATCTACCGCGAGATGAACGTTGTGCAGTTGACGCTGACGCAGTCGCGCTGTCTGTCGTTGCTCGACGACGAGTCGAGTCGCCTGGTCATGCGTCTGATGAACAATATGGATATGGGCGCTGCCGAAACCATCGACGCCGGCATCAGGACCACTATCCGCAGCCAGCAGTACCACCGCTTGTCGCTACAGTTCCACATGGCTCCCGTCTATGACGAGAATGGGGATGTCGACAGCTATTTCGGTATGTGTCGCGACGTGAGTGCCGAGATGGCTACCGCTGAGGAGCTGGAGCGCGAGAAAGCCAAGGCCAAGGAGGTGGAGGGCGTGAAGAACGCGTTCCTGCGCAATATGAGTTACGAAATCCGTACGCCGATAACGACCGTCGTAGGCTTTGCCGAACTCTTTGTCGAAGAGCACGACCCTGCCGACGAGGACCAGTTCATACATGAAATCAAGACCAACGCTACTTATCTGCTGAAGCTGGTCAACGAAATCCTGTTCCTCTCGCGTCTCGATGCTCGCATGATAGAGTTCAAACGGCAGCCGACAGACTTTGCCATGACCTTCGAAGGCCATTGCCAGATGGGGTGGGCCAAGGAGCAGAAGGCTGGTGTCGACTACGAGGTCGTCAGTCCGTACGAGCATCTTGTCGTCGCACTTGACGATGCCAACGTCGGACAGGTTGTAGAGAAGGTGGTTGAGAATGCTGCCCGTTATACTGAGAATGGCTTTGTCCGGGCCCGTTACGACTATATCGGCGACCGTCTGCTGATAACCATCGACGACAGCGGGCGGGGTATCGCACCAGAAGACCAGCAAACGATGTTCGAGCGGTTCCGCTTACCAACAGACGGCGGCGGCACCAGTTTGGGTATGGCTATCTGTAAGGAGTTGGTCATGCAGATGGATGGTGCCATCAACATCAATTCTGCACCTGGGAAGGGGACAACCGTCTGGATAGAGATTCCCTGTAAGGCTACCACGATAGAGAAACGAAAGACCGTTAACTGGAAATGAGAAGAGACTACCGATATTACCTGCGCATAACGTTGCTTGTCCTCACCTTGTTGTTCAATGTGGGGGCAGAGGCGAAGTTCGCCAGCCGATACAACGAGCAGCGGCCGCTGATCGTTGTCTGCGACTGGGATATGCCGCCTTATGAGTTCCTTGACGACAAGGGACAGCCGGCAGGTTATTCCGTCGACCTGATGAATATCATTCTCGACCGGTTGGAGATTCCCCATGTCTTTCAGATGAGAGAAGGGTTCCTCGCGAAGCGGGTCTTCCAGCAGCACCGCGCCGACGTGATTATCGCTCCCGACAATATGTTGCGCGCTTTCGGTAGCAAAGTATCCACGTCAGTACTCAGTTATTTCCGTCCCAAGGTCGTTATGAAGACTGATGCGCCGGAGATTCATTCGCTGACTGAGATAGACTCGTCGAAGGTGGTTGTCCTGCGCAAGGGTGATGATTATATCCAGAAAATGTTTCTGGATGCAGGCCTGCCGCTGACTCCGCAATATCTGGCTCCGATGGAGGCGCTGGTGGGCGTGGCTACTGACAAGTACGACTTCTTCATCTGGGGCGAAGACCCTATGAAATGGAGAATCCAGAAGCTACACCTCGACTCCTTGCGCATCTGCGACGTGGAGTTGCCGATAGCAGAAGTCCATATCGGCGCTTACGACCAGGCACTCATCGATGCTATGGACGACCAGTATGCGCGATTGGAGCAGCATGGCGTCATCGACGACCTGCGCAACAAATGGCTTCATCCCGACCACCGTCAGAATCACGTGTCGCCGATTGTCTTATATGTCGTCGTTGCCGCCGTCCTATTGCTGTTGGTGCTGTTCTTCCTCAACCGTCTGATTGTCAATCGCGTGGAGAAAAAGGTGCTCCGTAATTCAGAGCAGACGCGCCTGATGGGTATGGCCCTCGACATGGGCGGATATATGGTGGCTGAATATCAGCCGCAGCGCGACGAGTTCAAAAATCTGCGTGGGCATCTGATGGACGAGGACAAGACGATGGAGCAGTCGATAGCTACTGTTCATCCTGAAGACCTCTCGGTATTCCAGACGAACGTCGACGACCTGGCTAAGAACAATGCCAACCACATCGATATGCAGTTGCGCCGTAACCTCGGTACGGCAGACGCCCCCGACTGGCAGTATCTGACGGGTTGCTGCATCAAGGAACGTGACGAGGAAGAGCAGCGCACGTCGTATCTGCTTGTAGCCAAGGATGTTACGGCCGAAATCAACGCCCAGGAGGCCGACCACGTGATGGCCGCCAAGTACAATAAGGCTTTCCAGATTGCCCTGCTGGCCATGTCGTTCTATAGTCCCGAAGGACGACTCTTGGAGATGAACGACAAGATGAAAGAGTTAATAGGTCTCGACGAGGCCAACCAGCAATTCTTCTGGGATACCTCGCTCTTCGAGGCACCACTCTTCCGCGATGTTCTCACGCCGGGCATGACCGATGTCGTCCACGCCTGCCAGCACATGTATTATCCTGATATTAACCTTAATAAATATCTGGAGTACCGCATCCGGCCCGTTTCCACCGACGAAGGCGAAATACGCTATTACGTGGTGACCGTCAGGGATATTTCGAGTGAGCGTAGTCTGTATCTCGAACAGCAGGCGACCGAGCGACAGCTGAAGGTCACCACTGACGAGGTCAGCCGCTTTGAGGCTCAGATGAACGACCTGCTCTCGAACAGCGGTATGTACATCTGGCGCACCAACAACAAGACGCGTATGGTCAGTGTCGGCCGCTCCTTGCATAAGGTCGATACCCAGTTCAGCTACGAAGACTATCTCAACGGCATGGCTCACGAGGGACGCGACGAAGCCAACATGAACTTCTACAACCCCCTGATGTACAGTCAGAATATCAATGCCGTGCGCTACTTCAAGCGTTCGCCCCTCACCCATAGGGAAGGGTGGTTTGCTACCAGCGGCATGCCTTACTACGACAGGCACGGCAACGTTCAGGGACACTTCGGCATCGTGCGCGAAGTCACGAAGCTGATGAGGTCGCAGGAGGAGTTGCGCCGCGAGACGACACAGGCCAAGCACTCCGGCCAGCTGAAGGCCACCTTCCTGGCTAATATGACGCACGAGATACGTACGCCGCTGAACGCCATCGTAGGCTTCTCAGACCTTCTCCACACGGTTGACACACAGGAGGAGCGGCAGGAGTTCATTCGTATCATACGTCACAACTGCGACTTGCTGTTGCGCCTCATTGACGACATCCTCGAGACGTCGTATCTCGAGGACCGCCCCCAGAGCATAGTACCTGCCGACATCGACTTCTCGAAGTTCTTCAGCGAGGTGTGCCAGACGGTGGGCCAGCGTGTGCAGGAACCTGGGGTCAGCTTCATCGGCGACAATCCCTATGACACGTTCCCAGCTTGCGTTGACAAGGAACGCGTCCAGCAGGTCATCACCAACTTTGTGACCAATGCCGTGAAGTATACCCATGAAGGCCATATCAAAGTGGGCTACCGCGAAGAACGGCGGGTAGAGAGTGGAGAACATGGCGAGGAGCGCGACGGCATCTACATCTACTGCGAGGACACGGGGGCCGGTATACCGCAAGACAAGCAGGCTTCGGTCTTCGACCGCTTCGTCAAACTCAACGATTATGTTCAGGGCACAGGACTCGGACTGTCTATCTGCAAGTCCATCGCCGACCGCTGTCGCGGACATATTGGCGTGACGAGCGAGGGCGAGGGAAAAGGCTCCACTTTCTGGCTTTGGATTCCACGTCACTTGACTTTTGGCAATTTAACTGCATGAAAATAAAAAAAACGAGGCAAGCTCGTTCGTTAGTCATTCTTTTTTATTATCTTTGCACCCTCTTTTTAAATATGTACATATTAACGTTATAAGAAATGGCAGAAACAAAACAGATTAAGACCGCCTTGGTATCGGTTTTCCACAAGGACGGCCTCGATGACTTGCTGAAAAAGCTGAATGAAGAAGGCGTGAAATTCCTGAGTACGGGAGGTACTCAGCAGTTTATTGAGTCCTTAGGCATTGAGTGCCAGAAGGTAGAAGACCTGACGAGCTACCCCTCAATCCTCGGTGGCCGTGTGAAGACGCTCCACCCGAAAGTGTTTGGCGGCATCTTGGGGCGCCGCGAGAACGAGGGCGACCGTGAGCAGATGGCAAAATATGAGATTCCCGAAATTGACCTGGTCATCGTCGACCTCTATCCCTTCGAGCAGACCGTAGCCAGCGGCGCTGCCGAGGCAGACATCATCGAGAAGATAGACATCGGCGGCATCTCCCTCATCCGTGCCGGCGCCAAGAACTTCCGCGACGTGGTCATCGTGCCTTCCAAGGCTGAATACCCCGTTCTGCTCGACATCCTGAACCGCAAGGGTGCCGTGACCGACATTGAGGACCGCCGCCTGTTGGCCGAGCGTGCCTTCGGCGTCAGCTCTCACTATGATACTGCCATCCACAACTGGTTTGCCAAATAGTAAATAGTAAATTGTCAAATTGTAAATAAGAATGGGATTCTTTAGTTTTGTCCAGGAGATTGCCATGGACCTTGGCACGGCCAACACGATTATTATCAGTGATGACAAGATCGTGGTTGACGAGCCTTCTGTTGTAGCCCTCGACCGCCGTACCGACAAGATGATTGCCGTCGGCGAGAAGGCGAAGATGATGTATGAAAAGACTCACGACAATATCCGCACCATCCGCCCGTTGCGCGACGGTGTGATTGCTGACTTCTCGGCTTGTGAGCAGATGATGCGCGGCCTGATTAAGATGGTACATACCGGCTCGCGCCTCTTCTCAACCTCTCTGCGTATGGTCATTGGCGTGCCCTCAGGTTCGACGGAAGTAGAGCTGCGTGCCGTACGCGACTCTGCCGAGCACGCCGACGGACGTGACGTCTATCTGATTTTCGAACCGATGGCTGCTGCTATCGGTATCGGTATCGACGTGGAAGCCCCCGAGGGTAACATGATTGTCGACATCGGTGGCGGTACGACGGAGATTGCCGTCATCTCGCTCGGCGGAATTGTTGCCAACACCAGTATCAAGGTGGCCGGCGACGACTTGAACGCCGACATCCAGGAATATATGAACCGCCAGCACAACGTGAAGGTCTCCGAGCGTATGGCTGAGCGCATCAAGATTAACGTCGGCTCGGCACTCACCGACCTGGGCGACGAGGCTCCCGAGGACTACATCGTCCACGGCCCGAACCGCATCACGGCCCTGCCTATGGAGGTGCCCGTATGCTACCAGGAGATAGCCCACTGCATCGACAAGACCGTGGCTCGCATCGAGGCTGCCGTCCTGGCCGCCCTTGAGAACACACCGCCCGAGCTGTATGCCGACATCGTGAAGAACGGCATCTACCTCACTGGCGGCGGCGCTCTGCTGCGTGGTCTTGCCAAGCGTCTGACCGACAAGATCAACATCCCCTTCATCGTGGCCGAAGACCCGCTCCACTGCGTGGCCCGTGGTGCCGGCATCGCCCTGAAGAATGTCGACCGTTTCTCGTTCCTGATGAGATAATAGGCACAGATGAAGAACCTGCTGGCGTTTGTCACAAGGTATTACCACTGGTTTCTCTTCATTTTCCTGGAGGTCATCAGTGGTGTGTTGTTGTTTCGTGCCAACAACTACCAGTCCAGCGTGTGGTTCACGTCTGCCAATGCCATCGTCGGCAGTATCTACAGGCTCGATGCTTCCGTACGTTCCTACTTCTCGTTGACCCGTGTCAACGAGGAGTTGACGTTACGTAACTACTATCAGGAGCGGCAGTTGGCACAGCTGCGCCGTCTCTATACCGAGATGACCCATGACACGACGGCACTCGAGCGGCAGGGGCTGGCTATGATGAGCCAGTTCAGCACGATTCCCGCCAAGGTCGTCTCCAACTCCGTTGACAAGGCCGACAACATCATCACCATCGACCGCGGACGGCTTGACGGCGTCGAGAAGGATATGGGCGTGGTCTGCGGCAGTGGTGTCGTCGGTATCGTCTATTTAGTGTCCGACCACTATGCTGCTGTCATCCCCGTGCTCAACGTGTCGTCGTCGCGCATCAGCTGCGCCATCCGTGGTCGCGGCTATTTCGGCTATCTGCAGTGGTACGGCGGCGATCCGTCGGTGGCTTACGTTGAGGACATCCCCCGTCATGCCCGTTTCAAGCGTGGCGACTGGGTCGAGACCAGCGGCTACTCAGCTATCTTTCCGCCGGGCGTGTTGGTGGGCAAGATTGAACGTATCTACGACTCGGTCGACGGTCTGTCGTTCCGTCTGAAGGTGCGTCTGACCACCGATTTCTCCTGCTTGCGTGACGTGTGCGTCATCAACGACAAGAGCGTCGGTGAGCGCCTGCGACTTATGGAGGAGGTGAAGGACTCATTAACTATGTCGCCCAAACAATAGCATATATGACAATCATAGATGAATTAAGAAGGTTAGCGCTTTTCGTGGTGCTGTCGCTGGCGCAGGTGTTGGTGTTCAACCACATCCATCTGTTCGGCTACGCCACGCTGTTGCTTCTTGTCTATTTTGTCGTGACGTTTCCCCGCAACTATCCCCGTTGGGCTATGTTGCTGTGGAGTTTCTTCTTAGGCTTGTTTGCCGACCTGTTCAGCAATACGCCAGGCTTGGCGGCCGCTTCCCTGACGCTGATGGCGTTTGTCCAACCCTACCTGCTCAACCTCTTCATCCCTCGTGAGGCACCCGAGAACATGCGGTCGGCGGTGGCGACAATGGGCTTCGTCAAGTTCGCTACCTTCGCCTTTACCCTGGTGTTCGCCTATTGCGTCGTGTTCTTCACGCTCGAGGCCTTCACCTTCTTCAACTGGGTAGAGTGGGGGTTGAACATCATCGGCAGTACGGTGCTGACGCTGGCTTTGGTTTTGACGTTGGAGACTATCCGTAAATGAAGAACTACGAGCTTGCTAACCGGCGCTATGTCATTGGCGGGGTGGCGACGCTGATTGTCGTCGTCTACATCATCCGTCTGTTCATGCTACAGATATCGAGCGACGACTACAAGAAGAGTGCCGACTCCAATGCCTTCCTCAAGCGCATCGACTTCCCCTCGCGCGGCGTCATCACCGACCGCCACGGCAAACTGCTGGTGTTCAACCAGCCGTCGTACGATATCATGGTGGTGATGAACGAGGTGGGCGACCATCTTGACACCCTCGAATTCTGCCAGACCCTGAACATCAGCCGTCAGGAGTTCGACAGCCGCATGGCCACCATCAAGGACCGTAACCGCAACCCCGGCTACTCGCGCTTCACCCAACAGCTCTTCCTCACCCAGCTCTCCGACAAGGACTTCTCCGTATTCCAGGAGAAGATGTACCGCTTCCCCGGCTTCTACGTCCAGCGGCGCAGCATCCGCCAGTATCAGTATCCCTATGCCGCCCACGTCCTGGGCGATGTGGCCGAGGTGTCGCCCGCCGAGGTTGAGGCCGACGACTACTACCAGCCCGGCGACTATATCGGCAAGCTCGGCGTGGAGCGCAGCTACGAGCGGCAGCTGCGTGGCGAGAAAGGTGTGAAGATTCTGCTCCGCGATGCCCATGGCCGCATCCAGGGCAGCTACCAGAACGGTGCCCTCGACCGCCGCCCCAAGCCCGGCAAGAACCTCACGCTGGCCATCGACTTCGACCTGCAGGCTCTTGGCGAGCGGCTCATGCAGAACAAGATAGGCTCCATCGTGGCCATTGAGCCGTCAACGGGCGAGATACTGTGTATGGTCAGCTCGCCCACCTACGATCCCCGTCTGATGGTGGGACGCCAGCGCTCGAAGAACCACCTCGAACTGAGCCGTAACGCGTGGAAACCCCTGCTCAACCGCAGCATCATGGGACAGTACCCCCCAGGTTCGACGTTTAAAACCACCCAGGGACTGACGTTTATGAACGAGGGCATCATCCACCCCACCCAGACCGCCTATCCCTGCGGCCACGGCTTCAACTACAAGGGACTGCATGTGGGCTGTCACGGCCATGCCTCGCCGCTGCCCCTCGTGCCAGCCCTCTCCACGTCGTGCAATGGCTATTTCTGCTGGGGACTCTTCTACATGCTCAGTGCCAAGTCGAAGTACGGCAGCGTGCAGAAAGCCATGAACACCTGGCGCGACTATATGGTCAGCATGGGCTTCGGCTACCGCCTCGGCGTCGACCTGCCTGGCGAGAAGCGCGGCCTGATTCCCAATGCCCAGTTCTACGACAATGCCTACAAAGGCTCGTGGAACGGACTGACCATCATCTCCATCGCCATCGGACAGGGCGAGGTCAACGCTACACCCTTGCAGATAGCCAACCTCGGCGCCACCATCGCCAACCGAGGCTGGTACTACGTGCCCCACGTCGTCAAGAAGGTGCAGGGCGAACCCCTCGACACCGCTTTCACACGCAAGCATCATTCAAAGGCCGGGCGCAATGCCTACGACTATGTCGTCAAGGGCATGAGGGCGTCGGCACTCGGCGGCACCTGCCACGAGCTGGCGCGTTACGACTTCGAGGCCTGCGGCAAGACGGGAACAGCCCAGAACCGCGGTCACGACCACTCCGTCTTCATGGGCTTCGCCCCGATGGACAATCCTAAGATTGCCGTCGCCGTCTACGTCGAGAACGGTGGCTGGGGCGCCACCTTCGGCGTGCCCATCGGCGGCCTGATTATGGAACAGTATATTCACGGAAAACTGTCGGAAGCCTCACTGAAGAAGGCGGAGACCATCCAACATAAAGTCATCAACTATGGCAACACCGAACGATAAACAACCCGGCGTACTGCGCTCGCTCGACTACTGGACCATCGTCATCTACATGCTCCTCCTGGCCGGTGGCTGGATGAGCGTCTGCGGTGCCAGCTTCGACTATGGCGACCCCGACCTGCTGTCGCTCTCCACGCGCTCTGGCATGCAGATAGTGTGGATAGCCACCAGCATCGTCATCGGCTTCGTCCTGCTGATGCTCGACGACCGCTTTTATTATATGTTCGCGTACATTATTTATGGACTGCTCCTCGTCCTGCTCTTTGCCACCATCTTCAACCCCCATAGCATCAAGGGTTCCCACTCCTGGCTCGTCATCGGCCCTCTGCGACTGCAGCCCGCAGAGTTTGCCAAGTTCGCGACGGCGCTGGCGCTGGCCAGACTGATGAGCATCTACGAGTACGACATCCATAAGTGGAAGGATTTCGGCGCCGCCCTGGCCGTCATCCTGTTGCCGATGCTCTTTATCGTCCTACAGCGTGAGACCGGCTCGGCCTTGGTCTACCTCTCGTTCTTCCTGATGTTCTATCGTGAGGGAATGCCCGGCAGTATCCTTTTCACCGCCGTGGCTATGGTGGTCTACTTCGTTGTGGGTATCCGCTATCAGGATGTCCTGCTGCTACCCACTCCTACCTCTGTCGGTAAGTTCAGTGTGCTACTGTTGATACAGCTGTTTACGTCGGGACTGGCCTATGTCTATTTACGTGACAAACGCGATGCCTGGAGGATGCTGCTGTTTAGCGTTGGCTCCACCGTTCTGGCACTTGTCTTCTCGCTGTATATCATTCCGTTCGACATCGTCTGGGTGCAGTATGCGGTGGTAACCTTGTTAGTAGGTTATTTGGTGTGGGTTGGCTTGGGAACGCGCTTGCGCAGCTATTTCTGGATAGCACTCTTTGCCATTGGTTCGGTACTCTTCTTCAGCATGGCCGACTACGGTCTGAACCACGTGCTGCAACCTCACCAGCGCACGCGTATCAATGTGTTGCTTGGCTTGGAACAAGACTTGCGCGGTGCCGGCTATAACGTCCACCAGAGTGAGATAGCCATCGGCTCGGGCGGACTTGAGGGTAAGGGATTCCTAAATGGCACGCAGACGAAGTTGAAGTATGTGCCTGAACAGGACACCGACTTCATCTTCTGTACCGTTGGCGAGGAGGAGGGGTTTGTCGGTTCTGCCGGTGTGCTGCTGCTCTTCTTAGCACTCATCCTGCGCCTCATCCACTTAGCCGAACGCCAGCCCTATGCTTTCGGTCGTGTCTATGGCTATTGTGTACTCAGCATTTTCCTCTTCCACGTCTTTATCAATGTGGGAATGGTGCTTGGCCTGACCCCCGTCATCGGCATTCCGCTACCGTTCTTCAGCTATGGCGGTTCCTCGCTTTGGGGCTTCACCTTCCTGCTGTTCATCTTCCTGCGCATCGACGCAGGCCGCAACCTCATTCGCAATTAGCGAATGGTCAGCCGCAGACCGACGTCGGAGACACCGGGTAGGGTCTCGCGTTTCATATTGTGGCGTATGGCAATGCGAAGCGAATCGCCCTTGTTCACGGTGATGTCGGGTAGGGGGAAACGGTATTGGAAAAGTGTGATGCCGTCGCCTAAGAAATTGCCTTCAAGGTCGATGAGGTCACAGTCAATGGTGTCGTGACGGATGAAACAAGTTGACAGGGTCGTCTGCTCGACGACAAGATTAATTTTCTGAAACGGGAAGGTCTCAGCTATGCGCAACTCGACGTCGCGCTGTACCGTTCCCCCCTGCTTCATGGGGTCGACAAAGAAGAAGAGCGTGTCGTTGCGTTCCCAATCGGTTAATGAGGTATGTTGGAAGTGGTGGTAGACGGTTTTACGGTTGCAGCTGGCCAGAGCCAGTACAACCATCAAACCGAGTGCGAGCCATCTACTGATGCTTCTGCTGTTCATCTCTTTTGACTTGTGTCTTCTTCTTCCGCTTCTTCTTGGCCTTGTCGAAACGGCTGACGTCGCCGCCGGCCAGGTCGACCGTCGTCTTCTGCGGTTTGGTCTTGCCGCCCTCGGTAAGTGTCTCGGGCTTCTCGCCCCGACGGTTCATGTCGACAATCTGGCGGGCGCGTTCGGCGGTGATGGTCTCCAGGTTGGCGGCAATGTTCTTGTCGGTGGAGTAGGTGACAAGTCCAGCCAGGATGTCGCTCTTGAAGTGGTAGTAGTCGGCATCGAGCGTCTGGAGGACGGTCTCGCGGTTAGGCAATCGGCGTCCGGCTTCGATATACTCGTCCACCTCGTAGTTGAGGCAGCACTTCAGCTTGGCGCACATACCGGCCAACTTCTGCGGGTTGAGCGAGATGTCCTGGAAACGGGCAGCGTTAGTGGCTACCGATACGAAGTTCTTCATCCACGTGGCGCAGCACAGCTCACGGCCGCAGGGACCGGTACCGCCGATGCGTCCTGCTTCCTGTCGGGCACCTATCTGCTTCATCTCGATGCGTACGTGGAAGGCTGCGGCCAGGTCCTTAATCAACTGGCGGAAATCGACGCGCTCGTCGGCGATGTAGTAGAAGATAGCCTTCTGACCATCGCCCTGGAATTCTACGTCGCCAATCTTCATGTCGAGTCCTAAGCCCTTGGCTATTTGGCGGCTCTCAATCATCGTCTCATGCTCGCGGGCCTTCGACTCGCGGTATTTCTGCATATCCATCTCGCGGGCCAGACGGTAGACGCGCTTGATGTCGTCGGCCGACTTCAGGTTGGCCTTTTTGATTTGCAGCTTCACTAAGCGGCCGGTCAGCGTGACGACGCCGATGTCGTGGCCGGGATTAGCCTCGACGGCCACGATGTCGCCCTTCTTCAGCGGCAGGTTGTTCACGTTGTGGTAGTAGCCCTTGCGGGTGTGCTTGAACTGCACCTCCACCAGGTCTGTCGATTCCTGATTGCCAGGCACGTCGGCCAGCCAGTCGTAGGTGTTTAGCTGACGGTCCTGCCGTCCAATAGCCTGGTGGCAGAGGCCGCGGTCGCAGCCGGTCTTTATCTCATATTCTTTTTCCATGTTCTATCGTTATTACGTTATGTCGTTATTACGTTATTTCTGCAACAGCAGTACGATTGTCTGCAGTGTGAAGTCAAAGAAGACGATCTTTGCGTTGGCGTTCTGGCCGATGTCGCGGATGGCACGATTCGCCAAGTCGTAGATGGGCAGGATGTTTGCCTCGTTGACAAAGCGGGCGAAGTTCTTGGCGAACTGTTCTTCCTGTTCGGTCATGTAGACGAGTTCCTGCTGCCCGAAGTTATACATGAAGCACTCGCGCGTCATACGCAGAAAGTACTGCAGGAAGCGCTTCTGCTTCTCGCGGCCGAAGCCCGCCAGCACCTCGCTCCACTTCCTCAGGTCGCGAATCTTACGCTGGTAGGCCAGTCGCATCAGCGAGATGTAGAGGTCGAGGAACTGCTCGTTCTCGGTGCCTACCTGCAACTCCTGCAGGGCGCGCAGCCACGACCCGTTGGCCAAACGGCTGATGCGGTGGGCCTGTTCCTCGCTGATGCCGCGCCGCTCGACGAGGGCCTGACTGATGGTCTCCGTCGGCAATCGTTTTACGTCGATGCGTTGCACGCGGCTGCGGATGGTCTCCAACAGCTGGTCGGGCTCTTCGCTGACCATCAGGAAGACGGTCTGCTGCGGTGGCTCCTCGATGAGCTTCAGCAGTTTGTTGGCACAGGCGATATTCATACGCTCGGGCAACCAGATGACGCTCACCTTGTAGCCGCCCTGACTCGACTTTAGACTCAGCTTGCGTACCAGTTCATCGCTTTCGCCAGCTGTGATGATGGCCTGCTGGTTCTCGCCGCCCATAGCCGTCATCCACTCGTCCATCGTGAAGTATGGACCGCCGCCCGTCAACAGGTCGTGCCACTCATGGGCGAAGTCGTCGCTGACAGGTGTGTGGTCGCTGCCCATCGACGGCAGTTTGATGGTGGGGTAGGTGAAGTGCAGGTCGGGGTGCTCCAGCTTCCGTAGCATGGCTTCTGCGTTTCGAGATGCGAGGTCTGTGTCTCGAGGTACGAGGTTCGAGGTACGAGGTGCGAGATTACCTTGCTCCGGATTATTCTGCAGCAGAGTATTCTCGTACCTCGCACCTCGCACCTCGTACCTCGATTCTCCTAAGAGATAGCACGCAAAGGCTACGGCTAACGCCTTCTTGCCCACGCCCTGCGGTCCACAGAGCATGATGGCGTGGGGCAGGCGACCTTCGCGGGTCATCTGTAGCAGGCGCTCCTTAACCTCCTCTTGTCCTATGACTTCATCAAACTTCACTTATTCACCTTTTAGCCTTTTTACGATTTCCACGACGGAGTCGACAGCCGAGACCGTGTAGAAGTGAATGTCCTTGACCCCGTGCTGATACAGTTCGCGGCACTGCTCTGTCGTCCATTCGATGCCCAGTTGGCGGGCGTCCTCGTCGGTATGGCACTTTACGATTTCACGGGCCAGCGGCTCAGGGATGTCGCAGTGGAACGTCCTGGGCACTACCGTCAGCTGCGACAGCTTGGCCATGGGCTTGATGCCGGGGATGATGGGGATGGTGATGCCCATCGCCCTTGCCTTCTCTACAAACTCGAAGTACTTTGCGTTGTCGAAGAACAGTTGCGTCACGGCGTACTGCGCACCGAGGTCCTGCTTCTCCTTGAGGTACTGCATGTCGCGCTCCAGGTTGGGCGCTTCCTCGTGCTTCTCAGGGTAGCAGGCCACGCCGATGTCGAAGCGCCGTCCCGGATTCTTGATAGGTGTGCCGTCGGCAAAGAAGCCGTCGTTGAAGCGCTGCACCTGGCGGATGAGGTCCGTCGTGTGGGCATGACCGCCGGGTGTCGGCGTGAAGCGGCTGTCTTCCTTGGCCTTGTCGCCGCGCAGCAGCAGCAGGTCGTGGATGCCGAGAAACTGCAGGTCTATCAGTTCGTATTCTATATCTTCCACCGTGGCACCGCTGCAGATGACGTGCGGCTGTACGGGTATGTGGTAGCGCTGCTGTATGGCGGCGGCAATGGCGATGGTGCCGGGGCGGCGGCGCACACGGCTCCTCTCAAACCGTCCGTCGGCCAGTTCGCGGTAGACGTACTCTGAGTGGTGGGTTGTGATATTGATGAAGGCAGGCTCTAACGCCGCCAGTTTGTCGATGTCGGCAAAGAGGCGGTCGGTACCCGTTCCCTTCAGCGGCGGCAGCACCTCGAAGGAGAACTGCCTGTCGCGTGTATGTTGACTGATAATATCTGTTACGCTCATAAAAAGAGTAATTTGGCTGCAAAGTTACAATTTTTCGGGGAGATAACGCACATACAATCCTGCTTTTTTCGCTTTTTTCGCTGTTGAGTGGAAAAAAGTATTATATTGGTGGAACCTTGTGGTACAAGAGCAGTGCATTTGGGAATACAAAAAAGAGGTCGTATGACCTCTTTTTTGTGATCCGCTTGGGGCTCGAACCCAAGACCCCAACATTAAAAGTGTTGTGCTCTACCGACTGAGCTAGCGGATCTACCTTGGTGCTATCTTGCGAAAGCGGGTGCAAAGGTACTAAATAAAGTGAAAAGTGAAGAGTGAAAAGTGAAGAATTTGCTTCTTTGGTTGTCTTTTTAACATCTTTTACATCTTCGGCCTTTTACTTATTTGCCTTTTCAGCCTCGATGACCTTTTGGTAACATTCGCGGCACAGCGGCTCGTACTCCTGTGTCTCGCCAAGCAGTACGCGGCGGTCGTTGTCGACCAGTCGGTGGCTGACGTAGGCTAAGTTGCCACATTTCACGCAGATGGCGTGTACCTTGGTGACATCGTCGGCGATGGCGCAGAGGGCTGGCATGGGGCCGAATGGTATGCCTTTAAAGTCCATGTCAAGGCCGGCGATGATGACGCGGACGCCGCGATTTGCCAGCTCGTTACAGACGTCGACAAGTCCCATGTCGAAGAATTGTGCCTCGTCAATGCCGACAACGTCGATGTCGCTCGAGAGCAGCAGGATGCTGGCCGACGAGTCGAGGGGCGTTGACGGGATGTGGTTCTGGTCGTGGCTGACGACGTCTTCCTCCGAGTAGCGCACGTCGATGGCCGGTTTGAAAATCTCTACTTTCTGTCTTGCGAACTTTGCGCGTCGCAGACGGCGGATGAGTTCTTCGGTCTTGCCCGAGAACATGGAGCCGCAGATGACTTCAATGCGGCCGGGACGATGTGGTTCTCCGTTGATACTGTTATTCATATTGGCTGCAAAAATACGAAAAAAAGTGAAAAGTGAAGCGTTAAGCGTGAAAAAAATGCCGCTATAGTGCTTTATTTACCTTTTTTTACTATCTTTGCACCCGTAATGGGCATATTGTATATCGTTCCGACGCCAGTAGGCAATATGGAGGATATGACGTTGCGCGCCATTCGTATCCTGAAAGAGGTAGACTTGGTGCTGGCAGAAGACACGCGTACTTCGGGTGTCTTGTTAAAACATTTCGACATCAAGAACCAGTTGTTATCACACCATAAGTTCAATGAACACGGCACGTCGGCAGGCGTCGTCAACCGACTGTTGGCGGGGCAGAACGTGGCTCTTATCAGCGATGCCGGTACGCCGGGCATCAGTGATCCTGGGTTCTTCTTAGTGCGCGAGGCTGTCAGGGCTGGGGTAGAGGTTCAGACGCTGCCAGGGGCTACGGCTTTCGTTCCGGCACTTGTCAGCAGCGGTCTGCCCTGCGACCGTTTCTGCTTCGAGGGTTTCCTGCCTCAGAAGAAAGGGCGTCAGACGAAGATCCAGAGTCTGGCCACCGAGGAGCGGACGATGATCTTCTACGAATCGCCTTACAGGCTGGTGAAGACGCTGGAGCAGTTTGCCGAGGCCTACGGTGCCGAGCGCCGAGTCAGCGTCTGCCGTGAGATTTCGAAAGTTCACGAGGAGAGTGTGCGTGGTACGCTGGCTGAGGTCATTGCCCATTTCAAGGCGCATGAGCCAAAGGGTGAGATTGTCATCATCTTAGAAGGAAAAGGAAATCATTAATTAAAATAATTCATTATGAAGAAATTAGCTTTTTTTGCCGTATGCCTGCTGACACTTGTCGGCTGTACGGGTGGTCAGCAGAAGTCTGACCCGGCAATGTTGCAGCGTGTTGATTCGCTGAACCAGATTATTGCCCAGAAGGACAATGAGATTAACGACATGATGGGGACCTTCAACGAGATTGAGGAAGGTTTCCGTGCCATCTCCGAGGCTCAGGACCGTGTGGCAGTAGCCAAGGGCGGCGAGGGTGCCAACACCAAGGAGCGCATCCGTGAGAATATCCAGTTCATCCAGAACACGATGAAGCAGAACAAGGAACTCATCAACAAGTTGAAGCAGCAGCTGCGCGAGAGCAGTGTCAAGGGCGACGCCCTGCGCAAGCTCATCGAGAGCATGCAACAGCAGTTAGAGGAAAAGGAGAAGGATATGGCGCAGTTGCGTGCCGAACTCGATGCCAAGGAGATTCACATCATGGAACTCGACGAACAGGTGGCTAACCTGAATTCCGACGTGGCAGAACTGGCTAACGAGAACACTCAGCGTGCCGAGACCATCTCGACGCAGGACAAGCAGCTGAACACTGCCTGGTTTGTCTTCGGAACGAAGAACGAGTTGAAGGAGCAGCAGATTCTCGTCGACGGTAAGGTGCTGCAGTCAAGCTTCAACAAGGAGTACTTCACCAAGATTGACATTCGCGTCGATAAGGAGATCAAGCTCTATAGTAAGTCAGCCGAAATCCTGACGTCGCACCCGACGAGCGCATACACCCTTCAGCGTGATGCCAACAAGCAGTACGTACTGCGCATTACCGACCCGCAGCTGTTCTGGTCGACGAGCAAGTATCTGGTAGTACTTGTCAAGTAATATCGGCGTGCCTATGAGACATGTCGCTGGATTAGCCAAGACGTCCTGCGTCTTGGCTATTTTCTTTTGGTTGTTAGCAGCTTGTACCGCAGACGATGGTCGCGGCGGCGTCACGCTGACGTCGTCCGCTGTTGTCGAACTCTATCCTGTTATCAACCAGAAGGGAACCGTCAGCTTCAGTGCGCCGTCCGAATGGAAGGCTACCTGTACGGCTGACTGGCTACTCTTCACCCCTCGTCAGGGCACCGCCGGCGACGCAACCATCACGTTGACCACCCTCTCTACCAACCGCACCAAGGCCACCCGCAGTGCCCAGCTGATGATTACGTCGGAAGGAACGCAGAAGAGCGTCACCATTGTGCAGAGCGGCAAGTATGCCGTTTTCACGCAGAAGGAGACCATATTGGGACCCGAAGGCGGAAGTCTGACCCTGTCTTTTGTCTGCAACCTGGAAGAGGGCGACAATCTGCAGATAGGCTACCAGAACTCAAGTTGGATAAACTGGACTGATAATTCGCGTGTTACCCGTGGCGAATGGCGCGGATCGTTTCCTGAACTTATCTTGCAGCCCAACACGACGCCAGATACCCGGTCGGCGGCCTATGTGCTGGTGATGGGGACGTCCAGCGACGAATGGATTGGTCTCGACACTGCCTACGTTCACCAGTATGGCATCGTCGACAACTATGAGTCCACCGACTATTCTGCCGATGGCATGGTGACGCTCCTGCAGCAGGCCACCGTGGGACGCGGCATCCCAATCATCATCATGGGCGACGGTTTTGCCGACCGTGATATTGCCGACGGTACGTATATGCAAGTCATGCGGAAGGCGCTTGATAATCTGTTCAGCGAGGAACCCGTCAGGTCGCTGCGTGACTATTTCACCGTTTACACCGTGACCGCCGTCTCACGAAACAGTAGGGTGGGCGAGGACTGCTCGACGGTGTTCAGCACCGTTCCCAGTCTGACCTCCTCTAATATAACGTGTGACGAAGAACAGGTGGCCGAGTATATTCAGAAGGTCGCCGACATTGACCTGCGTAATACGCTGGCAGTTGTTATTGTCAACAGCCATGCGCATAAGGGCGTCACTTATTGGTATACTGACCGTCAACGTCAGCCGTTGCAGTATGCTTTGGCTTTGTGTCCTGTCATTGAGGACTTGGAGAGCGAGACTTTCCGTCTGGTGCTCACCCACGAGGCCATCGGCCACGGGCTGGCCAAGTTGAGCGACGAATACGGCTACGAGTCAGAGGGTGCTGCCACTGAAGAGGCCATCGCCAAACTGAATCGAATGCACCAGTTTGGCTGGCTGTCCAATGTCGATGCTAATGACGACCCTGCTGTCGTCGGATGGCACCAGTTTATTGGCGACAACCGCTTTGCTAACGAAGCCATAGGCGTCTACGAGGGTGGCTACACCTTCGTGTCCGGCGTTTACCGTCCTACGGAAGAGAGTATGATGAACAGCAACCGCAGTCCCTTCAACGCCCCCAGCCGTCGTGCTATATATAATAAGGTGATGGAGTTGGGCGAGGGCCGTACCGACGTGTCGTACGACGAGTTTGTCGATTTCGACACCCAGCATAAGCCCGAACGCTGGGACTACAGCACCACCCGCAGCCAAGTGCCGTGGCAGCAATGGCGTCCGGCGCCGCCACGCGTGAAGCGTCTGGATATGTAAGATTCTTGACTGTCATTGTCAGAGCCGCTTGAGCCATAGCTCCAGAAAATGGTCGTAGACGGCGTAGCCCTTGGGGGTGCGGCTGACGAGATCCTTGTCGGTCAGCACGTCAAGAGCTGTCTTGACGCTGCTGGAACTTGGCAGGTCGTACTTCCTGATAAACTCGCTGCCCATCGGGCTTTCCACGAAGTTCTCCTTGGCAATGGCCTTGAGCACTGAAAGCTGATTGTCGGTAAGGAATGTCACGAGCTCTTCATACTGTACGGTGTAGCGGCTGACGATATGGGCTATGGCTTCACGCAGCTGTGCTTCGCTCCTGACGTTTTTCTCTGTTTCGTAGAGCCGGTTCAGTACGAGCTGCATGCTTCGGGTAATACCGTTGAGCCGCTGATACATGTAGTGGAACACGTCTTTGCTGAGACTGCCTTTCTTTGCCTCGAAGAAGCGGCGGGCGAAGTCATAGTAGATTTCCTCGTGCAGGGGCTCCAGTCCCATTGACACTGTACTCTGATAGAAAGGGCGGTCGCCGGAACTGAATATCTGAGCCATCAGATGACGCTTGCTGCCAGAGAATACAAAGTGGGCGTTGGGCACGAACTGGATATGGGAGCGCAGCAGTGCCTCGATACCCTCCTCAGGATACTTGGTTATTTGCTGGAATTCGTCGATGGCAATGTATATCTGACGGCCGCTTGTCCTCAGATAGTCGAAAATGGTCTTGAGACTCATGGCCGACTGTGACGGCTCGATACTAACTGACACCGTGGGGAGGCCAGTCATGGGGTCGGCACTGAACACGGGGCGCCACGAGCCGAAGAACTCCAGAAGCCGCTTCAAGGCTTTCTGCTCACGCGAAAGTACGTCTTGTGCAATGGCGTTACCTAATAGCTGTACGAAATCATGCTGGTTTTTGGTCGCAAAAATGTCGATATAGATGCAAACGGCATCCTTCTCCTTGCTTTTTAGCTGCCAAAAAGCATTCTTAATAAGTCCTGTTTTACCAATTCTGCGGGGAGAAATGAGTACTGTATTACGTCCGTTTTGCAGGTTTGCTATCAATTCTTCTGTCTCCACAATGCGGTCGCAGAAATACTCTGGACTTACAAAACCCTGATAGATAAAGGGGTTCTGAAGTGTTTCGCCGTTTTTCTTTGCCATAAGCCAGTGTCTTTTATTCAGTATTTCATTACGGGATTCCCGCTACGGAATTTCCGTTACGGAATTTCCGCAATGCAAAGGTACGACAAAAGAAGTGAACCACCAAATGTTTTTAGTTTTTTTCAGATATAAACAGAGCCGCAACGACTGATGCGCTGCGGCTCTGCAAATCTAATCCTGTATAGTATGTAATACCTTATTTGTTGAACGGATAATATACTGTTGACAATGACAACGTAATGGTGTTAGCAGGATTTTCTACGTCTTGCAGAATAAGCACCGATGGGCAGTATTCGTTGTCAGAGGACAGTTTGAACGTGCCCATGAATGGTGCGACGGCGTAGTTCCAACCAGCGTTCTTATAGTACCACTGTCCGTTCCCGTCGTAGCTGATAAGTTTAAGAGTTACCTCGTTGTCGCTGATTGGGGTCAGTTCGAAGTAGAAGTGTCCTCTGTAGCCAGAACTATAGAATTCCAATGTGTAAAAACCGTCAGCGTAGCTGAAATAGGCATAGCCGACGCTTTCGCCGACGGCAGCCTCAGCCTTGGCCATGGCTGCCCAGTATTGCTGGGCGTATTCGCCAAGCATGCTATAAGCCACATAGCAGTCGCTGTTGGTCATCAAATCGATCTCGGGCAGCTTCACCTTCTCGAGCTTCAGGCCGCTGCCTGCCGACTCATCGAATACGAGCGCGCCCTCGACGCCGTTCTTGAAGCCCGTCATCGTGGCACCATCGATTTCGAGTGGCTCATAGAACTCGATTCCTTCGGGGGTTACAATGTATGAGGCCTGCTTCTCAACCTCTTCACCGTTCTCCTCATAGCTGAACACCAGGGTGCGGTCGGAGATGGAGGCGGGAACCTCTACGTTGTTGATTTTCACCTGATAGAAGTTCGAGAGCATGTTTTCCTCCACTTCGAAAATCTTGTTCATGTAGCCTGCCCAGTCGTCATTGGGCATGGGTGTCATCACGATGCGGTTGCCTGTATTCTTGCCTTTTAGGACGACCTCTTCGGGAGTGGCCTTCATGATGGAGAAGTCATAGTCGCCGCCAAGTCCTTCGCCTTCGTCACCGCCGAGCGGGGCGCTCGGGTCTGAGAAGAGGTGGAACTCCTCGTTGAAGGTGTCGAAAGTCAGGACGATGCCTGCACTCTGGGTGACGGAATAGAGGCTAGTGAAGACGTCGCCAAGGAATTCGCCCATCACCTCGGCTCTGCCGTCTTCTTTGAAGCGTACGATGACGTTGTAACCTCCGTATGATTGCTGCGCGTCGGGGTATAGTTTCATCAACCATCCGTTGGCAGCACTGGTGAGCACCTTCGTGTCAGCGGCAATCGTCGCGTCGGCGCGGTTGGCCGAGCTGTCGCTGAAGAAGTCCTCCTGCTCTTTGGTACACGATGCCAGCATGGTGGCCGTAACCATTGCTATCAAGAAATATATCTTTTTCATGTCGTTACTGTTTGATTAGTTGAGTGACTTTAAATCAAGCTCGCCGGCGGCAACCTTTGCCTGACGTTCCTGCACGATGCGATGCAGTTCGTCGAGGTCGATGCCCCAGAAGTAGTCCAGGTATTCCTTGACCATGGCCAGCTTCTGCTGAATCTTGTCGTAGCCGCTGTAGTCTTTCATTATTTCTTTCTCGTATTCGGGGACGGGTATCTTCCAGTACTCTGGTACGGGGTTGCCGTCCTTGTCGTAGACAATGTCGCCCTCGTCGGTGGTCTGGTAGATGATGTTGCCCTTGCTGTCAGTCATGGGTATGCGATTGCCCTCTTCGTCGGTCTCGAAGATAAAGTCGCCCTTCTCGTCGGTCTCCCAGATGTAGTTGCCGTACTCGTCACGCTGATAGATGATGCGGCCATAGGGGTCGGTGGCGGGCACGGGGTCACCATTTTCGTCGGTGACCAGGATGGGGTTGCCCTTGCTGTCGAGTTCGTAGACGGGGTCGCCATTCTCATCGGTCACCTCGACGATGGCCTGGTCGAGCAGCTCTTCCCACGCCTCGTCGCTCAGTGTGATGTAGAAGGCGATGGTCTGAACGAAGTCCTCCTGGGTCTCAGAGCTGGCGTAGTTGTTGACGAAGCCCATGGCAAGGGCCTCCTCGTCGCTGAGGTTCACCCAGCTCGACGACTGGTAGTCGGCCTTCGAGATTTCGTTGAAGTCGGTGGGGTAGTTCTTCGTCTGGTGCAGGATGTGCGAGAACTCGTGGTGCATCGTGTTGAAGTACCACTCATTGAGGAAGTCCATGTCGAGCTTGTCGGGATTGATGTTGTTCACGTTGTAGAGCACTATTTTCATACCACCTTCGGCGGTACCGAGCACCAGTCCACCGTTGCCGTCGTAGGCAGGCGAGCCAATAAGGTTCATGACCTTCGGGGCGTATGTGCGGATGAAGTCCTTGCCCATGAGCTCCTCATAGGGCTCAAGCCACAGGTACTTGGTGAGCTTGGCCAGAGCGATGGCCTTGTCGTAGTCGGCCGGAACCAGGTTGTACTTGGTGTCCGACTCCTTGTACTCGAAGCGGTACTTGAAGTCGATGTTGTACGGCTCGACGTAGTTCTTCTGAAGCCACTTGTCGAAGTCATTCTGCGGGGTCTGTGTCGTGTTTGAGAAGATGCTCTGCGAGTCGAGGCTGTCCTCACTGCAGGCCACCATAGTCAGTGCTGCAGCGCTAAGTATCAAATATCTCAGTTTCATATCTTATTCCTCCTTATTGTTTTCGTCATTGTTATTACGTGGGTTGGGAGTCAGGCCAGCGTCGATAACGTCCTGCGGCAGCTGGAAGGCACGGCGCGGGTCGTTCAACATCAGCTTGTCGGGAGCCTGACGTTCGCGGTTGTGGGCAATCTGGATGCCCCAGCGCTTGATATCCATCCAGCGCAGACCCTCCTGGGCCACCTCGCAGCGGCGCATGTGCAGGATGCAGTGGATGAAGTTTTCCTGGACTGAGTCAGCCAGGTTGAAACCTAAGGGATGGAGGCGCTTTTTCGGCGATCCATAGTCTGCACTGGCAGGTATGGGCTGCTCGTTTTCGTCCTCCATATAGGGCATGTCGGCGTAAGTCTCGACAACATCTTCCTGGCTGACCTGCAGACCGCTGCGCGAGTTGAACGACAACCAAAGGTTGATGTCGGCCAGCGCATTGGCGTAGTCGCCCTTCACGGCGTAGGCCTCGGCACGGCAGAGCAGCGTCTCAGGACCGGAGAGACGGACGATGGCGTTGCGGCGGTAGCCGACACCGTTCACCTTGTCAGTGTACTCGAAGTAGCCATAGTATTTCGAGTTGCAAAGCTTCTCGTTATAGCCCCAGCAGGAGTGCGACAGCCAGAGGTCAGACTTAGAGTTATAGGCACCCCAGATGCCTGCGGTGCGGTAGGTCTCTACCATGGCGATGTTGTTGATGTTGTGACCATAGCGACGTCCTAAACTGTAGGGACCGAGCCAGTAGACCATGCTGGAGGCAGCCGTCTGGATGAGAAAGTTGCAGGCCTCGTTGGCCGAGACGTACTGGTTGCAGCGGTCCTCGAAATTCGAGGCCATCTCGCCGGCGATGTATGCCCAGTTGCGCATCATCTTCTCCGGTTTTGTGCCCAAGGCCTTCGTGGCATACTCGATGGCCTTGTCCCACTTCTGGTAGTAGAGGTAGAAGCGGGCTGCGAAGGCGTTGGCGGCAGCCTTGTTGAAGTGGTACTTGGGGACGGTGTAGATGTTGTCGTCAATCAGTGGCAAACCTTCCTGCAGATCCTTTTCGATATTGGCATAGAGCTGGGCCAGCGTGCCGCGCTCGTAATGGGGCTTCAGCTCGGTCTCGGGTGTTGTGGGGTAGGGCAGACCCAAGTCCTGGTTGGCGGTCTGTGGATTGTAGGCCATACAGAAGAGGTTGGCCAGGTCGAAGATAGCCCATGCTCGACAGAGCAGGGCTTCGCCACGCTGTGCCTGCAGATTAGCGGGATTGCCCATCTCCTCAATAGCAAGCAGTGCTTGGTTGGCAGTGCTGACAGCAAGATAGCCGCTCTCCCAGAAGTCTTTCGTGGCATCGTTGTCTTCACTGGTGATGTCCTTCCACAGGTAGGCTTCCTCCTGCAACTTGTCCTCGAATGTAAAGGTGGAGCCGTTGTCCATCGCGTTGTCAGAAGCCATCTCAGCCATGATGATGCTGTTGTTGGATGAGTAAGCGGTCGTTAGCAGCAGAGTCACCTGTTCTTCCGAGGTTACCTCGGTGCGGTTGTCGGGTATCTTGTCGAGGAAGTCGTTGCACGACGTCAAGCCCAGTCCTACCGCAATGATTGATAATCCTATATATTTATACATATTCAAAAATCCTTTCTTTATTTCTTCACTTTTCACTTCTGATTAGATGCCCAGACGTACGGTGAGCGTGAACTGCTTAGGCATGGGTGAAGCCACACCACCGGAGTTGAAGAACTCGGGATCCTGGCCGTTCAGCTTCTTGTCGGCGTAGATGAGGAAGAGGTTGGTGGCCTGGAGCTTCAGAGAAGCACTGGTCAGGCTCAGCGGTGCAATCAGCTTGGCGGGGAAGTCATAGCCGAGAGAAATCTCCTTCATGCGGATGAAGTCGCCCTTGGCAATGCGCTCCGTAGAGTAGTTGTAAGCACTGTAGGCATACTGCAGGTAGCGGTCGTTCTGGTTCAGGTGCTTGTCGGCGATGACGGGCACGTTGGTCGTAGCCTCGTCGCCCTGCACGGTCCAGCGGTTCTTGAACTCACGCGGCATGGAGGTCAGGTCGCTGTAGCTCTTCTTGAACACGGGGTCAAGACGAACGACGTTGCCGAAGGCATAGGTCAGAAAGATGTTCAGACGGAAGCCCTTATAGGTAAAGACGTTACCCAACGAACCAGTGACGGTCGGATCGGTCGGTCCCTCGTAGACCAGATGCTCTTTCTTGGTACGCTCCTGGAAGTAGATGTCGCTGACCGTAGTCTCGCCGTTCTCGTTGATGAACGTGGGCAGACCGTCTTCGTTCAGACCTTGGAAGTCCATCGAGAAGAGCGAGCGCACGGGGTAGCCTTCCATGGTGAAGCCGGTACCGGTAATCATGTCGATGACACGGGCACGGGAGTCAAGCTCGGTCACGGTGTTCTTGTTGTGCGAGAAGATGAAGTCGGTGTTCCACTTGAAGTCCTTCGTCACGATGTTGCGGGTAGAAATCAAAAGTTCCTCACCGTGTGAACGCATAGAGGCCACGTTACCGTATTTCGAAATCTGACCGCCGATACCCTCGGTGTTGATGACACCAATCAGGTCGTAGTTGTTACGGCGATACCAGTCGAAGCCGACATTGATGCGGTTGTCGAGGAAGCCGATTTCGGCACCGATGTTCAGCTCGTGCTTCTTCTCGTAGGTCAGCTCGGAGCTCTCAAGGTCGTCAATGTAAAGAGCCGTCTCACTGACGCCGGCGAACGGACGCCAGGGGTTGGTGCTCTTGATGACCACACGCGAGTTACTGATATCTGCGGGACCACGGTCACCAGTCAGCGAGTACGAGGCCTTCAATGTCAGATTCGACACCGTCGGGCGCAGATTCTCAAACCAAGGCTCCTCGTGGGCGTTCCAAGCGCCGGAGATGTTCCACGTGGGCAACCAGCGGGCATCAGTGCTCTTGCCGAGCTTATTGGTACCTTCGTAGCGCACGGTGCCGTTCAGCGTGTAACGGCCTTTCCACGAATAGGTGGCGTTGGCGAAGAAGGCGGTCGAGCGCATGTAGGTATCGGTGATGGTGAAGTATTCGGTGCCCTCCTCCTGAGCCTGCTTGAAGAAGCGGTAGTCGTAGGCGGCTTTCATACCGTTCTCATACTGCATACCAACGCCTTGGTACCACGTCTTGCGACGGTCGACGGAGTTGACCTCCATACCGCCGAAGAAGTTCACGATGTGGTCCTCGTTGTAGACGTCGTTGTAGTTGGCCGTAGCACGGAAGTCCCAGCTGTTCATCTTGTTGCGGGTGTCACGGGTGAAACCGCCGTTGGGCAGCACGGAGATGGGCAGCGAGTTGGCATTGTCGGGGTCGGTATAGAGCCAGGGGTTGGCGTCGCGCATCGTGGCGTCGTCCATGGCACGGTAGGCCATGGCCTGGTTCGAGTTGTCGTGAATCTCGTGGCTGATGGTGCTCAGGGCATACTTGTAAGATGCCAGTGCCGACAGCTCCACCTTGGTGATGGGCTTGTACTTCAGCTCGGCCTGGAACTTCAGGTCGACCACGTCGAGATCCATGTAGTTGTTTTCAAGCTCGTTCAGAATGTTGAACGGAGCGTAGTTGCGCACGTAGTAGGCATTGGGGTCGAGCGCACGCGACGTGTTCATCGAATAGCTGTAGGGGTTGATGTCGAAGTCGCGGCGCACCTCACCGTAGACGGGGTCAAGGCTTTGGCCGAGCGTACCGGGGGCGTTCTGCTTACGGTAGGCACTGTTGCCGATGAGGTTCAGGCTCACCTTCTTCGAGATGTTGTACAGGGCATTGATGTTGGCCGTGTAGCGGTTCGCCTTCGACTGCTTGTACCAGCCCGGGTCGTTCATCACGGAGAACGAGGTGTAGTACTGGGCCTTCTCGGTACCCGATGACAGTGAAATGGAGTGGTTCATCATAACGCTGTTCGTGAACAGCTCGTCGAACCAGTCGGTATTGCGCATCTCGGCCTCCTGCAGGTACTTGTTCTTGGCTGCCTCGGTATTGGCCAGCGCGAAGGTGCCGGTCTTCGCGTCATAAGTGTTGATAAGGTGGTACATCTTACCGTAGACACCACTGTCGGAGGCACGGTAGACGTCGGCGAAGTTCAGGTAGCCGGAGCGCTCCATCTCGCGGTAGACCGACATCTGCTCCTGAGAGTTCATAATGTTATAGTCGGCGTAGCTGGGCTTCAGACGCATGGTGAACTCTCCGGTATAGCTGATTTTGTTGGAGCCGGCCTTACCCTTCTTGGTAGTTACGACAATCACACCGGCCATCGCGCGCGCACCATATATAGAGGTGGCGGAACCGTCCTTCAGAATCTGGAACGACTCGATGTCGTCGGCGTTCAGTCCGGCAATGGCACTTGAAATCAGTGTCTCGGCATCACCCGACGACAGGTCGTCGGCATCTACCTCGGTCACATCCTCCATGATGACGCCATCGACTACCCACAGCGGCTTTGAAGAGCCGTAGATGGAGGTGGCACCACGGACGCGAATCTTAGGAGCCGTACCGAACGTGCCGCTGACGTTCTGAACCGACACACCGGCCACGCGGCCTTCCAGCGAGCGCGAGATGTCGGCGACACCGTCGAGCTTGGCCTTGTCGGCTGCAATCTTGACCGTAGAGCCGGTGAACAGGCGCTTGTCCATCTTCTGCATACCCGTGACGACTACTTCGTCGAGGGCCTGGCCGTCGGGGACGAGCACAATCTGCATCGTGCTCTGTGGATTCAATACTTGTGTGGTCATGCCGATGTAGCTCACGCTAATCTTCTTCCCCTGGGGGACGGTCAGCGTGAATCGGCCGTTCACATCTGTAACGACGCCGGTCTTGGCTCCCTGAACAACGACGGAGGCACCGATGACGGGCTCGCCGTCGTCCTGGGAAACGACTGTGCCGCTAACCTTAGTCTGGGCAATCGCTCCTCCTAAACACAGGAAAAGCACTGCCAGCAGCAGAGTTAGTCTTTTTTTCATAATCTCTCTCGTTTTTTGGTTTATAATATATTAATGTTTCGTTTCGCGCGTGTATTTTAAATAATATGTACGCCTCGGCGCACGAGGTGGGCGATTAATACTGTTTTGAACCATAATTTCGCCTTTTTTAAAAGGCTGTGATAACTAAAAGTTCAAGAAAACCGTTATACGAATGTATTTATTCACCAAAAACGCTTATGACTATGATAAAAATCAGTTTCCACTTTTACTTCCGAGTCCATGTTGTCCGCCAGACAAAGTCCATGAAACCTGCACAGTCTGCAAGAAAACCAGCAGATGTACCCTTGTTCTACGAGGCCTTCTTGGCAAAGGTTAACGAACTGGGCAGCAGCGTCAGCGACTCTACGCGCAGCAACTACCTGACCGCCTTGCGTTCACTACGCAGTTTCGCCGGCAATGGCCTGCGCCTGTGTGATGTTAATGCGACGCTACTCCAGCGTTATGAGCGATGGCTGCGCGACTGCGGGATATGCCCTAACACCACCTCCTGTTATATGCGCTCGTTGCGAACCATTTTGTCGAAGTTGTTACCGCGAGAGGAAGTGCTTGCCTCTTTTTCCAACGTCTATACTGGACGTGCTGCTACCGACAAACGGTCTGTTGACAGAGAAACCGTCAGCAAGGTGAAGAACCTGCAGCTGAAGGAACGGTCGGCACTGTCGCTGGCACGCGACATCTTTCTATTCTGCTTCTATGCCCTCGGCATGCCCTTCGTCGACGTGGCTTTCCTGCGCCGACAGCAAGTAAACGGTGACCAGATCGTCTACTACCGCCGCAAAACGGGTGCACGTGTCACCGTGCCGCTGCTGCCTTGTATGAGAGACATCATGGGTAGGTACCAGAACAATACCTCCGACTACGTGTTCCCACTGCTTAGCAGCACCGACCCGCAGACGGCGTATAACGAGTACCTGACGAAGCTCAACTGGTATAACCGCGCCCTGAAAAGACTGGCCCGGCGGGCTGGCGTGTCCGAGACGCTGACGAGCTACACCACTCGCCACACATGGGCTACCACCGCCTACCACAACTGTGTTGAGCTGCCCGTCATATCGAAGGCACTGGGGCACAGTAGCCCGCAGACTACGCTGACCTACCTTCGCGAGATAAACGACCACCGCCTGATGGAGGCCAACAGTCGTATTGTGCAACTGGTTTGAAATCGTACTTGCATGATTTCCCGTAAGTCAAAGATCGCTTTGCCCGCGTTTGGGGGCTTGTTGATAAAGTAGTTTGTCACTCTTCGTACCAGCGGCGCCAAGTGAAACGAGGCAGACGCGTCTGGCAGCTTGAGCGGTGACGGTGTGTGGGACAGACGGTGCACAGAAGAAACCTCTTGTAAGGTTTAACGCGACGACGCGCTCTGTCCGGAATTGCGGCTGCAAAGTTACGCATTCCTGACCGCCGGCACAAGACTTCGGGGTGGGTCAGAGGAATCCTAAAACACGAACTTGCTGATAGTCAATGCAGTTCACGGGTCATAGCTGAAATCCTATAGTTCAGCGTAGGGGTACATTTGCTCTCTTAAAACTTCTGTGGTGACACCTGGCGCACCTGGCACTTAACCTGCTGATTATCAGTGTTGTTCTTTCTGGATGGAGGTCGCACCTGAGGTGACACCTGAGGTGGCACCTAAGTTTATTCCAGAAGATGGAAGACTGGGAAATGTTTCACAATCGTGCCTGAAAAAATATGGGTGTCTCGTAAAAAAATATAAGCCTCTCGTAAAAAAATAACGGCCGTTTAGAAATGTTTCACGGTTGTTGGTAAAGGAGAGGGGGAGTGGTGCGGCCTTTGGTGCGACCTTTGGTGCGACCAACGTTTGAAAAATAGATGTTGATAATCAACGGATTAAGTGTCAGGTGCGCCAGGTGTTAGCATAGTCTGTTTGGTGACACGTAGGTAGGGGAGGGTGGGGTCAGTAACATCTCTATTGTGTGTTCAAAGTTGGCACATCATATATGAATGGTCTGCTTCTGAAAGCTGGGATTGGAAACGTAAAATCGGCGTAAATTGTTAATAAGTAGGACAACAATGTGATTTTTTTATAATTTTATTCGTTTTTTTAATTCTTATATATTATCTTTGCAAGCTGAATTGGTGGGAAACCACTCTACCTCGTGCGCCGAGGCGTACATATTATATAAGGTACACGCGCGAAACGAAACATTAATATATTATAAACCAAAAAACGAGAGAGAATTATGAAAAAAAGACTAACGATGTTAATGGCAACAATGCTGCTCTGTATAGTAGCTGTTGCCCAGACAAAAGTCAACGGAACGGTACTCTCACAAGAGGACGGCCAGCCGATTATCGGTGCTGCCGTTCGCGTTGAGGGCGCCAAGACCGGTATGTTGACTGATGTTAACGGCCGTTTCTCTGTGACGTTGCCTCAAGGTAAGACACAGATTACAGTGTCATACTTAGGCTATGAGTCGAAGACGGTTGCCGCCAAGAACGGTATGCGCGTGTTCCTGAAGCAGGATGCCAAAGCCCTCGACGATGTGATTGTCGTCGGTTATGGTACGCAGCGCCGTGAGGCTAAGACGGGTTCTATCACGACCGTCTCTGGTAACGAGATTGCCGATATCCCTGCCACTTCGCTCGACAAGATGCTCGGTGGTAAACTGGCTGGTGTTACTATCACCCAGCAGTCTGGCCAGCCGGGTTCTATGTCAAGCATCCGTATCCGCGGTAACAGCTCTATCAATGCCGGTAACGACCCTCTGTATGTGGTTGACGGTATTCCCATCATGAGCGGTAACGATGCTGAGATGACGAACACGTCGAACCCTATTGCCACCATCAACCCCGACGATATCGAGTCAATCACCGTGCTGAAGGATGCTGCTGCAGCTTCTGTCTACGGTTCGCGTGCTGCTAACGGTGTCATCCTGATTACCACCAAGAGCGGTAAGGAGGGCAAGTCGGTGTTCACCGTGCGTGCCAAGTACGGTGTGTCGTCGCTGGCTAATGACAACGACTACGGTGTGATGACTGGACAGGAACTGCTGGAGTATCAGCGCGACGCTATCAGAAACGCCGGTAAGAATCCTGACGATCCCACAGCCGGTGCTTCTTACTATCGTCCCTACGAGCTGCTGACCCGTCCTCAGACCAACTGGATGGACCACTTCACCCGTCAGGGCAAGACCCAGGAGTATGAGATTACCATGTCGGGTGGCTCTGCCAAGACCAAGTACTACAACTCACTGTCGTATCACAAGACCGACGGTATCTACTACGGTGTCGACTTCGAGCGTATGCAGGGTCGTATCAACGTAGACCACGAGATACTCTCGAACCTGAAGACCGGCACCCGCGTCAACCTGGGCTACACCGAGTCCAACGACGTGCCTATGCAGTCGCTCTACTATTCTAACCCTGCCTTCGCCGGTATGACCATCCTGCCTTGGACGCCTGCCTATGACGAGAAGGGTAACTTCAACTCGAACATTCCCGAGAACTCGAACTCGAACCCCCGTGCCACGGCAGCCTACGACGACCAGTGGCAGAAGACCTACTTCGTCAATGCTAACTTCTACCTGGAGTGGAAGCCCATCAAGCAGCTGACCCTGAAGACCACCAATGCCGCTGAGCTCAAGTTCGTCGAGAGCCGCCGCTACTGGTCGAAGGAAGCCCACAACAACGCTACGGGCTACCCCGAACTGCAGATGATTGACAGCCAGCGCCGCAATCTGACGACCTCGAATACCGCAACGTGGGAAGACACCTATTTCGAGAAGCACAACCTCCGCGTCCTGCTCGGTCAGGAGGCCAACCACTACCACTATCAGTATCTGTACGCTATGGCCGAGAACCTGAACCCGCAGATTCCCTACCTGCGTTCTGGCGACTCGTCGAACCATCCTGTTGAAGACTACGATATGAACCGCACGATGCTGTCATACTTCGGCATCCTCGACTACAACTTCGACTCACGCTACTACCTGCAGGCCAGTATCCGTACCGACGGTTCGTCGCGTTTCGGTGAGAACAAGCGCTGGGGTACGTTCTGGTCGGTAGGTGCCAGCTGGAACATCCACAACGAGGCCTTCATGAAGGATATGAGCTGGCTCGACATGGGTAAGCTGCGCGCCAGCTACGGTGTCAACGGTAACGATAACATTGCCGACTACCAGCAGTACGGTACTTACAGCACCAGTGTCTACAACGGTCTGACCGGCCTGCGTCCCTCGACGCCCGCCAACCCCGACCTGTCGTGGGAGAAGAACTACGCCTGGAACATCGGTCTCGACTTCCGCTTCCTGAAGCGCTTCTCGGGTAGCATCGATGTCTACTCGCGTAAGACCGAGGACATGCTGCTCGACAAGGCTCAGTCTTCTACTTCTGGCTTTAACACCGCTACCGTGAACGTCGGTTCTATGCGTAACACGGGTGTTGAGTTCCAGTTCGACGCTGACATTATCGACAAGGGCGATTGGAAGTGGACTGCCGGCTTCAACATTGCTCACAACAAGACGAAGATCCTCGAGCTGGCTGGCGACGAGATGATGACCTACTACACGGAGGATGGCGACGCTGAGAGCCGTCTGAAGCACATCGTTGGCGAGTCGATGCTCACCTTCTGGCTGAAGGACTATGCCGGTGTGAACCCCGTCAACGGTGAGGCTCTCTGGCGCGACAAGAACGGCGAGTTGACCAATGACTACAATGCTGCTGCCGAGGTGAAGAGCGGTAGCCCCGAACCTACCTACACGGGTGGTGTGAATACGACCGTGAGCTGGAAGGGTCTTCAGCTGAGCATCGTCGGTGAGTTCAAGGGTGGCAACAAGGTGATGATCATCGAGAACCGCTACCTGACCTCTGACGGTAACCAGATGTCGATGAACCAGCAGAAGCACGCTCTCGACTATTGGAAGAAGCCGGGCGACACGGGTGTGAACCCCAAGCCTATTGCCGGTAATGCTACCAACTCATACAGCTTCTCTTCAAACCGCTTCATTGAGAAGGGCGACTACTTCCGTATCAAGGATATCACACTGTCATACCAGTTGCCTAACACCCTGCTCAACAAGGTGGGCCTGAAGTCTACCCGCATCTATGCCAGCGGTCTGAACGTCTATACCTTCCACGACGTGAACTTCTGGGATCCCGAGCGTGGCGTCGACGGTATGGGCTATGGTATCTATCCTGTCTCTAAGTCATTTATCGTAGGTCTCGACCTGTCGTTCTAAGAAGAATTGAAGAATTTGAATCATTGAAAAATTGAAGTAAGATATGAAAAAGACAATTATAGGACTGGCACTCATTGCCACCGCTGGCACGTTTACTGCTTGCAACGGCTTCCTTGAGGAAGAGCCGCTGATGAAGCAGAGCAACGAGCTTACCTTTGCCACTTACGAAGGCTTGAACCAGGCTGGAGCTGCCATCTATGGTATGATGCAGAGCGATGCTTGGTACGACGGACAGTTTGTACTGCAGTCAGAACTGCGCGGCGGTAACGCCAAGAACCCGCTTTCGATTCCCGGTTCCGGCCGCTATCGTCAGGACGCACAGTGGAACTACAGCGAGACCAACACATCGTCACTGTGGACCTACGGATACTATACCATCTCATGGTGTAACAACATTATCAACAGTCTGGAGACCACTGACAAGGGCGACGCTACCGCTCAGGATCTTAACAACCTGAAGGCCGAGGCTCTGTTCATGCGTGCTCTCTGCCACTTCGAGCTCGTCATCACCTACGCCCAGCCTTACAAGGCCGGTCGCGACAACCTGGGTGTTCCCGTCGTGCTGAAGACCGAGAACGGACAGCCCAGCCGTAACAAGGTGGGTGAGGTCTACGACCAGGTCGTCAAGGACCTGCTGGAGGCTGAGAGCATCATCAGCGACAACTTCAAGCGTAGCGGCGTCGACGACAATGCCGCTGTGGCTTCAAAGCCCGCTATCCAGGCTCTGCTCTCGCGTGTCTACCTCTATATGGAGAACTGGCAGGGTGCTGCTGACTATGCTACGAAGGTTATCAACAGCGGCAAGTTTGCACTGGCTTCTGGCGATGACTACCTCAACATGTTCAGCGCTGCTACCGCTCCCGAGGGTGGCGAGATTATCTTCGAGGTTTATGGTTCGAAGAAGAATGGCTTCTGGGACGGTTCCGGTTGGACGCATCTGGCCTACATCACCAGCTGGGGTAACGGTAACGACGGTTCTGGCGACGTGTGCGCCACGACTGACCTGGTGAACCTCTACGAGGCTGGCGACATCCGTCTGAACCTGTTCGCAAAGAACGAGAACGACAACCTCATCCTGAAGTACAAGGGTAAGGAAGGCTCCGTTCCCCGTGAGACCAACGTGCCCATCCTCCGTCTGTCGGAGATGTACCTGAACCGTGCCGAGGCTATCCTCAATGGTGCCAGCGTTAGCGGTGCCAGCGCACGTGGTGACTTGGAGGCTGTTGCCTCAAAGCGTGGTGCTACCGTTCCTGGTCAGTTTAATGTGTTAGAAGAGCGCCGCAAGGAGCTGATGTTCGAGGGTCATATCGTCTATGACCTCGCCCGTACGATGAGCCCGCTCAACCGTACCGACTTCGACGGCACGATGAACCAGAATCTGCCCGCTGCTCCTGACTACCACTGGGCTATGCCTATCCCCAAGCGCGAGCGCGATGCAAACCCGAACGTAGAGCAGAATCCGGGATATTAAGCAATTGAAAATTGATAATTGAAAATTGAATTAAAGTTATGAAGATATTTAAATTAACATACGGACTGATGGCTGCTTCGATGCTCGCTTTGGCATCGTGCGACCTCAACGAGTATCCTGAATTCGACGATGCTGATGCATTCATCGCATTCACAAGCAGCACTGCCTCTGTTGGTGAGGAAAGTGGCTCGTTGGAAATTCCTGTTCTTTTAACATCGAAGTCGGGCATGACGGCTACTGCTGAAATAGAAGTTGTGGCTGATGCTGAGGGAACCACTGCTATTGAGGGTACTGACTATACCATTGAAAACAAGACCTTGTCGTTCTCTGGTTTGGAAGGTGCCACACAGAAAATAAAGATCAATATCGTTGATAATGATGTCTTCAGTGGCAATAAGACGTTCAAGATCCGCCTGAAAGATGGTGGAAGTGTTAAGCTGGGAGCTGCCAAGACTTGTACGATTACCATCCAGGACAATGAGCACCCGCTCGCATTCATCCTTGGAACCTATGGTGCATCGGCTGACTCTTACTTCTCAAGCCGTGGCCACTTTGATTGGGATATCACCATCACTCGTGATGATAACGATATCTCGAAGGTATGGATTGGCAACCTCGATCCTTATTTCGCTGTAAACGGATATAACGTTTCTCGTAACTGCAATATCTTCTACGGCGTCGTTAATGATGAGAAGACCCAGATTCTTGTACCCGCAGGACAGAAACTCGGTTATGAGAATACGGAATTGGCTGCCTTTGTCGCTGCTGATCCTGACGAAGATGAGACTGAGGGTGATAACGTCGTTATCGATATCCTGGATAATGGTAACACGCTCGTCATTACCAATGCATGGGGTATTTATGATGATGGTTGGTGGAACTTGTTCCGTGGACCGATTACTCTGAGAAAGAAATAAATAACGTTAAAAAGAAGAAAGATTATGAAGAAACTGATATATAGTTTAGCAACCGTTCTTCTGGGTCTGGCCAGCTGTACCAGCTTTGACGACCCCACAACGGAGAACTATGGTGCCGGTCCCAGCGTTGATGTTACCATCACTGCCGGCACGCCCAGCGACTCAGCTTTCACCGTCGTTATTACGCCGGCTGCAGGCTCACTCTACTATGCCTATGCCATTAGCGAGGGCACACGGGTTGCTGTTGACTCTGCCACTCTTTACAAGGGTGGTTACAGTAATGATGTTGTCAAGGTGGCTGACAAGGCAACGACGACTATCAGCATTGATGATGCAGACCCCAATACGACCTACTACGTCTATGCTGTAGCTGGTAATGAAAAGGGTGTTGTCGGTAACATGACGGTTAAGAGCATCACGACTACTGACGTGCTGAGTCCTGGTCCGAAGTCCATCGCCAAGGATGCAGATAATGCCGCTGTGAAGCTGACGTTCTCTGAGGCTATTCAGCGTGGCGAAGGTGCTGTGACGGCTAAGTACTACAAGGAGTGGGATATCTTGAACCCCGTCGACGTACCAGCTGAGGATCTCAAGGTTCAGGTGAGCGGCAACGCTGTCATCTTTGCTGCTGATAATATTCCTGCCGGTGCTTATCTGTGCTTCTCTTATGCTGAGGGCGCTTTCAAGGACGCTAAGGGCAACCTCTGTCGCGCTTTGAACAGCGGCTTGGATTTGAACAAAGGACAGTTCGCAGGTGCATGGGTACATGTGACCAACGCTCCTTTCGAGATTACTGACGAATACGTGACCGCTCCCGAGGCTGGTGCCCTCATCGCAAAGGTTGAGGACTTCAAGGGCGAGATAACCCTGCCTTTCAATGTCTATCGTAATGATGAGGATGTGGCTGACGGCGCTATCAGCGTCACCTATACTAATAAGAAGAGTACCAGCACCTACAAGCTGAGTGCTCAGGACTGGAGTATCAGTGAAAACAAAGTCAACTTCGTGCTGCCCGCTGAACCTAAGGGTGGCGATGCCATTACCGTTTCCGTTGCCGAAGGAGCTATCTTCGATGTCTATGGTAATCCGAATGAAGAATTTACCAGTGAGATTGAATGGTACTATTTCGTTCCCACTAAGGAGAATGTGCTGGGTACTTTCAATATGGGTATCACCTATAAGGGCGAAGCTTCTGATCTCGGTAAATTCACTATCGTAGAGGATGCCACGGCTGAGAATCCGACAGGACTGCTCTTCAAGGATTTCTATCTCGAAGGTGCTGAACTGAGTGGTTACTACGATCTCGATAATGCCAAGATGTATATCGGTGATGGTCAGATCGTCGGTAAGTACACTAACAGTAAGGGTACTACTTATGGGCTGGTATTCTACAATGCAGAGAATGAGACAGAAGATCTCATTCCCGTTCCTTTCACCATCAATGCTGACGGAACGCTGACTGCAGATGTCATCTGGGGTATCTATGCATTTGACGAGAATTTTGAGACTCCTGCCGGATGGTTTGAGGTTGCTCAGACCTGTACTCTGACACCTGCTAAGGCTGCTGCCCGTAAGGCTGCTGCCCGTAAGGCTGCTGCCCGTGGTAAGGCAAGCAAGACAGTGAAGGTTTCTGCTCGCAACCTGAAGAAAGGGTTTGTCCGCAAATAACTAATTGCCAAATAAAGTCCTCTTTCTGCTCTGCCTTGTGTGGGGCGAAAGGGGACTTTTTGGCGTTAATAAAGAAACAAAGAATGAAAATGAAAAAGTTTTTACTGCTCTTTGCTGTGCTGCTTCCTTTGGGACTTCAGGCCGATGAGGTCAGCCATGAGCGTGCCGCCGCTACGGCCCAGACTTTGATGTCCGACCGTGTGGAAGGCTTTGAAGGCAAAGTGCAGTCGGTGAAAACCGTCTATTACGGAGGTCAGAAGGCTTACCATGTGGTACAGTTTACCCCTGCCGGTTGGACGCTTATCTCAGCTGACGACCTCTCTGACCCGCTGATCGGCTACAGCCCCGATGGCACTTATCCCACAGACGAGGAGATGCCGGAGAACATGCGAGGCATGATGAACTGGTATAGCGATCAGGTGGTGAACAACGCCCGTCAGGCTGGCCGTCGTCACGTCGGTTGGGAATTAGCTTCTCGTCCGGCTGGCGCACGCCGTCAGGCCAGCAGCAAGGTTGAACCGCTGATTAAGGTGAACTGGAACCAGACAGGCGCCTATCAGAAATACTGCCCGAAGAACTCTGCTGGTCAGGCTGTCGTAGGCTGTGTGGCCGTAGGTATGGCGCAGTCGATGAGCGTCGCTAAATGGCCCGACCGTCCTGTTGGGAAATTCGGTTACGACCATCCCGATTTTGGTAACATCTATGTCGACTACGATGCAGAGCCTGCATACGACTGGAATGCCATCCTCAGCGGTGCTAACAACCGTGACGATGTGGCCAAGTTGCTCTATCACTGTGGCGTCGGCGTCAGGATGGACTATGGCGTCGATGGCTCTGGCAGCCAGACTTCTCGTGTGGCCACGGCCCTGCTACAGTATTTTAAGTACCCGCAGTCTGTCCGTTTCTACAACCGTCAGAACTATGATGACGCAGAGTGGATTTCTATGATACAGACGGAGCTGCAAGAGGGCCGTGCCGTGACCTACGCCGGTAATGACCCGGTGAAGCGTTATGGCCATTGTTTCAATATTGACGGCTTCGACGGTTCGTCGGCCTATCACCTGAATTGGGGATGGGGCGGTGTAGGCAACGCCTACTTCCAGCTGAACGGCCTGAAGGATGCCGCGATGGATATGAACTACACCAATGGCCATGAGATGGTCATCGGCATCCGTCCGCCGTCGGATAAGCCCAGTAACATCACGTTGTCGAACCATTCCGTGCAGGCTATGAAGCCGGTAGGTACGATTGTCGCCACGGTGAATGTTGAGAGCGAGGCTGAGAATCCCACCTACGACTTCAAGGTCGTCGGGCCTTACAGCGTGATTTTACACACCAATATGCCTGCTCCCTTCAAGGTGGTCGATGGCCAGTTGGTGACGACTCAGGAACTGTCGCAGGCTGATGGCGATCGCGAGATTGAGATTACGGCTACCAACAAGCAGAACAATGCTTCTGTGACGCGCCACTTCACGATTCTCGTCACCGGCACTGATGGCATTACGCTCGTGGAAACCGATCCTACGGTTGCCGGCGAAGAGGGCTACAGCCTGAGCGGTCAGCGTACAGCTGCCGGTTCGAAGGGTGTCAGCCTGATACGTCAGCGTATGAGCGACGGCAGTTATAAGACAGTCAAGAAGGTCAATTAATCATGATGATGAGAAACGTTTTTTCTGTGATAGGGCTTTTGCTGCTCACGGTGGTGGCTTATGCCCAGAAGTATGAGCCCAACACGAAGTGGCCTTATGTCTATGAGAACTTCATGCCGGGAACCATCTATTTCGAAGGTAACGAGAAGTCGACGGCCGACATGAACATCCATCTCTGGGGCAACGTGCTCCACTACGTCAAGGCCGATGGCAAGATCTATCAGAGCGACGACCGTAAGGTTGTGCGCGTAGAGATTGGCGACGATGCCTATCTCTACTGCGACCATAAGCTGATGAAGTTGATAGCCAACGAGGGCACGAACCTTCTCGTACTGTTGACAAAGGGCGATTTCGACGCCATGCGGTCGAGTGGGGGCGGAGCTTACGGCTCCAGCCTGAACTCGTCGGCCTCACGTGACCTGTCCTCGCTGGGCTTCGATCTTGGCGGGTTGGATCAGCCGGAGTTGGGATTGATGCTTCAGGAGAAGAAGGAAGGTCGCACTATCCCTCTCGTCAACCAGTATTTCTTCATTATCGGCGGTCAGCAGATAGAGGCTACCAAGAAGGGCGTGGCCAAGTTCTTAGGCGATGCCAAGGTCGATGCCTGGAAGCAGTTCCAGAAAGAGCATAAGATTAAGTGGAAGCAGGAGGAGAGCCTGAAAGAGGTGCTCCTGTTCTTGGGGGAATAGGGATTATGGGACTTATGGGTCTTATGGGTCCTATGGGTCTTATGGGACTTATAGGACTTATAGGTCCTAAGAGTTTTACCTCTTTTTCTTAAAGAAATCTTGTATCAGCTGGCGGCACTCCTCTTCAAGGATGCCGCCAGTTATTTTTGTCTTGGGATGCAGGGCAAGCGGCGCATACTCGTGGTAGCCGCGCTTCTCGTCGGTACAGCCGTAGACGATGCGGGGAATCTGCGACCAGCCTAAGGCACCGGCACACATTGGGCACGGCTCCACGGTGACGTAGAGGGTGCAGTCGGTGAGGTACTTGCCGCCAAGCGTGTTGGCAGCAGCGGTGATGGCCTGCATCTCGGCATGGGCCGTGACGTCACAGAGTGTCTCCGTCAGGTTGTGGCTGCGGGCCACGATGCGCTCTCGGCACACCACGACGCAGCCGATGGGGATTTCGCCTTCGGCGAAGGCCCGTTGAGCCTCATTCAGGGCAAGGCGCATATACTTCTCGTCTTTTTCTTCTTGTGTCATGGTGCAAAGATACGAATTTTTTTCGTAACTTTGCACCATGGAATGGAAAATCATACATATTGACGAGACGAACTCCACCAACCGGTGGCTGAAGGGTAAACGGGTGACAGACGGTGGACTGGTGGTTGTGACAGACTACCAGACAGCAGGACGCGGCTGCGGCACCAACCGGTGGGAGTCGGAGCGAGGCAAGAACCTGCTGTTCTCCATGCTGATTCATCCGAAAGACGTGCCTGCCAGTCGGCAGTTCCGTCTCTCAATGGCCGTTTCGTTGGCTATCTGCGAAGCGTTGGAGGAACTGATTGGCGATGTCAGTATCAAATGGCCTAACGATATCTACTGGCGTGACGGTAAGATATGTGGTATCCTGATAGAGAATACCCTGACGGGGACCGTTATCAAGGACTGCATCATCGGCGTGGGCTTGAACGTCAACCAGCGGGTGTTCCATAGCGACGCTCCTAATCCCGTTTCACTTTTGCAGATAAGCGGTCAAGAGACCGACCGCGATGTGCTGCTCCATCATATCTTAGAACGCTTCGGACAGCTGTTGACACAGGATGTATGTCAGCGCTACCTGTCAAAAATATATCGGCGCAAGGGCTTCTACCCTTACGCCGATGAAAATGGTGCATTTATGGCTGAGTTCGTCGATGTGAAAGACGACGGCCATTTGGTGTTGAGAGACGATGGCGGCACATGGCGCACCTACGCCTTCAAGGAGGTTCGCTTTATTTAGTTGTGTACCAGCGTGCCAATCTCTTCGCCGTCCATCACCTTCTTCAGGTTACCCACCACGTCCATATTGAAGACATAGATGGGCAGGTTGTTGTCCTGACACATACAGATGGCCGTCAAGTCCATGACCTTCAGACCACGGGCCAGCACTTCCTTGTAGGTAATTTCATTGAATTTCGTGGCGGTAGGGTCTTTCTCGGGGTCGGCGGTGTAGACACCGTCCACACGGGTGCCTTTCAGCATGACGTCGGCCTCAATCTCAATGCCGCGCAGCGACGAGCCGGTGTCCGTCGTGAAATAAGGCGAACCGGTGCCGGCTGAGAAGATACAGACATAGCCCTGCTCCATCGCCTCGATGGCCTTCCATTTCGTGTAGAACTCGCCGATAGGCTCCATGCGGATGGCTGTCAGCACGCGGTTCTTCACGCCGATGGCTCCCAACGCTGACGATAGTGCCAGCGAGTTGATGACTGTGGCACACATACCCATCTGGTCGCCCTTGACGCGGTCGAAACCTTTCTGGGAGCCAGACAAACCACGGAAGATGTTGCCGCCGCCGATGACGATGCCTATCTGCACACCCATCTCGCTCACTTCCTTAATCTGACGAGCATAGTCGCTCAGTCGTTCAGGGTCAATGCCGTAACCCTGCTTACCCATCAGGCTCTCGCCCGACAGCTTCAGTAGTATTCTCTTGAATCTTGCCATATCCTAATTATCCATTATCAATTGTCAATTATCCATTAAAAATTACTTAATTTCTTCAAACTCAACGTATTCGCCTTCGTTGTCGTTGAAGATTTTGCGTTCTGCCTGCTGGTTGCCGCGGCCGTCGATAATCGTGACGCCGCTGTCCGTCTGCGTCGTGCGGCGGGGCTCCTGTCTGGGCTTTTGCTTGGGCCTGCCCTCAGTATTGCTACTCTTGAAGTAGTCGTCCTTGAACTTGGGAGCTTCCTCATCCTTCCGATAATGCTTGGTCGAGGTGCGTTTGAAGTACTCTTCCTCCTCAGCTATCCTGCGTGCTTCGCGAGCATCAGCAGCCTGCTTCAGCATCTTTCTGAATTGGCTGAGTGTCTTGTGAAACAGAATGGCCAGTACAATGACGATGAATAGGATGAAGCCAAGGAGACCCAGAATGATTTCTTTCATAGGTTAGTGTTTTTGCGTGATAACAGAGAGTAGCACGTACCAGGCGATGATAGCGGCCAGACCGCTAACACCGAGTAAGAGAAGTAATGGAACACAGCTCAGCAGGAACACGTATTTCACCTCATTGCCCTTCCAGCCCCAAGTCTTGAATTTCAGAGCAAACATGGGTATCTCGCAAACTAGTAGAAAACAGCTAACGAAGGTTCCGGCAAGAATGAGGTAGGGAAGTGAAGAGTGAAGAGTGAAGAGTGAAAAATTTGCTGCCGCACTCCAGTCTTCCAACCCGACAATCATGGCACCCCAGAACAGCGCATTCGCCGGCGTCGGCAGTCCGATGAAACCAAGTGCTTGACGTTCGTCGAGATTGAACTTCGCCAGTCGCAGGGCCGAGAATGCTGCCATGACGAAGGCGAGATATGGAAGTGAAGAGTGAAGAGTGAAGAGTGAAGAATTTGCTGCCGCCATACTTGTGCATTGTGCACTGAGGAAGCTGAATACGATGGCCGAGGGCGCGAAACCGAAGGTGATGTCGTCAGCTAATGAGTCGAGTTCCTTGCCGATGGGCGAACTGACGTGTAGCAGGCGGGCCGTCATACCGTCGAAGAAGTCGAAGACCGCACCGATGACGATAAACAGCAGGGCCAGCCGGTAGTCACCCTGGAAAGCCCAGTAAGTAGCAATGCAGCCCGAAATCAGGTTGCAGCAGGTGATGGTGTTAGGTATATGTTTCTTCATCTTCTGAGCGGTAGCAAATTATTCACTCTTCACTTTTCACTCTTCACTTTAATTTCGCAATCACCGTCTGGTCGCCGGTTGTGGGCTGGTCCATCGTGACGCAGACCTTGGCGTTGACGGGCAGGAAGACGTCGACGCGCGAACCGAGTTTGATGAAGCCGAGATGCTGGTCGATGTAACACTCCTCCTCTGGCTTGGCGTAGGTGACAATGCGGCGTGCCAGCGCACCCGCTATCTGACGGACGAGGATGTCCTCGCCCTCTGGGGTCTCAATGACAATGTCGGCACGCTCGTTCTCTTCGCTCGCCTTGGGCAGCCATGCCTTGTGGTAGTTGCCGTCATGATGCTCGACGAGTTTCACGCGGCCGTCGACGGGGAACCAGTTGGCGTGTACGTTCCACGGACTCATGAAGATGCTGATCATCAGTCGTTTGTCGTGGAAAAAAGTGTTTTCCTCCACTTCTTCAATCACTACAATCTTGCCGTCGGCAGGAGCCACCACCGTTCGCTCGGAATCGCCGTTGAAGTAGCGTATCGGGCAGCGGTAGAAGTTCAGCGCTATCAGCCAGGCAGTCACCAGAATGGCAGTGATGAGTGGCACGACGATGTTGCAGACAAGCGGACTGACGGCTTGCAGGGCATACCATAGTCCGGTGCATACAGCTATAATCAGAATCGCACTATAGATTAATTCCGAAGTGCCTTCACGGTGGATTCTTATCTTTTTGAGTTTCTTGATTCTTTCTCCCATGGGTTAGTATTAAGTAATTGCGATGCAAAGATAATGCTTTTTTGTCAATTAACAAACTTTTTGACCGTTTCTTTTGGCAATATCAACTTTTCAGCGTAACTTTGACGCTCAATTCTGATGGAAATGGAAGATTTCATACATTTACACGTCCATACATACTACTCTATTCTTGACGGGCAATCGAAAATTTCGAAGCTCGTCGATAAGGCTATAGGCAATGGCATGAAGGGTATGGCCATTACTGATCACGGCGACATGTTCGGCATCAAGGAGTTTCACGACTATTGTATTGGCGTGAATAAAAAGCGACAGAAGGAAGGACTTGAACCGTTCAAGCCAATCTTTGGCTGTGAGATGTATGTGGCTAAGTATGGGCCTAAGGAACAGAAAAACGGTCGCGAGGACCAGAGTGGCTACCACCTCATTGTGCTGGCCAAGAACTACCAGGGCTATAAGAACCTGATAAAGCTGGTCTCCAACTCCTGGGTGGACGGCTACTATATGCGTCCGCGTACCGATCATACTGAGTTGGAGCGCTATCATGAGGGCCTGATTGTCTGTTCGGCGTGTATTGCCGGCGAGGTCCCTCGTAAGATCTTGAACGGCGACATCGAAGGTGCACGCCGTTCCATAGAGTGGCACAAGCGCGTCTTCGGCGATGACTACTACCTGGAGCTGCAGCGCCACGAGGTGAAGAATCCTGCGCAGCGCGCTAACCGTGAGACGTTCCCCCTGCAGCAGCAAGCCAACAAGGTGCTCATCGAACTGGCTCATGAGTATGGCATCAAACTCATCTGCTCCAACGACGTACACTTCGTCGACGAGGAGAATGCCGAGGCTCACGACCACCTGCTCTGTCTGTCCACGGGCAAAGACCTGGACGACCCTACGCGAATGCTTTATTCGAAGCAGGAGTGGTTCAAGACGCGTGAGGAGATGAACGAGATTTTCTACGATGTGCCTGAAGCCTTGTCGAACACGCTCGACATATTAAATAAGGTGGAAGTCTACTCTCTGGATCACGACCCTATTATGCCGTTCTTCCCCATCCCCGAGTCGTTCGGCACCGAGGAGGAGTGGCGCAAGAAGTTCACGGAGGAAGACCTCTACCGAGAGTTCACCTCCGACGAGAATGGCGAGAACCCGCTGCCGCGTGAGGAGGGTGAGAAGAAAATCAAGAAGCTTGGCGGCTACGATAAGATTTACCGTATTAAGTTCGAGGCCGACTACTTGGCGAAGTTAGCGTATGAGGGGGCGTATCGGCGCTATGGGAAAGCCTCCCCAAGCCCCTCCGAAGGAGGGGATGTTGAAATACCTGATTCCGCCACTTCCAGTAATCAAACACCCCCTCCTTCGGAGGGGCTTGGGGAGGCCTTGCCTGCAGAAGTCATGGACCGCGTGCGCTTCGAGCTCCACATCATGAAGACGATGGGTTTCCCGGGTTACTTCCTTATTGTGCAAGATTTCATCAACTCTGCCCGCGACGAGCTGGGCGTGATGGTGGGACCGGGACGTGGTTCGGCAGCCGGTTCGGTGGTGGCCTATTGCTTGGGCATCACGAAGATTGACCCGCTGAAGTATGACCTGCTGTTCGAGCGTTTCCTGAACCCCGACCGTATCTCGCTGCCTGATATTGATACCGACTTCGACGACGACGGCCGCGGCAAGGTGCTGAAATGGGTGATGGACAAGTACGGTCACGAGAACTGCGCCCACATCATCACCTATGCGTCGATGGCCACGAAGAACTCTATCAAGGATGTGGCACGTGTAGAGAAGTTGCCGCTGTCCGTCTCGAACGCGCTGTGCAAGGCTATCCCTGACCGTCTGCCAGACGTCGACGGCAAGACGCCGAAGATGAACCTGACGAACGCCATCAAGGCCGTGCCGGAGTTGCGCGATGCCGAAGCTTCTGCTGACCCCGTGCTGGCCAACACCATCAAGTATGCCAAGATGCTGGAGGGTACTGTCCGCGGTACCGGCATCCACGCCTGCGGTTTTATTATTTGCCGCGACCCAATCAGCGACTGGGTGCCTGTTTCTACGGCTGACGACCCCGACTTCAAGGACACGAAGACCAACTGCACGCAGTACGACGGTCACGTCATTGAGTCGACGGGTCTTATCAAGATGGACTTCCTCGGTCTGAAAACCCTTTCCGAGTTGAAGGAAGCCTGTGCCAATATTAAACTGACGCGTGGCATTGACGTTGACCTCGATACCATCCCTATCGACGATGCCAAGACCTACGAGCTATACCAGCAAGGCCGCACCATCGGCACATTCCAGTTTGAGTCGGCTGGTATGCAGAAATACCTGCGCGAGCTGAAGCCCACCGTCTTTGAAGACCTCATCGCCATGAACGCCCTGTACCGTCCGGGACCTATGGGCTACATTCCTCAGTTCATACGTCGTAAGCACGGTGAAGAACCTATCACCTATGATATTCCGGTGATGGAGAAATATCTGAAGGATACCTACGGCATTACCGTTTATCAGGAGCAGGTGATGTTGTTGTCGCGTCTGCTGGCCGACTTCACCCGTGGTGAGAGCGACGCCCTGCGTAAGGCGATGGGTAAGAAGAAGAAGGACATTGTCGACGCCATGAAGCCGAAGTTCATCGAGGGTGGCAAGAAGAACGGTCACGACCCGAAGGTGCTCGACAAGATATGGAGCGACTGGGAGGCTTTCGCGTCTTATGCTTTCAACAAGTCGCATGCCGCTTGCTACTCGTGGGTGGCTTATCAGACCGCCTATCTCAAGGCCAACTATCCGGCAGAGTTTATGGCAGCCATCATGAGCCGTCGTCGTGACCAGATTACGGAAATCACGAAACTGATGGACGAGTGCAAGCAGATGAAGATCAATACGTTGGGTCCCGATGTGAATGAGTCGTATCAGAAGTTCGGCGTGAACCACAGCGGCGACATCCGCTTCGGTCTTGCTGCCATCAAAGGGTTGGGCGATTCTGCTGCACAGGCCATCATCGACGAGCGCGAGAAGAACGGGCCTTACAAGAGTATCTTCGACTTTGCCCAGCGCGTCTCCTTCGCCAGTGTCAACCGCAAGGCTTTTGAGTCATTGGCACTGAGTGGTGGCTTCGACTCTTTCGGCATTCGCCGTGAGGAGTTTTTTGCCCAGAACGCCAAGGGCGAGGTGTTCCTCGACACGCTGGTGCGCTATGGTCAGCTCTATCAGCAGGAGCAGCAGCAGATGCAGAACTCGCTCTTCGGCGGTTTCGACGATGGTGTTGAGATAGCCACGCCGCCTATTCCCAAGACCGATGTCCGCTGGAGCGACATTGAGCGCTTGAACAAGGAGCGCGACCTCGTGGGCATCTATCTCTCCGCTCATCCGTTGGACGAATATAAGATTGTGCTCGACAACCTCTGTAACACGCGCTGTCCGGAACTGGCCGACGTGGCGGCATTGGCCGATCGCGAAGATGTCATCTTGGGTGGCATCGTGACGGCTGTCCGTACGGGCTTCACCAAAAACGGCAAACCTTTTGGTATCGTGACCTTGGAGGACTTCGAAGGTTCTGGCGAGCTGCCGCTCTTCGGCGACGACTGGGGTTTGCGCTCTGGTTATTTCTCCATTGGCGCTTCCGTCTACGTGACGGGTAAGATTAAGTCGCGCTTCCAGTACAACGAGAACGGACCGAAGGACTTGAAGGTGTCGGGTGTGGAGTATCTTCAGGATGTGAAGGATAAGGCTATTGACCGCATCACCATCCAGCTGACCACTGATCTGCTGAACGATGAGATTGTTGCTGACTTGGGAGAGATTGTCAGCGAGCATCCCGGCAAGACGAAGCTTTTCTTCCAATTGCGCGACTCGTTGGGCAAGCACCACGTGCTGCTTCGTTCGAATAACATCGGTGTCGATGTGCGCCATCAGCTGATTGACTATATTGAGCGCAACGAGGCGTTGGACTATAAGATCAATTGAACATTAAAGATTAAACATTAAAGATTAAACATTAAAGATTAAACATTAAAGATTAAACATTAAATATTAATATTTTAGAATTATGGAAGTAACTATCACAAACGAGAATTTTGAGAGTCTGAAGAACGGTCAGCTGCCGTTAGTTGTTGATTTCTGGGCTACATGGTGCGGTCCCTGTCGTATGGTAGGTCCCATCATTGCCGAGTTGGCCAAAGAGTACGATGGTCAGATTGTTGTCGGCAAGTGCGACGTCGAGGAAAACGAGGACTTGGCCTTAGAGTTTGGCATCCGTAACATCCCCACCATCCTCTTCTTCAAGGGCGGTCAGGTGGTCGACAAGCTGGTGGGTGCCCAGGCCAAAGCTAAGATTGACGAGAAATTTAAAGCCTTGTTGTAAGCCATGCCCAGTTTTGAAGACGAACTTCGCATGGACGAAGAGGAGAACCGTCGTGAGATTGAATATATCCATGAACGGTTACCACAGGAGTTGAAGACAACCTTCACTAACGACGACCTGTACTACTTCATCGATGCCATTATCGACTACTATTACGATAGTGGCATTCTGGAGTCGACAGCAGAGGAAGTGGATATCGACCTGCAGCAGGTGGCCGAGGCCGTAACGGAGCAGGCTCGCCGCGACAAGGTCGGCACGTTCAATGCTGACGATGTCTATTATGTGGTAGAAGCCGATATGGACTTCCAAGAAGAAAACCTTTAGGCTGTTACCTGCCTGCTACCATCCTCCTGCTCGATGATGCTCACCTTGACAGCATCTTCGGGCAGGAGTTCTTCTATCAGTTCCGGCCACTCGATGAAACAGAGGGCGCCACTGTAGAAATAGTCTTCGTAGCCCATGTCGTAGACTTCTTCCAATTTCTTGATGCGGTAGAAGTCGAAGTGGTATATAAGTGAAGAGTGAAGAGTGAAGAGTGAAGAATGGGCTTCCACATCTCCCGCTTCATACTCATTGACGATGGCGAAGGTAGGGGAGGTAATGACATCGGTGACGCCCAGCTCTTCGCAGACAGCCTTGATAAATGTGGTCTTACCAGCACCCATCGTGCCGTAGAAGGCGAAGACGCGGCGGTCGCCAATCTGATTGACAAACTGGCGCGCAGCCTCTCGGATCTCGTTGATGCTCTTAATCTGGATATTCATCTTCTTTATAATCCTAACTCAGGGTTATTGCTCCAGTTCTCACCGCTGGTAGTCGTGCTTTGGAAGATGACTTTCTGGTCGTAGCCACGGTGCATGGGACCGAGACGGAAGAGGAAGTCGTTGAAGTTGACGGTGGGGATGACGACGCCGAAGATGCCGATGCCTACACGAATGCCTTCAGGCTTGAAGTTGTTGTGCAGTAGGGTGGTGGCGTAGAAGCTGTGACGGTAGTATTCCAGCTTATTGTACTTGTTGAAGTTGTCGATAATCTCCTGATGGGGAATGCTGTCGGCGGTGGTGAAGATATAGCCGATGTTATTGACGGCATCGTCAATCCAGTCGTTCTTGATGCTGTCGTTGGCTTCGATGCACTGTCGGATATTGTCGTCCATTTCTGCCATCATCGTCTCTTCGTCGGGAATGGTCAGGTGCCCGATGACAAACAGCACGGCGATGATGCCTGCCAAAATGGTGAGCTTGCCAAAACAACTGTGCCAGAACTGCTGTGCCAGCGTTTCTTTGGTTCTGTAATTGCCTCTGTTTGTTTGCTGCATGGTTCTTGGTGTTTAGTTTTCCTTAGTGTGAGATGAGGTTCATAAATTCCTGACGCGTCTTAGCCTGGTCGAACGCACCGCTGAACTCGCTGGTGGTGGTGATGCTGTTCTGCTTTTCCACGCCGCGCATCTGCATACACATGTGCTTGGCTTCGACGACGACCATGACGCCGAGGGGATGGAGCGTCTCCTCGATACACTGTCGTATCTGCATGGTCATACGTTCCTGCACCTGCAGACGGTGGCTGTAGATGTCGACGACACGCGCTATCTTTGACAGTCCCGTGATGTAGCCGTTGGGAATATAAGCTACGTGGCACTTGCCATAGAAAGGCAGCATGTGGTGCTCGCAGAGCGAGAAGAAGTCGATGTCCTTGACGATGACCATGTGGTTGTAGTCTTCCTTGAACAGGGCATCGGTGAGCACCTTGTGGGCGTCCATCTCATAGCCGCGTGTCAGCACTTGCATGGCTTTGGCCACGCGCATCGGAGTCTTGAGCAGTCCGTCGCGGTTAGGGTCTTCGCCCAGCAGCGTGATAATCTGCTTGTAGTGGTCGGCCAGCGCGTCGAGGCCTTCACGGAAGATTTCGTTTTCTGGATACATTTAGTATGGTACGGTTATTTTTCCTTTAACGATAGATGCACCGCTGATGCCCAGCTTGTTGCGGATGTTCATCAGCATCTCGTGAGCCTCCTCGTAGGTGCGGTAGTTGCCTACACGACAAATCCAGCGAGGCGAGTAGAAGTGTACATAGACGGGGGTGTCAGGATAGTTGGCTTTGATGGTGTTACCCACCTGTTCGGCTTTCTGGCGATCCTTGCGCTGGTTGCCACCGGCGAAAGCCTGTACACGGTAGCCGTTGACCTTGTAGCCGCCGCGCATCACCTTGCGGCGCGTGTCGATGGACTCGACAGCGACGGTGTCAGGCTGTTGCTCGTGGGGCTTGGCTTCCTGGTGTTTGTTGGTGGAGTCTTTCTTCTCCTTTTCCTTCTCCTTTTCCTTGTCTTTGTCTTTCTCTTTTTCTTTCTGGGATTCGCTTTGGTAGCTGCCCTGTCCGTTGACAAGGTCGTCGATGGCTTTGTCCTGTGTGACAGTCACCGTGCCTTCCCCAGAATGTCCCTTCTGTTGTACGCGCTGGGTAAATGTCTGCGCCCCTGCAGGGCTAAAGAATAAAGAACAAAGAATAAAGAATAATGCTCTGGGCACCATCCGTTTCCTTGTGTTTATACTCGTATGATTCTGGTTCATCATTCTTTACTCCTTATTCTTTATCTCTTTATTCTTTGTTCTTTAGCGCACGCGCCATTATTTAGCGAACGCATCAATAATGCCCTTGAAGTCAGCAGCTTTCAGCGAAGCACCGCCGATGAGACCGCCGTCGATGTCGGGCTTAGCGAACAGTTCAGGAGCATTCGAAGCCTTGCAGCTGCCACCGTAGAGGATGGTGGTGTCGTCGGCAACGGCCTGACCGTACTTCTCGGCAATGATAGAGCGGATGTAGGCGTGGATCTCCTCAGCCTGCTCGGCGGTAGCGGTCTTGCCGGTACCGATGGCCCAGATGGGCTCGTAGGCGATGACGATCTTGCGGAAGTCCTCTTCGCTCAGGTTGAAGACGCTGCCCTCGAGCTCGGCCTTCACCACCTCGTTCTGCTTGCCGGCCTCGCGCTCTTCGAGCGACTCACCGATACAGAAGATCACCTTCAGGTCGTTCTTCTGAGCCAGCAGCACCTTCTCTTTCAGAATCTCGGGTGTCTCCTTGTAGTACTCGCGACGCTCGCTGTGGCCGAGGATCACGTACTGGGCACCGGTAGACTTCACCATCTCAGCGCTTACCTCACCGGTGAAAGCACCCTTCTCCTTGTCAGCGCAGTTCTCAGCACCCAGGCCGATGATGTCCTGGTCGAGGAACTGTGCGATAGAAGCTAAGTGGATGAACGGTGTGCAGATTACCACACCGCAGTTGGGCTTGTCAGCCTTCAGAGTTTCGTTCAGCTCCTTTGCAAGAGCAATACCGTCCTGGAGATTCATGTTCATCTTCCAGTTTCCTGCAACAATTTTCTTTCTCATTTTTTTTCCTTTTTATTTAGGGTTTATTATGGGTCTTATGGGTCTTATGGGACTTATGGGTCTTATGGGTCCTATGGGTCTTATGAGCCTCGTTTGCGGCGTCGTAGCCAGTTGGTCCACATCCACAGCCGGTCGGCCAGCGTCAGTAGGGCTAAGGGTAGCACAAACCACAGGAGGATGGTGGCTATCTTCTGTGCTGCTTTCTCTTCGGGCAACTTGCCTATTGGCAGTCGCTCCAATGGCTTCATGGACTCCGTCTCGCTGAGCTCGGGCAGGTCGTTGTGGCTCCACTTGCGGATGATGACGCCGTCCTTCAACAGCACGATGCCCGGATTACTCCGGATAACCGTCTTCAGCGTGATGCCGTCAGTCTGGCAGAACGGATATTCCGCACCTGTAATGTCGCGCCAGAGGGCTATTTGCCGATTGGAACTCGACGTCAGACAGTAGAAGGCGTAGTGGTGCTCCCTGGCATACTCGTAGAGCTGGTTCAGCAAGTCGAGACGTGAGTCGTCGGCCTGTTCCAGATAGGGCGACACCATCAGAAACGTGTAGCTCGTATCATTCAGCACGTCCTCGGTAATGTCCTCGCTGCCGTTCTCGATGAAGAAGTCTGCGTATGGCAGATCCTCGCCCTCCATTGTCCGCTGCCATTGCTGGCGCAGGTCGGTGCCGATGTGGTAGGGGCGGAAGTCGAACGGCGGCAGGTAGTACAGGCTCCACATGGAGAGCATGAAGACGAACACTGCCGAGTAGTTAATGACAATCCACTGGTTGCTCTCGCTGATGAAGCGAAACATATCCTTGGGCCAGCGTGCCACGACGATGGCACACATAAGCAGGACTACGTTCTTCCAGAAGGTCTGCCAGTTGGTGAGCACGATGGCGTCGCCAAAGCAGCCGCAGTCGCTGATAGGGTTGGCCAGTGCCAGCCAGAGTGTCAGAGGTGTCATCACCACCATCATCAGTAAGATACATCTCGATGTCAGCCGCCGCTGAATCGCAAACAGCAGGAAGATGCCGAGGCAGAACTCCACTGCCGCTAAGACGACGCTTGCTCCGAGCGAGGCTATGCCGGGCAGCATCCCGCCCAGGTGCATGGCTCCGAGGTAGTCGTCAATCTTGTATTGTGTGCCTAACGGGTCGACGGCCTTGACAAATCCTGAGAGGATAAACGTCGTGGCCAGTACCAGCCGGCAGATGTTTACAATCAGTTTCTTCACCCTTCACTCAGCTTGATGACACCGAAGACCGCATAGTTGATGATGTCCATGTAGTTGGCGTCGATGCCTTCGCTCACCACGGGCTTGTCGCTCCTTAGCTCTAAGTCCTCCATCTCCTTGATGCGCTCTATCTTGGTCAGGATGAGGTCGGTGTACGAGCTGACGCGCATCGACCGCCACGCCTCGTCGTAGTCGTGGTTCTTGCGCTTCATCAGTTCCAGGGCCTCACGGGCATAGCGGTCGTACAGCCGTAGCGCCTCGTCGTTGCCAATGTCGACGGTGTCGGCAAAGCCACGCTCCAACTGTATCAGTCCGATGATGCCGTAGTTGATGAGCCCTATGAACTCTGGGCGTATGCCTTCGCCGACGAGGCTCTCCTTCTTCACCTCCAGCGAGCGTATGCGCTTGGCTTTGATGAAGAGCTGGTCGGTCAGGGCCGTGGGGCGCAGGATGCGCCACGATGCCCGGTAGTCGTGCAGTTTCTTCTCGAAGAGTGCGCGGCATTCGGCAACAGCCTGCTCAAACTGGGCGTTTGTTTCTTCGAACTTATCCATATCAGGGTGCAAAGTTACTAAAAGTTGAGAGCAAAACAAAGAAACTTGTTTCTTTTTTTGCCGAGACGAGGTAATTTCGCCAATTTATTGGCAAAGTTACAGAAAAAATCTTAAATCTTAAATCTTAATACGGAATTTTTTATTGTTCTTTCTGCTTTTTGTGGATATAGCGGATTTTGGCGCAAAGCACGTCGAAGCATGTCTGCAGCGAGTCGCGCCGCACGCGCGTCTTCGTCAGCATGGTCAGTTCTTCGGGTGTGGCGCGCAGTTCCTGCTTGTCTTTCTCCACTTTCTGCTTTTGGTATTCGTAGTCGTGCTTCACGGCTTGCAGCATACTGTCGACCCTCGACAGCTCCTCCTGCGACCGCTTCAGTTCGATGTTCTGTTGCAGCCGCAGGGCCTGCTTGCGGGTCTCGATGGCTCCGGGATAGGTCTTGCGCAGCGAGTCGATGACGATGAGGGCGCGGTCGTAGCGCTGCTCGTCGAACAGCTGTCCTGCCCGTTCCAGCATCCTCGCTGCCTCCTGTTGCTTGGCATCCTGGCAGGCGGTAAGGAGTATCACCAGCATAAGGATGGCGACTGTCGTCAGTTTTCTCATAGTCAGTCAGTTAGAAGTTGACGGAAAACGAGAGTCCGAGCGTGACGTAGTTCATGACTTTCTCCTTCTTGAAGAAGACCGGCTCCATCAGCGGCGACTCTTCTGACAGCAGCTCTACGATGCCATAGGCATTCTCGGTCAGGCTGCTCTTCAGGTAGTGGTAGGGGTCATACTTCATGTTGAACTTCTTCTTGGAGTAGTCGTAGTCGACGAAGAGCTTCCAGGAAAAGTTCGACTTATAGCGGTAAGTGAGCGACAGTCCCGTACCCCACGAGGTGGCACTCTCGGCACCGATGGTCAGGTAGTCCCAGTCGTCGGTGTAGGTCTGGCCGGTGGAGATGGGGTATTTTAGGTAGCTCTTGTTGACATCCAGCTCGCCGTTTTCAATGTAGATACCATATTTAATGTCCTTCACGTAGCCCTCGGCGTGTCCGTCAATATCAAGTTCCTGCGTGAACGAACGGCCGATGAGCAGTTTGCTGCCTAAGGCGAAGTGGTCATTCAGGGGCAGGTTGAAGTAGAGGCCCACACTGGCGGTGAACTCGGTCAGGTGGTCGCTTTCTACGACGCCATTAGACTGGGTGATGGGTGAGCCGTCCTTCAGGGCTGCCTCATAGAACTCGTCGCTGAATCCGTAGATGTTGCCGACAGCTGTTCCCCAGGCAGCCAATGAGGATTCGCTCACCAGCTCCGTATATTTACCAAACGAACGGGCCGACATGGCACGCACACGGAGTCGGCCACCGGCACCAACGTATTTGTTGAAGAAGTAGGCACCCTCGGCGTCCACCACCGTAGCAGCGCGGAACTTCACGTTAGGGTTCTCCTCGTCGTCCACGTCGGCTTCTATGTCGTAGCCCTTATACATGTCTTCATATTTCTCTTTGTCCACTATGTCGTCTGCCGTAAAGTCGATGCCCTTGCTGCCCAGGCCCAAGCCCATGGAGATGCTGAAGAACGACGGGTCGTTGAAGTCGGCCTCCAGATTGTTGCGCAGCAGTCCCTTGCCCTTGAAGAGCACGTCGCTCAGGGCATAGCCCAGCTCGGTAGACATGATACCGATGCCGGCACCCGACATCACGTCGCTGATCCAGTGGCGGTTGTTCAGGATACGCATCACACCCGTTGCCGTGGCTACACCGTAGCCGGCTACCGAGAACCACGGTGAACGTGTCAGACCGTACTCCTTATGTAATAAGGTGGCACCCACAAACGAGGTGGCCGTATGGCCCGAAGGCCAGGAGTTGGCCGAAGAGCCGTCGGGGCGCATTTCCTTGGCGGTGTACTTGATGCCGTTGACGAAGCCCGCCATGATACCGTACGACATGGCGGCACTGGCCAGCAGGCGGGGCCAGTCGCTGCGGCCTTCCACGCCGGCCAGCTTCAGGCCTACCGTTACGGCGGGGCCGAAGTACTGCGTGTAGTCGTCGATACCCGTCTTGAAGTTTGTCAGCAACTGCGTGTTCTCCTTGGCGTCCTTGTTGTTCACGCGGAACATGGCCTTGTCGCCCTTGACAGCCCATCCGGCAATAAACAGGGGAACGCCGACGAACGTCAGGTCGTCCATCACCTTGAAGGGCTTCACGTCGGGGTTGGTCTTCGTCTTGAAGAAGTCGAAGTCGCCGAAGCTCCTCTCTGTCTCCGTCGGGTTGTAGCTCACTGTCCGTGCAAAGGGGTTGTCGTTGATCTTCACCAGCTGCGGAGTCATCTCCGGAGCAACGAGTTTCAGCGGTTCCGTGTCGATGGTGTTACCGGCTGTCGCCCATAATGTCGTCGCAGCGCACATCATGGCAAATAAGAATAATCTCTTCATAGACATAATATTTTAATCCATTTCGTTTGCAAATCGCATTTCGTTTGCAAAGTTACAGATTTTTTTCGATATATTAATGCTTTCAGCCGTTTTTTTGTAATATTTGTCCAATTTGACAGGAATAAGACTCTTGTTTCGGAAAACAATTAGAAAGAATAAGAAATAATCTGTTCCAATAATTAGAGTTTATTTTGAAACGAATTGCCATAATAATCCGTAATTTTCATAATTAATTACGAGCAATTACGGATAATTACGATAATTAGTTTCAAAAAAATAATTCTTTCTAATTGTTTTCCCCCCAAATAAAGGACGGCGTATTGTTTTCTTGCTCGCCTGTCGGCTCAAAATCTTTTAAATCTTAAAATCTTTGTTCACTCGTCGCGGCTGTTTTGTCGGATGACGGCATCCACCAGCTTCATGCCCGCGGTATGGTAGAGTTTTGTCGCCGAGTAGTCGGGACTCTCATCCATGCCGGCAAAGTCCATGTAGATGATGCCTACCGAACCCTTGTGACTGTTTAGCCAGTCTACGGCCTTCTGGTTGGTGCTTTCGGCATTCTTGCGGTAGTTGTCTGAGAACGGCCCGTCGATATAGGCCGACGGATAGTTGATGACCCATGCCGGTCTGTCGGCTGTCATGTCGCGCTCCACGGCAGCCTCCAGCATCCTGATGAGTGCCTGGTCTTTGTTGATGCGGCTGATGTCCTGCCAGTAGTCCTGTACCCAGAGCGGTGTCTCGTTGCCGTCGGCGGCGGTGATGTGGCCTTGCTGCTGCTTCTCTAACGCCGCATCATATCCCCAGCCGTAGCAGTAGCCGCCGAGCGGCTTGTCGGCATACACCTGTTTCGAGAGCATCAGCACCTTGCCGCGCATCTCGCCAACGGTGAGGCGTGCCTTGAAGTCGGCAAAGAGGCTCTTCAGTTCGGCGCTGTTGACCAGTGCGTTGAAGTCCCTGCCCCAGGCGTCCTTGTGCCGGGTGTTGCTCAGGTCGACGGTCACGATGCAGAACTCCGTGGGATTGTCAGCCATGAACTGCTTCAGCGTCTTGAAGAAGTCGCCGACGTACATCTTCGTACCGGCAATGCCGTGACTGCAGCGCAGCACGTAGGTAGTGCCGTCGAGGTCGTGTTCCGGTCGCAGGTCGAAGACGCGCATACCTATTTTCAGCTGTTCGCTGATGGTCAGGTCCTGGCACTTGGCCGTCATCTCGAAGATGAAGCTCATGTAGGGGTTGTGCCAGCCCTCAGCCGTACAGGCGTCGTGGCTGCCGGGCAGCGAGAGGTCGGCCACGAGGCGGTCGTCGCTCAGCTCCTTCATCCACCGGCTGTTGTCCACGCCTTTGGGTTTGTAGTCGGCAACGTCGTATTTCTCTTGCTGCTGCTGACTGCCGTTCCGCTCCAGCAGCGCGTTCAGTGCCTCCTGCGTCTCCTCGTCGGCCCGTTGCAGTTGCAGTGTCTGTCCGTCGATGCCTTTCGCCGTTATCACGCCGTTGGCAAAGCCCGCCTGCCAGCTCTTCGGATACGTCTGTCCGAAGTCGTTGGCCAGCGTCATGCTTACCTGTCCGTCTGCTGTAGAGGTGTAGTTGAACTGTCCGTAGCCCAGACTGCCTTGCACTATGACCGGTTCCAGGTCGTCCTGGTAGAAGAAGCAGCGCTGCAGCGAGCCGGTGCCCTCCGCCTTGAAGTCATAGATGTCGATGACCATGTCGTAGCTGGCCCTTCTGCTGTTGCCGTCTTCCGACACGGCCACGCCCGTAGCGTCGTAGGCGCAGTACCACGTGCCCCGCAGCTGTTCTGCCAGCGGGCCGGGACCGGCGGGGGCGGGGGTGTCGTCGTCGTCGCTACACGACGACAGCAGTACGATGCTGCTGACCATGAGGGTGAGCAGTCCTTTGAGGCCGAAGCCTCCCAGTATTCCATTCATTTTCATATAGCTTATCTCCTTTTTGTAATTGTTGAACGACACTTCTGTTTATTCTTTTATTAAACGACAATTTCCTTATTTTATTTTGAAGACGACTTATATAATTGAATTTTTCCTCCCTTCTCTTTGCAACCACTAATTTCACTAATTTCACTAATTTGCTACGCGCAGTGCTCCGTAATTATTATTATGGAAATTACGGCCAAAATTATGATTATTACGTCAATTCGTTTCCCAACAAATGCCCTGGGCTTATTATTTCTAATTTGTCGATACAGCTTTATTTCTAATTGTTGGAACAGATTATTCAAATTCTTTCTCATTGTTTTCCGATACAAATTACGGCAGTTTTTTGTAATGAACAAAGATTTTAAGATTTAAAAGATTTTGAGCCGACAGACGACCAGCGTTTGCGGCGAAACTCGTGAAATTAATTATAATTCGTTCAATTAGCAACTTAGTGGTTGAAAAGAAAAGCGTCTGACTGGGCTCCTAATCTTTTTAATCTTAAAATCTTTGTTAATTATCAATTGTGAATTTGTTAATTGTACACGTGCGCGCGCGTATATAGAGGATTGCAGTGTGGTGACACCTCTAACACCAAAGCTGATTATCAGTAGGTTAGCGAAGATTTTGCCCGCACCAATGGTCGCACCAATGCCCACACCAAGTGGCGCACCAACCATTCCCAAAATGTTTCACGACAAAGCCGAAAATTTCGCGGCCTCTCGCAAAAATTTCACGGCCTTACAGAAAAATCTCACGGCCTCTCGTAAATGTTTCACGGTTGGCCACTATTCTTGCCTTTTTCTTGGCAGGCGTCTCCTTGCGTCGCCGAGCGCCCTGGTGTCACCTTTGGTGTCACCTTTGGTGTCACCTTTGGTGCGACTTAGCTCTCAAAAACGGCCACTGATTTTCAGGTAGTTAAGTGTCAGGTGTAAGAGGTGTCACCAACTTTTTTTTTCTACAATTTGTAGTGTACAAGGGCAACTCGTTTCAAAATAAACTCTAATTATTTTTTCTAATCAGTCCCATCTCGCGGGCCTTCTCTATCAGCAGCTGCATGAGGGGTTCGCGCTCGTTCTCCACCTTGTTGTCGAGGACGGCGTCTTTGAGAGTCTGTTTCAGTGTGCCCACCTCGCGGCTCGGCTTCAGGTTGAAGAGCGCCATGATCTCGTTGCCGTCGATGACGGGCTGCAGGAGTCGTTTGTAGTCCTTCTCCTTCAGGTCCGTCAGTTTCTCGCGCACCATACGGAAGTTCTCGAGGAACATCTTCTTCCTCACCTCGTTCTTGCTGGTGATGTCCGCCTCGCAGAGCGTCATGAGGTCGTCGATGTCGTCGCCGGCATCGTTCAGCAGTCGCCGCACGGCGCTGTCGGTCACCTCGCTATCGGCAATGGCCTGTGGGCGCATGTGCAGGTCTACTAACTTCTGTACATACTTCATCTCGGCCCCCATCGGCAGCTTCAGCCGACGGAAAATCTCGGGCACCATCTTCGCTCCGATATAATTATGGTTGTGGAACGTCCAGCCAATCGCCGGTTCCCACCGCTTCGACCGCGTCTTACCGATGTCGTGGAGTAGGGCGGCCCAGCGCAAATAGAGACCCTCCAGACCCACCCCCGGCCCCTCCCTATAAGGGAGGGGAGTAGATACTTCTTTCGCTGATTTGTCACCAACAGGGAGGGGAGGATATACGTTTTCCCGAGCACCCCCGCCATCAAGGTAATCACTCCCCTCCCTCACAGGGAGGGGCCGGGGGAGGGTCTGTAGGGTCTGCTGGGTCTTTTGTGTCTGCTGGGTCTTTACCACATTTTCGAGTACTTCGAGTGTATGGTAGAAGTTGTTCTTGTGTGCCCGTCCGTTCTTCTGCTCTACGATGTCGAGGGCGGAGAGTTCGGGCAGGATGATGTTCAGCAGACCGGAGCGCTGCAGGTCGACGAAGCCCTTGCTGGGGTGGGGCGACATGATAATCTTGTTCAGCTCCACCTCTATGCGCTCGCCACTGACAATCTTGATGCGGTCGGCCATGCGCTCCAGGGCCTCGAAGGTCTCGTCCTCTATCTGGAAGTTCAGCTGTGTGGCGAAGCGTATGCAGCGCATCATGCGCAGTGGGTCGTCGCTGAAGGTGATGCCCGGTTCCAGAGGTGTGGCGATGATGCCGTCCTCGAGGTCGGCCAGGCCGTTGAACGGGTCGACGAGTTCGCCGAAGCGGTCGCTGTTCAGGCAGATGGCCATGGCGTTGATGGTGAAGTCGCGACGGTTCTGGTCGTCCTCCAACGTGCCGTCTTCGACGATGGGCTTGCGCGAGTCGTGGCTGTAGCTCTCCTTACGGGCGCCGACGAATTCGACTTCTATCTCCTCTTTCGCCCCCGCAGAGTATTCTCTCTCCTCTCTCCTCTCTCCTCTCTCCTCTTTCAAACCTCCTCTCTCCTCTTTAAACTTCACCTGTGCCGTTCCGAAATTCTTGAATACCGAGAGGTGGGCGCGTCGGCCGAGCATACGCTTCAGTTCCTTAGCCACCTCAATGCCGCTACCCACGACGACGACGTCGATGTCGTTGGAGGGCCGTTCAAGGAAGATGTCACGGACATAGCCGCCGACGACATAGCACTCAACGCCGAGTCGGTCGGCAGCCTCGCTGATCTGGTGGAATATCGGCTGGTCGAGAATCTCTGCCAGCTCCTCGTCTGAATATAGTTTCATGATTTCTTACAATTCGGCTGCAAAGGTACACATTATCTATGAAAGTTCAAAACTTTCGATAATTTTTCTCGATGTAACATGGCGGCGGTTATTCTGTTATATGCAAAAAGAGGCCCGCTCAATAAACTTTGTTAAAATATACGTGCTGTGGTGTTGAGAAACGCTATTTTTTCGTACCTTTGCACGTTGAAAACTACACAAAGGGTTGTGGGTTTTCGCTGGAAATAGATATCAATAACAATTAAAGTGTAAAATAAAGTATGGAAAAAAGCAAGATTTTAATGTTTGCGGCCTCTGCACTGTTGCTCGTTTCTTGCGGCGGTGGCGGCGGTCGCCCGACGTTCGGTGACAATGAGTTCCCCGTCGTGACGGTGGGTACGAGCAGCGCTTCGTCGCAGGCCACCTATCCTGCCTCTATCAAGGGTGTGCAGGACGTCCAGATCAGTCCGAAGATTGGCGGCTTCATTACCCGCATCAACGTGAAGGAAGGTCAGACCGTCAGTGCCGGACAGGTGTTGTTCGAGATTGACAACGCCACCTATCAGGCCCAGGTGCGTCAGGCCCAGGCCTCTGTCAATACGGCGCAGGCCGCCTGCAATACCGCGAAGCTGAGCTACGAGAACTCTCAGAAATTGTTTGAGAATAAGGTAATCGGCGACTTCGAGCTGAAGTCGGCCACCAACCAGTATGAGCAGGCCAAGGCCGGACTGGCCCAGGCTCAGGCCGCCCTGGCTTCGGCCAAGGAGCAGCTGAGCTTCTGCTTTGTGAAGAGTCCTGCCTCCGGTGTGGTGGGCACGCTGCCCTTCAAGGTGGGTGCCCTGGTGGGTGCTCAGAACGTGCTGACCACGGTGTCGAACAACTCGTCGATGGAAGTCTACTTCTCGATGACCGAGAAAGACGCCCTGGAGATGTCGAAGAGCGGCGACGGTCTGTCGCAGCTGCCTGCCGTGCAGTTGCAGTTGGCCGACGGCACCATCTACGGCCACGAGGGTAAGGTGACGAAGATGAGCGGCGTCATCGACCCGGCTACGGGTACGGTGCAGCTGATTGCCGTGTTCCCCAATGCCGAGAAGCTGCTGAAGAGCGGCGGCTCCGGAGCCATCGTCATTCCCCACGACAACAATTCGGCCATCGTCATCCCCCAGTCGTGCGTGTCGGAGGTGCAGGACAAGAAGTTTGTCTACACCCTGGGCAAGGACAACAAGGTGGCGTACACCGAGATTAAGGTGGCTCCACAGAACGACGGTAACAACTACGTCGTGACCGAGGGTCTGAAGGTTGGCGACAAATACGTCTCCAACGGCATCACGAAACTGAGCGACGGCATGGTCATCGTCCCCATCACCCAAGAGCGCTATAACCAGAAGATCAAGGAGCAGGTGAAGGAGATGAGTGCCGGCGACATTGTGGGAGCAATGAAAAAGTAGTAGCATTTACAATTTGACAATTTACAATTTACAATTGATTTGGCAATTGTCTTATTTTTCAATTATATTGTCAATAAGCAAGTCGTTGCCAGGATGTTGTGGAGAGTAAATCGTCAAATTGGTAAATCGTTAAATAAATTGTAAATCGTAAATTGTCAAAATAGTAAATCCCTATGACTTTTACAACCTTTATCAAACGACCGGTGCTCTCGACGGTGATCTCCATCCTGATAGTCCTGCTGGGATTCATCGGGCTGGTGTCGCTGCCTATCGAGCAGTACCCCAATATAGCACCTCCTACCGTTGCCGTATGGACCAGTTACCCGGGTGCTGACGCCGAGACGGTGAAGAACTCCGTCATCACGCCGCTGGAAGAAAGCATCAACGGTGTGGAAGGCATGGACTACATCACGTCGACCGCCTCGACCGGTTCGGCGCAGCTCTCGGTGCTGTTCCGCCAGGGCATGAACCCCGATATGTGTGCCGTCAACGTGCAGAACCGCGTGTCGCAGGCCCAGGCCCTGCTGCCTGCCGAGGTGACGCGCATCGGTGTGACGGTGACGAAGCGACAGACGTCGCAGGTGCTGATGTTCACGCTGACCTCTGACGGTCGCTACGACGACGAGTTCCTGACGAACTATAACAACATCAACATCGTTCCGGCCATCAAGCGTATTCAGGGTGTTGGTGACGTGCAGTCGCCGGGTCTGAAGACCTACTCGATGCGTATCTGGCTGAAGCCCGACGTGATGAAGCAGTACAACCTGATGCCTTCGGACATTAGCGGTGTGCTGGCCGAACAGAACATCGAGGCTGCGCCGGGCTCGTTCGGACAGGAGAGCGACGTGCAGTACGAGTACGCCATGCGCTACACCGGTCGTCTGAAGAGTCCCGAGGAGTTTGGCAACATCATCATCAAGAGCGACGCCAACGGTCAGACGCTGAAACTCAAGGACGTGGCGCGCATAGAACTTGGCGGTCAGCAATACTCCGTGTCGATGAAGAACAACAACATCCCGTCGGTCATGGGTATGGTGCAGCAGATTGCCGGCTCCAACGCCAACGAGATAGCCAAGCAGGTGAAGGCCGAGCTGGAAGCCCAGCAGAAGCTGATGCCGCCGGGTATGTTCTACAAGATCAACTACGACGTCACGGAGTTCCTCTACGCCTCTATCGAGGAGGTGGTGTTCACGCTGCTGTTCACGCTGATACTGGTGTTCATCGTGATTTACATCTTCCTGCAGGACTGGCGCTCGACGCTCATCCCGCTGATTGCCGTGCCGGTGTCGCTGGTGGGTACGTTCTTCTTCCTGAGCGTCTTCGGTTTCTCCATCAACCTGCTGACGCTGTCGGCACTGCTGCTGGCCATCGCCATTGTGGTGGACGACGCTATCGTGGTGGTAGAGGCCGTCCACGCCAAGCTCGACCAGGGCTACAAGTCGACGCTGACGGCCTCTATCGATGCCATGAATGAGATTTCGGGTGCTATCATCTCTATCACGCTGGTGATGGCCTCGGTGTTCATCCCCGTGTCGTTCATCGGCGGCACCTCTGGCTCGTTCTACCGTGAGTTTGGTGTGACGATGGCTGTCAGCATCTTCATCTCGGCCCTGAACGCCCTGACGCTGTCGCCCGCCCTGTGTGCCATCTTCCTGAAACCCCACGACAAGGACGGACACGCTAAGAAGATGTCGGTGATAGACCGCTTCCATGCCTCGTTCAACACCGCCTTCAATACGACCACTAATAAATATAAAGGTATAGTGGAGAAACTGGTGAAGAAGCCGCTGGCCATCGGTCTTGCCGTCATCATCGGTATCGTTGTGCTGGTGATGACGATGGCTACCGCCAAGACGGGTCTGGTTCCCGACGAGGATACCGGCACCATCTTCTGTACCATCTCCATGCCGCCGGCCACGTCGGTGGAGCGCACCAAGCGCGTCATCAGTCAGGTGGACAGCATCCTGGCTGCCGACCCGGCCATCCAGAGCCGTGAGCAGATTCAGGGTTACAACTTCATTGCCGGTGCCGGTTCCGACCAGGCCACGTTCATCATCAAGCTGAAGCCGTTTGCCGAGCGCCAGAAGGGATTCTTCTGGAAACTCAGCGGCCTGTGGCAGGGCGATGGCATCTACCGCTTCTTCCTCAATCCCTACGAGTCGAATGGCGTGCTGGCCCAGATTTATATCAAGACGGCCCATATCAAGGATGCCCAGATCCTGGCCTTCGCTCCGCCTATGATTCCCGGCTTCTCAGCCAACTCCGGTGTGTCCATCGTGATGCAGGACCGTACCGGCGGTTCGCTTGACAAGTTCTTCGGCGTCGTCAAGGACTACCTGGCCGAACTCAACAAGCGGCCTGAGTTCCAGACGGCACAGACCTCGTATAACCCCAACTACCCGCAGTATATGCTGCATGTCGATGTGGCCAAGTGTAAGCAGGCAGGTATCTCGCCCAACACAGTGCTCACCACGCTGCAGGGTTACTACGGCGGTCTCTACGCCTCGAACTTCAACGCCTACGGTAAGCTCTACCGCGTCATGATACAAGGTTCGCCCGAGACACGTATGACGCCCGAGTCGCTCAACAGCGTCTATGTGCGTACCCCCGGCGGCATGTCGCCCGCCAAGGAGTTCTGCCGTCTGGAGCGTGTCTACGGTCCGTCGAACATCAACCGCTTCAACCTGTTCACCTCTATCAACGTGACGGCAACGGTGGCTGCCGGCTATTCTACCGGTGAGGCCATCAAGGCTGCCCAGGAGGTGGCTGCCGACGTGCTGCCCACAGGCTATACCTACGAGTATTCAGGTCTGACGCGTGAGGAGGCCAAAGCCTCGAACACCACGGCCGTCATCTTCGTGCTCTGCTTCATCTTCATCTACCTCATCCTCTCGGCACAGTACGAGTCCTACCTCCTGCCGCTGTCGGTGGTACTCTCGGTACCCTTCGGACTGGCCGGCTGCTTCCTGTTCACGATGCTCTTCGGTCACTCCAACGACATCTATATGCAGATTTCGCTCATCATGCTGATCGGTCTGTTGGCAAAGAACGCCATCCTGATTGTGCAGTTCGCCCTGGAGCGCCGCCAGCTCGGTATGGCCATCTCGTGGTCGGCCGTCCTCGGTTCGGCAGCCCGTCTGCGTCCTATCCTCATGACGTCGCTGGCCATGGTCATCGGTCTGCTGCCGATGATGTTCGCCTCGGGTGTAGGCAAGAACGGTAACCAGACATTAGGTGCTGCCGCCGTCGGCGGTATGCTCATCGGTACCCTCTGCCAGCTCTTCGTCGTGCCGACGCTGTTCGTCATCTTCCAGAGTCTGCAGGAGAAGCTGCGTCCGCTGAAGTTTGAGGAAGAAGATAACGAGGAAGTGGCCGCCGAACTGGCTCAGTACGCCCATGCCAAGCCCGTGGACTATGAACTGGAGAAGTAAGAGAGCCTACCCAAGCCCTCCCGAAAGGAGGGATGTTCAGATACATAAAAGCTCAATCAAAAAATACGAAGATATATGAAGATAAACATAAAACGAATCCTCAGAGAATTCATAAAGCCCCTCCCTTGGGGAGGGGTTGGGGTGGGCTTGCTCCTGCTCTCTTTGTCCAGCTGCGGACTCTACAACAAATACGACCGTCCTGACGTCGTGGCCGACGGCATCGTCCGTGACCCCGTAGTCCAGAACGCTGCCGTGCAGGCTGACGGCGATGAGTCGTTCGGCAACCTGCCCTGGCGCCAGCTGTTCACCGACCCCCAGCTGCAGGCCCTCATCGAGAAGGGACTTGCCAACAATCCCGACCTGCTGAATGCGGCACTGAACGTGCAGATGGTGAACGAGGCCCTGAAGGTGGCCCGTCTGGCCTTCCTGCCCTCTGTAGCCCTGACGCCCCAGGGGACGATATCAACCTTGCAGACAGACCCCTCGGTGACGACGAAGACGTACCAGATTCCCGTCTCTGCCTCGTGGACCGTCGACCTCTTCGGCAACCTCCTGAACGCCAAGCGGTCGGCACAGATGCAGCTGATGGCCGTCAAGGACTATCAGGTAGCCGCCCAGTGCGGTATTGTCGCCGGCATTGCCAACCTGTACTACACGCTGCTGATGCTCGACCGCCAGGTGGAGATTGTCACCGATATGGAACAGCTGACCAAGGAGACGTGGGAGAAGATGAAATTCATGCACGAGAACCGCGTGGGCTACCGCTCGACGGCTGTCCAGAGTGCTGAGGCTGCCTACTATTCCGTCCAGGCACAGAAGGTAGACCTGCAGCGCCAGATACGTGAGTGTGAGAACGCGCTGACACTGCTGCTGGCCGAGCCCGCCCACAGCATAGCCCGCGGCAAGCTCGCCGACCAGTCGCTGCCCTCGCAGTTTGCTACCGGTGTGAGTATCAACCTGCTGAACAACCGTGCCGACGTTCATGCTGCCGAGATGTCGCTGGCCCAGTGCTTCTACGACGTGCAGCAGGCCCGTTCGCGCTTCTATCCCAGCATCACCATCACGGGAACGGGCGCCTTCACCAACAATAACGGCCTCGTCAACCCCGGCAAGATGCTGTGGTCGGCAGTCGGCTCGCTCGTTCAGCCCATCTTCCAGCACGGACAGATTGTCGCCGGACTGAAGGTGGCCCAGTTGAAGTATGAGCAGGCCTATAACACCTGGCAGAACGCCGTGCTGAAGGCAGGCAACGAGGTGTCGAACGCCCTCGTCACCTACAACTCATCGGCTGAGAAGGGCGCCCTCGACGGCAAGCGCGTCGCCGTGCTCCGCCAGAATGTGGAGGACACGAAGAAACTGATGGAGTCGTCGTCGAACACCACCTATCTGGAGGTGATCTCTGCACAGTCGAACCTGCTCAATGCTGAGATTAGCGAAGTCACCGACCAGTTCAACAAGATGCAGGCGGTAGTCAACCTGTATCAGGCACTCGGTGGAGGAGCGAAGTGAGAGTGACTCTGAATACTGAATTCTAAACATTAAATTTATGTCAGAAATATCCCCCAAGGCCGATATCTCGCCCAAGGCAAAAATCGGCAATAACTGTAAGATATTCCCCTTCGTGTATATCGAGGACGACGTGGTGATAGGCGACAACTGCATCATCTTCCCCTTCGTCAGCATCTGCGACGGCGCCCGCATCGGGAAGGGTAACAAGATCCATCAGGGCAGCGTCATTGCTGCCCTGCCCCAGGACTTCAACTTCCGTGGTGAGAAGTCGTATGTAGAAATCGGCGACAACAACGTCATCCGTGAGAACGTGGTCATCAACCGCGGCACCCATCGCGACGGCGTCACCCGTATCGGCAACAACAACTTCCTGCTGGAGGGCGCACACGTTAGCCACGACACCGTCGTCGGCAACAACTGCGTCTTAGGCTATGGCGCGAAGATTGCCGGTGACTGCGAGATAGGCAACGGCGTCATCTTCTCGTCGGGTGCTATCCAGAACGCCAATACCCGTGCCGGCGACCTCTCGCTGATCCAGGCAGGTACCGCTTTCTCGCACGACGTGCCGCCCTACATCATTGCTGGCGGTTCGCCTATGGAGTATGGAGGTCCGAACACGACGATGCTCGACTATGCCGGTATTGACAAGAAGGTACAGAAGCACATCGCCAACGCCTATCGTCTGCTGTTCAACGGCAAGACCAGCGTTTACGATGTCATCCTGCAGATTAAGGAGCAGGTGCCTGACAGTCCGGAAATCCAGAACATCGTTAAGTTCCTGGAGAACACGAAACGCGGCATCATGTGTAAATAATCAAGTTTTATAACGACCACGAATTTAACGAATTAAACGAATTTTCTATGCATAGAATTATGAAACGAATTTCACGAATTGGCTGGCGCCGAAGAAAATCGCTTGCGATTTTCATTTGTGAAATTCGAAAAAATAAAAAACAACGCGCAGCTAAAATTCGTGTAATTCGTGTAATTCGTGGTAAAAAAAACTTGCGAAACTCGTATAAAAGAATAATCCCCGCCAATTGGTGGGGATTGTTGTTAATACGAGGCCGTGCAGGGTATGCCGGCCGCAATGACGCGGTCGCGAATGGCGTCTAACTCCTCGCGACTGGCTTTTCGTAGCGACTGGTCGGGTGTCTCGCGGTCGATGGTGTAGATCATCACCTGCTCGGGGGCAATGTCCTTGACGGCGTCGAGCCAGGGAGCGACGTAGTCGTCGGTGGTGTTGTCGATGCCGGGACCCTTGAGGAACATCGTCTGGATGATGAGGTGGCCGTTGAACGCCTTCATCCGCCCGATGATGGCCTCTACGTCGTAAGTGCCGTTGGGATGGTCCACCTTGTTGATGAAGTCGGCATCGACGGTGTCGAGTTTCAGGATGTTGTTGTCGACACGCATCAGGGCGTCGTGGACACTCTGGCGGTGAATCATCGTCGAGTTCGACAGTACCGACACCTTGGCCTGCGGACAATAGCGGTCGCGCAAACGGATGGTGTCGTCGATAATCTCTGCAAAATGCGGGTGACACGTCGGCTCACCGTTGCCGGCAAAGGTCAGCACGTCAGGCATCTGGCCGTCCTCCGCCATCTGCTGCAGTTTGTGCTCCAGCGCCGTTGCCACCTCTTCTCGGGTAGGCAGCGGCAGGGTGGGGCGGTGGTCCTCGTTGAAGCCGCACTCGCAATAGATGCAGTCGAAGGAGCACACCTTACCGTCGCGCGGCAGCAGGTTGATGCCTAACGAAATGCCCAGTCGGCGGCTCTGTACGGGGCCGAAGATGGGCGAGGGATAGATAATCGTACTCATAGCGGCTGCAAAATTACAAAAAAGTTTTGGGTTTTAGCAAATTATTATGTATCTTTGCACGCGAATTTGAATTTTACGTACGTAAAGTATAGATGAGTAAGAAGAAAAGGACGACCCGTCGCCGTCATGGCTTGCAGGTTGTTACATTGTGTATCAGTACGACGATGGTGCTGATATTGCTTGGGCTTGTGGTATTCTCGGTACTCACGGCTCATAACCTGTCCAACTATGTGAAAGAGCACTTGACGGTGACCGTCATGCTGGGTGATACGGTGAGCACGAACGATGCCCACCGGCTATGTCGTGAGCTCTACCACCGACCCTACGCCCACAACATCGACTATGTGAGCAAGGAGCAGGCGCTGAAGGACCAGACGGAAGCCATGGGCAGCGACCCCTCGGAGTTCTTGGGAATGAACCCCTTCGTGGCGACGCTGGAACTGCAGCTGAAGTCGGACTATGCCAACCGCGACTCCCTGGCCTGGATAGCTGCCGAGCTGAGGAAGAACCCGAAGGTGAGCGATGTGGCCTATCAGGAAGACCTGATGGACAAGGTGAACAAGAACCTGCAGAAGGTGAGTCTGGTGCTGCTGGTGCTGGCCCTGCTGCTGACGTTCATCAGCTACTCTCTGGTGAACAATACCGTGCGCCTGCGTGTCTATTCGCAGCGATTCCTGATACACACGATGAAACTGGTGGGTGCCTCCTGGGGCTTTATCCGCCGCCCGTTTATGTACACGGGGCTGACTGTCGGACTCGTGGCTGCGCTGCTGGCCTGCATCGTCCTGGGCGCAGGGGTGTGGAGCCTCTACCAATATGAGCCCAACCTGACCTCTATCATCACGTGGCAGGTGCTGGCCGTTACGGGCATTGCCGTCCTGCTCTTCGGACTGGTGATCACGTCGCTGTGCTCGTATATCTCCGTGAACCGCTTCCTGAGGATGCGGGCGCAGGAACTGTATAAAATTTAGAACATTAAAGATTAAACATTAAACATTAGAAATTAAACATTAAATCAAGTAAAATTGAGGATATGAACGATAATATGAAAAGAGATTTGGCTTTTGGCCGCATGAACTTTATCCTGCTGGCCGTAAGTATGGTGGTTGTCATCATCGGTTTCATCCTGATGAGTGGTGGCAGCTCGACAGAGGAGGCTTACAACCCCGATATTTTCAGTACCCGCCGCATTGTGGTGGCACCCGTGGTGTGCCTCTTGGGATTCCTGTCGATGATCTATGCCGTGGTGCATAAGTCGAAGGACGAAGTACAGAAGGAGGAGACTAAATGACTTGGATAGAAACCGTCATCATCGCCATCGTGGAGGGACTCACCGAGTTCCTGCCCGTCTCGTCGACGGGACACATGATTATCACCCAGAACCTCTTGGGCATCGAGCAGGGTGATCCTTTCGTCCACGCCTTTACGTTCATTATACAGTTTGGCGCCATCCTCTCGGTGGTGTGCCTCTACTGGAAGCGGTTCTTCAAGTTCGACCATTCGCCAGCCCCCGAGGGCTGTTCGTGGTGGCAGCGCCTGAAACACAGGTACTACTTCTACTGGCTCCTTTTCGTGGGCGTGCTACCAGCGGTCATCATCGGTCTGGCGGCGAAGAAGTCCGGCCTGCTCGACTGGCTGCTCGACAGCGTCGAGGTGGTCGCCGTGATGCTGGTGGTAGGCGGTGTGTTCATGCTGTTCTGCGACAAGCTCTTCAACAAAGGCAGCGACGACAGGAAAGTCAACGAGAGGCGCGCCTTTATGATTGGCCTGTACCAGTGTATCTCGGTCATCCCCGGCGTATCGCGGTCGATGGCCACCATCGTAGGCGGTATGACACAGGGACTGACACGTAAGCGCGCTGCTGAGTTCTCGTTCTTCCTGGCAGTGCCCACGATGGCCGGCGCCACGCTCCTCGACCTGCTCGACCTTGTCAAGGAAGATGCCGCCTGGGCAACGTCGCATAATATCATGATGCTCCTCTTAGGCTGTGTCGTGGCCTTTGTCGTGGCCCTGCTGGCCATGAAGTGGTTCGTGGCCTTTCTCACCAAGTATGGTTTCAAGGCATTTGGTATCTATCGCATCATCGTCGGCACCATAATCATCGTGTTGCTGCTGACGGGTCATTCACTTGCAATGGTAGACTAATGGATTTCAACGAAGGAACATTCATTTATATCAATAAGCCCTACCGGATGTCGTCGTTCGGCGCCCTGGCCCACATCCGCTACGTCGTGTCGAAGAAGCTGCACGTCAAGCGGGTGAAGATGGGACATGCCGGCACCCTCGACCCTTTGGCTACGGGTGTGCTCATCCTCTGTACGGGTAAGGCCACGAAGCAGATAGAGTCGTTGCAGCTGCACGACAAGGAGTACACCGCCACCCTGCAACTCGGCGCCACGACACCGTCGTTCGACCGTGAGCATACCGTCGACATGACCTATCCGACACGCCATATCACCCGCGAGCTCATCCTTCGTGTACTCGCCGATTTCGTCGGCGAGATTCTCCAGGAGCCGCCCCTCTATTCTGCCTGTATGGTGGCAGGCGACAGGGCGTATGAGTTGGCTCGCAAGGGTGTCGACCACCGCCTGGCTGCCAAGCCCGTGCGCATCGACGAGATTGAGCTGACCGCCTTCGACCCTGCGACGATGCAGATGAGCATCCGTGTGGTCTGTGGTAAGGGTACCTATATCCGCTCGCTGGCCCGCGACATCGGTCAGGCTTTGGGCAGTGGCGCCTTCCTGACAGCGCTCTGCCGTACCCGCGTGGGCAACGTCCGCATCGAGGACTGCCAGACCTTCGACAGCTTCCCGCAGTGGTTAGACGACCAATTGGACGAATAGGTCTAATAAGACCAATAAGACCCATAGGTCTCATAAGTCCCATAGGTCCCATAAGACCTATAAGTCCTATAAAATAAAAAAAACAAAACAACCAAAATAATGAAACTATCACAATTCAGATTCAAGTTGCCCGAAGAGCAAGTAGCCCTTTATCCGCCGCACCGCACCTTTAAGAATGAGGACGGTACGGAAGAGCGCGTTTTCAGTCGTGACCAGTCGCGACTGATGGTGGTTCACCGCAAGCGTCAGACGATAGAGATGTTCCGGAAAGATGCTGACGGCAACGATACCGACCAGTTCTTGACATTCCGCGACTTGGTGAACTACTTCGACGAGGGCGACACCTTCATCTTCAACGACACCAAGGTGTTCCCCGCCCGTCTCTACGGCACGAAGGAGAAGACCGACGCCCAGATAGAGGTGTTCTTGTTGCGCGAACTCAACGAGGAACTGCGCCTGTGGGATGTGCTCGTCGAGCCAGCCCGCAAGATACGTATCGGCAATAAGCTCTTCTTCGAAGAGGACGGCCCGATGGTGGCTGAGGTCATCGACAACACCACTAGCCGCGGACGTACGCTGCGCTTCCTCTACGACTGTGAGCACGAGGAGTTCAAACGCGAGCTCTTTGCCTTGGGTGAGGCCCCACTGCCCCGCTACATCGTCGACCGCCGTCCCGCCGATGCCGATGATATGGAGAACTTCCAGACGATCTTTGCCCGCAATGAGGGTGCCGTTACCGCCCCTGCCACAGGTCTGCATTTCAGTCGCGAACTGATGAAGATGATGGAGATTCGCGGCTTCAACTTCGCCTACCTCACCGTTCACTGTGGTTTAGGATGCTTCGACCCCATCGAGGTGGAGGATCTGACCAAGCATAAGATGGGGTCAGAGCAGGTCATCATCCCTGACGAGTGCTGCCGTCTGGTGAACGAGACCAAGGAACAGGGCCGCCGTGTGTGCGCCGTGGGTGTCAGTACGGCACGTGCCACAGAGTCGTCTGTCGGCACCGACGGTATGCTGAAACCCTTCGACAGCTGGACTAACAAGTTCATCTTCCCGCCTTACGATTTCGGTCTCTCCAATGCGCTGATAGCCAACTTCTACCATCCTGAGTCGACGATGATGATGCTGACGGCAGCCTTTGGCGGCTATGAGCTCATCTACGAGGCCTACGAACTGGCCGTCAAGAATGGCTATATGTTCGGCTGCTATGGCGACGGTCTGCTGATTCTCGACGATTAGGAGACCCACCCCCTGTGCCCCTCCCTGCGAGGGAGGGGAGTAATATGTTAAACCATTATGGCAGACCATCAGGTATATTTGGGGCTAGGCTCCAATCTCGGCAATCGTTGGGAGAATCTTGAACAGGCCATTAGGTTCATTGACGAGCAAGTAGGGCCGGTGACGCGCCAGTCGTCGTTTATCGAGACGGAGCCGTGGGGCTTCCAGTCTGACAACCGGTTCCTCAATGCCGTCATCCTCTGCGAGACCGATAAGACGCCGCGCGAGATTCTGCGGCTGACGCAACAGATAGAGCGCGACATGGGACGGCATAAAAACGTCAATCGCAGGTTGACAAACCGCAACTACACCGACCGACCGATAGACATCGACATCCTGCTCTACGACGACCTGAGCGTCGACGAGCCAGACCTGAAGATACCGCATCCGCTGATGTATGAGCGCGACTTCGTGATGCTGCCGCTCAGAGAAATTAACAACAAACTATAACTAAATACGCTAAGACAATGAGAAAAACCGTTCTTCTGTTCCTCTGTCTCTCGGCAGTCTTCTGTCTGAGAGCACAGAATCCGTACAAACAGTACACCGACAACCTGCCGTTTAAGATGGCAGAAGTGAAAGCCCCCGCCATTCCCGATGCAAAGGTGTCGCTCAAGGATTTCGGCGCCGATCCTACTGGTCAGCAGCTCTGCACAGAGGCATTCGCCAAGGCCATTGACCAGCTCTATAAGATGGGCGGCGGACACCTTGTCGTGCCCCGTGGCGTGTGGCAGACAGGCCCTGTGGTGCTGCGCTCTAATATCGACCTGCACTTGGAGGCTGGCGCCGTCATCCAGTTTGCTGCCGACGAGAACCTCTATCCCCTTATCAAGACATCCTTCGAGGGCCTTGACACCCGTCGCTGCCAGTCGCCCCTTTCTGCCAATGGTGCTACCAATATCAGCATCACCGGTCATGGCGTCATCGACGGCAACGGCCAGTACTGGCGTCCCGTGAAGCACTCCAAAGTCACGGAAGGCCACTGGAAGCGCCTGTTGGCTATTCCCGGCAGTCAGGAGATGAAGAAAGACTACTGGGTGCCATCCGCAGGGTATGCCAAGGGCGAACAGGGTGCGAACATGAACGTTCCCGCCGCCCAGACCGAAGAGGAATGGCAGGCCGTGAAGCGGTTCCTGCGTCCCGTCATGGTGAGCCTCGTCAACTGTAAGAACGTGTTGCTCGAGGGTGTTATCTTCCAGAACTCCCCTGCGTGGAACCTCCACCCGCTGATGTGCCAGAATATTATTATAGATAATGTACTCGTGCGTAACCCCGCCTACGCCCAAAATGGCGATGCCCTCGACCTGGAGTCGTGTACCAACGCTCTGATTGTCAACTCGCGCTTCGATGCTGGCGACGATGGTATCTGCATCAAGAGCGGTAAGGACGCCGACGGCCGTCGCCGCGGTATTCCCTGTGCCAATGTCGTCGTCGACGGTTGTACCGTCTTTGCCGGTCATGGCGGCTTTGTCGTAGGCTCCGAGATGAGCGGTGGCGTGAAGAATATCAAAGTGGCAAACTGCCAGTTCGTGGGCACCGACGTCGGCTTGCGTTTCAAGTCTACCCGTGGCCGTGGCGGCATCGTCGAGAACATCTTCATCGACGGCATCTCTATGACCGACATTGAGACCTACGCCCTCACCTTTAATATGTATTATGGTGGCAAATCTGTCGCTGAAACGTTAGCCGAAGGCGGACAACAGGAGTCTCAACATGTGCCTGTCACCGAGGAGACACCTATCTTCCGCAACATCGACATCCGCAATGTCGTCTGCCACAATGCCGGCTATGCTATGGAGTTCAACGGACTGCCCGAGATGCCCATCAACGGCATCACGCTGCAGAACATCGACATCACGGCTAAGAAAGACGCCACCTTCCAGTATTGTAAAAACATCAAGAAGCAGAACGTCAACATCAAGCTGACAGAATAAGAAATATATTTATAAACAACGGATTTCACGGATTACGCGGATTTAAGCCATACTGACAATCAGAGACTTAAGAATCCGCGTAATCCGTGAAATCCGTTGTGGATATACGTTGTCTTTGGGTTATTTCTTCTTGATTGTCAGCCGTTCAGTGGTGTACTTCGAGAGCGTGTCGAAGAGCTGGCGCAGGTCGGCGTAGTTCTCAGTAAATGTGAGTTTGTTGATACTGAACTGGCACGACAGCTGCAGGCGCCCCATGCCGTAAGTCGAATGGATGCGGGCCTCAATACCCTTGTCGGGCGTGGTGACGGTGGTGTTCCTGGGTTCACCCTCCACGGCATAGCCGTCGGGTAGGGCGATGTTGATGACAATGCGCTTGTTGGTGAGACGTGCGAACTCAACGGGCATCTTACGCGTCTCGGTGGTAAACGGATTCTCAATCACCTCGTCGGGGAACGGACAGATGCTGATCTCTCCGTCGCTGACCTCGCCCTTCTTCGTGAAGTCTTTTTCTGCGGTCTCCCCATTCTCGCGGCAGGTCTGCTTGCCCGTCAGTGTGCCGTCGGCAGCGAGCTTAGCGTCGATGACGGTGCTGATGTCTGCTTTCGACACCCGCTGCAGGTTCACCCACTGGCTCTTGTCTTTCTGCACCAGACGAGCCTTGTCTACCAGCATGGCTTCTGGAAGCATGTTGGAGTTGTTGGCTGAGGCGTCGAGATAGACGTTACCGACCGACGGCAGGATGACGCCCACGAGGAAGGTCGATAGCTTGCGGATGGAGGGGAAGTTATAAGGCAGTTGTCCCAGGTCGCGCGTCCGGAGTACGACGGGGGCAGCGTTCAGACCGGCATCGCGGAGCGACTGGATGAGCAGCAGGTTGATGTCGGCGTTGTTGCCCTCGCCCTTCTTCAGTGTCTCGGCGGTAGGCGCAGGACTCAGCTCGTACTTGCCGTTCCACTTCACCTTGCTCATCACCAACTGATACACTGCCGCCACACGTTCGCGCAGATTGGCAATCTCGGCCACCTTGGCCGTCTTCAGCTCGTCAGCTAACGGGCTGTGGTCGTTCAGGCGCTGTCCCAAGTCTTCAGAACTGAGGATCATCTCGTCTATCTGATCCCATGTCTTGGCATAGTCCATTGCCATCGTGCCAGGCAGACGGTACGACTTCAGCTCGGCCGTGATGCCGGCCCAGTGGTCCTGAGCGCACCAGACATAGTCGTCCTTGGGCAGCCCCATCAGGTTATGGCCTTCGTAGACGTAATGGTTGGTGTTGATGGATACGGGATTGGCCAAGGGGTCGCTCTCTATCTTAAATTTCAAGGTGCCGAGGGTACAGGTGTACGTCAGGCGCTGGATGCCGTGATCCTCGATGTTGAATATCAGGTAGCTGGGGATGTTCATGTCGAGCTTGGCATAGACGACGGGAATCTCGCACTGGGCATACCAGTCGCGCAGCTCCCAGAAGAGTTGGCTGTGGATCTTGTACTCGTATTCTATCACCGTGCCCTCCTTCACGTTCGGGACGGTAAACTCCATCTGGTAGTTTTGGTCGTCAATCTTCGTCGTCACGATGTCGCCTCTCTTCAGGTTGGTCTTCACCACCTTGCCGTTTTCCTGGTTGAAGGCCGTCGCCTTGACGCTCTCCACGCTCTCGTCGCCGTCGGTGCCGAAGACTCCGTCTGTCATCGATACACCTTCACCCTCGAAGTAGGAGTTAGAACTGCCGCCCGGCTGGGGAAGCGACATGGCGTTGATTTTATGTCCGCTGATGTTATTGCCTACCGATACCCCCTTCTTGTAGGGCACGACAACCTTGGCGAACCGCGTCCCGCCGGGTTTCAGCACCTTGATGCGCCATCTCTCGTGATAGTCCACCAGGAAGCTGGTGGTCTGTATGGTGTACTCTACGTCCGTCAGTCGGCACAGCACCACGGCCTCGGCGTCAGGCTCGGCCTCGTAGACCGTCATCTGCATCTCTTCCTTGGTGGGTTTGCCAAACTTCGTGTTAACATCAGCAGCGCTGGCCGTGGCGAGAGGCCAGACCAGCACTACGAAAAGCTTGAAAAGATTTAGTTTCATTGTTTTGTTATTGTTTTATGGTTGTTAGTCGCCGATACTGCGCACGGGCTTCTCCGCGGCTGTCGTGTCGTTATTGGCACTGCGTGTGCGCGACCAGTAGTAGTCGTCGTACCAGTCATCGTAGCCCCAGCGGTTGTAACTGTTCCAGTTGGGCGCTGACGTGTGGTAGAGCGAGAAGTCTACGCGCTGACCGTTGTCATAGAGCGTGCCCGTGAAGCGGTCGTTGTTCAGGCGGTAGTTGCGGATGGTGAAGTGTGTGCCGTCCTCGCGGAAGTAGATGTCGATGTCCGACAGGTTCACTGTCCAGCGGATGTGGTTGGCCACGTAGTCCCAGGGAGCATCCGAGTAGTAGTCCACCCAGTAGCCTTCTCCGCTGGAGTAGCGGTAAGGGTCTTTCAGGAATGTTATTTCTGTATAGGTGGCGTAGTACGTCCGTCCGCTATACGTCGAATTGATTCTCATCTCGCCGCGCCAGGTGCCTTCCAGGGTGTAGGCAATGTTCTCGTCCTCGTCCCACCAGTCGCAGGAGGTCAGCGTTGTCATGGTCATGCTTGCGATGAGCAGCATTGTCAGATAGGTATAAAACTTCTTCATAATCGTAGCTTTTTGTCAGGTGAATACTCTTGTTTTCTAATCTCTGGTGCAAAGATACGACAATTTCTTCAATGCCACAAGGGGTAAAACTATAAAACCGCATAGGGAAATCCCTATGCGGCTTTATTTGTAACCTTTTTGCTGCTTTACCTTTTACTTACGCAGGCCGAGAGCCTTCACGATAGCACGGTAGCGGTTGATGTCGTTCACATAGAGATACTTCAGCAGTTTGCGGCGACGACCTACCATCATGGTCAGTGAACGGGCAGTACCGAAGTCCTTGTGGTTCTTCTTCAGGTGCTCCGTCAGGTGCTTGATACGATAGGTGAACAGGGCAATCTGTGCTTCGGCAGAACCGGTGTCAGTAGCACCCTTGCCGTACTGGCTGAAAATCTCAACCTTCTTTTCTTTGTCTAAATACATTGTTTTGATGAATTAATTGTTAATACTAAACATCCTTCAAAAGTCCTTTCCGCCTTCATCAACGACGGGGGCTTCGTCAAATGCGGCTGCAAAGGTACTGCTTTTTCTCCGAACTGCCAAATGTTTACGGAATTTTTTCTACTTGCAAAGGTTGAAGGCGCTCTTGAAGGCCCTTTTCTCTCTTCCTGTAAATCCTTGCGTGCTAATACGAAAAAAGAGCTGGAAGTTTGGTGACTTCCGGCTTTTTTTGTACCTTTGCACCCGATTTCAACAAAACGACGTATGCAAGACATCAGGAATATTGCAATTATTGCTCACGTAGACCACGGCAAGACGACGCTCGTGGACAAGATGATGCTGGCAGGAAACCTCTTCCGCGAGGGACAGAACCTGTCGAGCCAAGTATTGGACGCCAACGACCTCGAGCGTGAGCGAGGCATCACTATTCTCTCGAAGAACGTGAGTATCAACTGGAAAGGAACGAAAATCAATATCATCGACACCCCGGGACACTCGGACTTCGGCGGCGAGGTAGAGCGCGTGCTCAATATGGCCGACGGCTGTCTGCTGCTCGTCGACGCCTTCGAAGGCCCCATGCCGCAGACGCGCTTCGTGCTTCAGAAGGCGCTGCAAATCGGCCTCAAGCCTATTGTCGTTGTCAACAAGGTAGACAAGCCCAACTGCCGTCCCGAGGAGGTCTACGAGATGGTGTTCGACCTGATGTTCTCGCTGAACGCCACCGAAGACCAGCTTGACTTCCCCGTCGTCTACGGTTCGGCCAAGAACGGCTGGATGGGCGAGGACTGGCAGAAGCCGACCACTGACATCACCTATCTGCTTGACAAGATTGTCGAGGTTATCCCCGCTCCCCAGCAGATTGAGGGCACGCCGCAGATGCTCATCACCTCTTTGGACTATAGCAGCTATACGGGCCGTATCGCCGTGGGGCGCGTCCATCGCGGCAAGCTGAAGGACGGCCAGCAGGTGACCATCGCTCACCGCGACGGTTCGATGGAGAAGACGAAAATCAAGGAACTGCATACCTTCGACGGTATGGGCCACCAGCGCATTGAGCAGGTAGACTGCGGCGACATCTGTGCCGTCATCGGACTCGAGAAGTTTGAGATTGGCGACACCATCTGCGACGTCGAGAACCCTGAGCCGCTGCCTCCCATTGCCATCGACGAGCCGACGATGTCGATGCTCTTTACCATCAACGACTCGCCCTTCTTCGGTCGTGAGGGTAAGTTCGTCACCTCGCGCCATATCAACGACCGTCTGCAGAAGGAACTTGAGAAGAACCTCGCCCTGCGTGTCGAGCCGTTTGAGGACTCTACCGACAAGTGGGTCGTCTCCGGCCGTGGCGTGCTACACCTCTCTGTGCTCATCGAGACCATGCGTCGTGAGGGCTACGAACTGCAGGTGGGGCAGCCCCAGGTTATATATAAAGAGGTGGACGGCGTGAAGTGCGAGCCCGTTGAGGAACTTACCATCAACGTCCCCGAGGAGTTTGCCTCGAAGATGATTGACATGGTGACGCGCCGCAAGGGCGAGATGACCTCGATGGAGAGTCAGGGCGAGCGTACGAATATTGAGTTCGACATTCCCTCGCGCGGCATCATCGGCCTGCGTACCAACGTGCTGACAGCCTCTCAGGGCGAGGCCATCATGGCCCACCGCTTCAAGGAGTACCAGCCCTACAAGGGCGAGATTGAGCGTCGCGTCAACGGTTCGATGATTGCCCTTGAGACGGGCAACGCTTTCGCCTACGCCATCGACAAGCTGCAGGATCGTGGTAAGTTCTTCATCGATCCCGGTGAGGATGTCTATATGGGACAGGTCGTCGGCGAGCACGTCCACGACAACGACCTCGTCATCAACGTCTGCAAGGCCAAGCAGCTGACCAACGTCCGCGCCTCGGGTACCGATGACAAGGCACGCATCATCCCCAAGACCGTCATGTCGTTGGAGGAATGTCTGGAATATATCAAGGAGGACGAGCTTGTTGAGGTGACGCCACAGTCCATGCGTATGCGCAAGACCATCCTCGACCACGACCAGCGAAAGAAAGCTAACAAGCAGTAGCTCCCTATGGAGAAGCAAATGTCAGGAAACCGTACCTACTGAACACAGAAGGTTTAGATTGCCGCTTCCGCAGTGTTTATTGCGGAAGCGGCAATTAGACCATCATTTGCTGTTTTTGATTTCGCGGCCATTCACAAAATTTTCGCGGCCGCTCGCAAAATTTTCGCGACCATTCATAATTTCATTGACTTCTTTAAAAATGTCAAGCCGAAATTTAGCCGTTTCTTTTGGCGGTTTAGAAAAAAGTTGTAATTTTGCAACATCAATAAGAACAAGAAAGGAGTAAACGCTATGAGAAGATTTACGCTTCTGACTTTGCTACTGACAGCCATATTGAGCGTCTGCGCCGAAAACAACAGCCGTCCCATGCTCGCTCAGGGTAAGATGTGGTGCTATATCTATCATCACATTGAGGACGCGGCGACCGGTCATGAAGACAGCCAGTGGATGGTGTGCTATACCCTGCAGGGCGACACCGTCATCGATGGGCGGCAATACATGAAGATGTACCGCCAAGAGTACCGCCACTCCTCTCAAAGTCGCTACTACGGTGCCTTTCGCGAGGACGAGGAGGGGCGTGTGTGGCAGTACGACTACCTGGGTGACAAGAAGGACTTCATGCTGCTTGACTTTAGTCTGCACTTCGACTACAACAGCTTTGCCGAAGCCACTCCGATTGTGGAAAGCATCAAGGTGTATGACCAGTTGTATAACCGCTACCGTTACCAGAACGTCCGCCCTGACGGTAGTCTCTATATTTTGGGCTTTACTGGCGTTGAGGGCGTTGGCTTTGCCGGCAAGGGGCTGATACACTACCTGTTTGAAGACGAACCAGACTGCTATTGCGACTACGAGTCGTTTGAATACGTAATGGGAGGTGGTGTCTATTTCTCAGCCTCCGACTTCAACGCTCCTAAGTATGTACAGCTAACGCAGGAGGAGCGCCAGTTTGTGGAGCAGAACAACGACTTCGCCTTTCGCCTGATGCGCGAGGCCCGGAAGGAGGACAGCCAGATTCTCTCGCCGCTGAGCATCACCTATGCCCTCGGCATGCTCAACAACGGGGCGGCAGGCAAGACGCAGCAGGAAATCAACGACGTGCTCGGCTTCGGCGAGGCCGGGGCTGACGCCATCAACCAGTTCTGCCGCAAGCTGCTGACCGAGGCGCCGACGCTCGACCAGACGACGAAGGTGTCGATAGCCAACACCATCTACGTGAACAGCCATTGGGACTTCCGGTTGCAGGAGCCGTTTGTGGAGAAAGCACAGCAGTATTACGACGCCACTCCCGAGAGCCGCGACTTCTACGACGGCAAGACAATGGGCGTCATCAACCAGTGGGCCAGCGACCATACGGCGGGCTTGATTAAGGAAATACTGACGAATGACGAGTTCAATGAGGACGCCGTCAGCTACCTGCTCAATGCGCTCTACTTCAAGGGCAAGTGGGCTTCACCGTTCAAGAAGGAGAACACCCGTGAGGAACCCTTCAACGGCGGCAAGAGCGTGCCGATGATGCGCAAGACGGGCCAGTACGAATATACGGCGAACGATCTCTACCAGGCCATCAAGCTGCCCTACGGCAACAAGGCCTACCAGATGACCATCTTCCTGCCGTGCCAGGGAAAGAGCATCGCCGACGTGCTCAGCCAGTTGGACGGCAAGAGCTGGCTGTTCCCTGGCAGCTCGTATGATGTAAGCCTGAAGCTGCCCCGCATAGAGACCGACACCAAAGTTAACCTGAAGCCCATTATGTCGGCACTGGGCATGCCTACGGCTTTCGATCTGAATTACGCAGAGTTCCCCTACTTCTGCAACTACTCCGTCTACATCGAAATGATGCAGCAGGTGGCCAAGATTAAGCTTGACGAGGAGGGCACGGAAGCCGCTGCCGTCACCATCATCGGGGAGGCAACTACGGGAATGCCGCGAACAGCCGAGTTCCACGCTACGCGCCCGTTCCTATATATTATTAGCGAGCAGTCCACGGGTGCCATCTTCTTCATCGGCCAGTACATGGGCGATGGAACAACCGGCGTAGGCGACACTCCGCGTCTGAATAATAAAGGACAAATGATGAATGATAGAGTCTACAACCTGAACGGCCAGCAGCTGCAGGCACCCCCTGCTCACGGGCTGTACATCTATGGAGGCAGGAAGATTGTGAAGTAATCTTTGACATCGTGGCACAGAAATAAGAGGGAAAATTTGGAACTTTCACTCCTTTTCTTTATCTTTGCACCCAAAAGATGCAAACATGATGAAAGAGAGCAAACCATACCCACAGTTTGAAGAGGAAGACGGCGGTGAGTACCAGTCGTCCGGCAGCTGCCTGACGGCTCAGGAACCGGCTGTTGCCTTAGCAGAAGAACCCGAAGTGCAGGTTATTCCTGACGATGTTGACTATGCCCACATCGTGAATGGCATCCTTCAGGTGACTCCTGACATTGAGGAGGAGATAGCCGCAGTGGATTATGGCGAGAGGGTATCGATGGGTGAATTCAAAACCATGTTTGCACGATGGCTCTAACCATTGAGTTCAGTCGGCGAAGTACCTCACAACTCCCGACGACTGACGGTACTCAGTATCTGTTCGTCGGCTCGTAAGCCGCTGAAGCTTTACGTAAAGCAATAGCACCCCTAAATCATATTTCTGTGTCATGACTGATGAGGACATAAGAAACAGAAATATGAAAATGCCTAAATATGAGTGCACGCCGGCGCTCGGCTCTGCCGCTTCGCTCTGCGAAGACCCTTCTGTGTTGCAAGAGAAAGATTGACATCGTAAAAGCAGAGGACATTCAGACGGATTACTTCAATTGTCATGAGGACGTTATCGACAGATTGCGGAGGAGAGTAGACGGGGTGGCTGACACCTGGCGCACCTGGCACTTAATACGTTGATTATCAGTGTGTAATGATCAGATGCTGGTCGCACCATTGGCCGCACCATTGGCCGCACCTATGAGTCACACCTAGGTTTTCCTAGGTTTTTTCCTATTGACCAGAGGCCGTGAAACATTTCTAAACGGCCGTTATTATTTTATGGGAGGCTTATATTTTTTCACGAGACGCCCATTTTTTTTCAGGCCCGATCGTGAAACATTTCCCGATCTTCCATCTTCGGGAATAAACTTAGGTGCGACCTGTAGGTGCGACCACAGGTGCGACCTCTTCCAATAAGAACGATGCTGATAATCAGTAGGTTAAGTGTCAGGTGAGTCAGGTGTCACCACGAAGTTTTTAAGAGATTAAACCCAACTCGGTCATTAGATTTTATGTCAGAGTAGTATTTGTTTTGAGCAGACAGAAAAAAGAACTAATTCGTTCTAATGACCGATTTGGGTTAAATGTACCCCTACGCTGAACTGCAGGATTTGAGCTATGAGCGTTGAAAGGCATTGACAGTCAGCAAGTTCGTGTTTTAGGATTCTTCCAGACCGTCTCGAAGTCTTGTGCCGGTCGTCACGAATGTGTAACTTTGCACCGCAATTCCGGACAGAGTGAGTCGTCGCGTTAAACCTTATAAGAGGTTGTTTATGCGCACCGTCTGTCCTAGGGTGTTAAGTTAATCTCTTGTTTTTTGTGTTAAAAATCGAAAGAAATATTTAACCATATTTTTTACATTTCTTAGTATAATAATAGTTGCAAAA
>CADCET010000002.1 GCA_902800495.1 uncultured Prevotellaceae bacterium
TCCGAAGAGCGGACGTAAGAGTGAGCTCATCGGCAAGGTTTTCTCTCACCTTGAGCACAAGACCATCCTTGGCTACAAATGTCTGACGCTGCTTCTGAGTGATGGCATGAGCCAACTGTTCCTCGATTTCTCGCTTCATGGTGAAAAAGGCAGTAATCCAGACAAGAAACAAGGGCTGACGGATAAACAGCGGAGCGAGCGTTTCTCTGCCGACTATACGGGACAAAGTGTCGAAGAGCGCACCAAGGAGTACACGATGTCGAAGATTGAAAAGGCCATTGAGATGGTGAAGTATGCCATCAAGCGCGGCATCCGATTCGACTATCTGCTCATTGACAGTTGGTTTACCTGTGCAGACTTCGTTCGTCTGATTACCAGCCGCCACATCAAGTGTCATCTGATTGGCATGATCAAGCTGGGCAAGACCAAGTACCACACCAAATGGGGCGACCTGACAGCCAACCAAATCATCAAGAAGCTCCAGAAACAGGGACTCACCAAGCATAACAGAACGCTCAGATGTAGCTACTGCACCATTGACGTGAAGTTTGCAGGTACCACCGTACGCCTGTTCTTCTCGAAGCGAGGCAGGAATGGGCATTGGAATGGATTGCTCACCACGGACCTCTCGCTCAGCTTTCTCAAAGCATACAGGACGTACGCTACCCGCTGGACTACCGAGGTAGCTTATCACGATTGCAAGCAACTGCTCGACTTCGGCAGATGCCAGAGCGTACACTTCTCTGCGCAGATTGCCAGCTTCACGCTGACCATGAAGCAGTATAACATACTTTGCACAGTGAAACGGTTTGAGGCCTATGAGACCATCGGAGCGCTCTTCCGTGAGGCCACAACTGGTACTCTCGAGCTGTCCGCCTCGGACAGAATATGGGAACTGATATTGGACACCATACTGGAAATCGCAGAGATGATCTCTGCCGATGCCAGTGAACTGCTTTCTGCGGTTATTGATGCCAATCCTAAGTTCCATAAACTCTATCAAATGTATAAATGAAACAAGGACGTATAGAAACGATAACGACGAGGATCATCAGCACCACGTTTATGGTGGTGGCGTTGGCCGTGTTCAAGCCCTTTGGACTCGATACGTGGCAGTGGCAGGCCTACGTACATCTGGTAGCTTTGGGAGTGATTGGTTTTTCAATCTGCATGATGACGGACATCATCCTGAAGTACGTCATCAAGATGCCGAGGTCGTTCAAGAAAGGTGCCGAATACATTATCCGCCGCAACCTCTGGTTCCAGCTTATCAACACGCCGCTCGTGGCATTAGGCATCTGCCTCTACCGCCATTTCGTGCTGAGCAACCGTGTAGCGGGTAATCAGTTCTCGGCCATCAATTTCCTTGAAACCCTCGCCATTATCGCCTTCTGCTCCTTCGCCATCGGACTTTATTGGCGCTTCAAGTTCCGCAGCAAGTATCTGGCAATGGAATTGGAGGAGATACGGGAATTGAATGAGAAGTTGAAGACCCTTCCCCAGGAGACCCACCCTTTGCAGACCCACCCCCGCCCCCTCCCTGTGAGGGAGGGGAGTGATTACATTCGTGGCGGAAACGAAGCGGAAAGTCTATCTACTCCCCTCCCTCACAGGGAGGGGGCGGGGGTGGGTCTGCAGGGTCTGTCGGGGGAGGCTCTTACTCTCACCGGCACAACCAACGAATCCGTCGCGCTCCAGATTTCCCACCTATTATATATTGAGGCTGTGGGCAACTACGTCAAGGTGAGCCATCTGCGTAACGATCAGGTGCATACCGACATGCTTCGTGCCACGATGAAACAGATGGAGGAAAAGCTGCAGGACTATCCGATGATTGTCCGCTGCCACCGTGCCTTCTTAGTCAATCTTGGCCAGGTAGAGCAAATCACTTCTCATTCCGGCTCCACCCAGCTCCTCATCAAGCACTGCCACGAATCGCTCCCCGTCTCGCGCAGCAACATGGCGCAAGTCAAGGCTGCGATTAAGCGAGAGGAAAGTTAAGCTCGCTTAAACTTTCCCAAGCGTGAGCAGGCTCGCACGTAGTGCAGGGCTGCGATTAAGCGAGAGGAAAGCTAAGCTCGCTTAAACTTTACCGAGCGTGAACAGGCTCGCACGTAGTGCAGGGCTGCGATTAAGCGAGAGGAAAGTTAAGCTCGCTTAAACTTTACCGAGCGTGAGCAGGCACTCCCCTCCATTCCGCTCGACCCGCAGGGACGCTTTGCTTGCAAAGAAGGGGAGGTCTACAGTGCCGTCGAGCCATGTAACCGTCCAGCCGTCGAGGGCGCACGTACTCACGGATGTTCCTCCCACGTAGGTCGCTGGGGCACTCCTTCAGAGTGCTTTCCATTGCTGCCACAACCGCCCGCAGGTCGTACCGACCTACGGCTATTGAACGGAAATGCTTTCAGCGTCATAACGGACAAATAGTCCATTAAGGTGGGAAACTTTAGTTAATTTTAGCCAGCGTCTCGCCGTTCTAGCCCGTCTTCGCAGCCTTTGGCTGCAAAGATAAACATTTTCTTTCAATTATTCATTGTCTTGCTCGAAATCTTCACCATTTATATTATCAGGGCATTGTATCGTCCTCCCTCAATCTAAGCGAAGCGAATGCGTTGCTTGTTAAATCATCATATACCCACACCTCTTACACCTGGCACTTAACAGATTGATTTTCAGCACACTTTCGTAGCGATATAAGTAGCACCAATGGTCGCACCAAGTGTCGCACCAGCAGTTATCGGAATGTTTCACGACATAAGCAGGAAACGTCGCGGCCTCTCGCAAAAATTTCACGGCCTTACAGAAAAATCTCACGGCCTCTCGTAAATGTTTCACGGCCTGCCACCATTCTTGCCTTTTTCTTGGCCGCTCGGCGCTTGCGACGCTTTGCTTGCAAAGAATGCGTCTCCTTGCGTCGCCGAGCGCCCTGGTGTTACCTTTGGTGCGACTTCAGGTGCGACTTAGCTCTCAAAAATAGCCACTGATTTTCAAGCAGTTAAGTGCCAGGTGTAAGAGGTGTCACCTACTTTTCTTATTATCAATACGCCGATGCCACGGGGGAGACGGCCAAATGAAAGAGGTAAAATGAAAAAGCCCCAAACGATAGCTAAGATTCATGGTCATTTCTTGGGCTTTTCAGAAAAAAGTGTTATCTTTGCACCTGCAAAATCTCAGAACATGATAGGAAGAACCGCCATTTGCTGCCTACTATGCTCCCTGAACACAGTAACCATAGAGGCGCAAGAAGCTACAGCATGTTCCGCCTCAACCTTGACCTGCGGCTCGGCATAGCCTACAACTGGCGCAACTTCTTCTTCGGTATTCAGGCACAGTACAACAATTTCAACTATAAGAATGAGTACGACAAGGTCAACATCTACGATGCCTATGCCCGTACGTCATTGGGAGTAAGACTATAATTATGAGAAAGATATTACTATTGGCAACTGTCGCATTCATGACAGTAGCAAGCGTTCAGGCACAGCGTAGGGGCTGTCTTCACCATCATGTAACGACGCGCAGCGGCAGCAGTTCTTACCAGCTGCCCGAGCCATACGAGTTTGATGCACAGAAGACTTACCGGGTGCCCGTGGTGCTCTTCTCGTTCAGCGACCTGGACTTCTCGATGGCCAATCCGGCTGCGTACTACAACCGTCTCTTTAATGAGCCGGGGTTCAACGAGGGCAAGGGGAAGGGCTGCGTAGCCGACTACTTCCGCGACCAGTCGGCAGGCCGTCTGAACCTGCTGTTCGACATCTACGGTCCGGTGAAGATTGACAAGAAAGCGCGTGACCATACCTATTATGACGATGGGTGGGAGGACATGAGAAAGGTTCTCAGCCTGTTGGCGGAAAACACTGATGCCGACTTTACCGTCTACGACTGGAACGGCGACGGGCGCGCCAATGAAGTGATATTCATTGCCGCCGGCCTTATGGGCAACGCTACGAACGGTTTTTCTTACCTGGGGCCTTCCTCTTACTACCAAGTCACTAACACGAAACTGCCCGGCGGCATAGACTATTACTACTACAGCCTCAACTGCGAACGGGTGCAGGGCGACATACTCAGCGGCATCGGCACCATCGTCCATGAGTTCTGCCACAGCCTCGGACTGCCCGACCTTTACCCCTTAGGCTCGGGCACAGCCTTCTCTACCGTTGATGAGTGGGACCTGATGGACGGCGGCAACATAACAAACTACGGATGGTGTCCGCCCAACCTCAGTGCCATGGAGCTGATGTACTTGGGATGGAGTTTGCCCGAAGAGCTGGCGTCGCCAGCTACCATTGACGACATGAAGCCCCTGGGCGAGGGCGGCAAAACCTACCTCGTGCGCAGCACATCCAACAGCAACGAATACTACCTCCTGGAAAACCGCCGGCAGGAGGGCTGGGACTATGGTTGTCCTGGCAACGGGCTTCTCATCTTCCACGTCGATTTCGACAGGGAAGCCTGGCTGGACAACCAGGTGAACACCTCCGACAAGCATTATCGCTATGGTCTGTTCCACGCCTCAGGCAAAGACTTCCGCGCCTGGTGCCCGCAGAACAACGGTAAGGACTTTACCCGATGGACCGACGACAACTGGCTACACAGTAGCTACCTCAGCACTTCGCCTTACCCCTATACCACGCCCGAGACGCTCGCCGTCAACAACAGCCTCACCGACGGGTCGTCGCCTGCCGCCACACTCTTCACGCCCGCTGCCGACGGCCGCTACCTCATGGGCAAGCCCATCACCAACATCCGGCTTTCAGCCGACGGCACCATATCCTTCGACTTCATGAAGGGCGAAGATACGGGCGTCGAAACGATGTCTGACGAATTCGCAACGCCACACTATGACATGCAGAGGAATGGGCTGATGACAGAGGGATGGTACACGATAGACGGGCACCGACTGCCGTGCAGACCGACGGCGAAGGGCTTATACTGCCGCCGCACTGCCGCCGGAGGCTTTGAAAAAATCGTTCACAAATAAAAGAAAGCCTCGCTCGCAGAAGCAACGGCCAACATGAGCCGGCTCCTACTGAGCGAGGCGTTTACTTATACAGCTGTAAAAGCCCGAGGGGGAATCAGAGCAAGTTCTTTTGCTCGATATCCTTGAAGTAGCGGTAGGTGCCTACCTTCAGCTCGTCGCAGGCAGCATCGTCGCAGACGATGATGCCGTGCTGGTGCATCTGCAGGGCCGAGATGGTCCACATATGGTTCACGCTACCCTCGATGGCAGCCTGCAGGGCACGGCACTTGGCGTGACCGTTCACCAGAATCATCACCTCCTTAGCGGCCATCACGGTACCTACGCCGACGGTCAGCGCCGTCTTGGGCACCTTGTTGATGTCGCCCTCGAAGAAGCGGCTGTTGGCAATAATCGTATCGGTGGTCAGCGTCTTCTGGCGAGTACGGCTCGTCAGCGACGAACCCGGTTCGTTGAAGGCTATGTGGCCATCGGGGCCTATGCCGCCGAGGAACAGGTCGATACCTCCGAACTTCTCAATCTCTTTCTCGTAAGCCTCACATTCAGCTACCAGGTCAGGAGCATTGCCGTTCAGGATGTGGATATTCTCCTTCGGGCAGTCAATATGCTTGAAGAGGTTGCTGAACATAAAGCTATGGTAGCTCTCGGGATGCTCTTCGGGCAGTCCGACGTATTCGTCCATATTGAAGGTGACGACGTTCTTGAACGACACCCTACCCTCCTGACAGGCTTTGACCAGGGCACGATACATGCCGATGGGCGACGAACCGGTAGGAAGTCCAAGTACGAAAGGTTTCTCCGCCGTAGGCTTGGCGGCGTTGATACGCTCGATGACATGATTGGCTGCCCACTGGGACATCAAATCATAATTCGGTTCAATAATTACTCTCATGGTTGTGTTTGTTTTGTTAATAGTGTTATTTGATAACGATTTTCTTTCCGTTTCTGATATATAGTCCGCGCCCCGGCTCACCGACGACGCAGCGACCTTGCAGGTCGAACAACGGTGACGGGCGTTGAGCGGAGGGCAACGCGGGAACGTCCTTGACAGCCACGGGGTCGCCGCCCATGAAGTAGAACGAGACAAGGCCGTCGTCCGTCGTCTGGATGTTTGTTATCGGCTTTCTCAGCACGCGCGAACCAGTAGCGTCGGAATTGAACATCTGCAAGTTAGCCAGTGCGTCAACGACGGTCGTCGTGGAGTCTGTCGACCAGGGATAGGGCGACGTACTGAGGTGGCGGTTGTTCATACAGTAGTCGTTGGCGTAGCAGTAGCTGGAACGCGGGGCTATCAGTTCCCATTGGTTGTAGTCGAGACTATCGGCATGAACGACGCTATATCGCTGATGCGTGTCGTTAGTATTGACGTGGTTTATACTCCACGACGAACTGTTGTAGTCGACGTGGGTAATGAGCAGTCCCTTGCCGGGCAGTCCGGCGTCCCAGCCCGTCCACTGGTGATTCTCTAAGAGCAGATACTCTGTAGCCGTATGGTGTATGATGTAGGTCTCGCCACCTTCCGAAATGGGCTTCATATCGATAATGGTGGCCGGGCTGTCAAGTTCAACGGGCGTCAGCCACCCCAACAGCATCTTCTCCAGCGCCGTGTAGTTTGGCGGGCACCAGCCCATGTTGGTGAAGTTTCCGCCGTCCATCAAGTCCCACTCGTCGCAGACCGAGAAGTACTGCGAGCCCGTGGTATTCGGATAGATGTCGGGCAGTCCTAACGAGTGTGAGAACTCATGGCAGATGGTGCCGAGGCCACAACTGATGTTGGCTGTAAAGAGTTCGGCACTGGCCGTATAGTCATAGGCACGGTAGGCGCCGCTCTGTACTTGTGAGAACGAACTCGTGTTAGGCCAGATGCAATTCTGGGCCACATCGGCACTCTCATTGCCGCCATAGCCGGCGTAGATAAAGATGACTTGTTCGACAGTCTTGTCGCCGTCCCAGTCGTAGGGTGCAAAATCCACCTCCAACGAGTCGACAGCTTTCTTCAGGGCTGCGCGGAACGCATCGCCTCCATACTTCTCGCATTCCTTTGCCTTCTTATTGACGGGAATGGGGCCGATGATGTCGAACAGGGCATTGAACAGGCCTGCCGACTGTTCGCGGAAATAGTCGGCCACGCAGCCTGAGCCTAAGCCTTGATTAAAGCCGGGGGTGTTAAACAGGTCGTTGTAGAAGTCGGCCGTATGCTCGTCGGTGAAAGAGCAGTCGGTAAACGACACCAAGACCACCAACTGGCGGTACGTCTTGTCGGCATCCCACCGTGTCCGTGGTGTCGGCAGTCGTCGGGCCGCGCCACGTGTCGTTGACGTAGCGTCGGCACCCACCGCCGGCGTGCAGTTACCCCTGACGACCTCGATGTTCTGCGCCTTGAGCACTTGGAACACCGAGGCCATCATGAGCAATGCGACCATCAGACCTATTTTGCGCACGGCGTCCAGGGCTTCAGGGTCTTAAAGAAGTCGTTACCCTTGTCGTCGACAAGGATGAAGGCGGGGAAGTCCTCGACGTCGATCTTCCAGATAGCCTCCATGCCTAACTCGGGATATTCCACGCACTCAATCGACTTGATGGAGCTCTGTGAAAGGACAGCTGCCACGCCACCTATCGAACCGAGATAGAAACCGCCGTGCTTCTGGCAGGCATCGGTCACCACCTGCGAGCGGTTGCCCTTGGCAATCATCACCAACGAGGCGCCGTTGTCCTGGAACTCGTCCACATAGGGGTCCATGCGGTTGGCCGTCGTCGGGCCCATCGAGCCGCAGGGGTAGCCCTCGGGCGTCTTAGCGGGACCGGCGTAGAGCACGGGATATTTCTTGAAGTAGTCGGGCATACCCTCGCCAGCGTCGAGCCGAGCCTTCAGCTTGGCGTGGGCAATGTCGCGAGCCACAATGATAGTGCCACGCAGGTTCACCCTCGTGGAGACGGGGTACTTCGACAGCTCCTTGCGCACGGCGTCGATACCCTCGTTCAGGTCGATGGTGATGGTTTTCTGTCCCTCGCCAGCCTTGGCATACTCAGCGGGAATCAGCTCCGAGGGGTTCGAGTCCATCTTCTCGAGCCAGATACCGTCGGCATTGATCTTTGCCTTGATATTACGGTCAGCCGAGCACGAAACACCCATGCCGATGGGGCACGAAGCGCCGTGGCGAGGCAGACGGACGACGCGGATGTCGTGAGCCAGGTACTTGCCACCGAACTGTGCGCCGAGACCAATCTTATGAGCCTCAGCCAGCAGTTTTTGTTCGAGGTCGACGTCGCGGAAGGCGCGGCCCGTCTCGTCGCCGGTAGTAGGCAGCGAATCGTAGTACTTGATAGAGGCGAGCTTCACCGTCAGCAGGTTCTTCTCTGCCGAAGTGCCGCCGATGACGAAGGCAATGTGGTAAGGCGGGCAGGCAGCCGTGCCGAGGCTCTTCATCTTCTCGACGAGGAACGGAATGAGCGTGCCCTCGTTCTGGATGGTGGCCTTGGTCATCGGGTAGAAATAGGTCTTGTTGGCCGAACCGCCACCCTTGGCCACCATCACGAAGCGGTACTCAGCACCCTCCGTGGCCTCGATGTCAATCTGTGCCGGCAGGTTGCAGCGGGTGTTCACCTCGTCGTACATATTAAGAGGAGCATTCTGCGAGTAGCGCAGATTGTCCTGGGTAAAGGTGTTGTAGACACCACGAGAGAGAGCCTCCTCGTCCTCGAAGCCCGTCCACACCTGCTGGCCCTTCTCGCCGTGGATGATGGCCGTGCCGGTATCCTGACAGAAAGGCAGGATGCCGCGGGCAGCCACCTCAGCATTGCGCAGGAACTGCAGGGCTACGTACTTATCATTCTCGGATGCTTCGGGGTCGCTGAGGATGGCGGCTACCTGCAGGTTATGCTCGCGGCGCAGCATGAACTCCACGTCGTGGAAAGCCTGCTGAGCCAACAGCGTCAGAGCCGCCTTCGAGACCTTCACAATCTGCTTGCCCTCAAACTCGGCGGTCGTCACGCCTTCCTTACTTAACAAACGGTATTCCGTCTTGTCTTCGCCCAGCTGAAACATCGGGGCGTACTTGAAATCTACTGGTTGTGCCATAGTTTTTCCGTATGATTAGATAATGTTTTTATTCGGCCACAAAATTAATGAAAAAAATTGAGTCGAACAAGAAAACGTTCTCTTTTTTCTGCCAGTCTTGCTTGATTAGTATCCGAATATCTCGCTAAGCGATACGCGACGCACGGGGCCAAACTTCTGCAGGGCAGCCATGTCGAGTTCCTTCTCGTCGCCAAGGATGATATAGCGGTAGGACTTGTGGGCAATGTTCTTTTGCTCGAATTCAACGACGTCCTTGAGCGTCAGCTTGGGCAGCGCCTCGTAGACGGTCTTATTGATGTCGTAGTCAAGTCCCAGGTCGCGTGCTGCAAGCCATGCGTTAATCAACTCGAACTTCGTGACGCGGCGGCTGGCCAACTGCTTAGACAGACTCTCCTTGGCTATCTCGAACGATGTGTCGCTCTCGGGCATGGTGTCGAGGATGGTGTGGAAGTGGCTGACGCAGTCGATCATCTTGTCGTTCTGGGTGATGATATGCGTGAAGAAGTCCTCGGGCTGACCAGTCTTCAGCTGCGGACGGCGATAGAGTGCCCAGGCGTTATAGGCCAGTCCGCGTGTCTCGCGCATCTCCTGGAAGACGACGGTGTTCATGCCGCCACCGTAGTACTCGTTGAAGAGTGCGATGACCGGCTCCTTGTCGGGACTCCACGCCTGGTTCTCGTTGTGGTACATACGCATGTAGATGTTCTTGGCGTCGTAGGGAGCTATGAGAATCTCGTTCTCGGGCGTGGGCTGCGACTCGTAGAGTTTGAAGACCGGCGGCTGCTGCAACTTCTCGGGGACGAGGTGGCTCGTGGCTACGACGTCGGTGAGTTCGTCTTCGCTCATCGGACCATAATATAATATGGTGTGCTCATACCGGCTGAGATTCTCCAGCAGGTCGAGCAGTTCCTGGGGCTTCGTGCGACGCAGGCTGTCGGCGCTGAGCAGGTTGCGCTTCGAGTTGTAAGGACCGTAGACGCCATAGGCAAAGAGTTGGTCGAAGCAGACGCGCTGGTCGAGCTTGGCATCGGCTCGTGCCTTCTCGACGAGGCTGACATACTGGTCGTAAGCCTCCTGGTCGGCCTTGGCGTGCTGCATGAGGTTCTCGAGGAGCGCCAGTGCCTTATCCATATTCTCGCTCAGACCGTTGAGGGTGACTGTGATGTTACGGTCGCCAACGTTGATGTTGTAGTTACATGCCAGCTTATAGAACATTTGCTTCACCTGCTGGGCGGTCATCGTGTCGGTGCCGAGGTAGTCGATGTAGTCGGCAGCATAGTCGTAGCGCACGTCGGCCTGTTTGCCGAACTCGTAGCGGAAGGCGAGCTGGAAGCGTCCGTTGTCGGTATTCTTGACATACACAAGGGGCAAGCCATTGTGAGCGGTGTCGAAGATAAGGTCACGCTTGAAGTCGACGAAGCGCGGCTCGATGGGTTCAACCTCGGCGGCCTGAATGTCCTTGACAAACTGACTGACATTCTCGCGGTTGGCGTCAATCGGCGTGATGGCGGGCTTGTCAATCTTCTTCTGGTTGGGGTCTACGCCCTGACGCTTATAGACAGCAGCATAGCCGTCGGTGAAGTAGCGGTTGGCGAAGTCCTGTATCTGCTGCTTGGTGATGCCGGCGATGCGGTCGAGGCGTGTGGCCTCCTGCTGCCATGACTTGCCCAGGATGAAGGCGTCGACAAAGAAGTCGGCGCGCGAGCGATTGTTCTCGAGGGCGTTGTAATACTGCAGCTTCATGTTGTTAACCACCGACGGCAGGAGGTCGTCGGAGAAGTCGCCACTCTTGAGCTTGCCAATCTCGTCGAGCAGCAGTTGGCGCACCTCGTCGAGGGTCTGTCCTTCCTTCGGTGTACCAGCCATGATGAACATCGAGTAGTCCATGAGGGTCTCTGCCCCACCCCAGGCTTCGAGCATCTTCATCTGCTGGTTGATGTCGAGGTCGATAAGTCCGGCAGTACCGTTGCTCATCATGTGAGAGATGACGTCGAGGGTGTCGGCCTGCAACGAAGCACCACGGCCAAAGCGCCAGCCAAGCCAGATGGTCTCGGCCTCGGGGCCGATGACGGTAGTATTCTGCGGAGAGGTCAGTACGGGCTGCTCGGGGAACTGGGGCTGCGTCACGTCATCGGCGGGCTGCCAGGCTCCGAAGTACTTGTCGATAGTGGCAATCACCTCGTCAGGGTCGAAGTCGCCCGCCATGCAGATGGCCACGTTGTTAGGCACGTACCACTTGCGGAAGTACTCCTTGATATTGGTAATCGAAGGGTTCTTCAGGTGCTCCTGGGTGCCGATGGTGGTCTGCGTGCCGTAGGGGTGCGTCGGGAACAACTCGGCACAGAGAGCCTCGTAGAGTTTGCGCACATCCTGCGTCAGTCCGATGTTATACTCCTCGTAGACAGCCTCCAACTCGGTATGGAAGCCGCGGATAACCATATTCTGGAAACGGTCGCTCTGGATCTTCGCCCAGTTCTCGACTTCGTTCGAGGGGATGTCCTCGGTGTAGCAGGTGACGTCGTTCGAGGTGTAGGCATTGGTACCCTCGGCGCCGATGGCCGCCATCAGCTTGTCATACTCATTGGGGATGAAGAACTGCGCAGCCACCTGCGAGACGCTGTCGATGCCGCTATAGGCCTGACGGCGCTCTTCAGGGTCGGTCAGCTTGCGGTACTGCTCGTAACGCTGCTCGATGTCGGCCAGCAGGGGTGCCTCCTTAGCTGAGTCGGTGACGCCGAACTGTCCCGTGCCCTTGAACATGATATGTTCCAGGTAGTGGGCCAGACCGGTAGTCTCGGCAGGGTCGTTCTTCGAACCCGTGCGAACGGCAATGTACGTCTGAATGCGCGGTTGCTCCTTGTTAACACTGAGGTAGACCTTCAGTCCGTTCTCAAGCGTGTAGATGCGGGTCTTGGAGAGGTCGTCCTTGACCTCCTCGTACTTGTACTTTTCACACGCAGTCAGTCCTAGTCCCACCAGGGCTGCTGCCACAAACAGCTTCAGTTTCATATTACAAATTTTAAAACCTAATTCTCATAGTCAATCTCGTGATCGAGCTTGGAGAGGAAATCGTCGAACACCTCCTGCTCGACGTCGCCCATGGCGAACTCCTTCTCAGCATCCTTGCGGATTTCGGCAATCCAGGCACGGCGGGCACGGACATAGTCCTCGCGGATACGCTCACAGGCAGCCGCATCGAGTTCGTCAAGATGGTAGTAGTCGAGAATCATCTGGTAAGACCACGCCCAGCGATAGTCGCTATAGTGGTTATTGATGTCGACGAAGCGGTCGAGCACCTGCTGGATGTTATCGAGCTTGCCCAACTTGATGTCGTCAATGAGCCGCAGTTCCTCGCTCTCGGGCAACAGCAGTCCGCTGAGGTCGACCCAGCGTCCCTTGCCGACGGTACTCACGGGGCGCCCTATGTAGCCCTCCTTCTGAGCACGCTTCAGGACGGCACCCATATAGATGCGCAGGGCGATGTCGTAATACTTCAGGCCCTTACGCAGCGACGTGGCATTGATGACGTATTCGTGGAAATTGTAGGTTGACACATTGTCGCCCGAAGCCTCGCGCAGTGCCTTCAGGATGTTGATGCCCTGCATAATCTCGCCCACGGTGAAAGGCGACAACCAGTCGAAGTTGATGATTGACTTGCGCGACTGCCGCGACCGTTTGTCGCGCTTAGGCCATTTCTTGATATCGCGGTAGAGTCCCACTGTCGTGATATTACGGCCGGGAACGAGATAGCAGTCCTCGCCGTAGGCCAGCAGATAGGAGAACGGCAGATAGCGGGTGTCGGGATGGTGCATCAGCTTGCCGAAGCAGACGGAGAAGGCTCCTATGGTGGCAGGCATCAGGATATAGGCTCCCGAAGCAGTCTTCGTGCCACGCTCCAGAGTACCGTAGTGTAGCGGTCCCATCTTGTAAGCATGGTTCGAGAAGTTGGTATTCGACCCGGCATTGTAGAACGAGAACTCGCCGCCGATGAGCAGACTCGACTTATGGTGAGAAGCAGAGAACGGTCCGCAGAAGGCCGCACAGGCCTCGCCGTTGGCCATGTAGGAGTTGGCGAAGAACAGGCTGGCCTCAGCGGTAAAGCCGTTGGTTATCTGACAAGCCTCGCCGACGAAGCAGTCCTGCATCTTCACAGAGTTGTTGATGCTGCAACCGTCGCAGATAATCGAGTTCTCGCAGATGACGCCCGTGCCGATGAACACCGGTGCGTCCATCGACGACATCACCGTACACTCCGACAAGCGGGCGGCACCGCTGATTTCGCAGTAGCCTTTGATGACGGTGTTGGTAATGTCCTTCGCATTGATAATCTTCACGTTGTTGCCTATGAAGCCGCGCTTGGGACGTGTCACCCGCAACTCGTCCTCTATCATCTGCTGCAACGCCTGCCTCAGTTCCTTATCGCGGTTGTACTTCACCATAAAGGCCGCTAACTGTGAGTTCAGCTCGCGGAAGATAGTGACATTGCCGTCGCCCATCTCATTGAGCACCGAGATGACGGCTCCTTCGCCGTAGGTGGCATCGTCGGTCGTCTCCATTGTGCAAACATTCGAGATGTAACAGTCGTCGCCAATGGTGTAATTATTGATAAAGTTCCCGACCGACTCTATGAGGCAGTCGTTGCCCACGGTAACATTGCGCAGCGTGGCGTCGTTGATGCCAGAGTGCTTGAAAAAACCCTTGGTCACTTCGACCGTCTTATTGAACTCGCCTAAGCGGATATCGCCATAGAACATCACACGGTGGTGATTATAAGGTTTGAAGCCTTCGGCCACCATCACGCGCTGCCAGTCCTCGGCCCAGCAAACATTCTTCTCGAGAACTTCAATCTCAGAAGCAGTCAGTTGTCTGTATTCATTCATAGTCTTGGTATAAAAAGTCGTTATAAGGATATTTCTGTACATGCAGCTCGCGAACCTTTTTATAAAGCACGGTTCGCAGCTCCTCGATATTCTCTTTCTGCTTTGCCGATATGAACAGCGGGGCGGGAGCAAATTCTTCACTCTTACCCTTTTCACTTACCTTCGCCATCCATGTTTGTTTCAGTTCGTCGAGCGAAATGTTCTCACGCGTGGGTTCTGTCAGGTCGTCTTCGTCCTGCGGTGTCCACTGGTAGGCGTCAATCTTGTTGAAGACGAGCATCGACGGCTTGTCGGCACAGCCCAGCTCGGCAAGCGTGTTCTCGACGACGTTAATCTGCTCCTCGAAGTCGGGATGCGAGATGTCCACCACATGCACCAAAAGGTCGGCCTCGCGCACCTCGTCGAGGGTCGACTTGAACGATTCTACCAGGTCGCTGGGCAGCTTGCGGATGAAGCCCACGGTGTCGGCCAGCAGGAAGGGCAGGTTGTCGATGGTCATCTTGCGCACCGTCGTGTCGAGTGTGGCAAAGAGTTTGTTCTCGGCAAAGACTTCGCTCTTCGACAGCAGGTTCATCATCGTCGACTTGCCCACATTGGTGTAGCCCACCAGTGCCACGCGGATAAGCCGTCCGCGGTTCTTACGCTGCGTGGTCTTCTGCTGGTCAATCTCCTTCAGGCGCTGCTTCAACAGGGTGATGCGCTGCAGGATGATGCGGCGGTCCATCTCCAACTGCGTCTCGCCAGGGCCACGCAAGCCCACCGAACCTTTGCCACCGCCGGAACCAGAGCCGCCACCCTGGCGTTCCAAGTGCGTCCACAGCCGTTGCAGTCGGGGCAGCATATAGCGGTGCTGCGCCAGTTCCACTTGCGCCTTGGCCTCGGCCGTCTGGGCACGCATAGCAAAGATGTCGAGTATCAGACTGGTACGGTCGAGAATCTTCACCTGCAGTTCCTTCTCAATGTTACGCAACTGCTTGGCCGTCAGTTCGTCGTCGAAGATGACCATGCCGACGGGCTCGTCGGCATCCTCCTGCGCCTTGATATATGCCTTGATTTCCTGCAGTTTGCCACTGCCAACGTAAGTCACAGCACTGGGCCCGCCCACCCGCTGGGTGAAGCGGCGCACGACCACAGCTCCAGCCGTATCAGCCAGGAACTCCAGTTCGTCTAAATATTCCTTGGTCTTAGCCTCGTCTTGCTGGTTTGTTATAAGGCCGACCAGCACCGCCGTCTCTGCCTTTGCCTCCGATATTACAAATTCTTTCATTCACATGATTCACGCTTATAGGGTGCAAAAATAATCATTTGTCGCGATATAAGCAAAAATTTTGTAGAGAAATTAAACCTTTCAGACTATTTACACGTCTAACCGAAGAACAAACTACCTACAAAAACCAGAATGAAAAGGTTTATTACGACAGCAATGACCTTGGCCGCCGCTCTCCTGCTGACGGCCCAGTCCAACTATGACTACTCCAAACTTTGTCGCGAACAGCTTAACCGTGGCGTCGTGGCCGTCAAGACCGGCGACGGCAAGGTTGCCGTTAGCTGGCGCACCTTGAAGAGCGACCCCAAGGGACAGGCATACGACGTCTATAGAAACGGAAAGAAGCTGAACGCCAAGCCGTTGACAACCGGCGGTACGTTCTTCGTTGACAATCAGCCCCTGCAGGAGGATGCCACCTACGAAGTACGCGGCGGCGGCAAGAACGGTTCTTTCACCCTCAAGGGCAATGCCCCCGTCGGCTATCTGCCCATCGCCATCCAGAAGCCGGAGGGCGGCAAGGTGCCGATGATGCAGCAGGCTCAACGGTCGGGCAACAACACCCGACGCAGTTTCCGCAACTGGCGCGACGAAGGGTTCTACGACTACACGGCCAACGATGCCTCCGTGGGCGACGTCGACGGTGACGGACAGTACGAGATATTCCTGAAGTGGGAGCCTACCAACGCCCGCGACAACTCGCACGACGGCTATACAGGCCCTGTGCTCATCGACTGCTACCGTTTAGACGGCACGCACCTGTGGCGCATCAACCTTGGGCGCAACATCCGCGCCGGTGCCCATTACACGCAGTTTATGGTCTACGACTTCGACGGCGACGGACGTGCAGAGATGATGGTAAGGACGGCTGACGGCACCACCGACGGCGAGGGCACCGTCATCGGCGACAGCGCCGTCGACTATAGAAACAGTGTCGGACGCATCCTCGACGGGCCGGAGTACCTGAGTGTGTTCGACGGACTGACAGGCCGCGTACTCGACACAAAACCATACATCCCCGAACGTGGCGATGTCTCGGCCTGGGGCGACAGGAATGGCAATCGCTCTGACCGGTTCTTAGCAGCCGTGGGGTACTTGGACGGGAAACGTCCAAGCGCCATCTTCTGTCGCGGCTACTACACACGCTCCGTGCTGTGCGCCTGGAACTGGGACGGCAAGAAGCTGACGACCAACTGGATCTTCGACACGAATGCACCGGGATGGCGCAGCTACGCCGGACAGGGCAACCACAACCTCCGCGTCGCCGACGTCGACGGTGACGGTTGCGACGAGATCACCTACGGTTCGATGGCCATCGACCATAACGGACGCGGTCTCTACAACACGGGCATGGGTCACGGCGACGCCATCCACCTTATTGCCGACCCGAAAGACAACAAGCTCTACATCTGGGACTGCCACGAAAACCGCCGCGACGGCTCTGACCTGAGAAATGCCCGCACAGGCAAAGTCGTTTTCCAGGTGAAATCGAGAACAGATGTCGGCCGCTGTATGGCTGCAGATATCGACCCCACGAATCCTGGTTGCGAGATGTGGAGTGCCGACAGTCACGGCATACGTAACATGAAAGGTGAAGTGATTAACGCAGCTAAGGATTCCGACGATCCGCAACACAATAACTATTTAGTCATGAACGGACGTTGGCTCTCCATGAACTTTGGCATCTGGTGGGACGGCGATTTGCTGCGCGAACTGCTCGACCGCTCAACGGTTTCGAAGTACGACTGGAGGAACCGCCAGATTGTTGACCTGCAAAAGTTTGACGGCAAGTTCAACAACGGCACAAAGTCGAACCCCTGTCTCAGTGCTGATATCCTCGGCGACTGGCGCGAGGAGGTGCTCATCCGCAACAGCGAGTCTACCGAGCTGCGCCTCTATGTCACCACCATCCCCACCGACTATCGCATCGACTGTCTGATGGAGGACATCCCTTACCGCCTCAGCGTGGCCACCCAGAACGTAGCTTATAACCAACCATCGGAGCTCGGCTACTACATCGGCCCCGACCGCACGGACTACCTGAAATAGCGGCAACGCCGTGATTGTCGGCTATTCGTAGTCGTCAATCACGGCGTTCATCATATCCATCATCGGCTTGGCAGCACGGAACATACGCTCTGCCTCGTCGAGCCAAGCATCACCCTGATAGAAGTCGTCGGGCACCTGATGCCAGCAGCAGTAGTCCTTCTGGCGCAAATAGTCTATGTACTCCCAGTCGCGAGGAAAACCCGAAGGACAGGTCTTCAGCTTTTCAAGTCCGAAACCCTGTGGCTGGTCCCAGCTCGACACATCGGTAGGCGTCTTTAAACTGCTGTCAACCGGACTGCCGAAATACTTCAAGAACTCCGGACTCTGCACACACTTCAGCCACTCCGCCGTGTTCGCCATAATCTCGTTGCGACACGAAGTCAGGATGTTCGTCGGCAGCCAGTAGTTGCCACAAGCCACCATACAGTGGCCAGGCTCTATATGCAGGTAGTAGCCGCCATGCAGTGCCTTCTTGCCGTGGGCAGCGATGTAGGCGCCAAGGTGGTTTTTGTAGGGCGACTTGTCGTTGGAGAAGCGCGTGTCACGATAGAAACGATAGGTGCAGTCCTTCACCGTCAAGTGGGCTATCGATGGGTCGAACGTCATGATACGACAAATAGCCTGCTGAATGCCCTGTTCGAAATCAGCACGAATGGCATCGTACTCCTGCTTATGCTCCAGAAACCAAGGGCGGTTGTTGTTGGCCGTCAACTGGCGCAGATATTTTAGAATCCTTTTTGCATTCATCTTCTCAATCTTCTGTTTTGATGTTTTCGGAACGGAACTTTACCACCTTGTCCACGCCGTCCTCTGTCGGGGCATCAATGGCACGGAGCGTACAGTCACGGACATCGTCGAGGACGACGGCCGGACGGTAGTCGGGCCGCTCGTAGCGGAAGGTGACATCATTGACATGCAGGCCTTTAACGTGGCGGGCATAAAGGCCGTAGGCGGGCGTCCAGCCGGCAAACTTCGGCTCAGGATAGTTCGTGCCCTGTTCGCGATAGTCCTTATTGACCAAGTCGCGGGTGCCGCCGCCCTTGAAGTAGAGGCGTATGTTCGAGAGCCAGACGTTGCGCACGGGTTCGTCCTTCATGCCGGTGACGATGATACTGCAGAGCGAGTCGCAGTCGTCGGCAATGACGTTCGAGATCTGGATGTCGCGGGCCGACGAGGGTTGCGTCACCTCCTTCGGACCGCGGTTACGACAGCCGGTAGTAATATAAATAGGATAATGGTGGACGTGCGACATCGTGATGTTCGACACCACGATATTCTCCATGCGGCCCTGGTCCACTTCCTCGAAAGCCAGACCGCTGCTGTAGGCAAAGGTGCAGTTCGTCAGCGAGATGTTGCGGTAGCCGCCGTTCGATTCGGTGCCGAGCTTGAAGCGTCCGCACACCCACCCTACGGGTTCGGGCACGTAGGTGCCGTCGAGCAGCGTGCCGCACTTATAGCCCGTGATGTTACAGTTCGACACGGCGATATGCTCACAAAGCACAGGTTTCTTCAGCGCATAGCTCGACTTCAGCACAAGGGCGTCGTCCGACGGCGTGTTAATCTTGCAGTTGGTAATGGTCATGTACTTGCAGCAGTCGATGTCGAAGCCGTCGCGGTTGGTGTCGATGGTCACGTTGTCGATGGTACTCAGGTCACAACCCGTCATGATGATGGCGAAATGGCCGCCACGGTAGATGGTGATGTCGCGGATGGTGACCTGGCGGCAGAGTTTCAGGGCGATGGCCTTGTCGCCCGTTCCGATAGAGCCGCCCTGCACCTGTCCAGATTTCTCCGTGTCTTTCTTCGTCAGTCCCTTGCCGTCAATCCTGCCGTGTCCTGTTATCGAGACGTTCGTCTGACCTTCAGCCCATATCAGCGAGTTATGGAAATAGGTGTGTCCGCCGTCCTGATATTCGGGGAATCCGCCGAACGACTCGCTCTCGTCGTATGCTTTCAGCGAGGCGGGTGCCGCCAGGATGGTACAGCCGGCAGCGAGGTGCAGGTCGATGTTCGACTTCAGGCGGATGCTGCCCGAGAGATACGTTCCGGACGGCAGCAGCACCTGTCCGCCGCCGTCGTTCACCGCCGCCTCAATAGCCGCGTTGATGGCGGGCGAGTCGAGGGTCTTGCCGTCGCCCTTGGCGCCGTAGTCGCGCACGTTGTAAGTGTGGGCAGCAACCAAGTTGCTGCATACAAGAAAGGCAAGGAGGGTCAGTAGTTGTTTCATCTTTTCGGTTATTTCTTCTTGATGGTCTCAGCAATGATTTCCGCCATACGGCGAGCACCTTTCTGGTCGGGATGAATGCCGTCGCTCAGCATCTTGTCGCCATCACCGGCGAAGAGGGTGTGCAGGTCAATAACCTGCAGACCATACTCCTGAGCCACACGCTGCTGGATGGGGATGATGGCGTTCACAATGACGGAGTCGTTGATATTCCACGTTGACTTGAAAGCGGGAATAGGCGTACAGAGATAGATGTCAGGCTTCGGCACTACTGCGCCTTTTTTCTGTTTTTTTCCCTTCTTCTTGACGGCCAGGTCAGGACGCAGCGTCGTAATCATCTGACGTAGATCCTGTTCGAACTCTGCACCATACTGCCAGTTCTCGGGCTTGGAGTCATTCGTACCTAACTTGATGACAACCACATCGGGCTTAAAACCCTGAGCGTCGCGCCACGCCAACTCCTGCATGTAGGGATGGTCGCCCTTGTTGAGCATCGTGCGCGAACTGACACCGAAGTTCTTCACCCAGTAGCCCGAGCCGAGCAGCTGCTGCAACTGAGCGGGATAGCCCTGCTGCGTCGCCATATCAATGCCATGACCGTCGGTGATGCTGTTGCCGATGCAGGCCACGCGCAGGGCGTCCTGCCGCGGTGCCTTATGGGCACTGAGCCACTGGCTGAGTTCGCTGAGCATCTGGTCGTGGTACTTGAAATTGCTACGGAAGCCGAAACCATGACCACCCGTCGGATAGACATACAGGGCACAGTCGTTGCCGGCATTACGCATAGCCGAATAGTAGGCGATGCCGTTGGTCACCGGCGGCACGGCACGGTCGTCGTTGGCCAGCAGGATGATGGCGGGCGGCGTCAGGTGGCGGCGCACGGCGTTCTGGTTCGAAAACTCCCTGACCAGCTGCTTGTCGCTCTTGGCCTGACCTAAGAACCCGTTGACGGAACCCTTATGCGTCTCGCGCTCGTTCATCGAGATGACGGGGTAGAACAGAATGCTGAAGTTCGGACGACAGTCATACTCGCTATGGGTCGACACCGTCGAGGCCAGATGACCACCCGCCGAGAAACCCATGATACCCACATCGTCGGGGTTGATGTTCCACACTTTCGCAGAGTCACGGACAGTACGGATAGCCTGCTGGGCGTCACCCATCGGGATGCTACGGTCGCCATTCGGCATCCGGTAGGTCAGCACGAAGTAGGCTATGCCCTGCTCGTTGAACCAGGCGGCCCAGTCGTGGCCCTCGTTCTGCATCGAGAGGTGGCTGTAGCCGCCACCCGGGCAGTCGACGACCGCGCGTCCTGTAGCGTTCTGCGGCAGGTAGCCCACCATATTGGCCTTGCCGTCCGGCGTAATGTTTACAGTAATCTGGCGCCCCGTCTGTGCCATTGATACGGCAGAGACCAACAACGCTGCAACAAAAAGACATTTTCTCATAAGACAATTATTATAGAATCTTATCTGATTATTATGTTTGGAAAGCGCTTCTTAATCGCCATTTTCTCTGCCTCGGTCATTTTTCCTTCAATGGTAAAATGGTCTATCGACAGTTTATCCATCCATTTCGGCAGAACAACTTTGTCTGTGAAAACAAGATGAAGCGATTTGATATGTCCAAGCTGTGAAAGAAATTCCGGCACTTCCTGAATTCTCAGATGAATACCCCAGTCATTGTTGTTCTTCTTAAGTTCCTTCAAGATGTCATCATCGCTTTCGGCAACGCGGACAAGCCATCCCACATTAGGTGTCACCATATTCTTCTCCTTATCAACCTTCGCGCCGATGAATCCTGCCCAAAGTTCCATCGGAGTCTCACTAATGAGCTTGCCGTTTGGCTTAACATCGCGATACTTGAAGCCCACACGGACATATTCCGCAGGCATGTCCTTTGTGTGACTCACCTTGTCAAGCGTTTTTCCGTTTTCGTCGGGGAATAGTTTCAGCAACCAACCGTCAAGTTCGGTTGGTTTGTCAGGGCTACAGCCACCACCTTTCAGCCGTTCGGTGTTCTGCATCTTCACTATATTCTTCCAGAACGACTGATTGGGGGTACCTTCGGCAGCCTTTATGAATTCCTTGAGTATCGGCTGAAGCTCACCGACCCACTCGCCAAGACCATATTGTTCCAGTTGCTTTGTCTTTTCAAGTACCCGACGCCAATCTGCTGCAGTTCCCTGCAACTTGACAGACGGAATACCACAGGCAATACGGTAAACGATATACTCGAAATAGGACTTCACGCTTTCCATCAATGTAATCTGCGATGCAACACGTTCTACAGTCCCAGTCGTCGAGAAGTCAGCAGTGATAATTTTTACAATGCCGCCTTTCGTATATTTGTTTATCTGCGAAGCGAAATCACCAATAAGCGACGACCAGTCTACATCCTCCTTCAGCAAATCCTTGCTTGTTTGGATAGCCAAGTCCATCTTTCCATTGTGATTCACCAATTTGGGACGCAGCTTCTCGGCATGGGCATTCACGTAACGGGCAAAGCCCTGACTAATGACGAGCCAGACCATATCGGGTGAGAGCGTTATAGACTGATGGTTTGCATACGCTTCGACAATACTTCGATAGAATGCATCCTTGCCCATGAGCTTGAGATTATTCTCGTCAGAAAAACTCGTTGCAATAATCCGCTGTGCATCCACGGGAATCTGTTCCTCTGAAAGCATGAATTTAGCAATACTTTCACCATTATAGAGACCTCTGTGGAAATATTCATTAGGAGTAAGATTCTCGTCAACGACAAAGGTGATGCTGCCTTGGGTTCGGGCAACAATCTTGCTTTTCTGGGCATAGCTTGTCATAGTAATAAAAGCAAGTAAAATGGTGATGATGTACTCTCTTCTCATGCTTTATTATCCATAATAATTTATGAATTCAAGGGCAAAGATACGCATTTTTTTCAATTCTATTGCAAGATAATAATAGTTTAACATGATTTTACCGACAAATTACTCATATGTCCACTAAACAGCGTTGTCTCACAACCGCCGGGCGTACCAGCCACGGACGCCCTGGCGGGCTCCGTACTCGTAGTGGGCGGCCTTCAGTGGGCTTTCCCACTTGCCGTGCTTCGTCTTGATTCTCGTAACTTTCATTTCCATATCCATACCGTTTTGTTGTTTTCGGCTGCAAAGGTAGCACATAATATGGAAAGCGGCAAGCAAACGGCAGGGGGTAGCGGAATCCTAAAATTACAAGCCTCTGGAAGGTAACGACTTACAGTGTCGCACCCAGCACACCTGAAGCATAACCCATCTCGTTTTTCTGAGAGGCCGTGAAATTTTTACGAGAGGCCGTGACGTAAACGCACCCTTCCGTGAAACATTTTCTATCAGTATGGTGAGACACTTGGTGCTACCATTGGTGCGACACTTGGTGCGACTTGGTCATCAGAAAATGGCCACTGAAAATCAGACAGTTAAGTGCCAGGTGCGTCAGGTGCGACTACTTCTCTTTGATGTTCGTATATCGCAGCAGGTAGGTGTCATACTGCGTCAGGAAAGGCTTGAAGGGAGCCGGCACCTGACTGGCAGGCAAGAACAGGCGGCGTAACGCCTGCGGCATCTGTCGGCCCTCAATGCGATAGAGACGGAACGAGGCACTGACGGGGGCGTCACCACGTTTCCAGCCCGGGAAGGCGGTCTTGGCAAACTTCGGTCCCTGACCGCTGACGGCGGCATTGACCGTCATCACGATACCTCGGTCGGTCTGTTCGAAGTTGATATCCAGTGAGTCGCCTACAACTAACAGACCATTGCCGTCCTTGTCGGAGAAGAAAGCGGCATCGACACCGTTGTGATTACCCTCGAAGTAGAGGTCGTCCATGTGTTTGGCCCAGATGCCGTAGCGGTTGGCCTGATGACGACCGGGATAACCAGCAAAGGGGCCGTAGCCCAGCCACTGCACACGGTCGATTTCCGGGGTGAGCAAGTATGCCAAGCCTAATTCTGCGCGGAACACGTCAGTGGTGTCTGGCGTCAGCGTGAACGCCACTTCCTGTCCGCCGTCTATCTGTGTCGTCTGTACGTCGGCTTTCACCTGACGGTTATCCATCGGCAGCAGATAACGGGGAATCATCTGTTCGCGCTGGGTCTTACGCTCTGCCATCGTCAGCTTGCGTCCTGTACGGACGGTCTGTTCCTGAACGCATGACATGGGAGAGTCTGTTCCTGTCCACTGTACGGCTGGTTTCTGCAGCACGAAACTCTGATGAAGGAAGGTGTGACCATCTTCGTCGGTGAGGTCGAACTGGAGCAGAGCCAAGCGGTTCTGCTGAAGCGCAGGAAGTACCAACGTATAAGGAACGGACGCGCGCGGGGCACAGTCCGGCGAGAAGCTGCCTCGGGTCACGGTGTCACGGTCGGCGGTCAGATACCAGCGGAAGGTGACGTTGCCCTTGAGGTTCAGGAAGTCGTAGCGGTTGGCAATCGTCAAGTCTGTTGCTGTGTCACAGCAACAGACAGAACGGACGAAAGCACGCGCGTAGTTATGCTGCAGCTCGTAGTAGTTGGGCAGCGGCGTACGGTCGGCATAGACCAGACCGTCGGTGCCGTAGTTTCCGTACATCATGAAGCCGCCATCCTTATGGGTATAGACACACTGGTCGCGATCAGCACCGTCGGAACGCCACTTGATGCCGTCGTTCTTCCTGACAAAGGGCATACCCTGGTCGGCCCACTCCCAGACGGAGCCGCCGGCGATGCCGGGTGTGCGCTCAATGATCTCCCACTGACGGTCGTGGTCTTCGAACGAGATGCCCAGAGTATGACAGTACTCTGTAAAAATGACGGGACGGTCAAGGTGCTGATAAAAGCCACCTATCTGACCCGTTGTCGGATAGTGAGGGGCATAGACGGGAGCCTTCGACGGGAAGGCGTTATTAAGTGAAGAGTGAAGAGTGAAGAGTGAAGAATTTGCTGCCGCATTGTTTTTACTATTATCCCAGAAATGGCGGAAATAGCTGCCTACTTGCGGGAAACAGTAGGGGCGTGAGGGGTCGAGCTGACCGACGTAGTCACCCACTTCGACACAAGTCTGCGGCAGAGGGTTCTCGTTGCCGACACTCCACACGATGACTGAGGGATGGTTCTTATCGCGGGTGACGGTAGCCAATGCACGGGTCTTCAGGATGTCCTGATAGCTACGGTCGGAGAGATGCTTGTCGCCAAAGCCAAAGGGCACCTCGTCGACGAGATAGAAGCCCAACGAGTCGGCCAACTCGTAGAAGCGGGGTTCGCGGGGATAGTGGCTCAGACGCATGTAGTTGACGGAGGCCTCCTTCATCATCCGCATATCCTTGAGGGTAAGGTCATCGGAAATGACCTTCACAGTGGCGGGGTCGGTCGAGTGGGCGTTGACGCCGCGCAGCTTAACGGGGCTACCATTCACCTTCAGGATATTGCCATCAACGGATATTTCGCGAATGCCTATCTTCTGCGTGAAAGTCTGCAACGTACGTTTCTTGTCTTTGACATATACCTTTAAAGTATAGAGATAAGGTGTTTCAGCCGTCCACAGAAGCGGATTGACAATCTTTTCACCCGTCGAGACCAGGCGTCCTTCGGCGTCGTAGATCTCGTAAGCTGTCGTGGTGTTCTTGGTAGCATTGGCCACCTCGGCCTTCACTGTCACCTCGCCATCCATTTTCGTCGTCACGGTGAGGTCGCTCAGATGAGTCTCGGGAACAGCGAAGAGCGTGACATCGCGGAAGATGCCCATCGCGGCCCAGTCGTCGAAGCAGTCGAACTCATAGCCCTTAAACTGGCTGTAGACACGCATGGCCAACTGTTGCGGCTCGCCACGGGAAGCGCGCTCCGTCAGATAGGGGGTCAGGTCGAAGAGGCAGGTATTATAGCCACTCTCCCACGTGCCGACATACTGATTGTTGAGCCATAGGTCGTAGCCGCGCAGCACACCGTCAAGCCGAATCATCACCTGCTGGCCTTTCCATTCGGCGGGCACGGTGAACGTCGTACGGTAGTAGCCCGTCAGCGAGTCGGGATAATTGTATTTAGGTCTGCAAAAGCCGTATGCCTCCCAACAGCCGGGCACGGGTATTCGACCCCAGCTCTCGTCGGCCACGGGCACGCCTTCAGAGTGGTCATCGATTCCCTCGATGACCTTCAACTGCCACTCACCATTGAGGCTCTTTTTCACGGCAGGGTCTGTGACGGGCCATACGTCGGCGGAGCGACGCATCATCCTATCGAACACACGGTGCCCTAACGTCAAGGCACCGAGCGCATCGAAATGGAGACGGTCACTCAGCAGACTGAGGTCGGCGGCATCGACCACATGGAAATTGTCGTCCTCGCCCTGCAACCTGTACAACGCCTCAACGACCTTTGACGAACGCTGACGACTCTGTTTGCCATAGCTCCAGCGGCAGTACTTATACACGATGTCCTGAGGGAAGTCGGCCATCGGCACACGTCCGTCGGCATTGGACTGTCCGGCCACGAGGATGACTGGCACTTTTTGGCGGGCAACGGCTGACGCAGCCACAAGTGACAGGCTAAGAAACAGGAACAAACGTCTCATGGCAGCATATAGGGCAACAGGAAGTGTTCGGCGACGGGCAGGAAGCGGTCGTGGCCACGGGCATTGAGGTGGGCGGTGTCGGTGCCCTTGCCGCCCTGGAAATAGATTTTGCGGAACTGCTCGCTGGTGACAAAGATGTTACTGAAGCGGGCGGCGTCAAACACGGGAATACCATAGGAGCCACACACCTCAAGCATCGCGTCGACAACCGTTTGGCGAGGCGACCCTACGAAGCCCTCACAAGCCCATGGCGTGAAAAAGAACATACGGGCATGGGGATATTTCTCGATTAGGCCTTCACAGAGGATGCGCAACCGCTCCTTGAAGGTATCGACGCCGATGCTGTCGAGACGTCCCTGCGACGCATCATTATGACCGGCAATGACCACGACGTAATCGAGGTCGTCACGCATATCCTTGTAACGCTGGTACATACCCGTGCCCCATTGCTTGAGGTCGAGGGCGATGCAGTTGCCGTTGCGCCCGTAGTTGTAGTACTCCATGCCATGCTTGGCGGCAAACTTGTAGTGCCACGTGTTCTCGATAGGTTCGCGGTGGTTGCGCACGTAGCTGTCGCCGATGAAGCCGATTTTCCGGCCTTTCAGCGGGTCGATGGCGGGCATCGTCTTCAAGACGGGCAGGATCGCCTTGCCCCAGAACTCAGCCAGACGCCTGGCACCTTGAGGATTGGGGTGCAGCCAGTAACTGTGGCCACGGGCGTCTTTCTCCTCAATGATGTCGGTACGCCAGTTTTTCTTGAAATAGTCATACGCCTCGGCATCGCCCACGTGTACATGGCCAGCCTTGCAACGGGCTACCACCTCGGCGAAGCAACGGTGGTACTCGTGAATGAGCTGCTGGCTCTTCTTGGAAGCCACGGAACCGTTCTTGGTCACGTAGTCGGGGGTGTACCAGATAGGCTTGTTGAGCACGACATGAGCGTCAGGCCAGAGCGTCAGCAGCGAGTCGATGATGGCGCAGAGGTTGCCGACAAAATTGTCGGGCGTTGTGTGTGAGTTATGCTTGCGCTCCACGGAGTCGTTGGTACCGAGCATGATGCTGAACAGCAGCGGCAGTCCGGGATGGTCTTTCACTAACTGGCGGGTGCTCTTGACCACATCGGGGAAATAGGTGGGGTCGCCAGCAGGAATGACGTCGGCCTTGTTGGGCAGGAAGTGGTACGTGGTTTTGCCACTACGTCCGCAGTTGGCTACGTAGACGGCGTCGACGTCAGGCTGTGCCGACAGCCAGAGGCCGCACTGCACGGGCGGAGCGGTCTGCTGCGGCTGTTCGTGCAGGGCGCCATAGGTGATGCTGTTGCCGATGAACACGACATTATAACTTCGCTGTTGGGCCTGCGTGGCTATCGCCACTGTCAGGCAAGTCAAAAAAACAAATAACCTTTTCATATTTACATGGCTGGTATGACGTAAAACTTGCGGTTGTTCTTAAAGTCGAGCATCCACTGGTCGCAGATGACATGGTCGTCGAGAGCTTTTATGCGCAGTGTATGGCGACCTTTCGTAACGCTCACGGCGGTCTGCTTCAGTGCCTGACCGCGTAGCACGTTCAGCTTCCAGGATTCGGAGCGGTACTTCTCTTTCAGCGAAATCGTCTGGGCTGGCTCGTTGTCTATCTGCACCGTATAGCGCAGGTCGCCCTTGTCGTTGGGCTGCGTGGGTATCATGGCGGTGTAGAGCGTGGCAGCGCCATCCTGTAGCGTCTCAAACTCGTAGACCGTCTCACCTCCCTTGGGGATGGCGACGGCCCGACCAGAATGACCAAGCATCCCGATAGGCTGACAGCCGGCGGTGGCCGACGTCCATTGGCAGGCGTTCCTACTGACGTAGGTATCATCTGTAGCACTGTCAGTTGCCAATGCCGTCCGCACCTGTCCGAATACAGGCAACTGACGAGGAGCCGATGACATAAGATGCTGCCATTTGCCGCCGTTCAGCTGATTGTAGCGCGCCGTCAACTGCTGTATCTCATCGTAGGCACGGCTACTGGCGACAGAGTCGCTGAGCATTTTCCGGCTCATGGCTGCTGAAGCATGGACGGGATAGAGCACTGCCGCGAAATAGGCGTCTTGCAGTGATGGTGGTACCAGACGGGCGTAGGCATCGACAGTCGCTTCTATAGCGCCGAAGTCGGCCAGGCGTTGGCAAGCTTCAACAGGCGTGAACGACGTGGTCGTTGGCACCGACTTGCCACCAGGATATTTCTTCTTATCGAGTTCCACCTGCGTCCAGCCCATAAACTCCGGCCGACGAATGGCATTGAGGCGATAGAGCTCACGCATCGACGGGGCAATGGCACGTCCCACCGTCGTGCCAAACTGCGTACAGAGCCAGTTCTGCAAATGCTGCTCCAGAGTAACCACTCCCCTCTCCTTGCGAGAGGGGCTGGGGGTGAGGCTTTCAATATCCCACGCCATATCGAGGAAAAGCTCCAGGTCGTAGGCAGCCACCTTCGGGTCGTGGACGTTGGCAATCCACAGACGGCGACAGTTGTGGTCGTAGGCAGCACGCATCTCGAAGTATACCAGTCCTGGCTGCGTCGTCGTCAGCCACAGGTAGTCGTGGGGCCGCCCCCAGTAGCTGAGGTGGTAGTAGACGCCTCCCCCACCCTGCCGTTGCTGTTGTTCGGCATCCGAGAGGCGGGTCATGTAGCCGTAGTTGTCATCGCACCACATCAGCGTCACGTCGTCAGGCACGCGGAGACCACTCTCGTAGATTTCCAGAACCTCCTTATACGGGATAAAGACCTGCGGCACACGCTCCACATCCTTACGATAGTACTTGCGGATAAGCTCACGCTGGTCGTCGATGACCTGCTGCAGACCGTCGAGCTTCTCCTGCTTGGTCTTCACGCCCTCCATAGAGCCGTCATGGATGCCGCGCATACCTATGGTAAAGAACTCCTCGGAACCTTTCACCTGCTGCAGACGTTCCTTCCAGTACTGCTGTACCTGTGAGCGGTTGGTCATATAATTATATGAACCACGGGAGCTATGGTCCCACTCGGCGACATTGTTGCGCAGCAGAGGCTCGCAGTGGCTGGTGCCGATAAGGATGCCGAACGAGTCGGCCATCTCCTTGTTTCCCTTGACGGTGAAGAAGCCCGGCGTCCCCTCGTGCATAGCCGGCCAGAGGATGTTGGCCCTCAGGCGCAACAAGAGCTGGAACAGCCGCTTGTAAGTCTGAGGCCCCATATTGTCAGCCGACCAACGGCGCAGGCTCCAGTCCTCATCGTTAATAAAGATGCCACGATAAGCTACCGACGGGGTATGCTCCATGCGGAAGTCGGAAGGCAACGCCAGGCGCGTCTTCCGTTCAGGCACGACATCGCCCCACCACACCCAGGGCGAGACCCCCGCCATACGTGACAGTTCGAGCAGTCCGTAGGCTGCGCCACGGCCGTTATGTCCTTCGACAAGTATCTGTCCCTCAGGAGAAACGCTGAGACGGAAACCGTCATCCGTTCCCTTTCCCTGAACGATACGGATCGTGGCCTTTTTTGAGGCGACCGCCTTCATACCCGTCACCTGCTCCATATCGCCGCTGAACATCTGGAGGGCGATTTTCACCACGGGATCGGTCTTGCCGACCACCTGATACGTGACGGGATGCTGACCGTCGAACCAAACGAACTGCGCCCTCGCCGCAGACACAGTCAAAGCGGTAAGGGCGCAGATTACGATGAACTTCTTCATTCAATGTTTACTTATAGGGCAAGTAGCAATTCTGAGTGGTAATGCCGGCAGCATTATGCTGCAGCATACGACTGAGCCAGCGGTCGCCGAAGTTACCTCCGTAAGTACCGGCCTGATTCTTGTGGAGGGCCAGACGGCGCAGGTCGGAGAAGCGTGTGCCTTCGAAAGCGAACTCCATAGCGTACTCGTCGCACAAGAGATCTTCCATCGCATTGATATAGTCGTCCTTGGAGTAGCTGGTCAGACTAAGACCAAACTTCTTGCTGATGTCGGCAATCTTAGCGTTGAGGACAGTACTGTAGCGATAGGTAGAATAGAGATATAAGTCTTCTACAAGTCCTGCGCCATGGGAGTGTATGCCGACGAATGCCTTGGTGGTTCCGTTCTTGAAGATGTCGGAGTTAGCCTGAGAAAGGAACGGCAGACGGGTGGTGAGCAATTCGTATGACTCGGGGGTAAGATAGTACCTGTCATCGATGTGCGACTGCATCTTATCAAGCACCCTCTTACCCGACTCGTCGACGGAGTCATTGCCAGCCTGGTCTTTGAGATACACCTCCATATAACGGTAACTAGACAATCCAGAATGTATACCGTTCTTCAGTACAGCGAAAGCTGCATCAGGATAGCCCATGCGGTTGATTGCCTCGGCCAAGTGGAGCCATACCGTGGAGTTACGATATAGCAGGACATAGGCTGTTGATGGTTTAAAAGTATAAATAAAAGAGGAGTCCGCGCCACTACCCTGACTAACTATATAAGCACGAGCGTCGCCAAAAGGCCCACTTTTTATAATCCAATATTCAGGTACGGTCTTCGCCTTTTCAGTGCAGTAGTAATACTGAGCCTGGCGAGCAGAGTCACAATAAGCCTGTGATGGCACAATCTGAATATTTTCAGTTTTAGGGCAGTTGAAGCCGAACGAAACATCTGAAGATACAGCGCTATTGCGTTCTATACCATAGTAGTTGTAGCCATAGGAGGATGGTATTTCTGTTGTCTTGCCCATCGAATAATTCACAGCCATAGGTATATAAGAGATAACATCGCCAGGAGAAGGACTGTGATTAAATGAACTAATCCATCTGTTCTTAGAAGCTTCTTCTGCAAAGGTTATATTGAGACTTTTATCTTTACCGTCTGGAGTTGTATTATAGTCTACAGGCCACTCTGTGAAGTCCTTGAAGATGGGACTGTACTGACTATACCTGGTGCTCATATCGTTGATGTAGTTGACAGAGATATTGCTGATGCCACCAAGCCCTTCGTAGCGCAGGTACTGATAATAACAGGTAGCGGCCTGCTCGTACTGTCCAAGTTCGAGGTAGATGTCACCCAGGACGACGTTGAGCGGGATAAAGCACTTGCGTGGGTTGATAAACTTCTCCTGATCGCCCCAGTTGAGATAGCCCACAGAGCGCGATGTCTGCCCGAAGGTAGGCACGGCGAGTTGATCCTCTGTGTAGCGGGCCTTGAGTGTTTCGAGCATCTGAGCCTCACCGGCAAGAATGGTCTGATAGTTGGTCATCGTGGTATTGGCATTGATTTGGCCAATGGTGGTGACGGGTTCAGTGATGTAAGGCACAGCGCCATACTGACGTGCGAGCTGCAGATAGGCCCAGGCTCGGAACGAGGCAACAGCGGCGTACTCGTTACAGACGACGTTGCGGGCGCCAGTTGCGAGCGTGGTGTCACGATGAGCGAGATAGTAGTTGCAGTTGTTGATGACCTTATAATACAGATAGACGCTATCGTACTTATTGGTAGCATCAGCAGAGAACGAGGCCAGGTTGCGCAGGTGCGTAGATGCCTTGTCAGTAGGCTTCACCAAGTCGCCTCGCATTTCGTTTTGGAAGTAATACTGGTCGGCCAACTGCTGCATAGCCTCCATAATGCCGTATGCATAGAAGACGGAGTCGGTCTTCTGGTCGAGAGCCGGGTCGAACAACTGACGCGAGCTGTCTGCCTCAAGCATGTCGGAGCAGCTGGTGACTGCGGCACCGCCGCAGCACAGCGAACATGCGATGAGATATTTCGTGATATTCTTGGTAATCATAATTACTAATTTCTAATTTCTAATTTACAGATTAATCTTGACACCCATAGAGAAGATGCGTCCCTGAACGATGTTACCGCAGTCGATGCCCTGGTAGAGCTGGTTGTTGCTGGCAGAGAATTCAGGATCGCTACCCGTGTAGCGTGTAAGGGTGAAGAGGTTGCTGCCCTCAGCCCATACAGAGATGCCCTGCAGCCACGACTGCCACGCCTCTGGGAACGGCACCTGATAGGTAAGCTTGACATTCTTCATACGGAGATACGAGCCATCCTCTATCCAACGGTCGCTGAAGCGGTTGTTGCCCATCGGGTCGCCATAGTTCAGGCGGGGCAGGTCAGCCTGCTGTCCCTCATAGCGCCAGTGGCCTACCTCAGCCACCTGCTGGTTGTAGAGTGTAGCACCGCTGTTGAGGACAGAGCGCTGGTAGTTGTAGACATCATTACCCAAGCTGTAGTTGAACGTCACGCCCAAGGTGAAGCGTTTCCAGTTGACATTGAGGAAGATGTTTCCATAGATGTCGGGATTAGGATCGCCGATAATGGTCTTGTCGCTATCGTCAATCTTGCCGTCATTGTTCAGGTCTTCGAAGTGGACGTCGCCCGCTGCGAAGTAGTGCTTGGCACCCGTCTCGTCAAGAATATAGAGGTTGGCAGCCTGGGCATCAGCCGTCGTCGAGAAGACACCCTTTGTCTTATAGCCGTAGAACACACCCACAGGATTGCCCACAGCCGTCAAGATATTGTTAGTGCCATAGATAGAAGAGGTGTAGTCACCATTGGCCAGTGACTTCACTTCGTTCTTGTAGTGACCTACCGTAGCGCCAAGCTCTAAGTGCCAGTCTTTCATGACGACAGGCTTGCCGTTGATACCAACCTCGAAGCCGGTGTTGCGCAACTCGCCGTCGTTAGTCCAATAGTTGTTGATACCGCCAATGGGGTTCTCGAAACTCTTGAGAGCCAACAGGTCCTTAGTGTTATGGATGAAATAGTTGAATGTAGCACCTAAGCGGTTCTGAAGGAAGTAAGCTTGCAGGCCGACATTGAACTTCGACGTCGACTCCCACTTGATTTCCTCGTTACCGACATTCGTGAGCTGCATGCCAATCTCGGTATAGTTGAAACGAACGGTGTTGAACGAAGTGCGTGCAGCATAGTTGCTGATGCCATCATTACCGCTGACATCGAAGCCTGCGTTCAGACGCAGGTAGTTGATACCGCTATGCTTGGGGAACCACGCTTCATTAGTCAACACCCATCCCAACTGTACACTGGGGAAGATAGCCCACTTCGTGCCAAACATCTTCACGCCACCATCAGCATTAGAACCAAAACGGCTGTTAGCCTCAGCCAGCACGGAGACAGTAGCGAAGTACTTGTTCATGTAGTTGTAGTCGCCTGAAACATACCACTGCATATTCTTCCACACATCGTCGGCACCAGCAACAGTAGAATAGACGTTGTTTCCTGTGGCCAGCTTCGGGTTCTTGTCATCCTCGAGCTTCGTCGAATACTGCGTCGTCAGGTCACTGTTGTCGTATGAGTAATAGTTGTAGCGGAAGCCGCCCATAGCCGCGATGGTATGAGCACCAATCTTCTTGTTCCAATCCAAATGGGTATTGCTCAAGACGTTAATCTCCTTCGAGAAAATAGAGGCAGTCTTAGAATAGACTGTACCGAGGTTCTCAATAGCGAACGAAGGCAGACCGATATTTGGACGGTAGTAGGCCTGTGAGTTGCGGTTGAGGTAGTAGCTGAAGTGAGATGTGAGTTTCCAGTCTCTGCTAATCTCATAGGTCGGCGTGATTGTCACATTGAAGAACGTGTTTTCATTACGGTTCTTACGCTCGCCGCTACCGTTGGTGATCAGTGCCAGCGGATTGGCCAGCGAGTAGTTGCCGTCATCCAAGGTGCTGTAGAGATTGTCAGCGTCAGAAAGCAGTGATGTGAAAGCCTCGATATTCTTGTTATACTGGTACGGATTGAGCAAAGGACTCTTGACCAGGGTCAGGAAAGCCGGTGAGGTAATCACCCCCGAATTGAGGTCGGCAGCGATGCCCTCGTCAAAGAGGTTCGTATTGGTACGCGAGAACGACATATCAAACTTCGTCTTCAGGTTCCAGAGCAAGCTGATGTCGGTATTGAAACGCACATTGATGCGGTCGAAGCTGGTGTTCTCGATATTCTTCATCGTCTGTATATAAGCCACAGAGAGATTATACATACCGATGTCATCACCACCCTGCACGTTGATGCTGTAGTTATGCGTCAGCGCAGTACGGGTAACATAATCATTCCAGTCTGTATCGTTATGATAGGTGTTGTAGTAATAGCCGTCCTGGGCATCGTTCAGGAAGTTGAACTGCAAAGGATTGGTAGAAGAACCGATACGCTTTTGCACCTCGGGAATGGTTCCCAACTGCTCCACCGCATAGTTACGGTACTGGGAAGCATCCATCATGGTAGGACTGCTGGGAACAAACGTCCAGCCGACACCAAGCTTGGCATCGATGCGCGTAGCCATAGAGTGTCCACGCTTGGTCTCAATCAGGATTACGCCATTGGCGCCACGTGCACCATAGAGTGCCGTTGCATTCTTCAGCACTGTCACCTTATCGATATCCTCGGGAGAAATCGTTGACAGCACATTGAAGATATCGCCCAAATGCAGTGACTGTCTGTCGCGCTGCATGTCCAGTTCGACGCCATCAAGGATGACCATCGGCTGGGCGTTGGCGTTAATAGAGCTGATACCACGTATGAACATCGCAGCACCCTGATCAAGATTACCCGAATGCATGTTCATACGGATGTCACCACCGAGTTTCGATGTCATCTCCTCGTCAATCGTCAAGCCATTGCCGTCAGAGACGAAGCTGTTGGTAGCCGTTATCGAAGTACCGTTTTGATACATCGTGGCAAAAGCATCACTCAGCAGTCGGATGCTCACCTTCTGTTTCTCGTCACCAGGAACAATAGCGACCTGTTGTGACAAGTAATCCGGAGCCTGAACGAAGAGTGATGTTGTGAAAGTAGGCACCTTAATGGTGAACTTTCCCTCTTCGTCAGTCATGGCCACATAGCGGTTGTCACTGAGGGTCTGTATACGCACACCAGCCACAGGCTTCTTCGTGGCTTCATCGACAACGACACCCTGCAAGGTGAAGGTCGGGTTGGTATCGACAACCTTGGCGCGCTTAGGCGCTTTGATGGCCGTAGAATTCTCGTCTTCCTCGAATTCATCCTGAGCAAAAGCCACAGAGCTTGCTGTCAAAGCGATGGCACAGAGTGAGAGTCTGAGACTCTGACGCTGTATGAAGTTAAATATCGTATGTTTCATCGTTGTCATTATTCATTATCAGAGTTTGCCCATAAGTCGTTATATTCCTTCGGAACGAGGTAAACGCCTGCCACACGCATCTGCTGGTCGTACTTACTACGATTAGCAGAGGATGTGTATTTCTTCGTATGTGTCATCATCAGGTTTGGATAGGCATCCAGTCCATAATAGCAGGCGGGGAAAGTGAACTCACCGAGGTCAATGACGTTGACACGTCCAGGGTCGCCCAGGCATATCAGCTTCGTGCCGTTATTACCTTCATCGGTAGTAATCTCAATACCAGCATTAGCCCCCTGTGGCAGCACTGTGAGTTGCTGCTTGTTGGCAGCATCCGTCCAGCTGAGATAGAAGCGCAGGTAGTAAGGTTTCACGGCGGCCTGAGGCTCCTCTACCTGTGCGGGAACGGTAACCACATAGATATGATAGGTGGTCGAGCGTACGCCTTTCAGGGCGAAGTCGAATTCGGGTACACCGGTAGAGCCGTCAATATTGGCATTGTCGACAGCCACGTATGAGAAGAAACGCGACTTCTCGGGGAGTATCCACTGGCGAATCATGGGGGGAACCTTGCTGAAGAGACTGTCGCGTCCGACGAGATAGTCCTTGGCGATATTGTGGGTTGTCAGCTTCTTCACCTTCATCGTAGCATCGGGATACATCGTGCTAATCACAGGATTGTAGGTCTGCCATGAACGGAAAGCAAGCGAATCGACGATACGCGTCATACCGTTGCTCATCTCACCAGTAGCCACCGTATGGTTCAACAGCTCATTCATGTGAGTGAGATATTTCCTGGAAGTGGTGTACGCAGAGTCGCCGGCATTGAAGGAACCATTGCCAAAGAGAGGCTGGTTGTAAGGCCAGCTCTTGGAGAAGACAAGATTGCTAACAATGTTACGGCAGGTCAGTGAGTCCTGCAAATCGCCGGAAGCCGTGGCAGCCTTCTCAGCCTTAGCATCAGTAGCTTTGATGGAAGAGGCGACCGTCGTCTTCTTCGTCAGATCCATATAGTCCATTTTCGCAATAAAGTTGTAGCATGGATAGACCTTATCGTAAGCATCATTCCAGGCATCGTCGTTGGGAATGAACATACAGTATGTACTGTCCTCATTATCCAAGTCGGCACGCATGATTTCGCGGATTACGTTGTTACGCTTCTTCATCACAGAGTCCAAATAGGTCTGCTTACCGTCGCGAAGCGGGCCGATGACGGAGGCGTTGACGTCAAGATAGTACTCGTCGTACTTCTGTATGTACTTCTTGATGGAGTCGCATCCCGCGAGGCTGTCAATGTTCTCATAGAGGTTGTAGTAGAACTCCGACATACCGTTAATCTTATGCAGCACGCCATTGGTTGACGGGCTGTTGACAGACAAGTAGTTGTAACCGTCGAATGCCGTCTGTGTGAAGGGATGATGCTTGGCATTGAGCGATACGATGGTGACACTGTCTTGAGCAGCCGACACCTGATAGTTATACTCCGTGATGTGCTGCTGTATGAACTGCTTCACAATCGTGGCGCTGTCGCTGGCCATCAGGCGATTGTACTCATCATCGCTGATGGCGTTGTCAACAGGTGCCCAGACGGTATAGAAGCGTGGGCTGTTGAGGGCTTCCGAGAAGTTGCACTTGCGGGCAAGGGCAGCAAACTTGGTCAGCTGCTGGTCGCTGCTGATATTCTCCCACAACGTCATATTAGCTCCCGGCTGCGGATCCTCAGGCACCGTGTTATAGTCAGAATAATCGGTGCAGCTGGTGACTGCGGCAGCGCCGCAGCACAGCATACAAGCGACGAGATAATACTTGATATTCTTGGTAATCATAATTTCTAATTCCTAATTTCTAATTCCTAATTTAGGGCGAAGCCCGCTTTAATACCAGTCCTCGGTCATCGTCTGACTGTTGACAATGTCAAGGGGTACAAGTTCTACGAAGTCGAACGACCAGCCGAGGTTGGTATCGTTCACCAGGTTCTTAATACGCAGCCAATAGTCCTTACCCTGCTCGAAGCGCTGCGTGGTAATGATACGGCGTAGCATCATCGTACCGTAGCCGGTCTCAGAGCGGCAGCTGGTAGAGCCGATGATCTGGCTGGCAGCCGAATAGATGTCGTCTTCGTTATACGACAGCGGGTCGGTAACCGAATTGTAGGTTCCACGCGAGAAGGAAGCCGGAGCACGCATATAACCGCGGACGTGCATACGCTGGTCGCTCTCCACGCCGCAGTCCGACGTCTCGTCGTCGGCACGGTTTACGATGTCCTCGTAACCGATGGTGGCGTCCTCGTAGGGATTGGCGCAGGCATCGAAAGGAATGCCGATAGCCACCATGTCTGACTGCTTCGACGAGTTGCCCAGATAGAACTGCATCAGACCGCCACGAGCCATCGGGGGATAGATGATACGCAACTCATACTCGCCTGTCGGTACGTGAGGCAGTTTGATGGCGAAGTCGTAGACATCCCATCCCTGGAACTGGTCGGAGTTGTGGGCGCGCCATGCTCCCATCACGTTGAAGCGAAGCAGTGTTCCGGGATTGTAGCAAACGATATTGTCGAAGAACGTATTCTCGAAAGCCACACGATCACCATTACCACCGCCATTGAGCGTGCTTACCTCTGCAGGTGTAGCGCCACGCAGACCATTGTTAATCAGCTCATAGAGGAAGGTCGACGAGTCGAAGCGCAGACGTTCGTGGAGGGCGTCCTTGGCATTCTGGTCATACTTCAGTATGCCCTTGATGCGGTGTATATAGCCATTCAGTGTCTCCACGCTGTTTTCGCGGTCGACGGGCACACCGGCGAAAATCAGTGTGTGGTCGCCATCGTTAGGCATACCGAAGAGTCCGAGCTTTGAGGTCAGCGTGTTGTTCGTCAGATAGCGGTTCAGCCACAGGTTCTTCGTGGTCTTGGGGTTCGTCTCCCACACCTTTAATATGGTATTGGGAAGCATGGTTTCGAAATACTCTTGCGGTTCGTAGCCGAAACAGAAGTTCCAAGAAGCATCGGTGCTCTTGTTCTTCTCATAGACGATGCGGTCGATAGGCATGCCAGCGCGCAGTATGTGGTAAGCCACGAACATATTCAGCACGTTAAACGGGTTGGTATAGTCGTCGCCCGTACTGATGCGGATACCCTTCTCGTTGACATAGTCATACCAGGCGCCACAGTTGCCATACCATTCAGCACACTTGGCTTTCAGATCATCAAGATTATTGATGCCGGCAGCGCGGAACACGTCGTCGGTCTCGGCAAAGACCGTCCACTTGATCATACACTCCTTAGGATAATAGAGTGAGTTACCGTCACGGTCCTCGTGCTTCTGCAGTTCGTAGGTCTTTGTCGTACCGTCAGCATTCAGTTTCTTCTCAGCCATCAGCTGGTTTGTGAAACCTGTAGCCTCCAATGCTGCATAGAAGATGCTGAGGTCTTTCTCGCCCTCTACACGCAGCTGGTCGTCGGTCGTACGGTCCGAACGCGGAATGACATGCGAGCAGATGTGCAGAATACCGTTGATAGCCTCGATGTCGCCGTCGGTGATGGCCGAGATGTCATTAAGGCTGGTAAAGCCGATGTAATCAGGATTGTAGGCATCCTCGCCGAACGTGCCGACGCGAATGCTACGCCCCGTCTTCATCGTTGTCCAGGTAGTACCCGTACCGTCGAGGTCTACCTGCATGTGCTTTTCACCTGAGAGGTGGAAGCGTGCAATGTCATCACAGAGGGAGTCGGTCATGAGGTTCACCTTGGCTATCACGTCGAGAGTGTTCCAGTTGGCGACCTCCGTAATGCCATTATGCTTCAACTTGTTTCTTGAGATGAGATAAGACTCATCATTGTAGAGGCTGTCGAGATAGCTGTTCACACCGCTATTCACCGGTGCGAAGCAGGTATATTCGCCATACGTTCCCATATACTTGTCGAAGCCGCCTTTCTCCAAGATGCGGTAGAAGGCAGTCAGGTCAGACCTATCGCGCAGCAGCTCAGCAATGGTCTTCTGGTCGGCAGAGAAGAGATCGGAGCCGTCGGGTTCCTCATTGCATGATGCGAGGCACATCACCGCAACACACCCGAAAGCCAACATCTTTCCTATGTTAAATATTATCTTATTCATATCTTTTGGTTGTGAACTTGTTCAACAATGGGGTTATTTTCTTGAAGCCGATTTATAGACAGGGTTCTGAACGAGACTGGTATTAATCTCCACTTCGTCCTGGTTGATAGGCATATAGAGATAACGCTCGTCGCGCATCTTGGCTCTCATGGAAGCAGGTACAGCATACTTACGCAGTGCCAGCTCAAAGAACACGTCGCTGTTGGCCACATAACCTTCCGTCAGTTTCTTCGTCAGGTCGGCCTGATTCGCCGTGTGGCGGTAGTTGTAGCGCATGAGGTCGAACCAGCGCTTACCCTCAAAGCACAGCTCACGGGCACGCTCTGCCAAGACGAGCTGTTCCATCTTGTCCTTATAGGTAGAATACTTCAGCGCATAAGAAGACTTATTGGCATCGGAGAGTGCGCGTTCGTTGACGAACTTACAGATTTCGAAAGCCTCCTCGTTACGGGTGTCGTCATCGGCCTTGCCACCTAAGTCATAGAGCTGTACCAAAGCCTCTGCCTTCATCAGCATCACGTCGGTCAAGCGATAGAAGATCCAGTTCTGCTGGACATTCGAACGGGTGTCGCGCTTGGAGTCGGCCGTGTTGTTAGTGCCTGCCGATGTTGAGGCCACGAACTTACGTATGCCGAACTGCTCCATACTGGAACTGTTGGCATCGTAGAGGAACTCATAGAGTCGCTGGTCAACAGAATTATTCCACACGCCATTACCGGTGTTGTCAACCTTTCCGAACACTGATGATGCCTTCAGATAGCCAAAGCCGTTAGAGCTGGAACTATTGTAGCGGAAATACATCTGATCGAGCCCAACATTGTTGGCACTTGAGCTGCGATACTGCAGTTCAAAGATGCTCTCATCAGCATTTTGACCTGTCTGACCGAAGAGGTCATCATACATATTATTGTAGTCAGCAAGGTAGTAGGGTTTCTCCTCGTCGTCGGCCCTGTGGCGGCGGGTGCCGCCCTGCTCATAGGCTTCCTTCTTGGCATTGATAATCTTATCGCAACATTCCACGCAAGCCTGATAGTCGCTGGCACTGCGGTTGACGGAGGCACGCCAGAGATAGATGTCGGCCAGGACAGCGTTGATACCGTCCTGATTCAGATAGCCCTTGTCACGCCAGTCACCATAGGTAGAGCCAGAGATAGCATATCTCGATGCTTCCTTCAGGTCGTTGATACACATTGTGAGCACCTCGTCGGGCGTTGCCTGCGGGGCATTGAGGTCATCACTGCTGTTAAGGTATGCCCCAGGCGTCACAGGAATATCGTGGAACACCTTCGTCAGATAGAAATAGCAGAAGGCGCGCAGAGCCAGTACCTGTGCTTTGTTGGCATCATAGTCGCCTCGCGTATAGTCGGGGTCAACTGCAATCACACTCTCAGCCTTCTGCAGTACGAGGTTACAGTAATTAATGGCTGAGTAGAACGGATACCACGTTGTAAACGCATTCTCCGTCTCAATGTTGAGCGAGTAGATCTGCGCCAGAGCCGTCTTGTAAGCAGCCGATGCAGGCAGTGTCGCAGTAACGACGAGTTCGTCGGAACGGAAATCGCCCCAGATAATCATGTTGCGTATGGCTGTAGCGTCGCGCAACTGTGCGTATGCTGCCGAGACGACCGTTTCCACCTCGCTTTTCTTCTGCCAGTAGTCTTCATCAACCGTTTTGTTGTCAGGCAGGATGACAGTATCGACACATGCAGAAAAACCACAGATGACGCAGATTCCAGAGATGATATTTTTTATTTTGGTAATCATAATTTCTAATTTCTAATTACTAATTACTAATGTCGTTAGAATCCAAAGTTCAAGCTGGCAGTGATCATCCGCGATCTTGGCGTTGTGGCACCGTCAGAAGCCGGAGTATATGTACCTGCGGAAACCTCAGGATCAATACCCGTGTACCTCGTCCAGCAGAAGAGATTGTTCATAGTCACGTAAGCCGTCAGTGTGTTCAGGCCGTACTTCTTGAGAGTAGTCTTAGGCACACTGTAGGAAATCTGCAGGTTGTTCAGACGCAGGAAGGAGCCGTCCTCTACGAATCGCGAACTGACCTGGTAGTTGTAGCCTGTGCCATAGAGAGCACGGGGAATAGCCGTCACGTCACCGTCCTTACGCCAGCGGTATGTCACCGAGGCGCACTGGTTCTGCGTGCCGTACATGCTTTCCAAGTTCATGCGTGCCGTATTGATGATCTTGTTGCCCCAACGGAAGACGAAGCGGCTGACGAGTTTCCACTGTCCATACTGGAGTGTCAGGCCGAAACCGCCCTGCATCTTCGGCAGCGAGTTGCCTAAGTACTTGATGTCGAGCTCGTTGATGGTACCGTCATGGTTCACGTCCTCGTAGAAGGCGTCACCACCCTTGAACTCATACTCTGTCTTACCATAATAATAAGTAAGGTGCTTGGGTACGCCGGTATTGGTCATGATGACCTTGCCGTTCTCGTCGGTAGCCACCGGGAAGGTCTTACCCTCAGCAAGCTGCTGGTTAATCCAAGCCTCATAGTTCCAGTCGTAGGCTTCGCCACGGGCTGCAGCCTGGGCCTGCAGCTGGAGCTGCTTGGTGTTGTAGTTCTCGAGGTATTCATAAGAATACTGGAACACGCCATTGCTGTTGTAACCGTAGATAGAGCAAAGGGGGTCGCCCACCACCACGCGGCTGAGGATAGAGCTGGAACCACGTCTGTCGTAGCTGGGCTCGGTATTCATATTGTCAAGCACGCGCTGGTCCATCTCCAACAGTTTGTTGATGTTCTGAGCCAGGTTGAAGTTAGCTGAAGCCGAGAACTTCTTAATCTTGATAAACTTGTTGGCATTGAACTGCAATTCCCAGCCCTTGTTCTCCATCTCGCCCACGTTACCCCAGGCAAGCGTTGTCGAGGTGTTCCAGGTGCCCGATGTCGGAATGGGTATAGCCCTCATCAGCATGTCCTTCTTTGTCTCCTTATAGAGGTTAATGTCTACCTCGAAGATATCGTCAAGGAAGCCAATATTGAAGCCGAGGTTGTAGCCGATCTTCTTCTCAGGACGCAGGTCGTCGAGCTTCATGCCGCTCATCGTCGTATAATAGCCTGTGCCGTAACGTCCTGCACGCGAGGTGTACTGGTTGAAGTAGTTGTCGACAGATACGCTGGAACTACCGGTGATACCCCATGAGCCACGGATGCCGAGCATCGACACATACTTGAGCAGCGGCTTGAAGAACGGCTCCTCACTGAGGTTGTAACGCAACGACACCGAGGGTGAGTAGAACCAGGGGTTCTCGGGACCGAACTTAGAGTTGCCGTCGCCACGGAGACCGAATCCGATGTTGTAACGCGACTTATAAGAGAAGTGGGCGTTGTAGACGAAGTCCTGCCAAGCCGACTTCGTTGTTCCCGGCTGGTTGTCCATACCTAAGAGGCGGGCAGTGATGGTAGCATCCTCAATACCGTTAGGTATGGAGTTCTGTCCGAGATACTGGTAAGTATTCTTCTGCGTGCCGGCTTCGTAGTATGCCATCATCGTCAGGTAGAAGTCCTCGTTCTTGAAGGCCGGCGTGAAGGTGAGCTTCAGGCGCGAGCCCATCTTAAACTGGTTCTGCTCCGTATTGGTAATGAAGTTATAGTCGCCGTCGGTATAGCTGCCGTTCGACAGGCTACCCGGCATGAAGGTCGGCTTTGAGTAGGCATAGATATCGAAATAGACGCGGCCGTCGAAGGTCAGGCGGTGCTTGCCGTTTTCCGTACCGAGCAGTTCGTACTTGATATTGAAGTCAGGCACGATGCTGTAGGTCTTCTCCTTCTGCCACGACTTGTTAGCGTATGCCACCGGGTTGCCGATGTTGACGACGTCAACCAGCTGTTGGGAAGTGTAGTTGCCATCGTCAGGCGTGAAACCATTTCTCACGGGGTTCATCAGGAAGAACTCGCCCGTATTGTTGTTATACTGGTCGTAGCGGTAGATGCTGGCATTGGGCGCCATGGCCAATGCCATAGCGAGCAGTGCATTGTTCGAACCGTTGTTCTTGCTGCTGCCGTAGGTATAGTTCTTCAGGTTGTCGGTATAAGTCAGCGCGAAGTTGGTCGAGAAGCGGATGCGGTCAGACACGTTGTAGTCCAGCACGAGACGTGTGGTGAGACGGTCCAGACGCTGCTTGATGACAGTACCCAACTGGTGGTTATAGCTGGCTGAGATACGGAAGGTAGCCTTCTGACCGCCACCAGAGATGTTGAAGTTAGCCTCGTGCTGCTCACCGAACTGCGAAACGGCGTCCACCCAGTCGGTGTTCTTGTTCCAGTTGTTGGCCTCGGCCCACGATTCGGCAGGCACGTAGTTAATCTCGTTGATAGTGGAAGTAGCCGAGGAACTCTGCGTGGGGTTGTAGAACTCCTCCTTGAGCATCATGGTGTAGTTGTCACCGTTCAGCAGTTCATAGCCGGCAGGCATCCACGTTCCCGTGAACTTATAGCCCAACGTCACCTTGGGTTTACCGCGTGTACCGCGCTTGGTCGTAATCTGGATAACGCCGTTGGCACCCTGAGAGCCCCAGATGGCCGTAGCGGCGGCATCCTTCAGAACGGTGATGCTGGCGATATCGTCGACGCTGACAGCCAACATCGACGAGAACTTCTCCTCGTCCATGTTCTCGGGGTCGAAGTCGGCAGTATCGTATTCAAAAATCTTGTCGTCGACAACGATAAGAGGCTCGGCACTGCCGCTGAGGGTAGACACACCACGCAGGCGCATCGTCGTTCCGGCACCGAGGTTACCCGAATTGTTGACGATGTCGAGACCGGCAATCTCACCCTGCAGCGCTTCGTCGGCGGAGGTGAAGGCCATACCCTCGATATTCTCCATGCTCATCGTCTGCTGCGAGACGGAAATCTCGCGCTTGTCGATGTTCAGACCGCCGGAACTGGTTCGGCGTCCCTTGACAGTGACCTCCTTCAGCGTGGTCTTGTCGTCTTCCATCTTGATTTTGAAGGTCTTCTGTGTTCCGATAGTCAGCGTCTTGGTCTTGCTGCCTACGTAGGAGACGACGAGTTTGTTCTTCGGATTGGCAATCTTCATCGAGAAGTTACCCATCATATCAGTCTGTGTTGCATTGACGATACGGTTATTGCCGTCTCGCTCCGTTACATTGGCCATCATGACCGGACCCATAGCGTCCTCCACCGTACCTGATATGACCGTTCCCTGTGCCATCATCGTCTGGGCGACAAATGTGAACAGGAGTGTCAATAATATCTTGTTTATCTTGGTAATCATAATTACTAATTTCTAATTACTAATTACTAATTTAATACTTTCTGTTGCTGTTATAGCACAACGGCGTGTCGATACCATGGACGGTCACGAAGGCCGAGGTCTCGATAGACTTGTAGCCATTCTTCTCAGATGTCGTGATGTCGCGGGCAATGAGGTTGGCATTGGCCGAAGAGGCATTGATGGTCACCTGAGTATTCGAGGCGTCCTTCACCGTGAGTTTGTTGTTACCGCCAGAGACGGTCAGCGTCTGGGCAATACCAATAGAGTTCGAACAGAATGTTGAATAAGAAGGCTCCGGGGTCGTCAGCCCGGTTGCAGGATCATAGTTCTTGAAGTAGCGGTCGGCAAAGAGTGAGCTGTTCTGCGTGTGATAGCGTACGAAACGCGTCATCTTGTCTAACATCTCCTTGACGTAGGCAGCAGCGTCTCTCTGACTGCTGAAGCCATACTGGTCGGCAACGCTCTCCCAGTTCTCGACAATGGCGAGCACCGTCTTCCAGGTGGGCAGGCCCATCGTCTGCTGGGCTTTGACCATAGCCTCGTATGTGGGTGCATATACCGTATAGTTATAGGCACTGAGCATACCCCAGTTATTGTTATCGTCGATAATACGGTAGGCTTTCATCTTGGTCTTCTTCTGAGCCTCAGTCTCGCCACCGGTAAGAATGCCTGCGAAGGTGTAGATATCCTCATTATTGAACTGGTAGCAGAAGTTCAGGAAGTGGTCGTATTCAGGTGCATTGACGTCGTAGTCGGCACTCTCGTCATAAAACTCCGGGCGCGACAAGACTTGCTCCACGCTCTTGATGGTGGGCTGCAACGGATAGTCGAGACGGTAGACGGTACCGTTCTCAATCTTAGCGTCGGGGCTGTTGGCGTCGAAAGTCTGGGTGATGGTCGACCACTGCGAGGGGTCGTCCACCTGCAGGCCGCCTGCCACCTTGTCGCCGTCGACGACAATGACGCCGCCGTGCTTCGTCTTGTAATAGCGGTTGCCGTAGAGGCCGTACTGAGGACTGCCCTTACCCGTCTCCGTAGAGTCGGCCAGCACAACGGTGCAGTAGTCGAGGAAGTCCTTAATCTGGCTGTTGAAGTAGCCGGTCTCGATGTTGATGTCCTGCGCGCCGGCAGTCTCCACATACGAGCTGAGTTCATTGTAGGGTCCCGACTGGTAAATGTATTTCTTCACCAGCACATGGAAAGAGCCGTCGGCCTGTGGGTCGAAACGGAAGCGCAGGCCCTTCAGACCGTCGTCATCCTTCACCGACGTGGGGTCGATGATGATGAACTGCGTCTCGTTGTCGGTGGGGACGAAGAGTCCGTAGCGGGCCTTCATCGAGAGCAGGTAGTAGTACATGTCGGCGCCGAGCTTCGAGGCTGTACCGGCAGTGGTCTGGTGGTCGTTGAGCATCTCGCCCATCGTGCGCATGTCCTTATATACAGAGGCCGGACCGAGGACTGAGTTATACAGCTTCGGACCGAAGAGCTTGTTCATCTTATAGATAACGCCATTGTTGGCAATGGTGACGTCGTAGTTGCCGTCGCTCTTGCGCTTGATGTCGTCACGAGTGACATCGAGGAACTCAAAGGCGTCGTTCTGCACTGTCGAGAACGTGCTGGGCACCGTCTTGGTCAGATAGGGCTTCATCACGTTGTTCAGGATGCTGGCGAAGATGGACGGGTCGTTATTGAAGACGGCATCAAGATGGGCATTGAGGTTGGCTGCGGTGATGTCGAGCGTCGGGTCGCCAAGGTTCTTCAGGATATAGGACGACTCGTTGAGGAAGTACTTCTCCACAGCCTCGTCGTCGGGAGCTAAGAATGCAGCAATCTCAGCCTCGTCATCGCTGGAGCCGCCCTTCAGCGTCGGGTTATAGTAGTTCCAGCCCGGATCGAAGTCGAGCAACTGGTTGTCGGCCACCGTGACGCCACGCAAAGGCTGCGACAGCTTGACGCGCTGCGAGTTCTTACTCAGATAGCGGATGGAGAACACGGTGTCCTGACCGATGGTGCTCGAGGTCTCACGATACTGCTCCGTCAGCGTCAGGTCGGCTTCGGGGAAGCTGTAATAGTCCAGGATACGTGAGAGATAGTGGGTGTCGCTGCCCGAACGCAGAATCTCGGCCATATTGCCAGGATTGACGAGCACCTCGTCGAGCTGGTGTATATAGCCGTTCTGGCACACGACGTCGCTCTTCACCACCTTGCGGTCGAAGACGTATGCATCGCCATCGACGTAGTCATGGCCGGTAAGTATCTTGAAGTCGCTGTCGGCACCTGTCACGGTCATATTGTTTTTCAGCATATACTCACCGGTGAAGTGTACCATCGGGGCTACAGTATTGTCGAACACAGCGAACATGGAACGGCCTGCATTCTGGAAACGCGAGTAATACTTGTTGTTGGCTGGCATAGCCTCGGGGGCGAACGGGGTCACAGCGTATGTGAGACGCATGTTCGTGGCGTGCTTCACCAACTGGCCCTGAAGCATAGAGCCCTGGGCATTCTGCTTGTTCGACAGTGTTCCGATGAGGATGGCATTGTCGAGCATCGTAGAGAACAGCAGTTCAGCCTTTTGTGAACGGGTCAGCTGCTCGTAGCTGCTGGCACCAAACTTGTTGTTTCCGCCTGCAAAGAATCTTGCAAAGGCTTCATCATTGGCTGGGAAGATCGTCTTACTACCAGTTTTGCTCAACACCTCCGCGTACCCCAAGTCGTCGATGAGCTTGCAGTAAGTCGTAAAAGACCCCTGAAGCTGTGAAGGTTGCTGAAGCTCTTTGTAGATACTCTCGCCAAGCCAAGATGGCAATTCTCCTTCCGGCACCACATAGTCCTTCGTACAGGACCCCAGGCCTAAGCACAGAAGGGAAGCATACAAAAAGAGTTTTTTCATAAAAGTTGTTTTAATTGTATATTAGTTCTTAATCTTAGCAGTTAGCATAGGGGTATAAAGCCCCCACTATTAGGTTTTTGGGCACAAAGATAATATAAAATTTACAAACGACAAATAATTTTAAGACTAAAAACACGAATGAAGCAAAAAATGATTGTTAAATATCAAAAAAGGGGGTAAAACGCTATGACTGCAAAACAACGATGTGCGACGAAAAAAAAAAATACTCATGATGATTTCTATGCCAGCGAGGAACTGAAGATGGAGCATGTATAAAATCCAAACAGGTGACACCTCTTACACCTGGCACTTAACTCACTGATTTTCAATACAGAATTTTTATAAGTTGGTCGCACCAGTAGGCACACCAATGGTCGCACCACATCACGGCCTCTGGTAAAAATTTCACGCCTATATTTTTTCACGAGAGGCCGTGAGATTTTTCTCAGAGGCCGTGACGTTTTCACGAGAGGCCGTGACGTTTTTCGGGTTCAGGTGTCAGTGCCGGTGAGGGCATTGGTGCTACCACTGGTGCTACCACTGGTGCTACCATCCGCCGCCGCAACTGCCTGATAATCAGTAGCAGGTGTGCTGGGTGTCACCAACTTTCGCCTTTTCGGCTGTAACGCGCGCGTACGCATGCGCGAGAATATGGCATTAAAAGTTACAACAGCCAGACCTTCGTGACGGCATAAACTCGCGTATGACAAAAAAACGGTCAAACGAAAGGGGTAAATGAAAAAGCCCTGCCACCTGTTGAGAAAAAAATCCCCTGCAGGACGCGTCCTGCAGGGGATAATATAGAAGAGAATAATTTACATTACTTAATGATAACCTTCTTGCCATCGATGATGTAGAGACCGGGCTTCGAAGCCTTGCTCACCTGCACACCGTTGAGGTTGTAGATAGCACCAGTCTTGGCGTTGACAGTGTTCACCTCACGGATACCGTCCACGAACGGATCGGTCTCACCTGCGAGGACACGCTCAATCTTCAGGTTGTCGAACCAGCAGCGACGGGTAGCGAAAGTATTGTCATAGTTAGAATCCAGCACAAACTTTGCAGGAACACCTGCCAATGCGACCTCCTTAGAAGTAGCTGTACCATTAGGACTTGTGATGACGCAATACATCGAACCTCTGCCATAGTCCAGAATGACCTCAAAGTTAGTCTTCTGAATAACAGTTGCTGTCGGCTCGTCAGCATCGGCGGGAGAAGCATCGTTATACGAGCCACCAGACTTAGCCCAAACCTTACCCATCAAAGCATTCTTCTCGGCATCATCAGACACGAACGGATTATAGGTAACAGTTCCCTGATAGAAATTATGGACGATACCACTAACGTTATTGTCCTCAGCATCCTTCAGATAGAAACCGATAGAGCGATTGTTAAGACCCTGGATGTAGAAGTCGCAAGAAACCTTCAGGATATTAGTACCCATAGAACCATTCTCTGTCGGATCGAAGTTCACAGTACCAGTACCATTACCCACACGGAGGTAACCCTTCCACTTCTGCTCACCGTTATCCCAGTGACCCTGCTGATAAGGAGAATCGCCGGTTTCAGGAGCAGTAGTTGAGAAGTGAGAGAACTCCATAGCGCCAGCGGCACCAGAGATGCTATAGGTCTGTGTTTCAGCATCCTGCACTGCATCACTCTCGAAGTCGATATCAACAATCTTTGAAATAGCAGAAGCAGGAACAGTGGTCTTGTAGGTTTCTACAGCTTCTGCCAGTTCGGCGTTAGCGGCCTTAATGGCGGCAGCGTTCTCCTCGCTGTAGTCAGTAGCCTTCATCTGAGTCTGAACACCCTTTGCCTTGTCAATGGCTGCCTGAAGAGCGTCCTTGCCTGTTGCCTGGTTGTAAATACGAAGAGCGAGTGTGTTCTCGGCAGCATCGATAGCCGTCTGGATAGAGTTCAGCGTATCATTGACGGCCACGAACTTCTTGTTAGCAGCGAGGATATCCTTGACAGCCTCAACATAGACCTCGTAAACCATCAGGCCTTCCTCGGCGTTCTTGGTGTTGTTAGCCTTATTATAAGCATCCTCATCGAAGGTGGCAATGATTTCGTCCTGAGTCTTTTGCTCATAGGCAGCAATCTTGGTCTCGACAGTGTCTACGCACGCCTGCAGCGTGGACTTGCCCCAGAGATACTCGGCATTAGCAATATACTCGGCAGCCTTCGTCAGCTCGGTACGGCCAGTGGCAATCTGCTCGCGGACGTCGGCCTCATAGCTTAACTGCTTCTGGTTGTACTGGTTATCGTTCTTACCCCAAAGTGAAGCATCCTTCAAGTATGTTACAGAACCATTCTTCAGACTCTTGTATGCATCCTTACAATAAGCCTTGAAACCGATCTCATAGGTACCAGACTCAGTAATCTTAGCTGCAATAGTAAACGGAGTGAAAAGAACAGCATTCAAATCCTTTTTCACAGAAACGATGGTATCAGGATCTGCGCCTTCGTTTACTTTCACGATATAGGCTACGCCATAAGCGACATCCCAACCGTCATTATTGGTCCATGAAGAAGAAGTAGCATCCTCACGCACAGCAGCATTACCCTCAATGCCAAACACGTATGAACCGGGATCAAGTGTCTTCTGCATATACACACCCATAGGGCTGTCTACCTCATTCCAGTTCCATGCGCTGTTACCTGCATAGTGACCAAGATCAGGATATGCATTAAGATTCCAGAAAGCACGACCGGTAGTCGTAGCTGTCCAGTCACCATACTCGCTTATCTTCTGTACATTCTTGTCGATGAAGCCAGGCATTGTACCGTCATAGAGCCCCAAGTAGTTATAATTGTTACCAGCTAGATAGTCATCCATGTTAGCTTTGATGAACTCACCAAGAATTTCATTAGCAGTGTTCAACTGCTCATCAAGTTCAGCCTGACCAGACTCGTCACCGATAGCCTCAAGATTTGCTATTCCCTCATTCATAGCAAATTCATTAAGTAAGTCTTCAGACCATGCATAGCAGTTCTTGTAAGCATTCATCTTCTCCAGCATAGCATCGCGCTGACGGAGGTCGGCATACTGCAGAGCGGGAGCAATCTGAAGGTCAGCAATCTCAATGGTGGTAGCCATTGTGGTAAACGAGATGAAATAAGTACGGGCAGTACCGTCACCCACGATGGCATAGTTGAAGGTCTGCCATTCTTCGGTCAGTTCCTCGGCAGTGTTGGCAATCACCTCTCCTTCAGTAGAAGGATAGGTATAGGAACCAGCAGTATTGCCTGCTACCTTCACAAGGTTATCTTCTTTTTTATAACCATCACCAGGAATCCTGATCTTGACATTGTCCAGGGGAGCGCCCTTCATCTTGAAACTCACCACATAAGACGAGCTGGGATCTGACGGTTCGAACTTGAAGTACATACCCTGACCTGCAGTAGCAGAAAGACTCTGAACAGAGTTGATACCCTCAGCACAACCGTTACCATTGATGTTGAAGAGGTCAGCTAAGGTTACTCCCTCACCAATCGCCGTCCAACCGGTCATGTCCTGGAAAGAATTGTTTGCGTTCAGGTTAGCACCTGTGATCTGGAAGCGTCCCTGGGGGGTGTAGACGAACTCACCCTGCTCAAGAGCAAAGCCCGAGACTGCAACGCACAATGCCACGAAGGCAAAAAGTAAACGTTTTTTCATACTTCTAAAATTTTAGTTATTAATAGTTATAATAATTATGGTTTTTACGCATAATACGGGTTATCGGCTGCAAAGATAAGCATTTTATTGATTTACCGCAAGAAAAAGAGGGCAAGAAATTTGAAAATCATCTGTGATTTTTGATTTTTCAATCTACGAGAAGAAATGATAGGCAACTAACTGCCACAATCCGAGGAATCTGAGGGTTTTGTAATATGGCACTCATGCTGCTTGGTTTCACGGTCATAGTTGATGCCTACCAACAGCAAACTGTCAGCATACTGAGCCACCTTGGCCGGGTACTCCTTGCGCAGAATCTGGGAGATAGCCGTGTCGGCATCCTTGTTATACTTCAGTTCAATGACGATGGCGGGCGAGTCAACATTCTTACGGGGAATCAGCACCAGATCGGCAAAGCCCTTGCCCGTGGCCAGCTCACGGTGAATGACATAGTCGTTGTTGGCATAATAATAGGCTATGCTCAGCACGCAGGCTAACGAGTTTTCGTCGTTATAACTCAGAATACTGGTGTGCTCGTCGTGGGCCACGTCAATGCCGCGGGCTACGGCAGCCTCGTCACCGGCCAACGTGGCTTTCATGAGCTGTTTGGACTTCTCGATAGCCTCCGACACGTGTTTCCAACTGCTGCTTTTGATAGCATTGACCATCTCGCCGGCGACCTCCTTGTTGGGAATATAACACTCGCTCTCCCGCCAGTCGTAGGACAAATAGCCAAGATGAATGAGCACCGTCAGCACATCGTCCTTGGAACGGATGACGGACATGTCGTTCTGGAAACCCGTCGGGTCAACAGAACAGTGCTCGCCAGCCAGCATACTGATAACATCGTCCTTCAAGCCCTCATAATTCATCTGGATATAACGGGCAACGGCATCGTAGGCACCGGTGCCAGCCCAGAAACTGCGGCAGCGACGACTACTGAGAGCAGACATGACAGAATTGGGATTGAAGATAGACGTTTCGTCACCGATTTGATAGCCGTCGTACCATTTCTTCAAATCACAAAAATCGACCTGGTATTTCTCGGACAACGCTTTGACCTCATCCATAGTAAAGCCAAAATAAGGAGCCATATCTACAGGTTCTACCATCGAATACTCCTGGAAGTTATTAAGAGCCGACTCTGTCTTGTACTTCTTAATCGGCAGGATGCCCGTCATATAGACACCGGCAAACACACGGAAGGCATCGACGCTCTTGAACATACGGCGAAGCCACCCCACGTAACGGTCCATAGCCTCGGTGCCAGAGGGAAACTCACGGCAGATGGCATCCCACTCGTCGATGATAAAGACAAACTGCGAATGGGTAGCCTCATTCACGCGCAGAAGATAGCGCATCAGCGTATCACCGGACTCCGTAGGGACATCGGCAAACGCCTTGCTCACGTCGGCCAGCAACTCGGCATCAATCCTGTCGACGATAGCGGCATCTTTCTCCTGCATGAAATTCGTCAGGTCGAGATAGATGACAGGATATTTGTTCAAGTACTTTTCGAACGAAGGGTCTTTGGCAATCTCCAAGTCGGCAAACAACGACCGGGAATCACACGACTGGTCGTAATAGGCATTCAGCATCTTGGCTGCCATAGACTTTCCGAAACGGCGACAGCGCGTCACGCAACTGAAACGGCGCTCCGTAAAGAGTGTGCCGTTGACGATGGAGATAAGTCCAGACTTATCGACATACTCTCCATTTCGTGCACTCTGGAAACCAGTATTGCCTATGTTGATATAATTGCCCATACGTAGTGCCAAGTAAGTTGCTGCAAAGATAGACATTTAAATTGTAACAACCAAATTTTTTGCAAAAAAAGAAAGAGGCTTGTCGGCCTCTTTCTCTGATAAATGAATGCGAGCAGTCATTTCGCTCACTTAATCGCAATCTTTTTGCCTCCGCGGATATAGACACCGGCGGGCAGGCCGTCGGTACTCGTTGCCGTAGCCTGACGGCTGACGAGCCGGCCACGGAGGTCGTAGACGTTGCAGGGATCGGCGTCGGCCATCGGACCGCTGATGCCTGTGTCAATACCCGTCACGACAAGGACACCCTCACTGATACGGCTGGTATCCCAGGTATAAGCAGCAGGCAGGTCGAACTTTGGTGTACCGCTGAACGTGTCGCTGAGGGTCCACAGCTTCAGCTCCTCACCGACCTGCAATTCACGGTTGCCGACGAGCGTCACCTTCACCGTACCATTCATAATGATATTCTTGGCTTTCACCTGAGAGGTCTTGGCCGTGCTGACGAGGAACTCTACCGTAGCGCCGTCGTTAGCGGTTAACGTGTTGTTTACGGTAATAGTACCCGGCGAAACTTCATTGACAGCAGAGGCGCAGGGTATCAGCAGACCACCGCTCTGCAGGGTAACGGAATGGAGCAGGCCCTGTCCTACAAGGCGACCTTCGCCCTTGGCAACAGTAGCATTCGTACCGTTCAGCAGTGCAGCAGGATTGAATTTATAGAACGCCACCGTGCCTTTCTCCACGGTCAGCACACCGTTCATCTTACCCTCAGTCATCGTCATCTTACCCGTACCGCGCTTGGTCAGAGGCGAGGCACTGACACCGATAGTGCCACCATAGTCGTCCTTACGCTCGGAGGTGATACCCACCTCGGTGGTCAGCGAGAAGTTCTCGTCGCAGTCGACAACCCATATACCCGAGCCGACAAGGGCGCCCGTACCGCCAAACTTCTTCACGCGGATGCTCTTGCCCTGGTTGTCCAGTCGGGCATTGGCATTCACGTTGACCGTGGCCTTCGGCATACCATTGGTATTGCCCAGCATGAAAGTGGGGTCGTACGACTTCTTGTTCTGACGGTTGTTCTTACCAATATTGATTGTACCCTCGAAGGCACTCCAGTTGCCATTGAAGTAGGCACGCACACCGCCAGTGTAGACATTGAATGTGCCCGAACCCGTCAGCGTACCCGTATAGGTACCACGGAAAGAGGAATAGAAGGTACCGGACTTGCCCTGAGGAACAATAAAGTTCGTCGTATTGGAAACGCCGTTGCCGTTTTCCATATTGGCGCCCCATACCGTGCCACCCTGGAACTCAACGGTCTTGGGCAGAGACTCTGCATTGGAAGAGGTATAGTTGCTGACAACCGTACCGGCCTTGACAACCATCTTCGAGAAGGTGTTGGTCTCCGTACCTATTTCCATGGAGCCAGCACCTGTCTTGTTGACGATAGCACCGCTACCCTTGATAGCCTTGTTGAAGATGACGCTCTTGCCCGAAGACACATCCACGGTTGTCTCGCCGCTGACATTGAGTGTCTGATCGGTGATGATGACACCATTGATAGCCAGCGTAGCACCGTCATTCAAGGTAATCTGCGACTTGGCGCTACCTAATGAGCCCCAGTCCTGACCGCGGTTGTTGGCCAGCATGGCTACTGTGACCTTACCGCCATTGATGACCGACGAACCGATGCGGTTCCAGTTGTTCAGCGTGACATTGCCACTACCATTCTTGGTCAGCACACCGCCGCCGACAATGCTGTCGCCGCTGAGGGTGTAGCTCTTCGTCTCGTTGTTGAACGTCACGGACTTCGCACTCACGGCACCCTTGATGGTGACGCTCGTGGAAGCTGCCTGGTCGTCAAAGATGACATCGTCGCCAAAGGCCATGACGCTGGGCTGTCCCTCGAAGAGGAAGTTCTCGCCAACGGCCTGCTGCCACGTGTTGTTACCGACTGCACCGTTCCACGTCACCGTGCCGGCTGCACGCATATCCTCGACCACCAGCATCAGTTTGCCATTCTCATGACGCAGCGACGTCTTCAGGCTGTTGCCCAGACCGTCAATGGTCAGGTCGGACACTTGACCGGTGACAGTGCCGATGGTACCGAGTTCGTAAGTGCCGGCAGCCAAAGTGCCGGTATAGTTAATCTGTAGCACGGGTGACTTATAGCGCGGACCGAAATTCTTCCAGACATCGTCCGTCTTGGTCTCAATCTTCAGCGTGGTAGCATTGACCTTGTCAAACTGTCCATTGCTGCCGTCGATAACGATACGTGAGCCAAAGCCCATGTCGAGCGTCGTGGTGGTGATAGTGCCCACCTGATTCTTACCGCCGGGATAGATAGTGGCATTATAGTCTGCCTTGATACCGCCTTTGAAGTTACCACCGTTGGAAATCAGTGTCGTGTGGCGGTTCAGCCACAGCGGACTGCTCTCGAAGGTGCCGTCGAACTGGAGTGTTCCCTGCCAGACGTTGGTCTCGCCAGTATGCTTCTCCGTGACGTTGGGCAAGACGAGGATGCCCTCACCCTGCTTGATAAGACGGGTAGCACCGCTGAAAGCACCGCCGGTCAGCGTCGTGGTATAGGTGATGACGGTCTGTGCCGGCTGCTTCGGCGTGGCTGTCGTGGCCTGCTGTGCCCCGCTGCCCTTGACCCAGGCCGGGGTGTTGACCGTTAATATATAAGGTGAAGCACCGTCGGCAACGGCAATCGTCTTGTCCTCATAGCCAGAAATGAGCAGATGGTCATCAGTGGTCTGAATGGTTCCCGTCACCTCAGTACGTCCTTCTAAGACAACTGCGGGCGGCTCTTTCGTGATGCCCTCCATCTCGCCGAGGAAGAAGCTGACATGAGGCGGCTGGTTATAGCCCACGGGCTGCCAGGTCATGCCATTACGATACTCGTGGTCGGCCCACAGCGTGGTAATGCCGTGAGGCGAGGGGTAGCTGGTGGTCTGGATGATCAGCTTGTCGGCTGTACGGGTGACAATCTCCTCACGCCAGTCGCCGAGGATGTCGCCAAGGAAGCAGGGGTTGTTCTTCGACGAGTTGTTCAGGTTGCCCTGACCCATCCAGCAACGGCTGTTAGCATAGCTGCGATTGGTGCCCACCTCGTTCTGTCCGGGAGCCTTGTAGACACAGGGTGACTTCTCGGTACCCGGTGAGTCCATAAACTCTTCAAGCAGGTCGCCGTCCCAGTAGACGCGCATGTTCACATGGTCATCATTGAAACCGGAAAGACTGCTGATCTGCTTATCGGCCACCAAACTGATGGCACCGCCAGAAATACCGATGGCACCGGGGTAGCTGTTATAGAAATTACCGGCCATGCAACGACCGTTGTCACTACCGCCGCCCGTGGTATAGCGCAGTGTCTGAGTGGTAGCGTCGGTATAAGCGATTCCGGGAACCACAGCACTCTCCAGACAGACAAACTGCTCCAGGCCCCAACGGTAGGGGTCGAAGTCGCCGCAATGCTGGGCGTCGCCGTGACCGTAGCCGGTAGTAGCCAGACCGTAGCCCGTATCGTCGATAATCATCGAACCAAAGACAATCTCGTCGCGACCGTCGCAGTCGACATCGGCGATAGCATAGTTGTGGAAACCGTTGCCAAACCAGGGCGAACCGCCCTGATAGCAGTTCCAGCGCCACAGCTGAGTGAGTTCGTGGGTCAAAGGATTGACATCGAGGGCGCAGAACTTGTGGCGTGTATAACAGCCGCGGCCCAGGAATATCGAGGGATTGCGACCATCGAGATAAGGAGCACCGAAATAGTGCTTGGTGGCACGGTGACCCGTATCTTTGTCACCCCACACGGCAGCATACTCATTCTCTGTGGCTGACAGCACATTGGCAGCCTCACCAACCTCATAGCGCGGTAGCGGGTAGTCCATGGGAGTCCATGCGTTGCCACCATCCCATCCCAGATAGGGCTCACCGGTGGCACCATTCAGATAGATGAGATACTCCTTGCCATGCTTGGTATATTCGTCGCGGGGCGCATAGTAACTCATGTTGCCCACATTGATGGTCTTGCCCGTAGCAGTGTGGATAATCATGTTGTCGGCACCGCGCATCAGGGCCTCGGCCTTACCGTCCTGATCCCAGTCGTAAAGGATGATATCGAACTGCTCGTCGGGACCCGACATCAGGTTTGGTCCCATGTCAATCCACCACAGGCGGGTACCGTCCATCTTGTAGCACTCATGCAGGTTGAAGTCAGTCTTGTTGGCCGAGGTATTCAGGTTGCCGCTATCGTTGCGGCGCTTCACCACAAACTCCATCTGACCGTCACCGTCGACATCGGCCACGGAGCAGTCATTCAGCGAGTAGCCGCTGACGGTGGCACCGTTGCGGTTAACCACCGGCTTGACGGGAATCTCCCAAAACTGGTGATTCCACGGCTTACACTCGGCAGCCTTGCCGTTTTGCTCAGAACCCTTGACAACAGGTACGACCCTGTAGGTGGCCGTCTTAGACCCGCCGTCATCCTGAAAGTTTGACACGGTCAGGTCAGAAGCAATCTTCGTACCATCACGATAGACGTTGTATTTCGTATCGTAATACTCAGTGGGCAGGATGCGCCAACTGATGAAAATACCGGAACCCGACATGCCATAGCGTTCGTCCTGGCCGGTCTTGTCACCTTGGGGGATAGCTACCAGTCCACGGTCAAGATTATCGGCCACGCGTTGGGCACTGACTCCAATGGTCATTAGCCCGAGAAGGGCCAAAAGAAACAGTTTTCTCATTTGTCTTAGTTATTAGTTTCATTACTTCTGCGTGCAAAGTTAGCAATTTTCTCATGATAAACTACAATAAAATTTGTTTTTCTTACTTTTATTTTTGTTTTTAGCTTTCTCTTTTCACCTATTTTATATAAATTTGCACAGCAACTAACAACTAATAACGACTAATAACGAATGAAAGCAATCAAAAAACTCGTATGTCTGCTGCTGACGACAGCAGCAACAGTACAAGCACAGCAAGTGACACCGCAGAGCCAGATGGAGCGTCTCGACCGTGGCGTAGTGGCCGTCCGTTCAGGCACGAACTTCATCAGCTGGCGCTTCTTAGGGAGCGACGACCCTGCCACGACCTTCGACGTTGTCTGCGACGGCACGGTGGTCAAGGAAGGCCTGACCGTCACCAACTTCAAGCACTACAGCGGCAAGCTGACCTCTAAATACCAGGTGGTAGCGAAGGTCGGTGGCCAAGTGGTTGACACCAGCTCCGAGGTGGGTGTCTGGGACAAGTACCTCTCGCTGCAGCTGAACCAGCCGGCAGCAGGGTCTGGCTACAGCTACACGCCCAACGACATGTCGGTGGGCGACATCGACGCTGACGGACAGTACGAACTCTTCGTGAAATGGGACCCCACGAACTCCAAGGACAACTCGGAGGACGGCGTCACAGGCAATGTGTTCATAGACTGCTACCGTCTTGACGGTACGTTCCTGTGGCGTGTAGACCTGGGACATAACATCCGTGCTGGCGCCCACTACACACAATACATGGTCTACGACTTCGATGGCGACGGACGTGCGGAGATGATGTGCAAGACGGCTCCCGGCTCTAAGGACGGCGAGGGTGTCTACGTCAACCAAGCTACTGACGACGCGAAAATCAAGGCTGCCAACAACACGAAAAGCTGGCTCACCAGCAGCGGACGTATGGACGGCGGACACGAATACCTCACCGTGTTCAACGGCATGACGGGCAAGGCCATCAACACCATTGCCTACAACCCTAACCGCAACACGAAGTCGGAGCTGAGTGAGGCTGCCGGCACGTTCAACTGGGCTGAGGGCAAGACCGACACTCACGGCTATAACCGAGGCGACCGCTATCTGGCTGCCGTTGCCTACCTCGACGGTGCCGACAAGCCTGCCAGCGCCGTCTTCTGCCGTGGTTACTACACATACGCCTACCTGTGGGCTGTCAGCTTCGACGGCGAGCGTATCATTCCGCGCTGGCTCCATCGTTCCGACAACCGCACGCAGTACAGCGTGACCACATATAGCGCTACCGGCGAAGAGAGTAAGCAGACATTTACGGCGCCCAAGGCCACCTCGGGCAGTGGCAGCAACACGATGTTTGCCAACGGCAACCATAACATCTCCGTGGCCGACGTCGACGGCGACGGCTGCGACGAGATCATCTGGGGTTCGGCTGCCTGCGACCACGACGGGCGCCTGCTCTATGCCACGGGCTTCGGCCACGGCGACGCCATCCACATGGGCGACCTCAACCCCGACCGTCCGGGATTAGAGGTCTTCCAGGTCCACGAGGAGAAAGGCACCTATGCCTGGGACATCCACGATGCCGCTACGGGCGAGATCTTGTGGAAGGGTGGACAGAGCGGTCAGGACAATGGTCGCGGCTGTGCTGCCGACATCATCAAAGCTCACCGAGGCTATGAGTTCTGGTCGTCATACGGCGGCTTCGACAGCAGCACACGCATCCAGAATCCGTTCAACGCCATCACGGGCAAGGAGGTGGGCAGCAAGAAGCCCGCCATGAACTTCCGCATCTACTGGGACGGTGATGACCTCGACGAGCTCTTCGACGGCAAGTACGACAGCAAGACCAATTTCTACGCCTCGCCCGCCATCACCAAGGCTGGCTCAAGCAGCATCAGCGACCTCGTCGCCAACTTCAACGATGCCGACCACGGTTTCGGCCAGTCATGCAACTACACGAAGTCGACACCCTGTCTGCAGGCCGACATCCTCGGCGACTGGCGCGAAGAGCTGATACTGTGGAACCATAACAACCCCTCGCGCATCAATATCTACACCACCAACGAGAAGTCCGACCTCCGCGTGCCCACACTGATGCACGACCACACCTACCGCATGGGCATCTGCTGGCAGAACGTCGCTTACAACCAGCCGCCACACTTAGGCTACTACCTGCCCGACTACGTGGCTGGTTCGATTGAGATCTTAGAGCCAACTGCCATCAGCACCACCCGCACTGGAAGCGAGCCGGGCGGCACAGAGATTTACGACCTGCAGGGACGCCGCCTGACGACGATGAAACGCGGTGTGAACATCGTCCGCGAGGGAAACCAGAACCGGAAGGTCGTCGTACGATAACAGCAAAATACTAATAGACGGAAAAAGGGTGCTCATCGCACCCTTTTTCCGTCTATTGTATACCGTTCGCCGTTTCGTTCTATGATGAGGCGTCCACGGTCGAGATACTTCGTTGGCGCCACGACCGTCCTGCCGTCCGCCGCGACATCGTCGATGCCGGTAACGACGCTGCCCGCCTCCATCTTGATACAGTCGTACATAATACCCGACTTGTCGTTGCCACCGGAATAGGTCAGCGTCACGGTGTTCTCGCCAGCATTCAGGCCGGTGTTCAGGAAGTCACAGGTCATCAGATGGTGACGTCCGCTGTTGACGCCACTGCGGTAGACCGCTGCATCGTTGATGCCGGGCTTCCACTGTGCACGCTGAGTGCCGTTCACCTTGACGGTGATGGTAGAGCCGTCATGGGTGCAGCCTGCTAATGAGGCCGTGAGATAGACCCTTCCGGCAGGACGCTCCGTGAGGTTGAACTTGATGGTCCACGTACCGCTCTTCCTGGTTTGGGCATAGTACCAATCGGTCTTCTCGCTGCTCTGGCCGATGGTGTAGGTAAGGTTCTGGGGCACCTGTTCCCAAAGGCCGTACTGACGGGGGGCATCGCTCAGGCAGAACTCGCTGCTGCGGCGGTCGTTATGACCTATCATCCACAGCATCTGCGTGTATTTCTTCGGCGTCCAAGTTACAATGCCGAGGTCGTTGTCGCCGGTCGTAACGGTGATATCATCCTGCTCCAGCATATCAGTCACCTCGCCAGCTTTGGCATAGGCGAAAAGGTTGTAGTCGCCCGGGCGTACGTTCTTAATCTCGAAGTCGCCATTGGCATCGGTCAATGTCCAAAACTGGTAGCCGTGCGTCATCTCGTAGGGGTCTTTGCCCTTCTCCTGTGCCAGGATGACGCGCACGCTGTCAGCCCGCTGACCCGTCGTGACATTGAGATGGCCGTGCACAGTACCGCGCTCACGGGGGTAGAGGTCGTTCTCGAACCACTGGTATGGCCAGTCGGCGATTTCAGCATTCGCCATTTTACGGGCCTGTCCTACAGGGTTGGTGCTGTAGACAGGACAGATGGCAAAAGGACCGTAGAATTTCTTCTCGCCCTCAGCCAACACCATCGCCTGACCGCCGAAGTGCTCGCCTTGGAGCATCTGGATAGTGATGGGCGACTTGCTGGTGGCGTGTACCGTCAGCTCCTGACGCTCGCAACCGCCATTAATCCACTCGTAAGAGACGGGAATATTGTAAATGCCGTAATAGTTGTTGTTACAGAGACCGTGGAGCGTATCGCGCTCAATGTAGTTAGCCCAGTTGTATTTGGTATAGATGCTGCCGTCGGCCAGCCGGTAGGTAGCATCCTGGATGGTATTCTCTGATTTTTCTGCCGTTTCCATCTCGCTGTTCGACGGGATGCGACCGTTCATACGGTAGTCGACGTAACCGTTAAGCAGTGTCTCGGCAGTACGGGTGCAGACGCGCGCCTCCTTGATGGGTTCGTTAGCAGACGTGGCCGTACCTGTGGCAATGACGTAAGTGTAGAGCACTTGTACGCCCTTGCGCATGATAAAGCCCTGTTCGAAAATGGTGTTGCCCGACGTAGCGCTGTAGAGCACCTCGCAGTAGTCGGCAGTATTCTTAACAACCTTGATGGTCGACGGACTCAGTCCCTTGTTGCCAGCGGAAGTGGTGTAGTCAAAATAGATGCCGTTGCTGGAAAGCAACTCCGTGCTGCCAAGGATCAGCGAACTGACACGTCCGCTGCTGTTGATCTTGGCCACCATCTTGCGACCACCAGCCATCGTGTTAGTCATCGTGGTTGACATACCGCTGACAGTCATCGTCAGGCTCTGTGCCATTGCCCCCACGCCAAGCAATGCGGAAAAGAGTAGCGTTAGTAGTTTTTTCATAAATTATCAATAGACGGCGAATTACACGAAACGCGTCCGTGTAATTCGCCGTTATAAAGTGTTTCAAAGATTTATTTCACAAGGATTCCAGCAACATTAACGGTGCCAGCCTCAGTCTCGATGAGCAGTTTACCACCCTTCATGACCTTGCGGGCAACCTTCTGGCCGTCAGCATTGACATTGGTGATGCCAGAGGGATCGTCAGGATCGTCAGGAGCATCGGTAGAGGCGTAAATCATGATGATGTCAACGCCCTGGTTATCAGCAGTGCTGGCTTTCAGCGTAATGTCGGTAGCCTCAGTAATGGTGAGCAGGTCAGACTCTGCCTCCGTCCAGTTGTCAGCAGTGGCCGACAGGTAAATTTCGTTCTCCTCACCTGCACCCTTGGCCAGTGTGCAGATATAGCTTGCTGGCTTCACGTCGAAGAGGACGGCACGAATCTTATAGGTACCGGGCTGCAGTGTCACGAGCTTCAAATCCTCAGTCACATAGCCAGCCTTACCCATAGAGGAGCGGATAGCGGTATTGGCATGGTTCACCAGGACAGCACCGGGAAGGTCCTCACCCTCAGAGAGGAACACACAACCCGTAAAGTCGCTCTTCTTATAGTTGACGACAAACGTCGTGTCGCCTTCGCCGTTCTTCAAGTCAAAGTTCTCTACAAACTCGTTACCCTTAGAACCATGGGTATAGACATTACCTTCAGCATCAGCCAGCCAGTAAGGATAGTTGGCCTTGATGGAAGAGCCGGTTATACCCTCGGTCAGAGCAACAAGCTCTTTTAACTCCACCGTATTATCATCAGCCGTATAGGCAGCAACCACTTTATAGTTACGCGGCAGTTTCTCCTGTCCTTCCTCAATGGTGATGGTCTTCATCAGGCAGTTGCTGAAACGGAACGTCACGTCGCCAGCCACCTGAACCTCGAACTTGTAATTAGCATAACTTGAGCCCAGCCAAATAGAGTCCTTCAAGCCGGTAGATGCATCCAGTCCGTCAGGAGCAATGGCCGCACCATCCATAGCCTGAATACAAGTCTGCTTGGTAGCTGAACCCTTGGTGGCACGATTGGCATTAAAGATGATGATGTCGCCCTCCTGACAATCGGGAATAGTCATAAACTGGTTCTGTCCATTAAATGCAATCAGATCCTTATATGAACCCTCAGTATCACCTACATAGAACTGCTTTTTACCAAATTTGAACAGCAGATCCTCAGTCATTGGCAAAACGGTTCCGTCAGGAAGCAGAATCTCCTCATAGTTGCGGGCGGGGACATAGAAGCGATGCGTAGTGGAACCATCCTTCTGGATGTCCATGTACTTTGTCTCGTCCTCGGTCTCAGAACCTGCCACGTTGGTAGAACCTTCAGCGATAATCTGTGCTGCTGACTCAGCGTCAATCAGGAACGTCCACGCCATCTTACGCTCAGCGCCACGGGTCTTGAAGGTCAGCGAATAGCCACCCTCAGCGGCTTTCTCCTCACCACCGACTTTCACCGAAGTAATCTTCAGCGTATATTCTGTGGAAGGCTCCAGTTCGAACTCAGCGAGATCGAAAGTCACACCTGCAGCGAACGTACCCTCAATTTCGTCAAAATCAATGTCGTTGAAGGCACCGGCCAGCTTGAACGTAGTGGCAGTAGGATCTTCCACGCCCGTGACATTGGGGAACGTCACCGTAATCTTACCTGTGTTAGGACTGACTTTAGCGCCATCTTTCAGGCTGAACTTAATGTCACCCAACGCTACCTGAGCCAAGGCGCTAAGGCAGCAAAAGAATGCCATAAAGGCGAGAGTAGAAATCTTCTTCATAAGCTTATTATTTTAGTTATTAAATAGTCTGACTGTAGTTTCACAAATACGCTGCAAAGATACAAAAAAAAGTATTAGTATCTCCAAATATGTGCGAAAAAAGCAGATTTTAACATTTTAATTTCCTAATTATCACAAATATCTAAGGTCTGTGCGCAAAAAAGACGGATTTTTCCTATTTTGTGTACAACAGGCGGCCGTCGGGGGTTACTCCGGCGGCGCTTATCTTGATGCGCGTCTCCTTGGCATTGTTATAGAAGGTGGCGGTGAAGCGACCTTCCTCGTCGCTGCGGGCGTTGGGGTTCCAGTAGAGGGTGCGGCGGTAGTCGGCAGGTGCGGCAGGCTGCTGGCGACTGTAGTCGGGCTGGTAGAACTGGGCGGGTTCACTGAAGCCGTGGATGAAGATATGGCGGTCGCGGTAGACGACCTGCGTACCGTCGTCAGGGATGTTCTCCATATCAACGGTGGCATCGGCCAGATGGAGGCTCTCCACCAGTGTGGAGTCCTCGTTACGGGGTTCGTAGTCAGTGAAGACACGGATGTTCTGCAGGCGCCCTAACTTCAGGTTGTTCATGATGTTTGCCGGCGCACGACGGTTATCGACAGAGCGCAGGGCGTCGGCCAGTTCGCTGGAACCGTCTATTCCCATTCCCGCCACAGCGCCTGCCATATCGGTATAGTTTCGCCAGTAGGTGATGCCGTTCCAGCGTCCGTCGACATTGAACTGACGCCCCAGCCGTCCCATGTTGCCGAAGAGGAATTTGGCCACCTGCATGGGGAACTGGCGCATATCGTACATACCGAAGGAGAGGCCGTAGTCCGTCATATCGTTGTAGAGGTCGTAGGCATCGCGCACATAGGCTGGCTTGTTCCAGTCGATGGCACGGCGTCCGCGGCGACGGCCTTTGACGTTGACGTTCTGCAGCTGGTGGACATCGTTCTCCATCGTCAGCTCCGACAACGAGTCCTCGTCGATGGTCACCTCCCACTCCGGGGCATGGTTCTCGTAGTAGCTGTACTTATGGGTGAAGATGGGGTATGGCATGTCGCGCTTCACATAATAGTCGGGGTAGGCTTCTTCCTTAAACACCTTCACGTCCTTACGCGAAGTCATCGCCTTCTTCACCGAATCCTTTTCGTTGTATGCCTTCAGGTTCAGGAAGGTTGAGCCGTAGAACGGCGGAATCTCGAACACGAAGCGGCCGCCGTCCTTGGTCATCTGCCGTCCGGCCACAAAGCCGTCTTCCATCAGCACCTCGGCCTCCACCAGCACTTCATGCTTCAGTCCGCCGTGGTTGACGCCGAGGTCGTCGTTGACATTGCCTATGCCTCCTAAGTCCATCGTCACCTCCACGGCACCGCCCATGCCGTTCTCGTCGACTTCGGTCTCGGTCATCGAATAGCCTGTCTTGGCCATTCCTTTCTGCCACGACGGAATCTCGTCCAGCTCCACCTCAGCGATGCCTAACATTTTGTAGACATTGCCACTGACGGTCATCGACCGCTCTGGCGTGTAGCGCATCTGGCGGGCAGTGTCAGAGAGTTCCTTCCAGGGATACTTACGCCACCCCTGCACCATCATCAGCAAGTCGAGATTCTGACGGTGCTCCTGGTCGTCCTTATCAAAGTAATAGGCGGGATGGGCGACGAAACCGCGCAACTCGCTGGAGAGCAACAGGTCTGTCATGACATTACCGTCATTATAGGTAGGCTCGTCGGTACGGGTGTCGCGGACAGCCACCGAGAAAGTGGTCTGCGGGGCAGGCGTCTGCAGAGTGACAGAGACCTGCTGATAAGGGGAGTAGGTGGTTGTAGGACTCATAGGACTTATAGGACTTATAAGACCCATAGGACCCATAGGACCCATAGCCTTAAAGAACAGCCTATCGGCCAGAATCCGTCCCTCGCTATCGAAGACTGTCAGGTCGTTGACACCGACGGGCAGGCTATCCATGGGCAGCGGGATGTTGACGGGCGTCCCGTCAACAACGGTGACAGGTGCAAAGTGCTTCAGCACACCGCGACAGAGCACTGAGACAGCATACTGGCCGTTGGCGGGCAATCCGCGAGTCTGAAGGGTGGCTATGCCGTCGCTGACGCTGACCACTGCCCCACTCCGCTCTGCCTTCGGCAAGTTGAACGAATACTGCTTGCCACGCCAGGTGAAGCTCGCACTCAGTCGCTGGCTACCTGGCGTAACGGTGAACACGCCACGCCCCATGTGGGTGGTCTGGATCGTACCCACCTGCTGACCGCCCTGACGCAGGCTGCCTTTCAGGTCGACGGACTCGCCCAGCTGGTCCTTCAGTTCGAAAGCCACGCGGCTCTGCAGTCCTTCCACCAGATGGCCACCCTCGGGATAGAACGTAGCGAAGAGTTCCTCCTTCAGCGGCTTTTGCAGGCGGGTCTTCGGACGCTGGTACATACGGCGGGCATCGTAGTCGCCAGCCTCTTCAGGTTTACTATAAATAGGTAACACACGCGTGTAGAGTCCGTCCCACATACGATAGTAGTCGGCTGCCATCTGCCGGTTATAGAACTGCCACGTCTCAGGGGTGGTATAGGGATGCTCCGTGACGCCGAAGTTCAGCATCCAGCGGGTATAGGCGCGCAACTCGTAATAACCGGAGTAAAGCGAGTCCTGCAGCACGAACTGTCCGCAGGTATGACCCTCTGGAGCGACAATAATGTTCTGACGTTCTATCAGCAGACCGTCTGGCGACAGCAGCTCGACATAGAGGATGCGGCTCATGTCAGTAGGTTTCAGGTTGTCGGCACGGACGACATACGCCTTGTACCACAGGGTGTCGCCCACGAAATAACATTGGTTGTCGGTATGCACATATACTTTCTCCTGCACTTGCGACACTGACGACTGCTCCAAAGCCTGACGGATATCGTCAAGCGAACCTGCCTGTACGCCACATACGGACAACAGGGATACTGACAAAATCAATAGAAACCGTTTCATCTTTTAGTTAATGTTTTGCCTTTTGACGCAAAACGAACGTAAAAGTTTAACGCGAGATATTATTTCTTCAATTTGAAGGAATTTTCAATGCTGCTGATCTCGGCCATAAACGCCTTGTCGACCTTCAGCCGCTGCTCTACGGTAGAACAGCTATGCAGCACCGTGGAGTGGTCGCGTCCGCCAATCAGCTGTCCGATACGCGAGGCGGGCATCTTCGTGTACTTCTGTGCCAGATACATCGACACCTGGCGCACCAGGACGTAGTCGCGCTTACGGCTCTTGCTGAAGACGTGCTGCTGGGCTACATTGTAGTGGCCACAGACCTTCTCCAGGATGTCGTCCACGGTCAGCGGGTGGTTGTCGACCTTGACGGCACGCTTGATGACGCGCTCGGCCAGGCGCATGTCGATATTACTGTTGTAGACGATGGAGTAAGCCATCAGCCCGTTCACGACGCCTTCCAAGTCGCGGACGCTGCCGTTGGCCGTCTCGGCAATGAACTGTATGACGTCGGCGGGAATCTTCAGGCCATCACGCTTGCACTTCGCGTTCAGGATGTCGACACAGAGCTGCACGTTGGGCTTCTCCAACTCGGCAATCAGTCCGCAGGAGAAGCGCGTCAGCAGACGGTCTTTCACACCGTCGAGGTCTACCGGCGGACGGTCTGAGGCCAGGATGATCTGCTTACCCAGACGGAACAGGTGGTCGAAGATATGGAAGAACGTGTCGAGGGTTCTCGGCGAGGTAGCCCACTCCTGAATATCATCGACTATCAGCACGTCGATGGTCTGATAGAAGTTGATGAAGTCGTTGGTCGTGTTGCGACGTACGGCATCGGTGAACTGCACCTGGAAGAGGCGTGCCGATACATAGAGCACGCGCTTCTGCGGGTACATCTCCTTACAACGCACACCGATGGCGTTGATGAGATGGGTCTTGCCACAGCCCGACGGTCCGAAGACGAAGAAGGGGTTGAAAGTCGACTTCCCCGGATGCTCGGCAATACTCAGTCCTACGGTACGCGGCAGTTTGTTGCTGTCGCCCTCGATGAACGACTGGAACGTCTTGTGGACATCCAACTGCGGGTTCAGGTCGCGGGGAGTGGCGTCAAGGACGTTGGGCGACTGGTTGGCACGGCTGTTGGGTGTGGGCACGTCAATGTCAACGGGCTCGTCGGCAATGACGTCCTGCGTCAGTTTGTGAGCCTTATCAGTAACAATGCGGTAGTTGAGCTTGACCTTCATCTTAAAACTGTTGGTCAGTGCCCAATACATTAACCTTATATAATATTGTTCCAGATATTCACAGAAATAAGCGCTGGGCACCTGCAACAGCAATGTGGCGTCGCTCTCCGAGAAAGACTCGAAGACGATGGGCTCGAACCACGTTTTGAACTGCTGCTCGGTGACGTTCTGCCTAATGAGTTGGAGGCAGTTGTCCCAAAGCGCCTTATGACTGTTATTCATCTGGCGTTAAATATTTATTTCTAAAGTTAATATAATTGCAAGGTTTATAAAATCCCTGATTGTTTTTGCAGGTGCAAAGTTCGGTATTTTTTTCCAATCTACAAAATCGCGCTTTTTTTAACACGATTTGGTTTCCCACGTAACCTGCTTGATTTTCAACACTTACCGCGTTTCACACTTTTCCGTCGAAAGAGGGTATTGCAAAAATCGATGTCTTTACATATCAACACTTTACGAATTACACAATCGGGCTTTCAGACAATTTTTTATTTAGACAAAATAAAATTACTTGTCTTTTTTGCCGAAAACTGAGAAGTGAATATAGCGTTTCGGATGAGCCTTGAAATCTATCATCAGCGAGTCAGCGTGAGCCATCGTGGCATTCAGGTTATTATACAGTTCTGCGTCGCGCATGAGCAGTCCTAACGTGCCCTCCTTGCTATTCAGCTTGGCAGTCATCTGCTCCACATTCTGCAACGTACGGTCCACTTTAGCCATCGTGGCAGCCAAGTCCAGATCATTCAACGTCTGCGTCAGCGTGTCGGCATTAGCCATCACACCGGTAGCCTTGTTCATCAGCGTGGGCAGCTGACGGTTCAGACTTTTTGTCAGCAGGTTCAGTTCGGTAGCTGTCGTGGTCAGTCCGGCGGTGATGTCCTCGATGTTGTGCAGGGAATGGCCTATAGTCGGGTCGGCCAACAGCGTATTGACTGAGGCGAGAATCGAGTCAAGTTTGGGCAGCATCTGTTCTATCTGCGGTACCATCCCCGAAAACTTTCCGGTCAGCCCTACCTGCTGTCCACCGCTGATGGTGTCGCCCACGGCAAGACGCGGAGCCGTCATGTCACCCAACTTCAACTCCAACCGGACATTGCCCAACAGGTCGCTGGCAATCTCGGCAGAGGTGCCCTGTGGCAGCTGCATTTCGTCGTTCAGGCTCAGCACGGCCGCAATATGGTCGGGTCGGTTAAAGTCGTATTCAATGGATTCCACGGTTCCCACCTTCACGCCGTTACAATAGACGGGGCTGGAGGCCGACAGTCCAGTGACGTCGCTGAACTGTGCCATATACTTATTGCCGGCCGAGAAAAGACTCAACCCCTTCAGGAAATTCATACCGAGAAACAGGACTATCAAACCGATGACAGCCACCAGTGCTATTTGTACTTCCTTTGTAAAGAACTTCATATCCGTAATGACTATTTCTTATTTTTATTTGCTCTGTATTCACGTATTGCCTCATTGACGTCAACCTTCTTGCCGTCTTTGAAGGCAACAATAAACGCCTGGGGGAAGCGGTCTAACAGCTGTTTGCGCAACTGGTATATTTCCGCATAGTTAGCCGACGCCCCGACGGTGTATTTGTACATACCTTTTTCTTCGTAGTAATCAACATCCTTGACGCCCTTCAACTGCGCACTGCCGGCTTTCAGCTTGACGGTACTGGCCAACAGCTGGACCTTGAATATTGGCGCTGTCGACTGGGCAGCCTGAGTGTCAGACATTTTCGTTTTGTTTTGCTTCTCAGGTTTTTCGGGTTTCTCTGTAGTATCAGGAGCATCCGGCGTTTCCGGAGTTTCCGGCTCAGCCTGCTCTGCCTCAGGCTCCACAGGTTCTGCCGGTGCCGGTTTATAAGGCACCTTGATGCCTGGCGCCACCTTATTCTTATACGCCACGAAAGCATTATAGAAGCCGCGCGTGTATTGCTGCAAGGCACGGTCGCTGTTCATATACTGCTCTTCGTCCTGCGTCGAGATGAAGCCTAACTCCATCAGACAGGCGGGCATCGACGTCAGGCGCAACACGGCGAGGTTGTCCTGATGGACACCCTTGTCCTGACGTCCCGTAGCCGAACAGATGTTCTTCTGCATGAACTTGGCCAGTTGGATGCTGTTTTCCAGATTCTTGTCCTGCACCAGTTCAAACAGGATATTGCTTTCTGGCGAGTTGGGGTCGAAGCCCTCGTAATGCTGCTGGTAGTTATCCTCGTAGAGGATGACGGCGTTCTCACGCTTAGCCACCTCCAAGTTCTCGATGTACCCCTGTTTGTTGCCGTCGCGACGGCTGCGGCCTAAGGTGTAAGTCTGATAGCCACGGGCAATATGGCCCTTGGGCAGCGAATTGATATGGACGGAGACAAAAAGGTCGGCTTTGGCCTTGTTGGCTATCTCAGCCCGCTGCCATAACTCCAAGAAGCGGTCGGTCTTACGTGTATAAATCACCTTGACGTCAGGACAGTTCTGCTCAATGATGCGTCCGAAGGCCAGGGCATAGCGCAGGTTCAGCGTCTTCTCATTAGTCACCTTACCTGGGGCACCAAAATCCTTGCCGCCATGACCGGCATCAATAACAATAGTAAATGCCTTCTTCGCACCGTCAACTGACAGTACGAAGAGGAGCGTCATACAAATTATCGTCAACAATCTTTTATACATGGCTGTGCAAAGGTACTGCTTTTTCGTTAAAAAACGTATAACCGCCTGCGAGTTTTATTACTTTTTCACTTTTTTACTTCCTCACCTTTTTATATTTTTCAAATGTATTTTCTACCACAGATTGCACAGATTTCACAGATTTTGGCTGCGCGATGCCATGCTATTGCACAGATTTCTTATGGATTATTGCGACTAAAGTCGCTGATTGATAGGCGAAGCCAATCTGTTTAATCATAAACAATCGTGGCTTTAGACACTTTAATCTGTGAAATCTGTGAAATCTGTGGTCGTTATAAAACTTGAGGAGGTTGAATTCTTCAATTTTTAATGTTTAATGTTTAATCTTTAATGTTTAATTTTCCAAGTGTATCTCCACCCCGGCGCCCTCACAGTCGGCACCCATCGGCGGCGTCACCTTCGTCAGCCAAAGGTCGATGGAGGTAATCTGCGGATACTGCTGTAGCAGGGCTTGGACGATACGCCCGGCAACGTGCTCCAGGAGTTGAGACGGCACCGCCATCTCACTGCGGACAAGCCGGTAGACGGCGGCATAGTCGAGGGTGTCGGCTACGTCGTCGCTCTCCATCGCCGCCTGCCAGGGATAGCCAATGCGCAGGGTGACGACGAAGTCGCCACCTACCTGACGCTCTTGAGGCAGGATACCGTGAAAGGCCCTCACCCTCAGCTTATCAATCCTGATGTACGTCTGACTCTTCATCGTTCATCTCTGTAGTATCCACATCACCGCCGACATACTTCTTCAACGCACGTTCCACACCGTTCTTCCACGTGTTGATGTTCTCACTCTGCAGCTGTAGGGAGCTGACCAGCTTGATGACATGGTCGATAGGCATGCGATAGCGCAGGACGCCGCTGATGAGCTTGGCGTAGTTCCAGTATTCGGGATTGAACTTCTCCGAAAGACCCTCGACGGTGGTCTTGTAGCCGCGTTTGTTCTCAAACTGGAAGTCGTAACGTTTCGTGCCGTCGGGGTTCACGTTCTTGATGATCTTACCCTTCGTCACCGACTTGGGCAGGATGATACCCTCTTCGTCGTCCTGCAGACCAGTGAAGATCTCGTAAGGATAACCGTTGAGCAGCCCTACCAGCGCCACCCATTTCTCCTTGTTGTTCTGGAAACGCACCACGTCGCACTCCAATGCCTGCGGACGCACCTCTGTCACCTCCGGGTGATGGTTGTCCAGAGCATAGTCAACGGCATGGGCCGACAGTTCCATCAGGCAGGAAGCCTCGTCGTCGCTGAGAACTCCCATGCAGCGCTGAAGCATATCGGCTATCGTCTCTTCCTTCAGCGGCGTATCACCTTTCTGGCTAAAACGTGCCAAAGCCCGTGCTACGTCATTCAAATTCTGTTCTGTTGTCATAATCCGTATATTCTGTTTTACTTCTTAATTACCTTCTTGCCACCGACGACATAGATGCCGTTAGGTAATCCGTCGAGCGAAGTGGAGCCACGCCTGACAATCTGCCCCGTCACCGTGTAGACATTGTTGTGGTCTGGACGGCCACTATCGGCAGCCATGTCGTGGATGGCCGTCGGATAGGTGTCGTTATTGGCTTTGCCATAGACGTTGGTCTGATAGAACTTCACGCGGTAGGGCCACTGTTCGGCAGTACTTTCCCCCTCCCAGCTGAGCCAGTCGCGCGTCCAGTAGCTGGTAGGAGCACCGCTCACCACAAGCCACAGCGCGCCGCAGTTGGCCGGACAGTCGAAGGCGATAAGTCCCTCTGGCGTCGCATAGCTTGCCGACCCGATGGCACCGTACTGGCGTGTACCGTCTCTCAGATAAGCCACGAAGCCAAACTTCCAGCCGGCCTTATTGACATTATAAGCGGTGTAGCCCGTCTTGCCTGCCTCACCAACAAATTCCGCATAGACCGTCTTGCCACCGGAGGGCACATTCAGACGGATGGCATTGTTGCCGAAGTTCTCGATACAGTTGGCTGCCGTGGGCGACCAGAAGCCGTTATCGTCCTTGACAAGAGCTGTCTGACTGCGCTTGTTGATGGAGCCTGACCCCTGACGCCGTATGTGGTCCATGTCGAAGGTTGTCATGCGTGCCCCGTACTCCCACATCTCTTTGTTCAGCTGCTCCAGCTTCTGGGCCGTGGTGCCGGTCATCGTCAGGCGCATATAGGCCTGCAGTGGGTCCTCCGGACGAACCGACTCATTCCACAGACGGGCGATGATGTCCATGCCGTGTTTATAGCAGAAGAAGTCTTGGATGAAGTAGTTGTTGTAGCGCAGGCCCACACAGAGCGGATGGCGGTGCAGACCGTTGAGCGTGTTCGACAGCCACTCGTTGTCGAACTGCATGGTCGGGTAGAACTTATAAGCCTGCCACTGGGCACACATCTCCCAGAATACGTTCAGCGTGGAATTGCCCCAGTTGTACATCCAGCCGTTCTGGTTGTTATTGTCGCAGTGTACCTGGTACTGGAAGCAGTGGCCTATCTCGTGGGCTACGGTCTGTCCACTACGCGACGTATGGGCGCCGTTCGAAAGGGTCAGCAGACCTATCGTGTCGTCAATGCCACTGCCGCTGGCCTCCCAGTCTGTGGTGTAGCGCAGGCGGATGGTCATCTTGTAAGTGTCCGACTTCGACTTGCCCTGATTGATGGTGATAAACTTCAGACTGTCGGCATAGAACTCGAAAATCTTGTCGGCAGTGTTGAGGATGGTCTTCACCGCAGCGGGAACGCCAGCCCCGTAGCCGGCCTCCCAGAACAGCACCCAATGCTTCGACTGCAGGCTCCGCTCATAGCACCACTGGCTACTGCTGTTCTTCAGCTGTGCATCAGTGCCGCAGGCGTTGGGACTGCAGTAAATCTTCTTGTCGACAGTGGCGATGAGGTTCTTCAGCACGTTAGTGGTACTGGTCAGCTGACTGTTGGTCAGCGTGAAGTCGTTCACGGCCTCACGGGCTTTCTCGAGATAGCTCTTCAGACTGGCCAGGCCGTTACGCGACGTGCCTTCCCACCACCCCACGACGGTTTCACCGTAGTCGATACGCTCCTGCAGAGCATCGTAATAAGCGCGCGAGGCCTGGGCTTCCTTGATGGCGTTCTGCAGTTGCTTCAAGGCATTGGTCAGCGTTGCATCAACATCGGCGCCCGCGCCTTGCAGGGCCGTCTCAGCCGCCGTAATAGCCGCAGTCAGCTTTTCGGCCACTGCTGTCTGAACACCCTTTTCGAGGAGCGCCTGCCCCTGGTCTATCAGGCTACGCAATTCCTGCACATAGCTGTCAGAGGTCAACTCACCCAGATATTGCAGCGTGAAGTTGTCGACGCACAGATAGTTGCCCGTGGCATTCTCAGCTTTCAGACCGACCTCCACGTTGGCTTTCTCGTCGAAAACGGCGAAGGTCACAGTATACTGCTTCATAGCCGTCACCTCCGTCTTCGCGTTGCCGGCAAACAGGTAAGCGCCCGTCTGAGCCGCTCCCTTGTTAGTGGTACTGCCATTGCCGCTCTGCTGGATATGCAGGGCTGCGGCCTGCAGCTTATAACTGCCCTTTGGCAGATTCGCCAGCGTCTGCGAAACGGAGACGTCGGCAATCTTCTGCCCAATGCTGACCCAGGTCTCTATATAATAGGTGCCTTTCTTGATTGAGAACACGCTATTGCTTTGCCGGCTCATGCCGCGTACCGTCCACCCTGTCGTAGCTTCGCTCTCGAAGGATGGATTCTTGATATAACTCGTGTAGTCAACAGGTGTCTGTCCATCTTGTGCCGCAACAGAAGCAGCTGACACGACAACAGACAACACAACCACTAAAAACCTGACCAAATCGTTTCTTTTCATGTATTACGGAATTCTTGCTGCAAATTTCGGCAAAAAAACTGATACGGCCAAATATTTGCTCTTTTTTTTCATGTCGCCCAACAATTCGCACTATACCCACACCTCTTACACCTGGCACTTAACTAACTGAAACACAGGATACTTTCTTCAGGGTGTTGGTCGCACCAGTGGTCGCACCAGTGGTCGCACCAAACGTATGACGAAATGAACTTGTTTTTAGGGAAACGAATTTCCATAATAATCCGTAATTTCCATAATGAATCACGAAAGACTATGAAAAAATGATGGTAAATTACGGCAATTCGTTTCCAATAATAAAATAAATTTACAATTCGTTTCTCAAAAAAAATAAGCCGCTCGTAAAAAAATATAAGCCGCTCGTGAAAACGTAACGCTTATTTTTTTTCACGAGCGGCCGTGACGTGGTGCGACCACTGGTGCGACCACAGGTGCGACCAACACATTGATTAAAGTATACTGTCTTTCAGATAGTTAAGTGCCAGGTGTAAGAGGTGTCACCTATTGTTTCTATAACATTGCGAGAAGTCATTCATCGTCGATAGGATAGTTCGGCGACGGCGTGCGCATAGCATGACCAAGGCTGTCGAGCCGCTGAACGATTTCCGGGTATTCCGCAGCCAGGTTGTGCTGCTCCAGCGGGTCCTCCTTGATGCGGTAGAGCTCTAACGGCGCACCTTTCTTCACCGTCACCGCCTTCCACCCACCGCTACGGATAGCCCGCTGCTTACCGGGAAACTCCCAGTAGAGGTCGCGACTGTCGGTGTCGATATCCTTGCCGTAGAACAATGGCGAGATGTCCATGCCGTTGGTATCTCGAGGTACGAGGTGCGAGGTACGAGATACGTCTTCTCCCTCCGCTATCCTCGCCAATGTCGGCATGAAGTCGGGGAAGTAGACGAGATTGTCAATCTGTCGGGCTGGCACACGACCGGGCTGGTTGACGATGAGGGGCACGCGGATGCCGCCCTCGTAGAGCTGGCCCTTGCGGCCTTTCAGTCCGGCACCGCAGTTCAGCTCCTTCAGCGGCGCCATGACAGCAGCCCCGTTGTCGCTGGCAAAAATGACGAGCGTGTTCTCACGCAGTCCGAGGGCGTCGAGAGTCCCCAATAGCCGGCCGATGTTGTAGTCCATGTGGGTCACCAAGGCCGCATAGCGCTTGGTGTTGGCCGACCAGTCGCCGTGCTCGTCATACCACGACGTGTCGTCGATGTTGTACGGCTCGTGGGGGGCATCGTAACCGAGGAAGAGGAAGAACGGCCGGTCCTGGTTGCGGTGGATGAACTGGATGGCATCGTCGGTGGAAATCTCTGTATTATGGCGCACGTGGGCGTCGTGCTCGTTCTCCTTGATGTTGATGAGCGAGTCGCCGTGAAGCCGGTAGTAGGGATAATAATAAGGCGAATTGCTATGGACGGTGGCGATGGTCCAGCCATAGAACTCGTCGAAGCCGCGGTGGTTGGGTGCTGCCTGCGGGTCGTAGCCGTCAAGGTGCCATTTGTTGACTAAACAGGTGCGGTAGCCGGCCCGCGAGAGCACCGTACCGAGGGTGACATCCTCGGGCAACAGGTTGGCGCGGCGCACGATGGTGGTGTCGCCCTTGGGGCTGATTTTCAGACCTGTCATTCCGCCGGCATAGCACTGGTTGTCGCGGATGCGGGTGTTGCCGCTGTTCTTCCCCGTCATCAGCGAACAGCGTGAGGGGGAGCTGATGCCGCTGCCGGCGTAGGCCTGCGTGAACGACGTGCCGGTACGGGCCAGCCGGTCGATGTTCGGCGTCTGGATATACTGGTTGCCGTAGCAGGCCAGGTCGCCGTAGCCCATGTCGTCGGCCAGGATAAAGATGATGTTCGGGCGCTCGGCCGTCGCCTTCTGGGGGTGGTCGCCCGCAGCCTGTGCCTGCTGTGCCAGCAGAGCACCTAAAGTCATTAACGCATTTTTCATATCGTTTTTGTTTGCAAATTTACAAAAAAGTTTGTAATTTTGCAGCGAACTTTTTCAAAAATTGAAAACAAACATGAGAAATATAGAAGCCAAATATAGAGAAAAAACGTTTATGAAGAACTTATCGACCCGCAGAACCATCCGCAAATATACTGACAAGGATGTCAGCAACGAATTACTGAACCGCCTCATGGAGGAAGCCGCCCGCACCCAGACGATGGGCAACCTGCAGCTCTACTCCGTCGTCGTCACCCGCTCGCCGGAGATGAAGAAGCAGCTGGCTCCGGCTCATTTTGGCCAGCCAATGGTGACCGAGGCCCCCGTGGTGCTCACCGTCTGCGCCGACTTCAACCGCACCAGCTTCTGGGCCCGCTGCCGCAAGGCCGAGCCGGGCTACGACAACTTCCTCTCGTTCATGAACGCCGCCACCGACGCCCTGCTCTACACCCAGACGCTCTGCAACCTCATGGACGAGGAGGGACTGGGCTACTGCTACTTAGGTACCACCGTCTACCAGCCACAGCAGATCATCGACGTGCTCAGGCTGCCCCAATTAGTGTTCCCCGTCGCCACGCTGACCGTAGGCTGGCCTGCCGAAGAGCCTCCCCTCTCCGACCGCCTGCCGATGGAGAGTTTCGTTCACCACGAGACCTACAAGGACTACAGCCCCGCCGACATAGACCGTTTCTATACAGCGAAGGAGGAGTTGCCTGAGAACCAGCACTTCGTCGAGATCAACAACAAAGAGACGCTGGCACAAGTCTTCACCGACATACGCTACACCCGCAAGGACAACGAAGCTATGTCGACCGGACTGATGGAGACACTGAAAAAACAAGGATTCGTATAATCGAATAATTTTTTTAACGACTACGAATTTAACGAATTAAACGAATTGGCTGGCGCCGACAAGAAATCGCTTGAGATTTCATTCGTATAATTCGAATAAATACCATCGCGCAGCCAAAATTTGTAAAATTCGTAAAATTCGTGGTCGAAAAAAGTATAATATATAATAAGGTGAAAATGAGGATTCTTATTCTGATAGTAAGCCTGTGGTGTGCGTCGCTCTCAACCGCTGCCCATATTGTAGTCCCCGACAGTATGCTGACTATCGGCCACGCTTACAGGACAGCCAAGACCGACACCTCGATGGCCATCGTACAGGCAATGCGCAAACGACAACTGGCACCAGAGTGGCAGTTAGACATTGTAGAAGCCGACTACTGCTACGCCACCTTAGACTATACCAAGGCATTGAAGTTATACGAGCGGGCATACGCCGACGAAGAGTCCAGAAAAGACCCCGCAACGGAGCTGGCACTGCTGAAACAGCTCGTACATACCCACGACATCATGTACAACGAGGTAGAACTGATGAAGTGTATCCACGAACTGCGGCAAAAAGCCCTGAAACACAAGGACGAGGCTTATCTCGCAGCGGCAGACTTCGTCTACGGAAAGCGGTTACACTACCACCGGCAGAAGGAGAAAGGCTACAGCATCTGCATCAAGGCGGTAGAGATGATGAAGAACAGCAACTACACACGGAAATACAACGAGCTGTGCAACAACTACGCCGACCTGCTGCTGATGTACCAGGAGGACGGCCGCTACGACGACGCCCTCCGCATGTCGCTGCTACAGGAGGAGGCTATACTGCGCATCAAAGGCGTGGACGACGGCTATAAAGAGACCATGCGCTTCGTCTATGCACTGCGCGCCAGCCTCCTGGCCAAGGCGGGACGACAGCAGGAGGCCGACCAGGCATACGCCGAATGGAAAAAGACGGCAGAGCACAGTGGCGTCGCAGACAAGTCACTGCTCGACTACCTGATACTGAGCAAGCACTACCAGGAGGCTCACGACATCATACATAAGTACTGCCTCATGCTCAGGAACCAGAAAGACAACTACTCGTACCGCATGATCACAATGCTCACCACGGGCGTACAGGTAGAAAACAGTATGGGCAACTACGACGAGGCCGCTAATCACTGTAGGGAAATCAGGTCCATCACCGATAGCCTGCACATAGAAAAATCGGCAGAACTGATGCAGAACACCTGGAACCTGATACAGACGGAGGAGGATATGGCGACGAAGACCACGATACTCTACGTGCTGGGCGTCTTAGTGCTCATAGGCTTGACAACTGGCATCATGGTGGTCTACTACACCCACCGCATCCGCCATCGCAACAAGTTCCTCATCCGCGTGCTCAACAGTCTCGATGCTTACCGCAACATGGCTACCGAAGACATCAAGAAACTCGAAGAGGAGGCAGAGAAGGAGGAGATGGAGGAGAAGATGAAGGAAGAACAACCTGAACTGGACGAAAACGAACGGCTCTTCGTCAAACTCGACGGACAAATCACGCGCGAACGCCTGTTCCTTAACCCAAACTTCGGACGCGACGAGATGGCACGGCTCATAGGCGTCGACAAGAATCGCATCGGACACATCATGTCGAGATACTCTGACGCAGCAAACGCGTCGGTCTACATCAACACCAAGCGCGTGGAGTATGGAGCAAAGCTGCTCGTAAAGCACCCGGAGTACACCATCGCTGCCATCGCCAAGGAGTGCGGCATGACCAATACCGTCACCTTCAACCGCACGTTTAAGGACGTTTATGGCATGACACCATCGGAATACCGGGCGAATTCTGAGTAAAAAACAGAAGGTGCAGACAGTAACAATTTGTTTCATCGCATAACAGATTGACACTCTGACGGTTCGGACAAATTGTTATATGGTAGACGGACAAATTGTTGCATCAAACCGACAAATTTTAACAAAAAAGATATACACATACGCGCGATAATCCACTTTTTTTTCGTATCTTTGCATTTCAGAATTAATTTAAATGCAAAAAACGATGAAGAAGAGTGGATTCATACAGAGAATGGCCAGCATAGGAGCAATGCTAATGTTGCTCCAGGGCTTCGCTGTTGCCCACACGACAATACTCGTCGACTCGTCGTTTTACAGCAAGTATCCATACGTCTGCTTCGTCTTCGATACAGAACTCACACAGATGACGGACGAGGAGTTCTTCGCCAAGGCGGCAAAGGTGGGCTTCGCCATCAACGAGACAAAGCCGATGGCCGGCGACCCGTTCTTAGCAGAGCTGAGAGACAAAGTGCTGCCAAGAATCAATGAGGACAGTCTTGAGCTGGCCTATATGGTAGTCAGAGGTGCCGCCTCGCCCGACGGTCCTTACGAGAACAACAAGATGTTGGGCGACAGACGTGCCAGATGGTTGTTCGACTTTATCCAACAGCAGCTGCGGTTCCCCGTCGACGAGGAGAAATTCCACCTCGACAGCGAGGCCGAGGACTACCGTACACTCTGCCTACTCATGCAGCAGGCCCGCGACAGAGATTACAACACAGTCAAAAAGCTGTGCGACACTTACCTGCCCACCGGCGACATCGCCACCTTGAAGACAGCCATCAAACAGTATCGGGGCGGCTTACTCTGGAAACGACTGATACGGACCTATTTCCACCACCTGAGAACAGCGCGTATCGTCCTGTATTTCAAGAAGCACGAAGACAAGAAACTGGAGATTGACAATATTGCGGAGCAGGTCACGATTACCCAACCGAAAGAAGAACCACAGATACCGGTTGTCGAAGAGCGCCCCGTGGTGATCGAGACGCCGCAGCCCGTCGCCACAGCTGATACCATAGCAGTAGACATCGACCGTCGCGAACTGCTGGCCATCAAGACCAACCTGCTGTTCTATGGCGTCTATATGCCGGGCTACGACCGCTGGTGCCCCATCCCGAATGTGGCGTTAGAGTATTTCCCCAAGAAAGGCCATGTCACCATCGGTGCCTCGTTCGACATGCCCTGGTGGCAGGACTACGACGCCCATAAGTACTTCCAGGTGAGACAGTACCAGGTGGAGGGGCGGTATTATCTGAGAGCTAATAGGGCCAATGAGTCCAATGAGGCCAATGAGTCCTATAAAACCTATGAGTCCCATAAGACCCATAAGTCCTATAGGTCCCATAAGACCCATCGTGCCGCCTACACCGGCTTCTACCTCCAGGCTTACGCCAATGCCGGCGTCTACGGCATCTGCTTCGACGCCGACCGCGGCTGGGTGGGCAGCGGCTTTGGCGGCGGTATCGGCTTAGGATACGTCATGCCGCTGAGCAGGAACGAGCACTGGCGGTTAGAGTTCAGCCTGCAGGCAGGCTACTTCACCACGAAGTACGACCCCTACCAGTACGAGAACCCGGTAGACCCTACATACTCCGACGGTCTGTACTACTACAAGTGGACACTATCGCCGAGTCTCTTCAAGGAGCGCCAGTATCGCTGGAACTGGTTAGGTCCCACCCGCGTGGGCATCACCCTGAGCTACGACCTGCTCTATCGGAGAAAGGCGAAGCGGGGCTTCAGCTTCAGGGCTCATGAGCCCCAGAAAGGAGGTGCCCATGAATAGGCGCTCGCTGATAGCCACGCTGCCGCTGCTGCTGACGGCCTGCTCGCCAGAGCCGGAGCTGCACCTCTTCGAGGCAGAGCCGACGAACACGCGTATCGTCTTTGCCGAGCTGGAGCTCGACACCTACTGGGACTATGAGTTGGAGGTGGGCGTCAGATACGAGTGGCGCAACGAGTGGTACTATGGCTGGGACGAAGAGGACGAGCGCATCTGGGGCGATATCGGCTACACCATGCCGAACGTCTTCAACATCCGCCGCTACTTCACCGGCAGCACGCCCTACGCCCCCCACACCAGGGTGATACAGAACACCATCGAGGGCAACACCTTCCAGGGTGAGTTCAACTACGGTTTCTGGGACATGCTGGTGTTCAACGACATCAAGCTGCGCGACGGTGTACAGAGCCTGAACTTCGACGAGACGACGACCCTCGACTCCATCACCGTCTACACCAACCAGTCGATGGTCAAGTCGCGCTACTACGCCCAGCGCTACACCCACGCCTTCTACGAGCCCGAGGAGCTGTTCTCGGCCTACGAGCAGGCCATCGAGATTACCCGCAGCCACGAGGGTTTCGAGTTCGACGCCGCACGCAACGTCTGGGTGAAGCGCCTCAACATGGTACTCCGCCCCATCACCTATATATACCTGACGCAGGTCATCGTCCACCACAACAACGGCAAGATCGTAGGCGTTGAAGGCTCAGGCACCGTATCGGGATTCGCACGCTCGTCAGTGCTTAACAGCGGACGAAGCAACAACGACCCCATCAGTGTGACCCACCAGACGCGGTGGAAGAAAGACTGCATCATGAACGGCGAGAAGGTGGACATCGCAGGCGGACGCCTGCTGACGTTCGGCATCTGCGGCCATCCCTGCGGACGACTGTCGAGCAAGACCGAGGTACACGACCAGGAACAGCACTACATGGACCTGAAGCTGCTGTTCAACAACGGTCTCGACTCCACCTTCGTCTTCGACGTCACCCAGCAGGTGAGAGACCGCTACAAAGGCGGCGTGCTAACGGTGGAGCTTGACATGGACACCATCTCGATACCAACCCGCTCAGGCGGTTCAGGTTTCGACGCCGTGGTCAAAGAATACGAAGAGGAAACTCATGAGATAAGTATGTAATTAATTATAGTATTAACTTAAAAACCAAAGCATTATGAAGCATTTCAATTTTTGGGCTTTAGCACTGACCGCCATCTGCATGGCAGCGTGCACCAGTGAGGACGATCTGACACAGTCACCCCCCGTACAGCAGGAGGAAGATGTCATGGTTCCAATTATGTTCAGTTCAAACAAGGGCAATACCACCCGCGCCGACATCGAGGGTGCTGCCGCTGCAGATCTTTTAAACAAAACATTTGTTGTATCTGGATACAAAGGCGAAACCACGGCATGGGACGATGCTAAAAATTCGATAGTATTCGACAACTATGAAGTAAAGTACGCAGAGAACACAGCCTTCACAACGGAGTCGAACGTGGCTAACTGGGAATATGTAGGCAAGGGTCTTATTCCTCATGCCACAGCTCACGGCATCACCCGCCAGTCCATCAAGTATTGGGACTACACACAGAATCAGTACGACTTCATTGCCTGGTCAACGGGTATGAAAACGGCCATCTACGAAGAGCCAGCTGGAGGCATTCCCACAGGAAGTGTGTTCGTATCAGCTATCACCCCTCAGACGGCTGTCGGAGATGCGAAAACCAATACAGCTATTAAAGCCTATACCTTTAGCGGCAAAGCTGCCGACCTGCAAGACTGCTATATCTCTGATATCGTGACCGTCAAGAAGAATGAATACGGAAGAAAAGAAAATAACGAACCCGTTAAGCTTACCTTCCGCAGCCTCGGTACCAAGGTGCGTATTGGTATCTATGAGACCATTCCCGGCTATAGCGTCAGAGGTGTAAAATTCTATACCCAAGGCGGCATTCTGACTGACCCAACTACGGAGATTGTCAACAATGCAACCATCTTTACGACCTCCGCAGCTGAAATCTACACAGAGGGAACCTATACAGTATATTTCCCCACGGTAGACAACACGTCAAGTGCTGACAACAACCAAGCTCACGTAAAGTTCACTCCCAAAGAAGGATCCACACAGTCAAAAAATGTCGATTGGGGTAATTTGAACTATACCGACCGTGAGGAAAGTGAGAAGACTGCGGGAACTATATGGCTCGGACGCTCATCAAACACTGCTTCGTTTGCAGGCGATGCGAACGACAACTACTACGTAGTCTATATGCCCAATGAGACAGGCACCAACCTCAACCTGCGCGTAGACTTTGTCTTGGAGTCTATCGACGGTTCTGGCGAAGTGATTAATGTGAAGAACGCCAAGGCACAGATTCCCAGCATCTACACACAGTGGAAGTCGGGCTTTGCCTACACCTATCTCTTTAAGATTAGCGACAAGACGAATGGCCGTACGGGCGTCTACGATCCTACAAAGGCTGACGACGCTACCGTGAATAGTGACCCCGCAGGTCTTTATCCCATCACCTTCGATGCATTAGTTGTTGACGATGAGACCACCGACAACACTCAGGAGACCATCACTACCGTTACAACTCCGAGCATTACCACTTACCAGCAGGGTTCAACGGTTGTCAATGCTGACGAATACACCGACAACGGAAAAGACATCTTCGTTACTGTCAACGAGGGCGATGCGCTTGTAGCCCTTACAGACAAAGCCGCCCTTTACACTATTCCAGCAGGCAAGACAGAGGCTGAAGTGGTCGACGCTCTGCAGATGCAGGACGACGATCATGATGCTAAGACCATCAAGGGACGCAGCGGTCTGGTGCTGACCGAAGCTACCGAAGTCGCTACTGTTGACGAAATTGATGCCGCTAATAAGTTTACGCTTACTAACTCTGTGGAGTTCGGTGCCGACGGCAATGCCATCAGTGTAGCAAACGACCAGGCCCTTCGCTTCAAGCCCCAGTCTAACAAGACCTATGCTTTCGTCTATACAAAGACAGCATCAGATCCTAATGAAGATAAGGTAATCTATGAACCGGTAGCATGGGATAACTTCCCCGCTGGTGTTACCAAGTATCGTTATGACTACAAGGATGCCGCCGCTACTGACGCTCAGAAGGGCGTGATATACTTCAGCGTTAATGGCTCAACCTATACAAAGGTGACTGCCTTCATTGGACAGGGTGTGAGTAACCTCTATACAAGAAGTGGTGACGCAGCACCCTATACCTATACTAAGGCTACAGGCTATGCGGTTACTGGTACTGATTACTACTACACCCTCGACCAGGGACAGACGTACATTAAGGCCACCAATATCGCGTACGCAGATTTTAGCTCAACAACATTGTATAAGAATCCAACAAAGACGGTAGAAAAGACTGAAGCAGTCCCCGTCGACGGACAGGCCTATTACGATGCTGACGGCAAATATTGCGTGATTCTTCCCCAACAGACTACAGGCTGGAAGGAGCTTGACACCAACAAGTACGTAAAGGCTACAGAAAATGCTGCCGTTGATGGCCAGACCTACTTCGACAAGTTCACTAAGAACAATGGCGAGTACTACGCCAAGGTTATCAAGGTGCAGTAACAAACTGGATATTCCTGCGCTGGGAACGAGGATTCCCAGCGCGGGAATGAAACAAAAAAAGTGAATATGCAGAGACCACTACCCATAGGCATACAGACCTTCACCGAGATTCGGGAGAAGGGCTACGCGTATGTAGACAAGACAGCACTTGTCTACAAACTGGTCAGTGAGAACAAGTATGTGTTCCTCAGCCGCCCGCGCCGCTTCGGCAAGAGCCTGCTGATGAGCACGCTTGAGTCTTACTTCTCAGGACGCAAAGAGCTGTTCCACGGCCTCGCCATAGAGGGGTTGGAGCAGCAGTGGAAGTCGTACCCCATCTTCCACCTCGACCTGAACCAGAACAAATACGACACGCCTGAGAGTTTAGTGGCCGAACTCAACAACTTCCTCACAGCACTGGAAGAGAAGTACGGCACCCGCCCGTCGGAGACGGCGCTGGCCATGCGTTTCAGCGGTCTTATAGAGCGGGCTGCCAAAAAGGAAGGGCGCCAGGTGGTCATCCTCGTCGACGAGTACGACAAACCCATGCTCAGCGCCATCGGCAACAGCGAGCTGCAGGAAGCATTCCGCAGTGAACTGAAGGCATTCTACTCAGTGCTGAAGTCGCAGGATCGCTACATCGAGTTCGCTTTCCTGACAGGCGTCACGAAGTTTGGTAAGATTAGCGTGTTCAGCGATCTGAACCACCTCTACGACATCTCCATGGCCAGAGACTACACAAGCATCTGCGGGTTCACGGAACAGGAGATTCGCGATAACTTCGGCACGGAGGTGGAGGCCCTGGCTCAGCACAACAACATCAGCACGGAAGAGGCGTACCGACAGCTTCGCGACAACTACGACGGCTACCACTTCAACCGGTTCCAGAAGGAAGGCATCTTCAACCCCTTCAGTCTGCTATTCACATTCAAGAACAAAGCCTTCGACGATTACTGGTTCGAGACGGGCACGCCCACCTATCTCGTTACACTGCTGCAGAACTTCAACTACCGTTTGGATGAGCTGACGGAGGAGCAGGTGACGGGCGATGTGCTGAACAGCATCGACCCAACGTCGCAGAACCCCATACCCGTCATCTACCAGAGCGGCTACCTGACCATCAGTGGCTACGACGAGGAGTTCCAGCTCTACAGCCTCGACTTCCCCAACCGCGAGGTGGAGCGCGGCTTCACCCGCTTCCTCGTGCCGTTCTACACTCCCTTGCGCGCGAACAACGGCCCAAGCAACATCGCCCTGCTGGCGCGCGACATACGCAGCGGACGCGTAGAGGCGTTCATGCAGCGCCTGCAGGCCATCTTTGCCGACACCGACTACCGCATCGTGGGTAAGCGCGAGCTCTACTTCCAGAACGCTGTTACCGTCATCTTCAAGATGCTCAGCTTCAACGTCGACACCGAGCGTCCCGCCAACGGCGGCCGCATGGACATGATTGTGAAGACGGCATCCTCAATCTATATCTTCGAGTTCAAGCTCGACAAGTCGGCCGGTGAAGCCCTCCAACAGATAAAGGATAAAGGCTACCACCTGCCCTTCGCCACCGACCCGCGAACCAAAACGCTCATCGGCGTCAACTTCTCGTCGGAGACACGCGGCATCAGTGAATGGACGTATGAAGACGTAACAGCAAACAGTGTTCTGTGACAAGCAATAGAAAAATAACAAACAACAAAAATACAAACGATTATGAAAAAATATCTATTCTTCGCAACGGCTCTCGCAGCGTTAGCCAGTTGTACAAGCAATGATTTCGTAGGAGAGGACACCTCCTCGACCACGAATCAGAGCGAGCAGGCCGCCATCGCGTTTGGGACAGGCGTCAACAGCATCACCCGTGCCGACCACGTTGGTGCGGATGCAGCCGATCTACTGGGAGGAAACTTCTATGTAGCAGGATTCAAGAATGATGGCACTGACAAGAATGATGGATCTGACTATACTACCGTATTTGATCATTATTTGTTGGAATGGACTGCCAATTCTGCTGGCACGACAACCGATAACACTTCCGACTGGAAGTACGTTGGTTTAGATGCTCTTGGATTAACAGGTCATATCTCAGGTACACAAACTATCAAGTATTGGGATTATTCCGCAAGTTTTTATAATTTTGTTGCCTTCTCAGCAGGTAAAGGAAATAGCATTACCAAAACAAGCCCAGTAGCTTCTACGAATATTTTACCTACAGCTGTTATTCCCGCTACCCTTAAATCTGCAGCTTATACACTACAAGGTAGTGCTACAGACTTAGCAAATTGTTACATTGCCGACTTGGTAACAGCCAAGCCGTCTGGAGCCAGCACCCCAGACATTAATTACCAAGATGAGGTATCTATTACTTTCCGTAGACTCGGTGCCAAGGTTCGTGTAGCTCTTTACGAAACTATTCCCGGCTATTCAGTCAGAGACGTAAAGTTCTACCAAGATCCTTCTACAACTACTATTGCGACAGGAGCTAGCGAAACAAAAGCCACCTTGTTTACTAGTTCTGATGTTTTCTATCCTGATGGTACTATGACTGTATATTTCCCGACCATCGGTACAGCAAATCGAACTAAAACAGATTATAACAAAGCGCACGTTTCTTTTGCAGGAGGAACAGGAACTCCTACATCAAAACAAGAATTCGGAGCTCTCAATTATGAAGGAGACAACACTAAGTGGGAAGATTCTCGTTTGAATTATACTGGAAATACAAATACATACCTTAAGCGAACTTCTTCTGACCCCTCATTTGCTGGAACCGATCCATATTACTTGACAGTGCTTCCTGATGAAGACGGAAATGTTCTTGAGCTTCGTGTAGACTACACCCTTGAATCTATTGACGGCAGCAAGGAGGCAATTGTTGTTCATGGTGCAACAGCATTCGTCCCACAGATTTATGCCCAGTGGAAGCCGAACTACGCTTACACTTACATCTTCAAGATTAGTGATGGTACCAACGGTTGGACAAGCAAAGTTAGTACAGACCCCGTAGGTCTCTATCCCATCACCTTCGATGCTATTGTCGTTGACTCAGAAGAGCATACACAGAGCACAATAACCACAGTTTCAAGTCCCAGTATCACTACTTATCAGAAGGGGCATAATTACAAAGATGACGGCCCAGAATATAAAGTTGCATCCGATTCTATTTATATCCAAGTAATGAAGGATGGCACAACATTAGCTAATGACCTTAATACGAAAGGAGCACTTTATACTGTCACCGGTACAAATATTGCTAAAGTTACTGAAGCAGACGTAATGGATGCACTTAACATACGCACGTCAGGCGATGCAACAACGATTGTGGGTCGAAATGGCTTCACGCTGACTCCCCTCGCTACTGCACAACTTTCCACCGGCAATACGACATTTGGAAACATCCCCGGAGCTGACGGTAATCCCATCCCAAACATAGCTGCAAATACAGCTGTTCGTTTCCCTGCTACCGCAGGCACCTATGCTTATATTTATGATACTGGTACAGACAATCCCGATACTGAGATAAATAGTGCAGTAACGTTAAGTGCAGCTCCAAGTGATTGGGCAACCACTTATTCCAAGTATTATACAAACGAAGCTTGTACAATAACAGCTCCTGAGACTTTCCCGACTTTAACAGAAGGACAAACAGTTACTTACTACCAAAAGTATACTAACCTGAACAAGGTTTACGCGGTTAAAGTTATCAGGGTCGTAGCAGCTCCTGTTACTCCAGGTTCTGGCTCCTAAGCCGTAATCTATCCTCTCAAGCCTTGTGGGGTTCGACTCCCCACTTGGCTACTAAATAAATAAGTACACGCGCGAAAGGAGGCCGGGCCTCTGCAGCGCACAGAGAGAAATAAAAAGAAAGAAATAACGAATAAAAACGAGAAGATAAAGGGAAGGATGAAGTACCCTATTGGCATACAGAGCTTTGAGACGCTCCGCAGAGACGGCTACGTCTATGTCGACAAGACCGACTTGATTTACAAGCTGGCCCAGGGACACGTGTACTTCCTTGCCCGTCCGCGCCGCTTCGGCAAGAGTCTGCTCGTAAGCACACTGAAAGCCTACTTCGAGGGGCGCCGCGACCTGTTTGAGGGCCTGAAGATGATGGAACTGGAACAGGAGTGGACAAAGTATCCGGTGATAAACTTTGATTTCAACGGACTTTCCAGTCAGGAAAAGAATCCGCTGCGCAACTATCTGTTCAGCCAGATTGTCGCTGCTGAGAAGAAATACGATATCACACCTGAAGACACCGACGACCTGGGACTGCGTTTCCGTACGCTCATCCCTAAGCTGCACGAAAAGACCGGCAGCCGCGTGGTTGTACTCATCGACGAGTACGACAAGCCGTTGCTTGACCTCTTGGACACAGGCAATCCCGACGACGAGAAACAGCTCGCCAGCAACCGTGAACTGCTGAAGGCATTCTTCTCGGTGTTCAAGGCCACCGACGACCACCTGCGCTTCGTGCTGCTCACAGGCATTACAAAATTCTCGCAGGTATCGATGTTCAGTGGGTTTAATCAACCTGACGACATCTCGTTAGGCAACCGCTACGACACCCTGTTAGGTATCACTGAGGAAGAATTATACACAGTATTCGAAGAACCCATACGCGAGTTGGCGGACGAATTAGGAGAAAGCGAGGAAGTAACAAAGCAACTGCTGAAACAGCACTATGACGGCTACCACTTCAGCAAGCGGATGAAGGATGTCTATAACCCCTTCAGCATCATCAACACCTTTGCCAAGCTCGACATGAGGGACTACTGGTTTGCCTCTGGCACACCAACCTATCTGGTGAGGCTATTGGGTAACACGCCTGAGGATATCATGCAATATACGGGTAAGAACTATCCTGAGCAGATGTTCATCGATTACAAGGCAGATAGTGCGATGCCCCTGCCTATGATTTTCCAGGCTGGCTACCTCACCATCAAGGGCTATGACAAGGAGTTCAACACCTATCTGCTCGACTATCCTAACAACGAAGTTAAGCAAGGGCTCATCACCCTGCTGGCCAACGACTACCTGCAGCTGAAAGGACTGGCCGCCTCATGGACGCAGAAGATTGTCCGCGCCATGCGCGACGGCGACTTAGAACAAGTGAGGAAAGAGTTTACTGCCTTCCTGGCCGAGACACCCTACAGCATGCGGCCGAAGAAGACGCAGAAGCAGCGCGAGCTGTATTTCCACTATACGTTCTACCTGCTGATGCGCCTCATATCTTGCTACACGGTATATACCGAGAAGCAGCTCAGCGAGGGACGCGCCGACTGTATTGTTGAGACGGCGAAACAGGTCTACATCTTCGAGTTCAAGCTCGACGGCACAGCGGCAGACGCGCTCCAGCAGATTGCCGACCGCGGCTATGCCAAGTCCTACGCCTCCGACCCGCGCACGATATATAAGATAGGTGCCAGCTTCTCGAGCAAGACGGGAACGATAGAGGAATGGAGTGTAGAATAAGCAGAGAATTAACAGAGAGAAATAAACAAAAATTAATAACGAATAAAAACGAAAAGATTATGAAAAAGTATTATCTTTTAGCAACAGCACTCGCAGCAATGGTCAGCTGCACCAGCGACGACTACGTGGGTGACAACAACCTGCAAGAGGCAAATGGACAGGCTGCCATTAGCTTCGGATTTGACGTGCCGAATGTGACGAGGGCAAGTGGTGCTACTGCTGCAAATGCACTTGGAAATAGATTTATAGTATATGGTGAAAAAGGAGATGAAACAGCAGAGGCTCCGACATCAGGTAATTTGGTATTTCCAAACTACCAAGTGAACTACGCTGCCAACACCGAAAACACGACAACTTCTAACAGCAAAAATTGGGAGTATGTGGGTTATACTCATACAGCAAACTATGTATCAAACATCACAAGAAAGGCAAGTAGTTCAGCAACTGCTGAAACAGCAAGCGATGCTGAACAAACTATCAAGTATTGGGACTACGGAGCAAACAACTACATCTTTACAGCAGTCTCGGCACTTGATGCTGACATTGAAGATGGAAGAGTAAAGATTCAAAAGAATGAGTATGGTGATGACAAATACAAGAAGGGCTATACTATCAAATTAGAGAAAAGTGGAACCGGACCTCAATACACTTATCCCACACTTAACAAACTGTTTTTCTCTGACCGTTTGGTAATACCAAAAGGAGAAAATCCAGGTCATGACCGAACTGCCCAAAACGCTTATGGCGGAAATGTTACGCTGACATTCCGCAATCTGGTATCCCAGATTCGTGCTGGTGTCTACGAGACGATTCCAGGCTATGACGTCTATAGCATCAAATTCTATGTAAACAATGCAGAAGAGACACCATCCCAGTCATTAGAAGCTAAAGTTGATGAAACTTCGGCTTTTGGTGCAGTCTGTCCTAATGTCAAGGTTTCAGAATACGAGGGAGAACTTACTGTAACCTACTATACAAATACTGACGAATCTTCTATTGAGAACCAGCCGAAAGTAACGGAATCTTCAACAGGAAAGCAAAGTAACAATCTGATTCTGGGTACAAACTTCAGTACTTTAAATAATACGACACCAACGATTCTTGGTCAGTTTGCTAGTAGCCCTACATGGGATAAAAGCGATGGTTCATACACCGAGGTACTTCCTCAGATTAACAATAGTTCAACCCTCAAGTTGAAGGTCGATTACAAACTTTGGAACAGTGTATCGGGTGAGACGATCGAAGTGAATGGTACTACTGCTGAGGTTCCTGCTGAATATCTGAAATGGAAGCCCAACTATAAGTACACATACCTCTTTAAGATTACAGATGACAAACTATACCCCATCACCTTCGATGCAGTTCAGATTACTGCTGAGGACGGCAATGTTGAGTATATCACCACTGTTACAGAGCCGAGCATCACGACTTACGCAAAGTCGTCAAACGTCACAGCTGATAATGAGTACAAGCCTGGATCAAACATCTATATTGTTGTGAACAAGGGCGGTAGCAATGAAACACTATCTGCAAGCAATGCTAAGCTCTACACTGTAACGCTAGTTGATACTGAGCCCTCTGATGCTATAACAACTCCGAACCAGACAATCACGGAAGCATCTGTTGCTAATGCATTAAAGACTACCGAAACGTCAACTGGAGTATGGGAAGTTACTGATGCCAATAAGTGGAAGATGACTGTTACTGATGTTACTACTGGTACTCTAAGTTATCCTGGTTCGATTGCTGCTACCGACGCTCCTGATGGTAACGCCATTACCATTGATTGTGCTAAGTTCAGTGCTACGACGACATATACTGCAGTAGCAGGAAGCTCGACACTGACCGCTAAGAAGAGATACTATACCAAAGAAGGAGAAGAGAACTATGTTGAATACATAGCAACTGGTACAGAAACTGTAACTGCAGACACCTACTATACAGCCAACCTGAAGTACTACGTCTTCGAGTTTACAGATACTGCTGACGGAGACAAGAAGTACTACAAGGTCATCAAGGTACAATAATCTTTTACCACTCTCTACGCCCACTGGGGGCTTTCGACGAGCGAAGCGAGCAAGCTCGAGCGATGGTCACCAGTGGGCTGAGATAGGACTAATAAGACTGATAGGACGAATAGGACGAATAGGACGAATAGGGCCAATGGGACTAATAGGACTGAGAGGACCAATAGGACTGACAGGACGAATGGGACTATAGGACCTATGAGACTTATGAGGCCTATTATTAAGAGAACAGAATAGAATGGAAGCTCCAAGGACATTTCTCCACAAGGGAGGCGGCTACGAGAACCTCAAGGTGTTCAAGAAGGCGACGGTCATCTATGACCTCACCTTCTACTTCACCCAACGGTTCCTTACCCGAGGCGACCGCACCATCGACCAGATGGTGCAGGCTGCCCGTTCGGGTAAGCAGAACATTGCCGAGGGGAGCGCAGCCAGTTCCACCTCATCGGAGACGGAACTGAAGCTGATGAATGTCGCAAGAGCAAGCATGCAGGAACTGTTAGTAGACTACGAGGACTATCTGCGGGTGCGCAACCTGCAGATATGGTCGCTCAAGGACGAGCGGGCGGTGAAGACCCGCGAGTTCTGCAAGCACCATGTGGAGACTGCCGACTTCATGGTCGACATCGACCGTCGGTCTGACGAGACCATCGCCAACATCACGCTTACCCTCATCCACCAGTTCGACAGTATGATGAGGCGTCTGCTGAATGCCCTACAGAAGAACTTCGTGGAGAAAGGCGGCATCCGTGAGCAGATGACGGCCGCCCGCTTAGGATACCGCAACGAGCAGAAAGCACGCATCGCGGAGCTGGAGGCTGAGAATGCGCAGCTGAAAGCGCGGATTGCGGAGCTGGAAGGGCTGCTGAGAGAGAAAGGAGGCGGGAGATGAGAGGAGTGATGGGACTGATGGGACTGATGGGACGAATAGGACGAATGGGACGAATGGGACGAATGGGACTAATAGGACTAATAGGACCAATGGGACTGATAGGACGAATAGGTCTTATGGGACTAATGGGACTTATAGGACCTATAGGACTTATGGGCTGCAGCTCAGGCAGCGATGACGTGGAGTGGGCGGCTGCCCAGCAGCAGACGACGCCGACAGGCGGCGACGAGGGAACAGCCATCAGCTTCTACGGCGGACTGACAGAGAACGAGGGAGTGACCCGTGCGGCAGAGGGAACGACCCGTGCGACAGCGGGAGTGACCCGTGCGGCGCTGAAGGACAAGGCGACGACCTTTAGGGTGTGGGCCTATAAAAACACGAAGGCAGGCGGAGACTACTACACCCAATACCAGACGGTGATGCCGGGCTATGTGGTGAACTGGGACGGCCTGTCGGAAGCATCGACGAAGACGAATACGTCGGGCTGGGAGTATGTGAACCAGCAGACGACGGGGTCGGAACAGACCATCAAATACTGGGACTGGGACGCCAACGCCTACCGTTTCTTCGGAGTGACAGGCCTTGAGGGGACTCAGTGGAGCTTTGATGAGACGAATGAGACGAATGGGACGAATGGGGTGCTGACGATGACGGTTGATGCTACCAACGAGGATACGGCACCGTTCTACACCAAGCTGTGGTTCAGTACGGGCCATCTGCACGACTACAACGACAAGCAGTTCGGACAGCCCGTGAAGTTAGAGTTCCAACAGCCGATAGCGCGGGTGCGCTTCGTCTTCGTCTCGGCCGACCCGGCGGTTGACTTGGCTGACCTGAACTTGGAAGACCCGATATTTAAGCCGGCAACCAAGAAGATAGCCGTCAAGGGCACGGTGACGGTGACCTACCCCATCACGGGGACAGAGAAAACGGAAAGCTGGGAGAGCACACGCGGCACCCAGACGGGCGCCGAGATAGACAATTTCAACACGCCCGAAAAGTGGTACGCGGTGCTGCCCATCAGAGAGCAGGATAACTACAGGCTCACGGTGACCGTGAACGGTGATGTGAACAGAGGCTGTAGAGTGCCCGCACAGTTTATGACGTGGCTGCCCAACCGGCAGTACACCTATATATTTAAGGTGGACGAAGAGGGCGGCGTGGACTTCGGCGAAGTGACCTCGGTCTATACGGACTGGGAGTATGGAGCTGAGGGCGACTTAATATTGTATAACTGGTGAAGAGAATGGGACTGATAGGACGGATAGGACGAATAGGACCTATGGGACCTATAGGACTTATAGGACCTATAGGACTTATAGGACCTATGGGACTTATAGGACTTATAGGCATTATGGGGCTTATGGGGTGCTCTGGCGACGACGAAGAGGTGCGGCGGCAGGGGACTACCGTGGAGCTGGCTCCCTACGTGACGTCGTATGCCGAGACTGAGGCTACCCGTGCGGGCGAGATTGTCTGGCCACCAGAGGGCTTCAAGCCATACAGCGAGATGTCGTACATCAGCGACGAGATGAGGCTGAGGGGCCAGAAAGCAGCCATCTGCACCTATTTCACCAGCGTTACCAACGGCACCAACAAAGCAGAGGCACGGCGCTTCAGGCGCGACGGCACAGGCAAGTGGGTCATCGACTTGGAGGTGGCTGCCAACAGCTACTACCTCTACGGTATCGTACCGTTCAGTGCCTTGAGCGACACCACCAGCTCGCAGGTCATCAAGCCCAACGGCAGCAGCTACGCCGAAGGAGCCACGATGAATCTGACCCTGAACAGCGTCATGAACCAGGACGTGTGTATCGTCGTGGGCGCCAAGCACGGCACGAAGGGTGAGGCCGAGAATGCCCAGCCCGAGCCCGTGTCGCAGCCCAAGCCCGGCGACTTCGGCTGCACCATTGATATGGGCAACACGTCGTACATCTTCCTGCTGTTCGACCACCTCTATGCGGCGATGTGCTTCCGCATGCGTGTGGGCAGCGACTATGCCGCACTGCGCACCATCAGACTGAAGGAGCTGGACTTGAAAATCTACAACGACGAGGCCTGCACAAGTCTGATGAAAAAGAAGGTGAGCACCACCGTCAACCTGCAAGCTAACAATACCGGCGCATGGCCTTTCAGCGGGGATATCGTCTTCACCCCCGACGAGAGTAGCGACGATATGGACTGGATGGCCATCTACCAAGACGAAGACCCTCAACAGCCCCTGCCTACCGGCGAGGAGTGGTCAGACAGATATGGGTTCATACCCTATACTAACAGCGACCAATACTACATCTTGCGCTCGAGATACGACGTCTACGACAAAGAAGGCAACCTGATACGCAAGGACTGCACCGCTGAGAATAAGATTAAACCGCGTGAGAAATTCAATAAAACGAGACTGGAGCGCGGCAAGATATACACGTTGAAGATTACCGTCGAGCCGACGTACTTGTATGTACTGTCAGACCCCGACTTGGATAGTCCGACGATGAAGATTGAATGAAATGATGAATAGGAGTAATAGGAGGAATAGGACGAATAGGACTAATAGGACCTATGGGACTTATGGGACCTATAGGACCTATAGGACTTATAGGACTAATAAGACCAATGGGGCCAATGGGCTTTGTTGGGCCTTATGGTTATTCCTGTTGCTGGTTCTTCCGCTGACTGCTAAGGGTCAGATAACGATTGGCGGCAACGTCTATGGCGGTGGCAACGAAGGGTATGTCAGCGGCAATACGACCGTCACCGTGCGTGCCGGTAATATTGGCGCGCGCTCCACCGACTCCGAAGAACCCGTCAGACACCCTGCGGGCAAGGTCTTCGGCGGTGCCCGTATGGCTAATGTGGGCGGTAACGCTTTTGTACATATTGACGGCGAACACGCCTCCGACAGCATGGTCATCAACCACGTCTATGGCGGTAACGACATCGCGGGCATCATCGGCGATAATCCCAACGCGATCACACGACTGCCCAAGGAGCTGAAAGACGCTCAGGCTCACAGCGTTGACTCCACCTGGAACAGCTTCGTGCTGGTCACCACGAAGGCCGACACCACAGTGGCCGGCAAAGCAGTAGAAGTCTCCAAAGCGCCGAAGATTTTCATCGGACAGCTCTTCGGTGGCGGTAACGGCGACTATGCCTACGAGGACGTCCAAGACGAAGACAGCGTGACACACAACATCTACGCCAAGCCGAGACTAAACGACGACGACCCTGTAGCCTGGAGGAAGACCCCCAAAGGCGATGCCGGCTTCGTCGTTCCCGACCTGGCGAAGAGCTATCTTGACATACATGGCGGCACCATCACCTACGCCTATGGCGGCGGCAATAACGCCACCGTGACGGAGAAGAACGTCATCTGCGTCAACAACCCCAGCGGTGTGGTGGTCAGCATCTGCGAGGGCGACGAGAACCTGCTGACCACCCCGCGCTTCAAGGAGATGGGCATCAATACCAGCCTCTCCCACCCGACGAGCACCGAGTTCCAAATCGGCTGTCTCTTCGGCGGCAACAACAAGGACACGATGGCCATCCGTCCCACATGGTACTTGCAGGACGGCAGCGTACGCTCGCTCTTCAGCGGCGGTAACCGCGGCGCCATGATCTACGAGCACGGCCTGTACCTGAATATCCCCGAGACCTCGACCATCGTCGTCAACGACCTATTCGGCGGTTGCCGTATGGCCGACGTGCGCCCGCAAAAGAAGAATCCTACAACGGGTGTGTACGAAGACGTGGACGAGGTGGACAACGACATCGTCGGCTACAACTTCCCGCGTAACCTCGCCGCCCGTGTCCTTATCGCAGGTGGCGACGTCAGAAACGTCTATGGCGGTAACGACGTGCGCGGCAAGGTCTACTTCGGCAATGCCGTCGGCATCCATGCCAGCGTGCGCGGCAACGTCTACGGCGGCGGTAACGGTGCCTACGCCTATACCGACAATAAGAACTGGGAGGAAGACGATATCTGGGGCGACTACTATTACACCACCGAGGGGTATTCCAGCTCTGCCGAAGCCTTGAACGACATCCGCCCCAACGCCGAGCAGGTGTCGATTCTGCTGCGAGGAACGGAGGAGAAGAAGACCATCATCGGCGGTTCGGTCTTCGTTGGCGGTAACTGTGCGACGCTGAAGTCCGACGAGAAGCACAAGAACCTGGCCAACTACCCCTTGGCAGAGCTGAAGATCGGTTCGCACGTCATTGCCAAGAACGTCTTCTTAGGCAACAACGGCGAAAGCATGGTGAATGAGGATATCCTGCAGCGTTATGCGGACAATGAGAGCCAATTCAGTTCCATGAACCTGACTGACCCGTCGGTATTCCCTGAATACATGAAGGGTGTGACCATGAGCCACCTGCCCCGCATGATAGCCGAGGACACCAAGAAGGGCGACCGTTTGGACTACGACCCCTACACCACCTACATCGGTTCGCTCTACTACGGCGGCAACCGTGGTAGTATGACCTACCCCGGAACCCTTGACATCACCCCCGAGGTACCCCTCTACATCTACGACAAGTTAGTGGCCGGCTGTAACAATGCCAACATTGCAGCGACAGAATACAATGCTCGCTACGAAGGTGGCATCTTAGGCGACGAAAGCGAGCAGGGGAGTTATACCGACGAGCACGGCAACATCAAGGACCGTATCCACATGAACCTGTCGAAAATCAAGCTTCTGCCCATGCGTCTGAACGACGAAGGAACGGCCTTGGAGTGGAACACCGTCAACTTAGACAAGGACGGCAATTACGTACCGGAAATCATCAAGCGCGACACACTGAAGACCGGCATGGCCACGGCGTGGGACAAGACCCGCCGCCTCGTTGGCGCTAACGTCTATGGCGGTTGCAACGAGAGCGGTCACGTGAACGGCAACGTCGTCATCAGCCTGAAGGGTACCCTTCACGACCGGCACGCCATCTTCGACGCCTTCGAAGGCGAGGAGAAGGATGACGATATCCTCTACGACTTCGAAGACTACACCATCACCAGTCGTAAGTCGGGCGTCATCCTCAACGAGCAGGGCATGGACGTGTTGGGCGAGGCCCTGAACGTGTATGGCGGCGGCAAGGGTAAGGACACTGAGATCTGGGGCAGCACTACGGTGAACCTTGAGCGCGGCTACACCTTCCAGATCTTCGGCGGCAGCGAGAACGGCGCCATCGGCAAGGGCACCTGGCATGACAACGCCGACGAGAGCGACACGATACCGACAGGCTACGTCTATCCCACCGTGCCTGACGACAGGTATAGCACCACCGTCAACCTCAACGGCCAGCGCAAAGGCGTTCAACGCAGTCTTGACAGTTCTGAGGAGATGGCCGAGGCCGAGTTTATCTATGGCGGCAACAACACCGGTATCATCGTCGGCAACACCCACGTGAACCTGAACAACGGACGCCTCTTCAACTCGTGGGGCGGCAGCTGTAACGCCGACATCTTAGGCTATGCCGAAACGCACATCGGCGAGAGTGGCTTCCCCTATATGCGCGACCATATCTACGGTGCTAACGACCTGGGCGGCCGCATCTTTGGCACCAAGGACTTCAGCAGTTGCGTCAGAGACTATGCCGGCGACAAGGCCAAGATCTTCGGCTATGACAGCAAGTCGCCCGACGCCGTCCCCGACGTGCTGACAGCCTCATCCTACGTGGAATACATCCAGGGCAACATCAAGAACATCTTTGGCGGCTGTTTCGGCGAATACGACTACGATGTCAAGTTCAAGGACGTCAAGCTGCCGTGGATAGACAATGCCTTTGTGAACATCCGCCCGGCTAACAATAACGAGAGCCGGCTTGGCATGGTCTTCGGTGCCGGTCAGGGCAACAGTGGCAATTACCCCAAGCACGTGGGTGACTTCATGCAGGATCGCAGTTACGTGTTCGTCGACATCCCCCAGGACATGACCAACTTCACGTCGACCGCTGTCTTCGGCGCCGGTCGAAGCAACGGTCTCGGTATGAGGACGGCACTGAAGATTGAGCCCATGGCCAAGCCAGCAGAAGGTGCCACCAACCAGGAGTTGCGTGACTACGAGGCCTACCTGAAGAAGCTGCCCACAGTATCGGCCATCGTCGACCTTATCAGAGGCCAGGTCGGCAACGTCTACGGCGGCAGTTACGAGGAGGGTATCGTGCGCCGCTCCGTAATCAACGTCCCCGAGGGTTCTACCATCGAGGCGAAGAACATCTTCGGCGGCGGCTATGGCGTCAATGTCGATATTCCCTGCGACGTGTACGAGTCGCAGGTCAACTACAACAGCGAGAATGCCGCCGTCAAGGCCATCTTTGGCGGCAACAACAATGCCGACCGCACCCTCTATACCCAAGTGAACATCCGCAAGCCCGTCTGGCAGGACAAGGAAAAGACAAGCCTGGCCACGGTCTACGGTGCCGGCTACGGTGAAGACTCGTGGGCTCAGTACACGGAGGTCAACCTGCTGAAAGGTGCCCGGGTCGGAGGCGTCTATGGCGGTGGCTATAACGGCAAGGTCATCAATCTGGAGACGCTCAACAAATGGAAGTCTCAGGATGCCGCGTTGGAACTTGGCATGCACAGCTATACCGACACTGGCTTAGAGAATGCGTTAGCCTTGGAGACCGCGTTAGGCGGCAAATACAACACCAACGTCCACATCAACGATAGTGCTACCGTCGTGGGCTATGCCTACGGTGGCGGCTTGGGCAGCGATACCATCCCCAACAGCGGCAACGTCTACGGCACCACCTATATTGACGTGCTCGGCGGCACCGTCACGAAAGACCTCTCTGCTGCTGGAACGACGGGGTCCGTTCAGAACTGGTTCCGCGAAGGCAACGCCACGACGGGCGGCTACAAGGCCGACGGCTTCACGGCCAGCGCCACAGCCTATATCCAGGGCGGTACGGTGCGTAACGTCTATGGTGGCGGCTATCGTGGTAACGTAGGCTGGCACGACGGCAAGATCTACGAGAATGTCAGCGACCAGAGCAAGCCCGACGTCCCTGGTAAGAGCTACGTGGTCATCGGCAAGCCCGACGGCAAGAGCTACGTCGACGGTATCCCCTCCATCACGCGTAATGTCTATGGTGGTGGCGAGGGCGGCGCCGTCTATGGCTGTGCCAATATCAAGGTCAACAATGGCTACATCGGCTACCGTTACGAGAATAAAGCATACGTTGAAGAGCTCCACGACAAGGCTCCGGGCGACAGTCTGCTGGCCAAGGGTGGCAACATCTTCGGTGGCGGCTATGTGGCCAACAGCTATGTTGACAGCACCCATATCGAGATGTATGGCGGCGTCGTCCGCGGCTGTCTGCATGGCGGCGGCGAGATTGGTCCTATCGGACGCGGTTCGATGAAGGCCGATGCCACGCAAGCCTCAGGCTCCATCAAGACCGAAGCCGGCGCCACCATCTACAAGGCCGGCAAGACCCTTGTACAGCTGTACGACGGCTGGGTGAAGCGAGACATCTTCGGCGGCGGTCGTGGTTACGACAACTGGGGCGGCGAAGGCTGGATGACCGAGGAAGAGAAAGCCACTATGGACCGCAGCGCCAAGGGCTATGTCTTCGGCCAGACCGAGGTCGACATCTACGGTGGCGAGGTCGGCACCGATATCTCCGTGGCTTTGGGTCAGGGCAACGTCTTCGGTGGCGGCGATATCGGCTTCGTCCACAGCGCCTACGAGAACAGCGCCCACAAGCTGAGCATTGGCAAGAAGTCTGGACAGCGCTTCAACGACAGCAGCGGCGACGGCTACTACTATAAGAACGAGAACGGCTCCTTTGTCACAGTAAGCAACGAAAAAGTGCTCACCGAAGACTGCAAGGTGCTGGTAGAGCCCTGGTGCAAGGCCAATGAGGCCATCACGCTTGGCGGCAAGAGCTTCAAGGTCGGCGAGTTCGTGCCCACGAGCTATCTCCACTATTTAGGCAATAAGGAAGATGCCGACTGGAAGAAGCTGAGCAAGACCGACCCCAATAAGGAGGGCATCATCATCCACAATGCCGTGTTTGCCGGCGGAAACACGTCGTCGGGTTCATCCGTCGTGCATGCTAACACGACCACCGTCTACGGCAACGCCACAGCCTCCATCCACGACGTCTACCACCGTGACCTCATCACCATCGGCACCGGCCATACCGGCGGTCTCTACGGCGACGGCAACCTGACGCTGGTCGACGGCTACCGCGAGCTGAACATCACCAACTACGGTACTGACTACTACAGCATTACGCCCGAGATTACCCGTGCGCAATACGATGCACTCCCCAAACGTGAGGGTGCTTACTACGAAATACGCTACAAGTGTAAGAAGACCTGTAAGGACAAGGACGGCAAGACCTACGGCGAAGGTTCCACCATCACCTACGACGACCTCGTGACGCTGTTCCTCAGATTCGACGTGTCAACCCAACAATATGAATCACTGACGGATAACAGTACGCCAATCCTGAAATATAACGAGACGACCAAGAGTTGGGAACCCAACAACGACTCGGAAGCCACTACTTACTGGATAGAGAACGGCGTCTGCTCACGCTATGCCGGACGTATCATGAACACCATCCAGCGTGCCGACTTCTGCGGTGTCTACGGCAGCCGTATGGTGATGCAGGGAGCCCAGGACCGTGTGCCCGAGACCGTTGACTACACCAACTACACCATCAACCGTGTGCGCGAGGTGTCGCTGAACAAGAAGACCTCAGTGAGAAGCATTGACACCGACAGCCGCCAACAGCACGGCAACTACTTCGGCATCTACAACACCGTGAACTACCTCGGTGCCCTGACCAGCGACGTCGACTTCGGCGATGGCGGCACCACCTCTGTTGCCGGAGCCGAGCGCGCCACCGACAACGACGACTCAGAGACCTATAAGTGTAAGGCCAAGCCTTATTATGCTACGGATAGCATCGCCTACGGTACGGCCACCTACTACGACTGGAAGGCCGCCTACCATAACGACCGCAAGCGCAACAACGGCAGCAGTTATAATAAGGTGGCACTGTCTTCGGGTGTCTACCTTGAGCTGACCACCGAGCAGAGCAAGGGTGACAGCCTCTACGGCAAGGATTGGGGCTATATCACCGGCGTCGTAGAGCTCGACCTTATCAATGTGCAGCCAGGCGTCGGCGGTGGCTTCGTCTACGCCAAGAACGTCCACGGCAAGCGCGACGCGACAGGTTTGAAACAGCTCACCCTGACAAAACTGAACGAAGATGCTGTCAGCCGTAAGAAATACCGCTATGACGAAGATGATACCAACAAGGAGGAATGGCAGACATCGGGCAACTTCGTACATAGCAGCCAGACGATTATCGACGACTGCTACAACATCGGCGGCAAATACAAGAGCCAGTACAAAGCGCCCGACGGCGTACCAGCCCACTACTGGTATATCAAGGGTTCTATCTACGTCTACGACCAGTATATCTCGGCTTACACGGGTACGCCGAATGCCTATAGCGAGGTGGTGAACATCCCGCTCACCATTACCTCGGCCTCACACGGCAAGATGACGCTGATGAACGTCATGCCCAACCGCTACGCCTACTACGCCAACTCTGCGAAGGAGAAGCTCAGCCCGACATCCGAGCTGGTACTGCACGACGTCGAGTACAAGCTCAACGACCCCATCAGCTACTGGGACTACTGCCTGCTGAGTCAAGCAGAGCGTGAACTCTTCGTCGAGCAGACCTACGTCACTTCCGACAGCTGTAAGATTGGCGACAAGTACTATCCTAAGGGCTACGTCATGCTCAAGAGCGAATACGAGACTTTCGAGGAGTATGCCAAGGACCACCCGCAGGTGTTAGAGGAAGACACGCCGGCCGTGCCTGCTGTCCTGATAGCCACTAAGAACGGTAGCGGTGCCGACATTGTGAAGCAGGACGAGACCGGCCACGACGTGTACAGAGCCTTCACCGATGTGTTCCATGAGTCGAACAATATGCGCCACGAGACGGGCTATATCCTGACCTATAATGTGAACAACCCCGAGCTCTGGTACACGTGGTACTCACCTAAAACCGGTGATTCGCAGACGCTCAAGATTGACACCAAGAAATACGAGGATAAGGATACCGTCAAGACCAAATACGAGAACGGTCCTACCTATACACCACTCGGAACTGGTCTCTACGGTCAGGAAGAATACTCGGTGGGCAATATCATCTCTGAGGGAATCCATACCACCTACACGACGGCCTGGGCTGATGAGAGTCTGACTCAAGCGAAGAAGGATTCACTCGGCAAGCAGGCAACGTTTGAGAGAGCATATATTGTGACTACCGACATCCTGGAGACTCAGAACAAGAACAACGTGTCGCAACGCTTCTATAAAGGCGCAGCACTGGTTGAGTCTGACTATAACTCCACACAATGGTCAAATATGAGCGGAAAGGTTGCGAAAGCCTACGTCGTGACCAACACCATCACGCTTGGCACGAACGACTACATCTATCGCGACACGCGTATGACGGCGTCAGAGAAGGACTCGCTCTATAATACATATAATAAGGTGGGATCTACTGACGAAGAGAAGGCGATAGCTGCAGAAATTGAAAAGTGCATCGTGCCTGCCTACTACTGTACGAGCGAAGGTTCGTACGGCGGCGAGCTCTTTAAGGAAGGCAACAACTACCGCGCTATGTCAGCCTTCAGCAGCATGTCGGAAGAAGACCGCCAGAACTTCATCTTCAACTACGATGCCCTCGACCTGCTCGTCGACTCGGCATTCACCAAGGCAGAAGGTGCCAAGTATCAGTACGACGGCTATATCAGACAGACAGGTATAGACTACAGCACGCCCGAGGAAGCCAAGCTGAACAAGGCCCACTACTCGCTGCAGACGCCGATTGACTATACTGCTACGTACAAAGCACCGACAGACTCGATTACATACACCGCAGACGACAAGACTCAAAAGACAGCCAAAAACGGCACCGTGCTGAGCCGCACGGAGTTTGAGGGTCTGCTCAACGAGCGCTACTACTACTCGCCCATCAGTGTGAAGAAGGATAAGGACGGAAATCTTCCGGAGTACTACTACATCGTCAACAAGACCATCGTGCTCGGCGATACGCCATACGCTGCCGGACAGGTCATCAGCAGTGCCACCTACAGCGAACTCAGTGACGACGACAAGACACACGTCACGAAATTGAAGTTCACAGCTGAGGGCACCTATTTCTATTGCCGTGAAGGCTACAGAATTGCAGCAGCATCCACTACGGAAAATGACGGTGGAAAGACGGTTACGTATGCTTCAGGCGTGACAGCAACGAAATTAGTCAGCACCGGCGGTGATCATCCCACCTACAACAGCACTGATGCTACCGTAAAAGGTACCTACATTCCTGGAGATAGTGTTTACGTCGGATTGGTCATCGATAACGGTACATACACGGCCCTCACTAACAAGCAGGCCAACTTCACTATCCACGGCACGTCGCCCACGGAGACCAGCACGCTCTACGTGACCCGCAACTCTGACATCAACGACCTGTCGACGGAGAAGATCATCACCGTCATCTACCAGTACGACTACGTTGAGACCGACATGGGCGGTATGAACATCACGCCCATCAGCGAGCGTCACATCCTGAACATCCACATCAACTTCAAGAGCGGTGTGCCTACCGTGGAGGACATCTTAGCTCCCGACATCGTACTGCCGGGCACCTCCATCAGCATCAACGAGCCGTTCGTGTCGCCGGGTGCCTATCAGGTGACTGGTGGCGGCTGGGAGCTCTTCGACAACGACCTCGATGCCGAGAGCCACTCCAACGGCGTTGAATACACACCGAACAACGATCCGCTCTTCCTCTATCAGGACAGCTTCCTCGTGGCCTACTACGCCAAGACCTATCTCGGCAAGACCTACTCGAACGCTGTACCTGTCAGGGTGGCCAACTACCACGACCTGAAGAAGGTGATGAGCGACCTGGCTCACCACTACTACATCGACCATAAGGACATGATCGACAAGAAGAAGATTGAGCCGAAGATCTACATCAACGACTACAGCAAGGACGCCGAGGGCAGCAAGAACGGTCTCGACCTGTTCAAGGATCTCTACGACCTCACTGTGCTCAGCAGTTCACCTGCTGAGACCACCTCGCCCATCTATGGTCACACCCTGCTCAACAAGTCCACCGTCGGCGGCGGCAAGAACCTGGAGTTCTTCCTGCGCACCGACATCGACCACAGCACGGCTACCTGGACGCCTATCGGCAGCACCGACGACGACGGCCCCTGCTTCGACGGCACCTTCCACGGTGACGGCCACTACCTGAGCGGTCTCGACCACTCACTCTTCAACCATCTCTGTGGCGACGTCTTCAACCTCGGCGTCAGCGGCAAGTTCACCGGCGCCGGTATTGCTGAGCACGGCAGTGGCTATTTGGAGAACTGCTGGATGAGCACCGCGTCGACAGCCGCCAAGACTGCGAAGCCCGTATTCGGCACCCCGTCCAGGACATCAGCTCAGACGGAGACAAGAGGACCTATCCAGATCGTGAACTGCTACTATGCAGAGGAAGACAACGCCACGAACAAGTACACCAACCACGCGGCCAACAGCACGTACGGCACAGCCGTCCGCAAGCCTGCCAAGGCCTTCTACAACGGCGAGGTGGCCTACGACCTGAACGGCTTCTACCTCTTCAAGCGCTACAGCGACCACCAGTCGGGCACGGGTGTCAGCTACAACTTCTGGAAGAACGGCGAAACCGCTCTGCAGACGGGTAAGTACTTCAACAACGACGCCTCTATCTGCTCGACGGGCAACGGCGGCGTGATGTACGTCGAGGACCGCTTTGCCGACGGCGACTTCATCTACGACGGCGGCAACGGCGGCGTCATCCCCACCGTCGACGACGTGCGTCTCCACACCTATAAGAACAGCAACGGCGAGACCGTCCGCAAGTACTACCCCATCTGGCCCGACGACTACCTGTACTTCGGCCAATCACTGAACTACGGCTATGTCGACGGCCTCAGCCACGACAGCGTACCGTCGGCCATCAAGCGCAGCGGCAACTACGTGGCCACCGATATGGAGGGCAATCGCGTCTACCGTGCACCGGCCTACTTCCGCAACGACACCATGCGCGTGGCCCACTTCAACCCGAACGCCATCTTTGCACAGACGGGTAAGAACCAGCCAAAGAAGGTGGCCAACAAGGGTATGACCGCCATCGACTTCACCGACAAGAAGTACGGTTCGTATCCGTCCTACAGAAGTTACGCCGCCGGATGGATTGACGGTACTGCCGACGGTCTGGACAAAATGTTCTATCCGCCACTGCTCGACGACGACGGACTCACCGGCTTCCGTAACGCTGACCTGACGCAGAACCTGCTGGTCTACACCGCAGCCACCGGCGAAAACAAGACGGCGGCTGAGAAGACGGCCACTGTCGTCAGCAACTACCTCTTGGAGAACGTCTACGAAGAGAGTGGCGACAAGTACCGCAACGTCGCCTACCAGACGTCAGCTTCCGTCCACGGCCACTGGGTAGAGAACGGCATTGCCACGCGCAGCCACCAGCTGGTTGACAAGCAGGACTTCAACGCCCCGCTCAGCTATAAGTTTGACGACGGACTCGTCATGTGGTACCAGCGATACCCCGACGATAACGAGTTCGTCGACCGCAAGAAGGGCTGGCAAGCCATCAGCCTGCCGTTCACCGCCGAGCTGGTTACCACCGACCAGAAGGGTGAGATCACCCACTTCTACAGCGGCAGCGAGACGAGCAAGAACGGCACCGGCACGAAGATAGGCCACGAATACTGGCTGCGCGAAATGGCGAACGGCAGCACGATGACCCTGCCGGAAGGCGAAACAAACGTCCTAACCGCTGCGTTCAACCATCCTACCAGCAAGAGCAGCGACCTTACCAAGACGGTGCAGAACACCTTCCTCTGGGATTACTACTATAAGGGCGTCAGCCACAACCAGAGGGACTACAACAACGACACCTATCAGGATTATTACAGCAAGACGCGTCCATACGAGAAGTATCCGCTCTTGGCTAAGGGCACGCCTTACCTGCTCGGCTTACCGGGCGCCACCTACTTCGAGTTCGACCTGAGCGGCTCGTTCGACGCAACGACGACAGCCACAACGCGTCCTGCCAAGATTGAGAAGCAGACCATCACGTTCGTCTCGAACAAGGGTGCCACCATCAGCGTCAGCGACAAGGAGGCAAAGACATCCACAGCGACATACGGCAACACGAACTACCTCTTCAAGCCCAGCTACCTGAATATGGACTTTGAGGCCGAAACGCCTCACTACGTGCTGGCCGATGTCGATACCGACAGCGACGGCAAGACCGACGTCAGCCGCTTCAACAAGGTGAGTGCCGCAACGTCAGTCTACGCCTTCCGTCCTTACTTCATGGCGGTCGGCGACGAGACGCGCATGACACGAAGCATAGGATTCGGCATGGATGCTGACGAGATGAACAAGCCGCAGGCTCATAAGAACAGCGAGCCGGGCACACTCACCATCAGTGCCGGCTACAGAAGCGTCATCGTCGAGTCAGCCCTGCGCTACGAGACCGAGGTGCGCGTCGTCACCACCAATGGTGTCACGCTCAACACCTTCAAGATCAAGCCGGGCGAGATCATCACGACACGCGTCAACCTCGCCGGTGTCTACATCGTACAGACCACCGATCAGGAGTATACTAAGAAGATTGCAGTGAAATAACCCGCGTCTCTGGCAAAACAGCACCCGGCGGTTCGCCCCGCCAAAACAGTGCCCGGCGGTTAGCCCCGCCAAAACAGTGCCCGGCGGTTCGCCCGCCGGGAAAAAGAATGACAATAAGGAAAGAAACCCAGCATCACTTCGGCCGCAGGTCAGCCACTCACGACTACACGCGCCCAGGCATCTACCACATCACGATAAAGGTGGCAGAAAGCCTGGGGCGTCCCTTGGGTACGCTCACCGGCGACCATGCCGACAGTGCAGCCATAACATTCACCGCTGTCGGCACCGCCGTAGAGCACGAGCTGCTCACCGCCATCACCGCTCATTATGAGATGGTGACGGTCGATGCGTATGTCATCATGCCCGAACATCTGCATTTCATTCTCATCGTGCGCGCCCCCATCGTCAGCAAGAGTGGGCAACGCACCCATCTCGGCCAAGTCATCGCCGGCTTTAAGAAAGGCTGCAACCGCGCCTTCTGGGCCATTCAGGAGGCCGGAAGCCGGGCGGGAAGCCCCGAGAACCGGGCGGGAAGCTCCGAGAACCGGGCGGGAAGCCTCGAGAACCGGGCGGGAAGCCCCGAGAACCGGGCGGGAAGCCCCGAGAACCGGGCGGGCGAACCGCCCGGTGCAATGAGCCCGCCCGCCCCCGCTGCCCGCTCCGTCAGTGCGCCTGGCGGTTCGCCCGCCAGGCATCGTCCCCCCTCGGCCGGCTCTTCAGGCCGTGTCCCCCTTTTCGCGCCGCTTTACTGCGACGTGATGCCCGTTGAGCCGGGCCAGCTGGAGACTCAGCGCGCCTATATACGAAACAACCCACGGAGCCGCTGGCTCCGCACACATAACCGCGCCTGCCTGCAGACACGGCGCGGCGGCATCGACACGGCCCTGACCGTCGCCGCCCTGTGTAAATACCTGCGTCAGGAGTGCAGCGCCCTGCAAGCCACCGATGACGCCCTTGCGGCCATCGAGCAGCGCCTGCTCCTCGCCAACGGCCACATCGCCTGCGACAGCTACGGCGACCGTGCCCTCCTCACGCGGAGGCTGCTGCCCGTGGTCTGCCACCGCCGCTACCGCGCCCTCCTGGCCCGCCAGAAGGCGTGCTGCCTCGAAGAGGCGGCACGGGGCACCGTCCTCGTCAGCGCCCGCATCTCCCCCGGCGAACAGGAAATCATCGACGAGTGTGCGAATCACGGTTTCCCCGTGATTCTCGTCGCCGACAACGGATTCCCTTCCGTCTACCATCCCCCCACGCAGCGCATCGACCTCTGTGCCGAAGGGCGCCTGCTGATCGTCACCCCCTGGCAATACCAATACCGGGGCAAGAACGAGGCGGTGACAGTACCTTATTGTAAAACCATGAACTGCATAGCCCAGGCCATCAGTCGCACGAAAGACAGCTGGTGGCAAACCTATCAAGAATCGTAAAAAACACCAGATATGATACATGATATGACACAAGATATGACCTACAACGATATGAACATACTTCCGGCGGCAGAGGGCCGCCAACATGGCCGTTATAAACAAAACATTCCCAACTTGGGAACATCACGTTCCCAAGGCGGGAACAATATGTTCCCACGTTGGGAACGTTTCGCCCGCTTCTTGCTCCTCCTAACGTTGTTAGTAGCAGGGGTTACGGGAGCTTGGAGCCAGAGCCAGACACATCCATATGAAGGTATTTGGTATGTGAATAATGCCGGTACAAATTACTATGTTGTTCCTGCTAAAGATGCTACTCTGGCTACAAAATATGAAGATGCCTATTTCTCTGAAAACTATTCTCAACAAAATGGTGACCCAGAGAAGCCCTTCATAACTACTAAGACTGGTCAAGTCGATAATGCTATTTGGATCTTCGTCCCAGTACCAAACGAATCCAATTATTACTATATCATACATGCTGCTACAGGCAAATACCTGAAGTTCCAGACGTATCTTTCAGGTAACGATGTACGAAGGAAATTTGTCCATTTGGAAGACATCAATAATCCTGGTGAAACAGAGGAGTTTAAGATAGAAGCGTATGATTCAGATGTGAAAATAAAACCAAAGAATCACACCTACTATTTGAATATCGCAGGAGGGAACCAGGATCGCTATAATGGAGGCACGTCTTCCCCTTATTATAGCGGCATTATTGGTGGTATGAACGGTGTTGATAAGGGTTCCAAATTCGCTCTTAACGATGCATCTTCTCGGGTCTGTGCGGCTCCTACAATTACATGCGACAAGTTCAATGGTGAAGTGAGCATTTCAACCAATACTGATGGTGCAACTATATACTATACTACCGACGGTACCACTCCCACATCGTCAAGCACCGAATATACAGATGCTTTCACTATGTCATCTGCTGCAACTATCAAGGCCATTGCTGTTAAGAATGACAAGTTAAATTCCATCGTTGCCACCATGCAGTTGGCCGCCTACACCTATCAGATTGTGAATCAAGCTGGTAGTGTGGCCATTAAGCATACTGTCACACAGGCCGTTAGCACCCCGCTGGATGGCTACAGTTCCATTCCAGAGGCCATCCGTAGCCCGTATATCAGCGACGAGGAGATCAGGTTCAGCGAAACGACCAGTTTCGAAGTTGAGGACACGATTCGCAAGACGCCGTCGACAAGCACCGGTGCAGCCAACATCTATGTCAACTACACCGTTGGCAAGCGACGGCAGAAATACCTCAAGCTGGATGGCGCCAGTTCCATGAACGTCACCATCAACGGCGAATATATCTGGAACAACAACGGCAGCTTATCTCATGTCGCTATCGCAGACGACGAGGACGAGAGAAAGAGCCTGAACGAATACCTATGGACATTCTCTGGCGACGACCCCTACGCCGTACAGATCAAGAACGCCGTCACGGGCAGCAACTATCTGCACTATGAAACGCCATCGACACTCTCATTAGGCGCTGCTTCTAACTTTATCCTTATGGAAGGCAGTGCAGGCACCGCCACCCTCACGGGACAGGTCGAGTTGATGGCCGCTACAGGCGGCACCGACTACTACCGCGTCGGACGCCCTGATGGTTTTAACATCAGCACGACAGCCGGGCACGATGCCTCGCTTCAGGTCCACCCTTACTCTAACAGTGCCAAAAAAACCTACCATCTGATAGACAAAGCAGGTATAATTATCGTGACAGACTCCGAAAGTTCAGAGGTGCTGTCGCTGCCCGCCAAGTGGAAGAGTCCGTTGGCTGTCTATTCGTACTGGAACTATGAAGCTATCGACCAAGATTCATTGAATAGCAAAAGTATCTACCGAATCCGCAAAGCGAAAGAAGGCAGTCCCGCCCCGACACCCCTCACAAACCTCACCCAGGCTACGGGCGACATCTACGTCACCTACGAGACCAACGACCTCATTGACCTCTCGGCAGGAAAGACCTACATGTTACAATACTATAACGGTGCCTCCTTCCGTCAAGAGGACGGAAAAGATGGTCTTTTAGAAAATCCCACCCCAGCCGTCTATCCTTATAACAATGGCGACCTGAACCTGTATGTCTATGGTCAGGCGCAGTGGGACACCCAATTGAGCGGTGGTATGTCCACCCGTAGCCGCTGGCTGTGGAAATTCGACAGCAAGCAGGACGACCCTTATCATGTGCTGGTCAAGTCTCACCAGAACCAGACTATTAAGGAAACTGTCAATGGAACAACAACGACGTACGACGGCACGGCCTACCTGCGTACCTATGAATATAACGGTGACTATGTGACGGGCGTCGTCGTCAAGCACCCCACCTTTAAAGGCACCAAACCTACCGACGTCGATTCGATGGAATACATGCTTCTCGGTTCAGACATTGCGCATCTGAAACTGATGACCGTCGAGAATGTCGGTGACGCACGACGGTACGTCACCTCCTTCGAGCAGTACTGGAAGAACAACCCCACCGTAGAGAAGCTTGTCGGCGCAAACCCCGCAGCCGACAACTCAACCCTGACTGGCATGGGCTGGCACAGGGATGAATATTGGGCCTACTCCGCACCATGGGGCGGCGGCACGAAGGTTTTCGGCAAAGGCAACCACTGGTTCCAGACCATCAAGATGGGTACTGGCGAAACGGCCGGTACGTTCAAGGCCGATGAGCGCTCCATCGACCCGATGGTCATCCTGGTCGACCAGCACGGCTGGGAGATCATGCGTGTGCCCTTGAGCGATGTCGCCACTCTGAAGAAGTACGACAGTCCGATGGTGAAGACCTACCACTGGTACCCCATCGAACCGCGAGCCAAGGCCGACGGCTATCACAAGTTTGATCCCACCGACCAAAATGTCATCGTCTACAGAAAGAATGCCAAAGGCAAATGGGAAGACTCTGGCGACCGCTATAAACACAACTCACAATCTTTGGCCGACAGTCCTTACGACGCCATCAAGAACGACGTGGAAGGTAAAGGCTGGACGGAACAGGACAAGAGCGTCAAGACCGACTTCATCGTCACCTACGATGTGAAGCCCGAATACGCCAACGCTTATACGGGTGCCGCCACTGCCGGAGAGACACAGGCTTCGCTGTACACGCTGAAGCAGGGCAGCCAATATGCCAAGATCTCTGGTACTTCACTGACCGCCGCAGCAGCACCGGCGGATCCGGACGACGTTCCTGAAGACATGCAGTGGTACCTCAGGCCCAACTTCAATATCGACAGGGAAATGGGCTATCGCTATAAAGGCGAGGAAGGCGAGCAAAGAGATGCCAAAAGCCAGCAGGATACTGAGACAGATTACTTTACTCATGGCAAGAACGGCTTTGACCCCTACAACGTTCAGATTCAGAGCCTGACCAATACGAATCGTTACTTCACGGCTGGTACCCAGACCCCTGCATTGGTCAACGGTGTTTGGGCTGACAAAGGCACGTCGACAGGCGTGACCTTGCAAAACATGATGCAGTATCCGAACGCCAGGAAAACTGCCCAAGGTTACGACCAGACCACGTTGAACATCACCAACGCCACCTTTATGGTGGTTGACGGCGGCAACGGCAAGATGCGTCTGATGCCCCGCTTTGACCAGACGAAGGTTGTCACCTCGTTTACGACACTCTCTGGTATCGACAGTGATGCCGGTAAGGGCGACAATGCGAAGCTGACGCTGACCATCGTCCCCAAGGTCGTTCACAACTCCGACGAGATTAGCCGAGGCGGCTACTACGTCTTAGCCTCAGACTTCAACCTAAAGAATTCCATCGGCACGGCAGACAAACCCTTCTTGGGCGATATCGACGGCAAGTTCCGCACACTGACCATCGACAAGCCCTTAGTGGCATACGCTGGTGGAAGCGCTACCATCCACAACGTCATCCTCGACGGCGTGAGCATCGACATTACTCGCGGCAATGCCGGAGCCATCGTCGCCACAGCCACTGACTCCACCCGCGTCTATAACTGCGGTATTCTTAGCGGTACTGTGGCAGGAACCGACAGCGTCGGCGGCATTGTGGGTGCCCTGCGCGACAAGTCTCGCGTCATCAACTGCTACAGCTATGCCACGATTGCCAACGGCAATCATGTAGGCGGTATTGTTGGCTTCAACAAAGTGAAGACAACTGCCACCAACCTCAAGACGATGGTGATGAACTGTATGTTCTACGGCGACATCACGGGCGGCAGCACCGTCTCGCCCGTTTATGGCGGCGAAATCATCGACAACATGAACGGCCTTAATACCTTTAATTACTATGCCTACGACGAGCTGAAGTCGAAGTCCATCAGCAATTACAACTGTGCCTTAGCCGTCGAGGAGAAGTACCTGACCCGCTTCGAGATTTATCGTCAATTGCTGAACAGCAACAAGAAGTTAGCCGCCTACTACATTACCGGCAGTGCCGCCGACACCGCCAAACTGGCCAAGTGGGTACTGGAGACCGCCGACAGAACCATCAGCGACCCCAAGCCCTACCCCATCCTGAAACCACAAGGACGCTATCCGTCCATCATCAACTACGATGTAGCCCATGCGCCCACCTTGACGCTTGTCAACGACCGTCCTAAAGAAGACGAGCGCCTGCAAGGCGGCAAGTTAGGCACGAAGACGCTGTCGGTGACTATCAACCAAGCCCCTCGTGATGGGAGCCCAGGAGCCGATGCCCCTGAAGGTGCGAGTATCACAACTTCCAGTCTCAGCCTCGCCCGCACCGACAAGGACACGCTCCGCTTCAACTTTAACTACGACAAGGTGCAACTGCCTTATTACAACGATGTTGGCACCAAGAACTACACAGGGAACAAAGTCGTGACAGGTTGGAAGATAACAGCCATCACTCTTGTCGACGGCGACCCTTATACGTCTGCCAATTATCCGTCATCAGGCATCAAGGACTATCCCGACCACAACTATGCCGACCGCAAGAGTTCCAACAAGGACAAATATTCCGTCAGCGGCCGCGTGTTCTCACAAGGAGCCTACTTCGACGTGCCTTACGGTGTATCGTCTATCACCATTGAGCCTTATTGGGGTAATGCCGTCTACGTAGCCGATCAGTATATTGATCTTGTGTACAACACAAGCTACTTGGCTAAATCCGTCACCCAGTTAGGAAAGCAGTTCCCCAACGAGAAAATCACAATTAACGGTAGCGAACAAAAGGTTTACACTTCTATATCCAGCGCACTTGGTGATGAGAATATCAACAGTTCTGGCACTGTTTATGACAATGCCATTGTTCTCGTCGGCAACCTGCATAATGCAGATGTTCCCTCAAAAGGAGATGTGGCATTTACGATGACGTCGGTAGACCTTGACCGCGACAACGAACCCGACTACAGCTATATCTATAGTCATGATTCGCGAACTACAACGGCCCCCATCCGCTTTGACTTCCTGAACATACCCGGCACGGCTCAGGCTCAAAAGCCGAATGGTGCCGCTCAGCACCGAAATGCGGCTATCTTCAAGACCAGAGGCTGGTTTGAGATTACCAATACCGCATTGATATACCTCTGCCAGATAGAGTATGAGAACTTAGAAGTCAAGAATAATGATGGCCATAAGAAAGTTGATGCCCCCGTCATTTTGCAAGGTGGCGTTATCGACCAGTTCGTATCTACGCAGTCCTCAAACGTCTCAGGTAAATCCATCTATATTCACGTTGGCGGTAATGTATGGTTCAAGACCTTCGCCATGGGTACTCATGGTGATGGTAGCAAAGCAACGCCTCACGTGCCAGTATCAGTAACGGGTGGCGACTACGACAGTTTCTACCTGACGGGCTTCTACAACCCGAATGCTGGAATCTCTGATGACAATGCCGAGTGTTATATTAGCGGTGGTCGCTTCGGCGAGGTGGCAGGAGGCGGCCAAGAGCAAATTGGTGCTAAAGGAACAAAAACAAAAGGTAACATCAGATGGCAAATCTATGAAGCTGATATCGATGAGTTCTATGGTGGTGGTATTAACGATGCCAAGCCTGTTCAAGGCGCCATCCAGACCGACATCTTCAACAGCCATGTGGGCCTCTTCTGCGGCGGTCCTAAGTTCGGTAACATGCAAACAGACAAGACGGTGACCACCAACGCCGAAGGCTGTGTCTTCGGTAAATACTTCGGTGCCGGTAATGGCGGCAACTCCTACAGCAAGAAGAAATACTTTGATGAGACTAAATACTACTGGGGTACACTTAATGGCTACTATACGGGTGATAGAGGTAAGTATTATAACGGCGCTCAGACGGTTGCAGTTCAATCAAAATACGGCATGAAAGGTGCCGGTGTTGCCACCGACTTCGACTATGAGTTCTTCGTCTGGACAAATGGTACTGCGGGCGTACGCTTCTACGTGAAGTTTGCTTCATTCTCTCTGGCACAATGTAATGATGTCACATCTAAACTCAAGAACTGTATCGTCAACGAGAACTTCTATGGCGGCGGCAATTTGGGTAATGTGACAGGAACGGCCACCTCTGAGCTTGACGGCTGCACGGTTCACGGCAATGTGTTCGGCGGCGGTTACTCTGCCACCCTGCCTACAATTCCAGTCAGGGAAAGTGGCTTTACACAGAATCCTGAATACATCAGTGTATCTGGTATGTTTGCGCCAGGCACTTTCTCTGGCACCGACGATTACGAATGGAAGCATGTCGACAGTTATCCGGGTGAAGGCGGTGCTGGCTTCCAGTCAGAAACCATTGACGGAAAAGTGCACAACTACGTCATCACCACGCAAGACCTGAAAGCTTTAGGCAAGGTAGAGCAAACCGACCTGACCATCAAGGGTAACACCGTGGTCGATGGTAGCGTGTTCGGCGGTGGCGATGAGTCGGCAGTGAACAGCCACGCCAAGGTTGACATTCAGAACACGGCGACAGCGTGCGACACCTGTGGCGTCGGTTATGTCTATGGCGGCGGCAATGTGGCCGACATCAACGGCGATGCCGAGGTGACGATGAGCGGCGGCAAAGTCAACCACGACGTCTTTGGCGGTGGTAAGGGTCAGTCGACGGTCGTTGCCGGCGACGTCAAGGTGACTTTCAGCGCCGGCCAGGTATTGGGCGACGTCTACGGCGGCAGTGCCCTCGGTGCTGTGAACGCTAAGAAGAAGGTCACAGGGAACGTCACCACATTGGAGTACAACACAGGCAAGACGACGACTGTCAACATCAGCGGCGGTACCGTGAGCGGTAACGTCTTCGGCGGCGGCTTAGGCGAAAAGAGCAGTTCGAGCGATATTGCTGCCCAGAACTACGGCAACACCACGATCAAGATGACCGGCGGTACGGTGAGCACAGCCGTCTATGGCGGTGCCAACGTCAACGGCGTGCTGCAAGGCGACGCCGGTGTCACCATCACTGGCGGTACGGTGGGCACAGAACGGACAGGCAGCGACCCCGTCAACGATGTCGTCTTCGGCGGCGGTAAGGGTCAGCCCACGCTCGTCTGGGGTAACGACACGGTGAACATCGGTCGGGCAAAGACCGGCAGCGAGACTGAGCACGTAGGCACAGCCACCATCCACGGTAACGTCTATGGCGGTTCGGCGTTAGGAAACGTCGGTGCCAGCAAGCCCGCTAACGACCTCGTCTTCGACGCCACGAAGAAGACGCTCGTCAATCTGCTGAAGGGTACCATCAACGGTAACGTCTTCGGCGGCGGTCTGGGCAAACAGGAAGTAGAAGCCAAGGATGCTGTGGGAGACGATCCGGAAGCTCCCGGCTATGTTCCTGCTGTAGAACATGAGGACGCCATCCCTGCCTACGTCGGTGGCGATGTCATGGTGCTGTTAGACGGTGCCAAGTTAGCCTACGACAGCAGCGAGACGCCTCAGACGGGACAGATTTTCGGCGCCAACAACCTGAACGGAACGCCGAAGGGCCACGTCAAGGTGCATGTGAAGCGGACGGTAGACAACCCAAAGCCTTCTAAAACAGCCCGTGACAGCCGTACGACCTACGACGTGACGGCCGTCTATGGCGGTGGCAACCAGGCCGACTATGTTCCCACGAAGGCCACCGGCACCGATGCTGAGAAGTCGGAAGCCTCTGCCGAGGTGCTGATTGAGGGTTGCGATGATACCAGTATCCAGTATGTCTATGGCGGCGGCAACGCTGCTGCCGTGCCCGCCACGGATGTCACCATCCTCGGTACCTATATCATCGACCAGGTGTTCGGTGGTGGTAATGGTAAGGGCGAGGGCAACCCCGGCGCCGATGTCGGTAAATACAACCACGGTGCCGATGACTATGGTACGGGTTATGCAACGACCAAGCTCGTCGGCGGTCACATCCATGTGGTCTATGGCGGCAGTAATACCAAAGGTAACGTACGTGGCGGAACGTCGGTGACGATGCCTGAGAAAGATCCTGACTATTCGACAGGCTACGACTGCTGTAACGAGCGCGACATCAGGGAGATCTACGGTGCCGGTCAGAATGCTGAGCAAGACGGTGCCGTGAAGATGATTATCGGCTGTGTCGACAATATGGACTATGTCTATGGCGGTGCAAAGGATGCCAACGTGAAGGGCGGCATTAACCTGACCGTCACCAGCGGCAGCTTCAAGAAGGTGTTCGGTGGTAACGACCAGAGCGGCACCATCCAAGGCCCCATCACCCTCACCATCGAGGAGACGGGCTGTAAACCGCTAATTATCGAAGAACTGTTCCTCGGTGGCAACGATGCTGCCTACTCGGTCTTTGGCTACAAGGAAGTGACCAACGCAGAGACAGGCGTGAAGTCATTGGTAGCCAGAACGTCGCTCACTGACGGTGATGCCGTGAATGCGCCGACTACCAATTACTCTGAGACACAACTCTACCGCGACCCCATTCTGAACGTGGTTTCCTGCACCAGGATTGGCCGCCTCACAGACCCCAATGACGACTTGGGCGGTGCCTTCGGTGGCGGTTTCGGTAGCCATGCCACGATGTACGGCAGTCCCACGGTGAACATCAACATGATTCCCGGCAAGTATGCCAATCAGATTGACCGCGACGGCGTATCTGGTGCCGACGACCCGACCGGCAATATACTTGGCACCATCACCAATGTATATGGCGGCGGTAAGGAGGCCGACGTCCACGGCAACCCGACGGTGAACATCTGTACGGAAGAGACCAACGCAGCTACAACAAGCATGGGTGCCGAGATTCCATTGGCTAATCGCGAATCGAAGTCCGTGCTGCCGGCCATCATCACTGAGAATGTCTTCGGTGCAGGCAAGGGTTTGGCAGACAACGAAAATTCGGCTCTGGTTCAGGGCAACACCACCATCAATTTTGTCAAGGGATCCGTAGCGAAGAGCGTCTACGGCGGCGGTGAGCTGTCGATGGTTCAGGGCGACACCCATATCAACGTCAGCGGCGGCACCATCGGTGCCGAGAACCAGGGCGGCGATGTCTACGGCAACGTCTATGGCGGCGGCCGTGGCAACACCACCAACGTGCACTCTGGCCTCATCAAGGGCAACACCAACATCAGTATCAGTGGCGGTACTGTCTACCATAATATATATGGTGGCGGTGCTCACGGTTCGGTGGGCGACTTCACCTACGACACGACCTCCGGACGGCCTACCGCTCTGGCTACCGAGAACACCGGTAAGGCCACTATCACCATCACCGGCGGCACCATTGGTTACGATGGTCACGAGAACGGTATGGTCTTCGGCTCCTCACGCGGTGAGGTAGGTGTTCCCGGCGAGATGTGCGACAAGCTGGCTTGGGTCGATGAAACCGATGTCTTGATCGGTACGGAAAACGACGAGACGTCAGGTCCTGCCATCAAGGGGTCACTCTATGGCAGCGGTGAGAACGGCCACACCTTGCACAATGCCAAAGTAACCATCCAAAGCGGTATGATTGGTATTACCGAAGAGAATCTGGCCGTCGATCCCGAAGGTCAGAAAGGTGCCAAATACCCCTATCGCGGCAATGTTTATGGCGGCGGCTGCGGTACTGACAAGTACGACTCCGATAGCAATGGCTCTTTGGATGCCTACAACCCCCTGAGCGGTATCGTCAAGGGCACGGCCACGGTGACCATCAACGGCGGCCACGTGGTGCGCAATCTCTACGGCGCAGGTGCCATGGGTTCGGTGGACGGACTGACGACCATCGAGATCAACGACGGCATCATCGGTGCTGAGAACAGCGGCGGCGGCTACGTCTATGCCGCCTCCCGAGGCGACGACACATTGGACGACGCAAACCAGGCATACGCCGGCTCCACGGCACTAAACATCAAGGGCGGCACCGTCTGGGGCGACGTCTTCGGCGGCGGCCAGGCCGGTATAGCCAAGGGCGCCGTGACGGTCAGTCTGACGGGCGGCGAAGTGAAGGGCGACGTCTATGGCGGCGGTGCACTGGCCAAGACCAATATTACGCGCATCAGTGAAGGCGTCTATCCCGCCACTAATGTAACCCTGAACGGCACCACTATCGAGGGCAACCTCTACGGCGGCGGCTTGGGCAGACTGGCGGTGGCAGGCACATCAGGCACACCGGCTGTCTATACTGCAGTTGCTAATGGAACCACTTTAACAGCAGGAAGCACCTATTATACATCAGACGCTGGTGATGGCGAATTCAAGGCTGTCGGTACTGAAGTTGCTGATGGAACCAATTACTTTGTATTAACTACTCCCGCTGTAGCGGGAGTTGCACCCGTCTCGCCTGTTCCAGCCGATGTCATGGGTCCCGTCACGGTGACTGTGTCCAACGGTCTGGCCGCTAACGTCTTCGGCTGCAACAACATCAACGGCGCTCCGCAAAGCACGGTGGCGGTCAACATCACGGGTACGGCGGCAGTTGATGGCAGTGCCATCAACAACGTCTATGGCGGCGGCAATCTGGCTGCTTATACCGGCACATCTACTGTTTCAGTATCTGGTGGTACGATTAACAATGTCTATGGCGGCGGCCTCGGCGCAACGGCTATCGTGACGGGCAACACGTCAGTAGCCATTTCCGGCGGCAAGATAGCCAACGATGTCTATGGCGGCGGCAGCGAGGCCGACGTAACGGGCAACGTCGATGTGAGCGTCAGCGGCGGTAAGGTGACACACGATGTCTATGGCGGCGGCGCCTTGGCCAATACCAATACCGCGAACTGGGATGCTACGACTTCAACAGAGGAATATGTGGACATCACTTCTTCCTTGAAACCATCCTACATCGAGAAAACGGTGAATGTGGGAGAATCTGTTGAGGGGCTATACACCTATAACCCCAGCACTAAAACTTACGTAGCCGCCACAGGCACTGCCGTTTCAGGTGTCAGATATTACGAGACGATAACATCGGTAGCAGGCTATTACATAAAGCCCGCCAATGACTATATCCCTGCCCCCTCCGCCCAGAAAGAGGAAAATACGACCTACTATATGAGGAAGGTCGCTGGCACATGGGCTACCGGCAAGAACGGAGAAGGCGGCACCACCTACAAGACCACTGTGAGCCTGACAGGTGGCGCCGTGGGCGATGTCTATGGCGGAGGTCTTGGCCGCCAGGCCTCGAGTACCGCGGCAGCAGTAGCAGCCAACGTCTATGGCGATGTCAAGGTGACTGTTAACGAAGGCGTTACCGAAGCGACCAAAGGCGTTGTGTTCACCCAGCGTACAGAGAATGCAGTGGTTGACGGCATCAGCTATCCTACGACGGTGTCTGGTCGGGTCTTCGGCGGCAACAACCTCAACGGCACGCCTACGGGCAACGTCACGGTGCATGTCTTTAAGACCAGACAGATTAAGAAGAATACAGACGGTGTTATCCTACCTGGTCATGGCTCCAGCGACAGACAGAACCCTTACGATATACAGGCCGTTTATGGCGGCGGCAACCAAGCCGACTACATGCCAGCCAGCGGCAAGGCATGTAATGTCATTATCGAAGGCTGTGACGAGACCAGCATCGAGAAGGTCTATGGAGGCGGCAACTCGGCTTCCGTTCCCACCTCCGATGTGCTCATCAAGGGTGGCTACGATATTGGCTACGCCTTCAATGGTGGTAATGGCAGTCAGCCCATCAACGTGAATGGCGTTTGGATAGAGAACAAAGGTGCCATCGTTATCGGCCAGGCCGCCATCGTCTGCAAGGGCGGCAAGATTGGTTCCGTCTTTGGTGGCAGCGACGGCAAAGGCAGCGTGGGCGGTTCGTCGGTCGACACCTCTGGCGGCAATTCTAGCGATGAAGACTACTGTCGCCTGGTCATCACGCGACTCTATGGCGGCGGTAATGCCGGCGATGTCAACGGCAATGTGAATATTATCCTTAGGGCGTGCTCCGACAGCCCCGTCGAGTATGTTCACGGCGGATCCTATAACGCTCATATCCTTGGTAATGTCACCCTGACCATCACCAGCGGTATTCTGAAGAATGTCTATGGTGGCAACGATGCCCGAGGCGGCATACAGGGTAACATCACCGTCAATGTGGAAGAGACAGGTCGCTGTAACCCCATTATCATCCAAAATCTCGTTGGCGGTGGTAACATGGCTCCCTTCCCTGGCACGTACAAAGACGAACATGGAAACGAAGTGCCTTACGGCCCAAGTAATCCTCGACGCAAGATTACGGTGAACGTGAAGTCGGCCACCCGCATTGACAACATCTATGGCGGCAGTTTCCAGGCTGAGGCCGATGCCGACGTAGAAGTGAACATCAACATGATCAAGGGAGGCTATGCAGGCAGAAGCACCTATATAGATGATGACCAAAAGCCAATAACTCTCCCCAACGAATTTAAGTATATCCCAAATATAAAGACTGTCTCTGAGGATGTCTCTACCTTCACATGCACCATCGACGATGCCATCGGCACCATCGGCAATGTCTATGGCGGCGGAAACCTGGGTCTGGTGAAGGGCGACGCCACTGTCAACATCGGTACATCCACCACCGTGCCCATTATCAAGCGCGATGAGCACGGGGATGTGCTTGACATTCATGACCATATTATCAACGTAGCCAGTGGCGAGAACATCACAGCTGAGATTGCCTACGAAAATAAAACCGTTCTCGGCGCTCATATCAAAGGCGACGTGTACGGTGGTGGCAGAGAGGCCGATGTCACTGGTAACACCATTGTGAACATCTGTGCCAAGGAGATTTCTGGCACCTACAATGCCATTGCCGGAAAAGAAGTCACCATCGACGGCAACGTCTTCGGCGGCGGTAAAGGTGTTGCAAATTCCTTCACCTGCGAGAAAGCCATGGTGGGAGTTGTCGATGACGGAGCAAAGGTTACTGGCGAAGGCGAATCGGCTACATACACTCTGAAAGAGGGTGGTACGACTGTTACTATTGGCAACGGTACGATAGGCGGCTCCGTCTATGGCGGCGGCGAGATTGGCCGAGTAGAAAGAAACACAAAGGTGACCATCGGTATTGGCGATGGAACAGGCTCGACGAAATCACCTGTTATCGGCGGCGACGTTTACGGTGGCGGACAGGGTGTTGGTACGCATGGCTACTCCGGTCTGGTACGTGGCAACAGCACCGTCACCATCGCTGGCGACAGCTGGGTGAAGAAGAGTGTCTATGGTGCCGGCAAGATGGCCTCGTTGGGCAGATTCTGGATTGCAACATCGTCAGAGTTAGCAGCAACACATAACGTAGAGATAGGTATGCCGTATGGACTGAAGTGTGGTGGAAAGAGTACCGTCACCATCCAAGGCAATGCAGAGATTGGTCCTGCCGAGCGGATGACGATGCCTACGTTTGATGGAAATGTCTTCGGTGCCGGTAAGGGCGTACTGCCATACGAAGCTTCCGGCGAGCCGGGACGCTATTACATGAATAACGGCGTCTATACGTGGGAAAGCTACGCTAATGAAAGCAAAGAGGCCGCTTACCTGAAATATGTTGAAACGCTGGGTATCACCAACAATACCGAAGTTACTATCGCCGGCAATGCCTTCGTCAAGGGTTCCGTCTATGGCGGCAGTGAGAACGGCTATGTGCGAGAAGGCACAATCGTTAACATCTCCGGCGGACAGATTGGCTGGGGCAAAGGAGCCGCTGGACGCTATACTGATGTATGGGGCTCCAGCTATACTCCGTCTGATAATACAGAATTGGAGTGCAACAGCTGGGCTTACACATCACCCTACGCTCCATACGACAAGAATGCCAATGTTTCGGGTTACGACTCCAAGGGTGGTGCCGTGACGGCTACCGACGGCCACACCTACTATGGCAACGTGTTCGGCGGCGGTTCGGGTAAGGACCCGTACAAGGTCGGCAAGTGGCACCGCGAGGCTGGCTCCGTGGGTGGCAACACCGTGGTGAACATCACTGGCGGCCACATCCTGACCTCAGTCTATGGCGGTAACGAGCAGACCGACGTGGACGGCACATGTACGGTGAACTTCGGCGGCACAGCCACCCTCGGTGTGCCACGCACGCTGAAACAGATTGCCGCTCACCCCGTGACCTGCTACCTCTTCGGCGCAGGCAAGGGCGACCAGCGCGTGCTCTTCAACACCTGGACGAACGTCGCGGCAGCAGAAGTGAACATCACCGGCGGCTGGATCTACGGCTCCGTATTCGGCGGCGGTGAGGACGGCCACGTCTTAGGCAACGTGGAAGTGAACATCAGCGATAACACCAGTGAAACAAGTCATACCAACACGAAGATTGGCACCTGGGGCACCTCTTACGTCGACGGCAACGTCTTCGGCGGTGGCCGCGGTTTCTCGGGCGAGGCGCTGACGGCAGGCTCTGTGGGCGGCAATGTGGATGTGACCATTACGGGCGGCACCATGCTCGGCTCCATCTACGGCGGCGGCCGTCTGGCTTCGGTGGGCACATTCTTCGCCAACCCGGAGAGTCCGCTCTATGGTCAGCTGCAGGAAGACGGGACGGGTGAAAGTGCTACTACCCACGGCCACATCACGGTCGACATCAGCGGCGGCACCATCGGCAATAGTGAAGCCACCGGCGACGGTGCCAAGTATAGCGGCAACGTCTTTGGCGGCTGCATGGGTCGTATCACGCTTCTCGACAATTCGATTAACCCCATCTGGCCGGAGCTGGCGCAGGCGAAGTTCTCGACAATCAACATCAGCCAACCAGAAGGAAAGACCACTCACATCACACGTAATGTCTATGGTGGTGGTGAGTTCGGTGTTGTACGCGAGAATGCTTTCGTGACCATTGGAGGTACAAGGGCTTTGAATGGCGCTATAACCCCATCAGGTGCTCCAACTATCGACGGCTACGTCTTTGGCGGTGGTCACGGCAGTGACGACTATCAGCACCCGACCACTGTTGAAGTGCATTGGGGGGGGACCGCTCGTTATTTCACCTACACGCCCATGCAGTGGGCAGGCTGCGTAGGTGGCAATACCACGGTCACTCTTGTAAACGGTTCTGTAAAGAGAATCTATGGCGGTGGTGAGCTGGCCAGTGTGGGTGTGATAGACTATAGCGTGGAAGAGAAGGATGGTGGTGACTTTGACTACAATAATAAGAAGTATTCTTATACCAATATCAAGAAGCACGATAGCCAGACTACCGATGGCAGTACCTTCTATGACTTTGGCCTCAGCTGGCCATACGAGTTCACGTACATCCCCTGCAATCCGGATGGATTCATAGGCGGTCTTGCTACTGTGAATGTGAACAACGGCACTGTTACCGAATATGTATATGGCGGTGGTCAGGGCAAGGTAGCATTTGGCACCAAAGATGGAACTACAGACGACATCACTGAACAACGCTACGTCGAGGCCTTCTGTGCCAACGTCCGTGAGGCCCATGTCACAATAGGAACGGCTGGTGGTTCTGGTGATACACCTAAGATAGGAACTACGACTACTGGTTCTGTCTATGGCGGTGGCGAAGACGGCCACGTCTATGAGAACGCCAGCGTCACCATCCATCACGGCACGGTTACTCACACCGTATTCGGCGGCGGTAAGGGTACAAGCACTTACAGTGCAAACTTGTGGGATCCAAAGACGGGCAGCGTAAAGCCGAATGCAGAAGAGGTGAGCAGCTGGACGGCCGGCAAGGTCTATGGCAACACCTCTGTCACCATGAACGGTGGCAACGTGGGCTGGTTCATCTATGGTGGCGGCAACATGGCCTCCGTGGGTAAGGGCAACTATGCCGGTGGCTCGGACGACTACTCTACTGGCGGCTACGGCGAACTGCCTCCGAAGAATAACGATGTCAACGGGCCGCTTTGGTCGAATACCGATTTCACGGGCAGCGGTCAGGCCACGGTGACTATCCTTGGCGGTACCGTTGGTGCTGGCGATGCAGGCTTCGACCCCACCGACGGCATCCCCTACGGTTCTGTCTTTGGCGGCAGCCGTGGTAAGGCAGCTATGTCCGTTACTAACTCTCCCCGCTACAAATACGTTCCCGACTTCTTCATGGGCTATGTCAACAAGACGTGCATCAACATTGGCGGCACCTCTAAGACCGCCCGTGCTACAGGAGCTGGTCCTTCTATCTATGGTTCCGTCTATGGCGGTGGTCAGGACGGCCATGTGCGCAATAGCACCGAGATAAAGATTTTCAAGGGAAATGTTTCTGGTCAGGACGATGATACCGCAGGCCGTAGCGGCCATGTCTTCGGTGCCGGTTCGGGTATCGGAAAATACACGGTTAAAGAGACGGTTAATGAGATTGAGGTAGAAAAGCAGTATTGCAACAGCTCTTCCGGCTCCGTAACGTGTACGACCGATATTGAAATCTATGGCGAGAATAGTAACAATGAGGAAACCGCAACCACAAGGATTGCCGGCAACATCTATGGCGGTGGTGCCCTGGCCTCTGTTGGACCTCGCAAGACGGAAGCCTTTAATGAGTTCAACAATACGACAACGGCCTATCCGCGTGCAGCGAACACGGCGCATGGCTCAAAGTCGTATAATAAGGTGATGATAGACGGTGCCCGTATCGGCGGCAGCGTCTATGGTGCCAGCCGTGGCCCTGGCAGCACCATGTTCCCAGGTTCTTTCTCTGGTATTGGTACTGGCACTGGTCAATACGATCCGGCGAAGTTTGCCACCAGTATCTGGACTGAGGTGAACGTGAAAGACGGTACCATCGGCGGCTCTGTCTATGGTGGCGGTGAGATGGGGCAGGTCAAGGAGAGCACCGTAGTCAACCTCTCCGGCGGCGACATCACATACGATGCCTTCGGCGGTGGTAAGGGCACGGTCGGTACGTATGCCATCGCTGCCGACGTGGGCGGCGGCACCACCGTGGTGCTGAACGAAGGCAAGACGGTTGACGACGCGGGCTGCAGCGTGCAGCGCATCTTCGGCTGTAACGACCTCAACGGTACGCCGAGAGGTCACGTGAAGGTGCATGTGCATGCTACAAGGCATAAGGCCAAAACAACGATTGGCGACAAGTATGCCAAATACGGCAATGTGACGTCATATCGTGTCGACACGCTTTCAACTTATCAAGAAGTAGTGACGCTTGCTTCGACGTTAGGTGTTCCCATCACTTCCTACCAGACAACCCTGAACAGTAGTACTGCTACTAAAGCGGAAAAGGAGAAAGCACTCGACGACATGCGAAATGCCGTCTCACTCAAGAAGTATGATGTGGTGGCCGTCTATGGCGGCGGCAATCTGGCTCCCTTCAAGCCATACGGTCCCAAAGCTGACGGCACTGAAGGCGACTTCAAGCAAACCGAAGAAGAGACCGAGGTCATCATCGACGGCTGCCAACTGACCAGTATCAAGCAAGTCTATGGCAGCGGCAATGCTGCTGAGGTGCCTTCCTGCCATACTACCGTCTATGGTGCTTACGAGATTGACGAGCTGTTCGGCGGTGGTAACGGTAAGGACAAATACCAGCTCTCCGACGGCAAATGGTATGAGAACCCAGGTGCCAACGTGGGATATTACAACTATTTCCACTACACCACAGCAGCAGCTGCTGAAACATACGGTGACGGTTCAGAGGGCAACCCCTACAAGGCCATCATCAATACCGATGCCGACGGCGAAGGCGACGTTGGCAAAGAGAACCGCCGACTTCACTACCTCTACGGTAAAGGTGTAGCCAAGACCGACATCGTAGGTGGCCGCATCCATAATTCTTACGGCGGCAGCAACGAGAAGGGTAACATCTGCGCCATTGCCCATTCTGTCTATGAGACAGGTTCCGACTGCCCGTCAGTCATTGATAAGTCCTACAATGCCGGCAAGAATGCCGAGATTGACGGGCAGGCCCGTCTGGAAGCCAAGTGCGTCGATTATATGGGTCAACTCTTTGGAGGTGCCACCAATGCCAACGTGAACAATGATGTGGAACTCGTCGTCACCAACGGTATTTATGGTCAGGTATATGGCGGTAATGATAGAAGCGGACGTATCTACGGTTCTATCACCGTCAAGATACAAGAGCAAGCCTGCAAGCCCATCGTCATTGACTCGCTGTATGCGGGCGGTTATCTCGCCGGCTATTCTGTCTATGGCTATAACAGCGACCCCACCCACACCCCAAGGACACAAACGGAATTCGAGACCGCAAGAGATGCCAAACTGACCGAGCTATCAGGCGCCACTGAAGAAGAGAAGCAGGAGGCTTTGCGTCAGGCCGACCTCTGGGGTTACCCGAAGGGCGACCCTGTGGTGAACGTCATCTCTGCCACCAAGATTGGCAAAATCTATGGCGGTGGCTATCAGGCTGTGGTCGTTGGCAACCCCCACGTCAATGTGAATATGGAACACGGTATCATCCCTGCACAATATGCCTATAATAATGGTACGGTTCCCAAGTTCACAGTAGGTGACCACACTGAAAAAGTCAAGGATGAAAGCAATAAGGATGTGCCATATAGCTACACTGTGGAAAGCATTGACGACAATCACAATGCCATCCTCGCTATAGGCGAAATTGGCGACGTCTTCGGTGGCGGCAACCTCGCCGACATCAAGGGTAATACGTATGTGGAGATCGGCACTGGCGACTGGCTGAACAGCGAACGTCAGCGCGAGATGATAGGTAAGACCTCGGCTGACGCCACACCTGAGACGTTCATCTACGACGAAAATGCCAAAACCTGGAAGACCGAGGCTGGCGTGGCTGTTCCTAACAGACCTATTCCTACCCGCGACGCAGCCACCATCACAGGCAATGTCTACGGCGGCGGCCAGGGTACAGCCAACGACGAAGATGCAGCTGACCGTTGGTACTGTAAGAAGGCCATGGTGGGCATTGACGACGAAGGCAAAGACGTGACCAATCCAGGTGCCGATGAGTATAAGGACAAGGGAACGAAAGTCATCATAGGCAATGGCACGGTGGGTGGCTCCGTCTATGGCGGCGGTATGATTGGCCGCGTGGAATGGAACACAGCAGTGACCATCGGCCTTGACCTCAAGAAGAACGATGGCGGAACGAGTGCCCCCGAAATCAAGGGTTACGTGTTCGGTGCCGGTGCCGGTGTTGCCACACAGGGCTATTCGGCATTGGTACGAGGCAACAGTTCGGTCACCATCCAGGCCGATGCCAAGGTCAGGAAGAGCGTCTATGGCGGTGGCCAGTTAGCTACGGTAGGCAGGTATAATGTTGAGGGAGGCATTCCTGTGAGCCCGAAGAGCGGCGGCGTCTGTACAGTCAACATCCGGGGTAATGCCGAAATCGGTCCTGTCGAGGGTATGGTCATGAAGAACGACGCTACTGGTAAACCCGACGACTATGGCCATGTCTTTGGTGCATGCATGGGTCCCACACCTTACAAGGCTACTGCCCAAAAGATGGAGGTAGGCGGCGGTATGACAGAGCTCTCTGACACGACGGCCTACCTTGGCTTCCTGGAGACGCTGGCGTTAGCCTCCAACGCCAATGTGACTATCAGCGACAACGCCTTCATCAAGGGTTCCGTCTTTGGCGGCAGTGAGAACGGCTTTGTACAGCAGAATACGTCTGTGACCATCCAGGATACCTGCCAGATTGGTAGCGGCTATGCACAGATGGCTGACGACGGCACCTATTTGGCTAACCCTATTGCCATCAACCGCCGCTATACGGCAGCCGAGTGGAAAGCAGGCCATCTGATTCCTCTTGCCACTGACCCGGAAGCGTTGAAGACGTTGGCAGCAACCCATTACAAGACGTCGCTGCCTGAGTGTGCCAGCTGGCCGTACGGGCAACGGACTGACAAATACAAATACTGTATCTACGACCCGTGGGTCGGTACAGCTGTTGGTGCAAACAACACGTACGACGCTGCAGCTGCCGACAACGCCCAGACCGTTGGCGACAACGGCCACACCTTCTACGGCAGCGTGTTCGGTGGCGGCTCGGGCTACTATCCGTATGCGCCGGGCAAATGGCACGAGAAGGCAGGTTCTGTAGGTGGTAACACCCTCGTCAACATCACCGGTGGCCATATCCTGACCAGCATCTATGGCGGCAACGAGATGACCAACGTCACGGGCAACGCCACTGTCAATTTTGGCGGCACAGCCACCCTCGGTGTGAAGCGCACCGTAGGCCAGATTGCCGCTCACCCCGTCACCTGCTACCTCTTCGGTTCAGGCAAGGGCGACCAACGCATCTTCTTCAATAAGACCACCAACGTAGAGAAGGCATACGTCAACGTCACCGGCGGCCGTATCTACGGCTCCGTCTTCGGTGGCGGTGAGGATGGTCACGTCATGAGCGATGTCATTATGAACATCGGCAATGACGACGGTACGGGTCCCAAGATTGGTACGTGGGGCACCACGTATGTCGATGGCAACATCTTCGGCGGCGGTCGTGGTTTCAGCGGCGAGGCCATGACAGCCGGTAACGTCGGCGGTGCTGTCATCTTGAAGATCAAGGGCGGCGAGATGCTCGGCTCGGTCTATGGCGGTGGCCGATTAGGCTCCGTGGGCTATGGTCTCTACCTGGTCAACGAAGAAGTCGGTGGCGTGAAGCCTTACGGCACGATGCGCGACGACGACAAGGACGACAAGGGCAACGCTGCTACCGACAAATATCCGCATGGCCGCGGCCACATCGACATCGAGATCAGCGGCGGCACCATCGGCAACACCCGTGAGTTCAAATACTACACCTTTGACATTGACAAGTCGGGAAAGACGCTGACAGAGATTGAGACGGCCAAGAATGCGGCCCTGACAGCCAAACTGGTGGCTGACTCTATTCCTAATACCGTATTTGAGCTGGTTGACTCCGTCAAGAAGAGCGAAACCACTTACACCTACACCTATCGACTGAAACATTCCAAGGGTGGCAATGTCTATGCCGGCGGCATGGGACGATTCACCCTGATGGATGGCACGACACCTATTTCTACTTATACGAATGGTGTGCTGACGTCTGGTGTCGAATGGTCGAAGTTGGGTAATGTCAAGAGTACCAAGCTGACCATCACCGGCGACACCACCTGGATTATGGGTAATGTCTATGGCGGTGGCGAGATGGGAGCAGTCACTGGCTATCATACGACGACGGACAGCAAGAAATACGGTACAGAGATTTCTATAACCGATGCCACCATCGGTGTTGAAATCTGCGAGGGCCAAGCTCCCCAGAGAGCCACCATTGCTGTTCCTGACACCTACCCCGCCAGCGGCAACAGCGACGTGAAGTACACCTACGGCAGCGTCTATGGCGGTGGTGAGGGCCGTTCTGAGCACGACCTCTCAACAGCCAAGAATCATGGTGGCGAGGTGAAAGACAGTGTCAAGGTGAGCATCGATGGCTCTGCCAAGATACGCGCCAGCGTCTTTGGCGGTGGCGAGATGGCCGTGGTCGGTGGTAATACGCGTATCGACATCGACGGCGGCGAAGTCGGGCGTAACGAGGTGAATGCTAAAAATGCCAAGAGTCCTGGCTATGTCATGTTCGGCGGTACTACAATGGGCAATGTCTATGGTGCCGGTAAGGGTGTCATCAATCACCCGCATGCCGGACAGGTCATGGGCAACACCAATATCACCATCAGCGATGGTAAAGTCTACCACATGGTCTATGGCGGTGGGGCACTGGCTTCGGTAGGCACCTTCAAGCTCTCCGACGGCAACGGCACTCCGGCATATATGCCTATCCCAGACATTCCATACGAATGGGAAGACGGTACAGGTACGGCAACCATCAACATCAAGGGCGGCACCATCGGCATCAGCGGCCGTGACAATGGTCTCGTGTTCGGTTCGTCTCGTGGTGGTGTATCGCGTCCCGTGATTCCTTCGGGGGCAACAAGGATTCCTATTGACCCATACCTGAAGGCGGCCTGGGTGAATAAGACCGTTGTCAACATCGGTACGCCTAAGGCAAACCCAACAGATCCCGACGACTTGACGACTCCGCTCATCAAGGGTTCTGTCTATGGTGGCGGCGAGAATGGACACAACTACTCTAATGCCAAGGTGAACATCTATAGCGGTACCATCGGTGTGGTTGATACAGATCCTTCTACTGGTGAGGAAGATCCGTGGTGGAACTTCAACAACAACGACTCCATCAACAAGAATGTCCGCGCTTACCGAGGCAACGTCTATGGGGCAGGTAGTGGTGCAGACACCTATACGGATGCCAGTGGCAACAAACGCTACAACCCGAAGACTGGCATGGTCGGCGGCAACACCGTCGTCAACATCATGGGCGGTCATATCGGACGCTCTGTCTACGGTGCAGGTGCTATGGCTTCGGTGGGTAACATCACCAATGCGGACACGGCGACTGTAGCCAGACACACCGACGAGAACACCAGCTTCGCCTTGAGCTGGCCGTATAAGTTCAAGTTTGCACCCAATACAGGTAAGACCACCATCAATGTGACGGGCGGTCATATCGGTACGAAGGATGTAGACGGAGGCGACGTCTTTGGCGGTGCACGTGGTAAGGCCGGCGACCGCTACACGACGTCTCACCTGGCATACGCCTATGAGACGGAAGTGAACATCAACTATCCTTCTACGCCCAACGCCTCGGTCATTCCGTCTATCAATGACGATTTCACGATACCTTGCGTTACTGGCGCCGTATCAGGTAGCGGTGAGGATGGCTACGTCTATGGCGACACCCACGTGACGCTGAACGAGGGTCTGGTGGCACACTCGCTCTACGGCGGCGGTAAGGGTAAGGGCACTTACGAAGTGACCCTACGCAAGGTTAATGGTACTGAGAGTGATGTGTACAAGACCGACGTCTACAGCCTTATCGCCGGTAAGGTGATGGGCAATACTTACGTCACGATGAATGGTGGCTATGTAGGGCGCAACGTCTATGGCGGCGGCAACATGGCCTCGGTGGGTAAGGGTAACTACGCCAGCGGTGTGGACGACTACTACCCGGCCGGCTATGGCGAGAAGATCGAGGGCAATCTGTGGACAACGACGGCAACGTCGGCTGCGGATGCGGATGATGCCTGGGAGTTCTTGAATAGTGGTAAAACGACCGTGAAGGTGTTCGGCGGAACGGTGGGCTATGTCGATGCCGACCCGACGAAGAGTATCAAGAACAACCTGCCTTACGGCAATGTCTTTGGCGGCAGTGCCGGTGAGTCTGCCCCGAACGTAGATAAAAATCTCAGACCCCGTTACCACTATTGTCCCACCTTCTTCGCGGGATATGTGAACGAGACGGACGTGAACATCGGCGGCTACAAATGTAAGACGGCCTACACTGAAGACACCGTAGAACACAAGGTTGGAGAGATGATTACGGCTGCAGAGTACGAGGCACTATCTTCTAAGGTTAACTGGGAAAAGGCTGCGGGTCCCACCATCATTGCTTCGGTCTATGGCGGTGGTCAGGACGGCCACGTGCGCAGAGACACCCGTGTCACCGTCACCAGCGGTGTGATTGGCATGGCCTTTAACGACGAGAACCGTGAGAAGTTGAAGACCAACGTATTCTCGACCACCAAGGAAGAGATCAACCACGACCAGTGGCTGCACCGAGGCAATGTCTATGGTGCCGGCTCGGGTATCAGTAAGTACACCTCTTCGTTAGTGTATAAGGAGGGTACGCCCGAAGCCGAGCAGGTGCCGAAGACAGGCTACAGCACCTCGGCAGGTTCCGTCACGCGCTCCACGAGTGTTGACATCAAGGGCGGCACCATCTACCGTAACGTCTACGGCGGCGGTTCGATGGCCAGCGTGGGTGCGCCGAGGCTTATGGACTATGACATGTACCTGCCGACCGATCCTGCTCATCTCAACGAGAAGGGTAAGCAGTCGCTCAACGAGGTCATCGTTGGCGGCGGCAAGGACGCTGCGGGCAAGACGATCCGCGTCAGCATCGGCGATGCCGATGGCCATGCTTTAGGCTACGGCGGCAATGTCTTCGGTGGCAGCCGTGGTGATGCCTCGGTCGACAAAGGTGCTAACCGCTTTGCCACCGCTATCTGGACGAAAGTGTTCATCAAGGACGGCGCCAACATCTTTGGCAACGTCTTCGGTGGCGGTGATGCCGGTGCAGTGAAGAAAGACACCGACGTACAGATCGGCGAGAAGGCACCAACGACCACACCAAGCACACCGAGCACTCCGTCCACGCCCTAATTTATAACGACCACGAATTAAACGAATTAAACGAAACTTGTCGAAGACTCACGAGTGCTCGCAGTAATTTCGTGAAATTCGTGTAATTCGTGGTTTAAAAAAAATACTTTTGAAACTTGAATCAATAACGACCTAAACGACTGAATTATGAAAGCAAAACTTGTAGAGAAGAAGTATCTCGTGACGTTTATCCTGGTGACATCGCTCTTCGCGCTCTGGGGCTTCGCCAACGACATCACCAACCCGATGGTGGCAGCCTTCCAGACGCTGATGGAGCTGACGGCAGCCAAGGCATCGATGGTACAGTTCGCCTTCTACGGCGGCTACGCCACCATGGCTGTCCCCGCCGCCCTGTTCATAAGGAAATACAGCTATAAGAGCGGCATCCTGTTAGGACTGGCACTCTACGCCACGGGCGCGTTCCTCTTCATCCCGGCAGCCGCCGAGCAGAGCTTCACGTTCTTCTGTCTCTCGCTGTATATCCTGACCTTCGGACTGGCGTTCCTTGAGACCACGGCCAACCCTTTCATCCTGTCGTTGGGCGACAAGGCTACGAGTACGCGCCGACTCAACCTGGCACAGGCGTTCAACCCCATGGGGTCGCTCTGCGGCATGAGCGTCGCCTCGCTCATCGTGCTGCCACAACTGTGGAGCGACCGCCGCAACGAGGCCGGACAGATCATCTTCGGTGCGCTGTCGGAGGCTGAGAAGGCCGACATCCGTCTGCACGACCTCGCCATCATCCGCGACCCATACGTGGCCATCGGACTGGTGGTGGTCGTCGTGGGCATCATCATCGCCCTGACACGGATGCCGAAGACCGAGAGCGAGGAGCAGAAGGCTCAGGGACACACCCACACCACGCGGCAGACGCTGCACAACCTGTGGCATAACACCATCTACCGTGAGGGTGTCATCGCCCAGATGTTCTATGTCGCTGCGCAGATCATGACGTGGACTTTCATCATTCAGTATGCCGACAACTTAGGCATCAACAAAGCGACGGCACAGACGTACAACATCGTGGCCATGACGCTCTTCCTCAGCAGCCGTTTCATCTCGACGTTCCTCATGAAGTATGTCAACAGCCGCGTGCTGTTAGCCGTCTTCGGGTGCGGTGCTGCCCTCTGTTCTATCGGTGCCATCGCCATCGTGGGTATGACGGGACTCTACTGCCTCGTAGGCATCAGTTTCTTTATGTCGCTGATGTTCCCCACCATCTACGGCATTGCCTTAGAGGGGGTCGACAGTCGCGACCACACCCTCGGCGCTGCCTTCCTCGTGATGGCCATCGTCGGCGGTGCCTTGATGCCGCCGCTCCAGGGTATGATCATCGACCTGCAGACAGTGATGGGACATCCCGCTGTCAACGCCTCATTCGTCCTGCCTCTCCTCTGCTTCATCATCATCATCGCCTACGGCTACCGCTCGCACCTGAAGCTCAGACAGGCATAACAGACAGGAGCACATTTTTAGACAGGAGTACATTTTAGACAAGAGTACAAGAGTACAGGAGTACGCCCTGAAAGGGCAGCGAGCTGTCAGCCCAGGGCAACACCCTGGGGACAGGAGTACGCCCTGAAAGGGCAGTGAGCTGTCAGCCCAGGGCAACACCCTGGGGACAGGAGTACGCCAGCCCAGGGCAACACCCTGGGGACAGGAGTACGCCATGAAAGGGCAGCGAGCCGTTAGCCCAGGGCAACACCCTGGGGACAGGAGTACGCCCTGAAAGGGCAGCGAGCCGTTAGCCCAGGGCAACACCCTGGGGATGGTATGGCGACGGGGATTACCGCCCTGAAAGGGCAAAAGCCTTAAACTTCAGGTGCCGCATTTTACTCATTCTTTTGCCCCTTCAGGGCGATATTTGTTTATTCGTTCTCATACCCAAGGCGTTGCCGTTGGGCTAACAACTTGATGGCCTTTCAGGCCGTTAATTATTGCAATCAAAGATGCGGATATCGCCCTGAAAGGGCAGCGAGCCGTTAGCCCAGGGCAACACCCTGGGGAAAATCGTAACAGATGCGTTCCATCGCCCCGAAGGGGCAAAAGCTGTTAGCCCGGGGCAACACCCTGGGGGCCCGGGGCAACGCCCTGGGGGCCCGGGGCAACGCCCTGGGTATGATAGGACAACGTCCTGGGGGGGGAGTATCAATCGGACAATACATATCTCTCGTCATATTCAATTTTGTATAATCGCAAAAACTCCAAATACTCGTCCTTGAAACTTTGTTTCTTATGATGCTCTGCTTGATTCTTGATATATGCAACCACTGTGTCTACCTGCGATTGACTAACGGAAAATACACCATAACCGCCTTGCCATACAAATTTCTCATATTTGGGCGCCAATGATTTGATCCACCGACTGCTATTACGCTTCATTTCCTCAATGACATGTGCAACGGTCTCTGTCTTTGAAAACATCACCAATGCATGCACATGATCTTCGGTACCACCCACACACAACACTTGGCAACCCGTTGTGTTGACGAGGGCACCAATATAGCCGTGCAATCGCTCTATATGTTCGACGTCAATAGTAGGGCTGGTGGTCTTCACATGGAAGATGATGTGTAGGTATATTTTACATAATGATTGTGCCATATTTATTTACCCAAGGCGTTGCCATTGCACCAAGGCGTTGCCATTGCACCAAGGCGTTGCCATTGGGCTGACTACTTTTGCCCTTTCAGGGCGATATTTGTTTATTCGTTCTCGTACCCAAGGCGTTGCCGTTGGGCTGACAGCTTGATGGCCTTTCAGGCCGTTCTAAGAACGACTTCATGGCCAAAGCAAGTATCGTTTGCGACAATCTGCCAATTCCAATTGCAAAGATAGCAAAAATCTGCTAATACGCATAGCAAAGATAGCAAAAATCTGCTAATACGCATAGCAAAGATAGCAAAAAATATCAACCATATTCATATTAGACCAAATTTACACATTATTTAACCCAAATCTAACGACCGATTTGCGTTAAAAAAACAGAGGTTGTGCGTTGTTTGTCGCAGAATCGGCTTCTTGTCGCAACAATCCACTACAAAAACCACGAGAAATTTCTTCATATCCACATCTCTATCTACCTTTGCAGTCGAAATCATAAAGTAACCATTAAAAAAAGAAAGAATATGAAAAAGTCATTTTTTGCAAAGTTATCTGTAGTCGTCTTAATTTGCGTGGCATTCGTTAGTTGTGAGTTCTCATCATCATCAGAGTCTTCATTCTCATACGAGATACAGAATGATGATGAACAGGAAGGATACGAAATTACCGGTGACCCCAACCAGCTGTTAGACATCAGCAATGACCTGGTGGATTATCTGAAGTCAGCACATATCAACGATGAGGATGACGCGCAAGAGTTTGAGGATACCATAGAAGATGTCAAGCAGCTGCTTCAAGCCGTTTCTGACTCCATCAATGCCAGAATGGAGACGATGACTCCTAAGGAGAAAGGCGCTTTGATAGATCATGTATCGACCGTCAATGAACAGCTTGAAGAAAACAATCCTGAAATCGATCAGGAGATTGTACGCCTTGTGAAAGAAGCCAAGAAAATAGGCATCACCTTAGCGGTGGACCTTTAACGACTAAGGGATCGATGGCTTATAGCATGGAAACAAAACAATAGGTGACACCTCTTACACCTGGCACTTAACTGCCTGAAAAACAGAATACTTCAAAAAGATATTGGTCGCACCTAAGGTCGCACCAATGGTCGCACCACGTCACGGCCGCTCGTGAAAAAAAATAGGCGTTACGTTTTCACGAGCGGCTTATATTTTTTTACGAGCGGCCTATTTTTTTTTTGAGAAACGAATTGTAAATTTATTTTATTACTGGAAACGAATTGCCGTAATTTACCATAATTTTTTTCATAATCTTTCATGATTTATTATGGAAATTACGGATTATTATGGAAATTCGTTTCCCTAAAAAACAAGTTCATTTCGTCATACGTTTGGTGTGACCACTGGTGCGACCACTGGTGCGACCATTGGTGCGACCTACGACTCAAAAAAGTGCACTGGAAATCAAACAGTTAAGTGCCAGGTGTAAGAGGTGTGGGTATATGTTTTTTGACAGGGAGTACTCATGTATAAAAAGTACTCTTGTACTCATGTCTAAACTGTACTCATGTCTAAAAAGTACTCTTGTACTCATGTCTAAACTGTACTCATGTCTAAACAAAAGATCCCGCCGGAGGGCGGGATTCTTTTGTTGTCGTGTCAATGAGGTTTACTCAACGACGATGGGCTTGTACTTCGGTACGAGTGTCTTCATGATGCACCAGCCGATGAGGTAGGCCACGGCACAGATGCAGAAGACCACCATGTAGGCGGCGGGCTTGCCCTCGAAGCCGAAGAACGTGAAGTTGGCATCCTGGGCGGCAGCCCATGTGAAGAAGTTACCCGACCCCATGTTGATGGCCATAGAACCCAGACCGCCGGTCATCGTGCCGAGACCGACGATGGTGCCGATGGTAGACTTGGGGAACATGTCGCCGATGGTCGAGAAGAGGTTAGCCGACCAAGCCTGGTGTCCGGCGCCGAGCAGACCGATGAGGATAGCAGGCCACCAGGCGCTATAGGCACCGAGAGGCTGTGCCAACAGACCGAGCACGGGGAAGCAGGCGAAGATGAGCATGGCGCGCATACGGCCTAAGTAGGGGTTCATGCCACGCTTCTCGACGAAATACTTCGGCAGGTAGCCACCACCGATAGAGAGGACGGTGACGATGAAGTAGAGCGTGAAGATGAGCAGGATACCCATCGTGGAGTCTGAGGTGTAGCCATACTGGTCGCTGAAGTAGGCAGGTGCCCAGAAGAGGAAGAACCACCACACGCCGTCGGTCATGAACTTACCGACGAGGAAGGCCCACGTCTGCTTGAAGGTGAAGCACTTGAAGAACGGGATAGCCTTCTCCTCCTTCACGGCGTCGCGGTCCTGGACGTCGGCGATGTCGCTGTCTTGCTCAATATAGTTCAGCTCGGCCTGGTTGACACGCTTGTTCTGACGCGGCTTCTCGTAGAGCCACATCCACAGCCCCATCCAGACATAGCCTAAGACACCGATGATGATGAAGGCCATCTCCCAGCCCCAGGCACGTGCCAGCAGGGGGATGGTGGCGGGAGCAGCGAGGGCACCCACCGACGCACCGCTGTTGAAGATAGAGGTGGAGAAGGCACGGTCTTTCTTCGGGAAATACTCTGCCGTGGCCTTGATGGCAGCGGGGAAGTTACCGGCCTCACCGACGGCAAGGATCAGACGGCAGGAGAGGAAAAGCCAGACGGAGATGGTGGCGATGGCGACGGCAGCATCGCTACCGGCTTGGACGGCACGCAGTGCCTCGAAGGAGTCGTAGCCCTCGACATTCATGGCCACCCAGCCGCAGCCGGCATGCATGACGGCACCTGTTGACCATACGAAGATGGCGATGAGGTAGCCTTTTTTCGTGCCCATCCAGTCGATGAACTTACCGGCGAAGAGGTTGGCAACGGCATAGAACAGCGAGAACATACCTGTGATGAAGCCGTAGTCGGCATCGGTCCAGTGGAAGTCGACGGCGATGAAGTCTTTCCAGGTGAGTGACAAGACCTGACGGTCCATGTAGTTGACGGTGGTTGCTAAGAAGAGCAACGCACAGATGACCCAACGGAAGTTGGACATTTTGGTTGTTTGAATTGGAGTCATTTCTATTTACTATTTTACTATTTACTATTTATTTAACGATTTTCATATTTTACAATTTTGCGGTGCTCTCCAATGAGCAACAAATAATCAAATAACTAAATTTGAAAATAAATTGTAAATTGTACATCATCAAATCGTAAATCATCTGATGTCGATGACGGGAATGTTGTCCTTGTCGTTATAGTAGAGGTTCTCGCCAGCCATACCCCAGATGAAGGTGTAGTAGTAGGTGCCTGCGGCAGCGTGCATCGACCACTCGGGCGACATGATGGCCTGCTCGTTGTGCAGCCATACGTTGCGGCTCTCCTGCGGCTGGCCCATGACGTGACTGATGGTCTGTCCGTCGGGCAGGTTGAAGTAGTAGTAAGCCTCGATGCGGCGACCGTGGGTGTGCGGCGGCATGGTGTTCCAGACGGCACCGGGGTTGAGCTGTGTCAGACCGAGCTGCAGCTGGCAGGGGCCTTCCTCGAGCACGTCGTTGACGATGAGCTTGTAGACGGTGCGGTTGTTGGCTTCCTCGACGGTTCCCACGGGTCCCCAGACGGCAGCCTTCAACGAGCCCTTACGGCCGTCGAGGGTGATCCACTGCGTCTTGTAGTGCTGGTGGGCTGTAGCAGAGTTCAGGTAGAACTTGGCGGGTTTCGAGGCATCCTTCGAACGGAACTGCACTTTCTTGTTCACGTCCTTATCCTTGCCGATGTGGCCGCGACCGATGTAGAGGGCCTCTTTCGGTGAGAGGGCATACTCCTTGCCGTCGACGATGACGACGCCGTCGCCGGCACCGCAGTTGACGACGCCGAGCTCACGGTTGTACATGAAATACTTCTCCTTGATGGTGTTGTCGACATCGAGACCCAGCTCCCAGAAATTCTCCAGCGTCAGCGTCGTGTTGACGGGCATGGCACCGCCGAAGATGAAGCGGTCGTAGTGGGAATAGGTGAGCAGGATAGAGTCTGGCGACATGACCTTCTCCATGACGAAGCGCTCACGGAGCAGCTTCGTGTCGTAGTGCTTCACGTCTTCAGGATGACAGGCGGTCTGGAACTTCACGTGCTGAGCGCCCACAAATCTGTCGGCCTCCTGTGCATTGGCGGCAGAAAGCGCGAACAGCAATGTTGCAAAAATCAATGTTCTTTTCTTCATATCGTTTGTTTTGAAATTAATAATCGATTATTACTGAGTTATTTTTGTTTTTTAGAAACGAATTATCATAATAGTCATAATTATTCCGTAATTGTCCATAATTTAGTCAGTTATGAAATGACGGTAATTGTCCTGATTCAGAAGGACGAAATTATCACAATCTGACAGATACAAATAGCGCTCAGCATGCAAGCTCTCTTCTCCGAAGTTAAGAAGTATACCTCGATGTTGTTTGGTTATGCGCATATAGTTGAACAACTGCGCACGATGTTCTGGAGTAACTTCATTTACAGATTTTAGTTCTACCACAATATTCTTGTAATAGAAATCTGCATAATAAACCTTTTCCAAAGGTTCGCCTTTATAATAAGTAACCAACATCTTTTCTCTTTCGACATCCATGCCACGGAGTTTAAACTCTCGCGCAAGAGACTCTTGGTAAATCGGCTCCGCCATACCACGGCCTAATGTATTATAGACCTCCATAGCGACTCCGACCACCTCGTAAATGTCCCTATATTCTTGTTTTGTCATCTTTTTAAATAGAGAAAATTATGAAAATTACGAATAATTACGGAAATTCGTTTCTTATAAATCCATGTATTTCAAGACATTCGTTTCTTAATCCTTCTGCGCATTATTTTCCTCGGCGACGATGCGCATACGGTTCCACACCACCATAGCGATGGTGATTAATGTCAGCACCCCGGCACCAATCCATTTCAGATAAGCGACAAACTTGTAAATGACCCATCCGAAGAGCGACGAGGCGAAGTCGAGAGCACCGGCCTGGAAGCCCTCGGGAATCTTAGCAGCAGGATCCTGCGTCTGGGCATAGACCGTCTGTGCAGCCTGGGTGAAGGCTGGCGCCATGTCGGTGACGAACCACAGGCCGATGCCTACGGCGACGATACCAACGATGAGCGTCTTCACCACGTTGCCCTTCGTGTAGGGCAACACCATGACGAAGACGTAGAACATACCGGCCAGTGAGGCTAACGGCAGGAACTCATTGCCAGGCAGGGCGACGGCCATCAAGAGTGCCAGGGGTATGAGAATGAGCGAAGCCACGAGCGTGGTGGGGTGACCGATGACCAGGGCTGGCGACATGCCGATATAGACCTTCTTGCCGGCCCACTTCTTCTGCACCACCTCCTGCGTCTTCTCGGCTATCGGCTTCAGACCGTCGATGAAGAGTTTCGTGATACGCGGAATCAGCTCCATCACAGCACCCATCGTCACACCGAGGAACAACACTTTCTTGATGTCGAGCTGGGCCACAGCACCAATCAGTGCACCAACGATGACACCCAGCACGATGGGCTCACCCAGCACGCCGAACTTCTTCTTCAGGCCTTCGGCATCGATATCGAGCTTTGAGAATCCGGGAATCTTGTCGAGCAGCCAGTTGATGCCAATGGCAAACGCCGTAAAGCTCTGACAGAAAGGCTGCGGGATAGAGATGCCGTCCATATCGTCGTAGTAGCCCTGGAACTTCTCGGCGGTCAGGTCGGCCATGACCAGTGTGACGATATAGCAGACGATGGCGGCGAAATAACCCCATGCCAGCGACTGGTCCATCACGAAGTAAGCCACAGCGCCGATGAAGGCGAAATGCCAGTAGTTCCACAGGTCGATATTCACCGTACGGGTACACTTCGTGATGAGCAGCAGGAAGTTGACGCCGAGACAGATGGGGATAATCAGCGCACCGACAGCCGTGTTGTAAGCTACGGCAGCAGCGGCAGGCCAGCCCATGTCGAACACGCCAAGCTGGAGGTCGTAGAGTTCTGAAATCTCCAACAGCGGACTGCCAAAGTTATTCGTCAGCAAGGCGGTAACGATGCCGAGTCCCACGAAGCCAACGCCCACATAAAGGCCTGACTTCAGGGCTTTTCCGAACTTCATACCGATGCAAACGCCGATAATAGTAAACAGAATGGGCATCATCACCGATGCGCCAAGACTGATAATGTAACTGAAAACTTGTTCCATTGTTTTTAGTAATTTGTTTGTTTTAGCGTAGAATACGGTGCAAAAGTACTAAATAAATTTTAAATATCGCCACAATTTGACAGAAAAATAGTAACTTTGTGTCCTCAAATTCAATATGACAAAGAAAATATGATAAATCGGGATTATATAACCGCCCTACTGATACTCCTTACAGTCACCCTTACAGCCACGGCGCAACGACGTGGCGTAGGCTGCTGGCGAGGACGGCCAGCGCGACAGATGGTGGCCGGGGCACGACAACTGAGCCGTCAGGCAACTGAAAACACAGAAAGCAACCCTTTCATCGGCACGAAGCACGGTCTGGTCATCCTGGCCGAGTTCAGCGACAAGCAGTTCAAGACTGGCAACAACTGGGACAAATACAACAACATCCTCAACGGTATTGACTTCACCAGCCGAGAAGGGTTCGTCGGCAGCGTGCGCGACTACTTCAGAGACCAGAGTGGCGGACGCTTCGACCTGGTCTTCGACGTCATGGGACCTTACACCCTGAAGAACGACTACAAATACTACGGTGAGAACGACAGCAAGGGCGACGACAAGCGCCCCGAGGAGATGGTGAAGGAGATGTGTATGGCCGCCGACGAGGATGTCAACTTCGCCGACTACGACTGGGACGGCGATGGCGAGGTGGACGAGGTCTTCATAGTCTATGCCGGCAAGGGCGAGGCCGACGGCGGCGGGGTCAACAACATCTGGCCTCACATGTGGAGTATGGAAGAGGCTGACGGTAAGACGCTCGACCTCGACGGCGTTAAAATCAATATCTATGCCTGCGCCAACGAGCTGAAAGCCAGCGGTAGCATCAACGGCATCGGCACCTTCTGCCACGAGTTCTCACACTGTATGGGGCTGCCCGACTTCTACGACATCTATTACAAGGGATATTTCGGTATGAGCGACTTCGACCTCATGTCGGGCGGCAACTACATGGGCAACGGATTCCGTCCCGTGGGCTATACGGCCTACGAGAAGATGGTCTGCGGCTGGCAAGAACCCATCGTCCTGTCGGACGAGGATGTGGAGGTCGACCATCTGCTGCCGCTGAGTGAATACGGCGAATCCTACATCATCTACAACGACAATCATCCCGACGAGTTCTATATGATAGAAAACCGCCAGAAGACGGGCTGGGATACCGACTACCCCGCCAAGGGACTCATGATTACGCACGTGGACTACGACGAGGAGGTGTGGGCCAACAACATCCCCAACAGCATCCTCACCCTGCGCGAAGCCCGGGAAGAAGGCTATAGCGTGGGCAACGACCATCAGCGCATGACGATCTTCCATGCCGACAACAACGACGATTCGCAATATTGGAGGGCCTCAGCAGGCTATTATTCCAAGACAACACTCACAAACGACCTCTACCCCTATCTCAGGAACGACAGTCTGACGGCTACCTCCATGCCGGCTGCCACCCTCTACAACAAGAATTCTGCGAACAATAGGCTGATGCAGGGTGCCATCCTCAACATCACACAGAACAGTGACAAGACCATCAGTTTCCGCTACCGTGCAGGCAAGGAGCCGGTGGTTGACGCCATCCACGACGTCAGTGCCCCATCGTCATCTACCATCTACCGCCTTGACGGACGTCCTGTGAAAAACGCTGATGCCACGTCGCTCAGACATGGCATCTACGTGATAAACGGCAAGAAGGTAGTGCGCTAATCCTGATAATAGACGCGCTTGACGCGGTTTGACACAGCCGTCAGCACTTCGTAGGGGATGGTGTCGATGGTGTCGCTGAGCACGGTCACGGGCAGATTGCGTCCGAAGATTTCGACGCGGTCGCCCTCGTGGCAGTCGATGCCGGTGACGTCAATCATGGCGACGTCCATACAGATATTTCCCACATACTCAGCACGCTGGCCGTTGACCAGACAGTAGCCGTGGCGGTTGCCAAGATGGCGGTTCAGACCGTCGGCATAGCCGATGGGGATGGCGCCAATGACACTGTCGCGCTCAAGGATGGTGCGACGGCTGTAGCCTACGGAGTCGCCAGCCTTGACGTGGCGCAGCTGGAGGATGGTGGTCTTGAGCGTGCTCACGGTACTCAGCATCTCATTGTTACGCGGATTCACGCCATAGAGTCCCAGACCCAGTCGGCACATGTCCATCTGCCGTTCCGGGAAATGCTCGATGCCGGCGGAGTTGTCCATATGACGCAGAATCTTATGGCTGAAGGCGGCCTGCAGACGGCGGCTGCCCTCGTCGAAGAGCTGGAACTGACGGGCAGAGAAGTCGTCGAACTGGTCGCTGTCGCTGCCTACGAAATGGCTGAAGACGGAGCGAGGAATGACAGCCTGCTGATGCTTCAAGCGGTCGATTAAAAGGTCGATTTCACTTACATTGAACCCTAAGCGGTGCATGCCCGTATCGAGCTTGATGTGGACAGGCCAGCCGGTAATGCCCTCCTTGCGGGCTGCCTTCACCAGGGCGTCAAGCAGGCGGAAGGAGTAAACCTCGGGTTCAAGGTCGTAGTCGAACATCGTCTTGAACGACGTCATCTCCGGATTCATTATCATAATGTTGGCGGTGATGCCGGCACGGCGCAAGGCGACACCCTCGTCGGCCACGGCAACAGCGAGATAGTCGACACGGTGGTCCTGCAAGGTCTTCGCCACCTCGACGGCACCCGCACCGTATGCGTCGGCCTTCACCATACACACCATCTTCGTCTCAGGTTTCAGGAACGAACGGTAGTAATTCAGGTTATCGACTAAGGCACCGAGGTTCACCTCGAGGATGGTCTCGTGGACCTTCTGCTCCAACAGTTCGGAGATTCGCTCAAAGCCGAAGTTTCGGGCTCCCTTGATAAGGATAACCTCGTCGCGCAACTGGTGGAAGACGGTGCTGGCGAGGAAGTCCTGGGTGGTGGCGAAGAAGAATTTCTTTCCTACGAGGAAGGTTTGGGACTGAGCCGATATTTCGTCGCCGATGCCGATAAGCTTGTCGATGCCGCGCTTCATGCAGAGGTCGTTCACCTGACGATAGAGTTCGCCGGCCTGTTCGCCGCTCTGGTAGATGTCGCTCAAGATGAGCGTGCGGCTGCGCCCCTGCTCGTCGGGACGGCGACTCATGAAGTCGAGGGCTATATCAAGCGAGTTGACATCGCTGTTATAGGAATCGTTAATCAGTGTGCAGCCGCACTGTCCCTCCTTCACTTCCAGGCGCATGGCGACAGGGTCGAGGTGAGGCATACGTTCTGCCAGGTCGGCGGGCGTCAGTCCCAGGTGAAGGACGGTGGCGGCACAGATGATGCTGTCGTCGATACTGGCATCGTCGATGAAGGGGATGGTGTAGTCGCCCTGCTCGCCTTTATAGATATAGGTGACATGAGCCGTCTGGCCGTCGATGGTCTGTTCCTTGACGAAGAAAGCTGCTTGGCAGTCGGTACGCGACCAGCCTATCTTCTCGCCCTGATACTGCAGACGACGGATGCAACGACTGACGGTATTGTCGTCTGACGGATAGACAAGCGCCTGCGTGCCATGCATCAGTTCCAGTTTCTCCAGACACTTCTCCTCCAGCGAGCGGAAGTTCTCCTGATGGGCACTGCCCAGCGAGGTGAGCACGCCGACGGTGGGCTGGATGATGTCGTGCAGTGCCATCATCTCGCCCGGCTGACTGATGCCTGCCTCGAAGATGCCTATCTCCGTCTGCTCGTTCAGCAGCCAGACGGAGAGGGGGACGCCTATCTGGGAGTTATAGGAGCGCGGCGAACGGACGATGCGCTGCGACGGCAGCAGCAACTGGTAGAGCCACTCCTTGACCATCGTCTTGCCGTTAGAGCCGGTGATACCCACGATGGGGATGGAGAACTCGTCGCGATGACGCTCAGCCAACCGCTGCAGGGCGGCCAGCGTCGAGGGCACCTTCAGGTAGTTGGCATCCGCCTGTGGATGTTCCGGCACCTGCTCAACGACAAACGAACGGACACCGCGGCGATACAGGTCGTCAATATAGCGGTGACCGTCGTTACGCTTGGAGCGCAAGGCGAAGAACAGCGTCTCTTCAGGGAAACACAATGAGCGGCTGTCGGTCAACAGCCATCGCACGTTGGCGTCGTGGTCGCCATAGCGGCGGGCACCTATGAGTGTGGTAATCTTTTCAATCGTATAAATCATGGTCTTTCTCGTTTTTCTGCCTGCAAAGTTACAAACTTTATACGAAACCAACAAAAGATTGCCTGCTTTCTTTCACTGTACAGGAGAACTTTTAGACATAAGTACAGAAAGACAGACAGGAGTACAAGAGAACAGAAGGACAGACAGGAGTACAAGAGTACAGAAAGACAGACAGGAGTACAAGAGAACAGAAAGACAGACAGGAGTACAAGAGAACAGAAGGACAGACAGGAGTACAAGAGAACAGAAGGACGCCCCGAAGGGGCAATGAGTTGTCAGCCCAGGGCAACGCCCTGGGTATGACGACGGGGGATTACCGCCCTGAAAGGGCAAAAGCCTTAGACTTCAAGTGCCGCCTTCTACTCATTCTTATGCCCTTACAGGGCGTTAATTGGTTTATTCGTTCTCGTACCCAAGGCGTTGCCGTTGGGCTGACAGCTAGATGGCCTTTCAGGCCGTCTTTACCATTAGTTAATGATGGTAGAGAATAATGTCCTCTTGTACTCCTGTCAAAAAAAATCTGTCCTCTTGTACTCCTGTCAAAAAAAATCTGTCCTCTTGTACTCATGTCTCAAAAGTTCTCTTGTACTCATGTCTAAAAACTCCTGTCTTAATTGTTCTCCTGTCTACAACGGTATTTCTCTATTAAGACATTGATCTTCTCCTGGGTCTGACACATAAAGGTCTTGTACTCCTCGGAGTCTGGGTTGAAGGGACGGTGGTTGAGAGCTGCTTTCAGCGGTGTCCACTCACGCAGGAAGTCCTTGGCACGGGGCGAGAAGTAATGCTCTACCAACTGCTGCCAGATGTATTCGACGGCGACGTCGGAGGGATGCAGCATGTCGGCGGCATAGTAACGGTAGTCGCGTAGTTCGTCCATCAAGATTTCGTAGGCGGGGAAATAGGCAACGGACGAGCACAGACTTTTACGGACTTCTTTGTCAGCAACAGTCCGTGTGAGTCCATGTTTGTCCGATGCTAAAACCTTGTCAACGGCTAATAGGAGCGTCGCCTTCGAGAGCTGGGACTCGTGGTAGCCGTACTTACGGTAACGGATAGGACTGACGGTGAAGACGATATGGACGTCAGGACGGCGACGACGGAGAAGTTCGACGGTCTGCTGCAGGTAGTCGGCGCATTCGTCAACGGTCAGCTCTTCTTCCTGAAAGAGGGCGGCGGGCCGTTTCTGACAGTTATCAACAATCTCGCCCGTCTCTTTCAGCCGGTAGACGTGGTTCGTGCCGAGGGTAATGAAGACCACACGGGGCGCGCCCTCAAACCGCTCGACAGTATGGAGCACGGAGGCGGGGTTGTACATCGTGCCGTAGGGGTTGACCGTAGCACGGAACTTGTTTTCGACGAAGCGCTGTCCGATGCTGTCAGCAAAGCACGAGCCGACGAAGAGCATCTCCTCGTAAGGCTCTATCAGGAAGCGAGGCTTCGGTATATCGACGATCGTTCTAAATTTCATTTTTTGACAAGAGAACAGTTAAGACAGGAGAACAATTTTGACAGGAGGACAAGAGAACAATTTTGACAGGAGGACAGGAGAACATTTTTGACAGGAGGACAAGAGAACAATTTTGACAGGAGGACAGGAGAACA
>CADCET010000003.1 GCA_902800495.1 uncultured Prevotellaceae bacterium
TTCTCGCCCTGGGCGTTCGTCCATTCTCTTTCGGTCAGCACGCCCTGGCTGACCACCTTGATTGCTTTCTTTTCCATAGTTATTTCCTTTCTTTTATTATTTAATGTTTAGTGTTTATTGTTTAGTGTTTAGTGTTTCGCTCGGCGCCTTGCGACGCTTTCGTGCGAAGAATTTTTAATGTTTAATGTTTAATCTTTAATCTTTCGCTCGGCGCCTTGCGACGCTTCGCTTGCGAAGAATTTTCAATGTTCAATGAGTTTCCTGATCATTTCGGCACCCTTGGGAGTCCAGACGAGATAGGTGCGCTCTTTTTGTTTCCCGTCCTTCGAGTAGTAGATGAAGAGTCTGTCCTGTGCCAGTCCGTGACCTTCATATTCAGGAGTCAGCCGGTACTGGCCCCGCTGCCATCTCTGAACCCTTTTATCCGTAAGGAACGCGTTCAGGGCCTTCACGTCAGTGCCTATCGTTTCGGCAATGTCGCTGGTGGTGATACATCCGTCGGCATGCTTGTTGAACGAGACTATCGTGCGTCCGATGATGCGCTGGGCCTCATTCGTCACATCCTCATCCGTCACCAAAAGCTTCCTGACGCATTTCTGTGCGATACGTTCCTGCTCCAACTGTTGCCAACGAATCACCAACTTGGCTCGCGCCTCGTCGTTGAACTTCGTGGCGATGTAGAGACATTCCGTTTTCGAGAGAGAGTAACAAGGGCGTTGCTCGCCCTTGGAGTCCGTGTAAGCAACGAGCGCAAAATTGCGCCCGTTAACCTTTTCCCAGGCAGGCTCCATGTTTCGGATGGCTCTCATCACATCCTTATGCATCTTGGCGGTCACCCGGGCAATCTCCAGCGACGTCATGCGTTCAGCCTCCGTCGCCAGTCGAATTCCATTTTCTTTCATAAGCTTATAGAATTAAATGAATAATGTACGTGTGTAAAGAGAAAACAGCCGTGCTGTCGCAGCAGGGCTGGTTTTGTCGAATGCAAAAACTCGACAACATAACAGAACATTTTAAAATGGTATGGAACAAACTTTATATCTTTTGTATCAGTAAGTCAAAGAGCGAAGCCGCTTTTCGAGACAAAGTCTCAATGAGCGCTGTCGAACTGTCATTTCTGACTTTCGACAGTGCAAAGGTCGGAAATAATTCAATGCACATTTCGGCTTTTCCGTCGCTCAACATAACTTTCTGCGAACAACGGAAAAAAGAAGAGACTTCCACCCGAAGATGAAAGTCTCTTTAAAATTTTACCCTAAATTTTTCCGTCAACTGAATAGGCTTTCACCTTTCATGGCGGATTTCAATATCGAGAGGCGTTCCATGATGCTTTGCCCCTCGCTATTCTTGTAGTCGGTGATGCTTGGTGTTTTTTCGTGTTCTTCATAGAGATAAGGTGCAAACCGCAATTCCTGTAAGTCCAGCTGCACAATCTTGTTGATGATACTCAGGCACAGCCAGTAGTAGTCCTTCATTTTCTTGAAGTCCTCTATTGAGAAATTGCCTTGCAGGTGACTTTCGTCCATCGTGCCAAACATACTCCCCAATAGTTTGCCCGTCCAGTCCGTCAGCGTTTTCTGGTCTTTGATGAGTTTGTCGTTTTTCAGGTATGCCTTGTTGATGTAGTCTCTCATTTGGATGCCGTTTCTGCCGTCGTTATAGACAAGTCCCAAGTCCTGCATAGCCATTTGCAGGGCAGCATACTGATAGTTATGTCGGAAGTCAACGTAGGTGCCTATCGTGGTAGCCAGAAGGAAAGCCAGTTCCTGCGAAGCCTGATTCACAAAGAGGTTCTTATAGTCAGCATCGGCAGGCTGCAACAAGTCGAAGCTCTCCACATGCTGCTTCAGCAGTCGGCGACAACGTACAAATCGGAAATGCAGGGCAATATCCTCGAAGTTCAGTTTGTCTCTATTCTTCACGATAAAGGCGGCAGGTCTCAGATTGCCAAGATACCATTCATTGAGTTCCCCCAATTTTTTCCTCTCCAGTGTGTCTGTGGCAATTCTTTCTAAGTGGCTCAGAAATCGTTGATAGGTTTTCTTGGTCTTGTCGCCGCTCACCTGTGTGTATTCTTCCACTTCATTGACAAACCTTTCCTTTTCCTCCTCCCACATCAGTTCCTCGTACTGCTTTTCCAGTTCTTTCAGTCTTTTGTCTTGTCTTTCGTCGTCAGCCTTCAGCTTCAGGTAGTCGTCCATGATCTCCCGTAGCGTCTTGCTGATTTGCTCTACCCCCTTGTCGATGGCTTCACACATCAGCGAAGCATTCTCCATCAGCCCCACACGCGTTTCTAAGAAGTCGAAGTTGTCTTCATCTGGCGTGCGGATGGTCAGGTCGTAGTCGGTATCCTCTTTCAGGGCGATGTCGCAGGGATTGGTAATAGGCAGGCTCTGGGTGTCGAGATTATGAAAGATGGGTGCCCCTATCAGTTCCTCCCGCCAAATTTTCAGCAGGTTTTCCATCCTTCGCGCATAGTCCGTATAATTGATACGGAACGGGTCGAGTAAGTTTTTTCTGAGCAGTGCTGCTACGGTTCGCATATTAGCTAAAGTCTGTCTCGTGGCAGCTGACATGGCTAACAATAGTGCTGCACGCTCTGTACAGGTGATGTGTGGATAAAGGTCAATAATCTTTTTCCCCATGTCGAGGACATGGTTCAGTTTACGTTCAATGTTTTCCTGATCGTTAGATGTCATAGTGATGATTTAGGTTTTCGATGAGAGAAAACGTAGAGGCGGTAGTTACATGATGCCCAACAAAAGGGGATCTGGTAAAAGCACCTTACGAATAAGCAACAAGTCTTGCCGCCCTACGCTGATTCAGCATAGGCGCCATTACTCGTCACGTTATCGTATTATGCTTAGATTTACCAGATCCTTATTTGTTACGAAACGTTCACGACGCTATAATTCTGTGTCTCTTATCTGTTATTATTACGTTGTTTTTCTCGTTTTATTGTATTACACCTTTAATTTATCTATTTCTTTCATTAATTGCTCTATCTTCGCAACAATACGTTTCTGTTCTGCGAGAGGGGGGAGAGGGACAATCGAATCTGCCACTTTATCTGAGTTGAGATTCTGAACAACGGCTCCCGCAACTTTATCGCAAAATTGCTTATGTGCAAAAGCAGATGATAGGACGTAGTACAAATAGGATTGGTCAAAAACGCCTGCATAAGGTGAAATCATTAACCAACCGTCATGAATACATCCTTCAATATTTGTTATGTATGGTCTTCCAAAACTCATAGAATTTGTCAGAAGGAAATCTCCTGGATGAACCATCCTTGTCTTCTTTAATCCTTCCGGCTTAATTTTCTCCTTACATGAGTTTATGTACTTTCCTCCCTTGTCAGTGTCACCAATTTTAATCCAATTCAAACCATTGGGGTCATCAGTCAAATAATCTTTTATTGGTCGAGGAGAACCCCCGCGAGCTATTTCTGTAATATCTCCCAATTTCACCCACTCCCAACTCTCAGGAATCTTAAACGGTATTTCCTCCTCAGAGATTGGAGTTTCTTCGAGGTCTTTCTTTTTGAGTTCCCCTTCCTTTACCAGTTTTGCTTTCTCCTTGCGGATTTTGTCAAGCAATACTGACGCTGGCTCATCGTTGGGGTCTTGTGGCACAAGGCGACCTTCAATAGCTTCTTGCAGGATGCTCTTCTTTAATCGCTCTGGCAGTTCCTCATTCAGCTTATCAAGTGCTTCTTGTGCCTTGCCGTATTCCTCCACCTTTGGCAGCAATTCTTCTATCTTCGCCACAATACGTTTCTGCTCTGCGAGAGGAGGGAGGGGGAAATATGCTGTTAAGATGTCTTCTCTTGATATACCTGGGATAATACTCTTGGCCTTTTTATCCAACTCATATACAATTCTCATTAGAAAATACTTAATGAAATATATATTTATAAGATAAGGAGAGATAGCCATTACTTGGCGCGCAATATGTATATCACCAACAGTATTGAAGGCCATTGTACCAATGGTGCCTTTGCATGTGATTAACAAGTCACCATATTTTGAGATAGAAACAGGTTTGGGAGTCCAACGATTAATAACCAAAGAACCACCTTCAAAGTTACTTGCTCCAGTAATATAAGGAATTCCATCATTACTGTCATTGTAATCTTGTGGGGTTAAATCTCTTCCTGATAATAAAGATATAACACTACCAAGAGAGCACCACTCCCAACTCTCAGGTATCTCGAAGGGTTTTTCATCTTCTGGAATTGGTGTCTCTTCGAGGTCTTTCTTTTTGAGTTTACCTTCCTTCACCAGCTTTGCTTTCTCCTTGCGTATTCTTTCAAGCAATACTGATGCTGGCTCATCATTGGGGTCTTGCGGAACAAGGCGACCTTCGATGGCTTCTTGAAGGATAGAGTTCTTTAACTGTTGTGCGTTCATTTTTGTCAGACTTAGATAAAATTATCTTGTGACTTTAATATTTTTTTCTGTCAATCTTTTGATTAGCATTTCTAACTTCAAATCGAAACTACTTGGTGTTTCATATTTGCCTTCAGCTTGCGGATTTTTATCAAAGAATGCCTTACAGTCACTCTCTAGAATACTCCTTGTTACCATACCACCTATGGGCATTATACTGTATCCTTCGGGGAATTTAGAACTTCTTATTGATATTGCATCACGTTCCGATTTGAGCATAAAATTGGAAAGAGTATCACTTTGGCTATAATTTATCAATTCACTTTTTTGGTAATATAATTTTTTTGTAGTAATGATTTCGTTTTTTTTACCTGTATTCAAATCTTTTTCTAATAATACATACGTGAAATAATCTGTGTAGAATGAGAATTCTACAACAAAAGCCGAGTCTGGGGCAATATTGCATATTTGAGGCTCTTCACCAATATAATCCACCTTTAGAGTTGGGAAATTAAAATTTATAACATTGTCATTTTGAGCAAATGTTACCATTGCAAATATAAAGCAAAGGTGAACAAAGAAATATCTTTTTCTCATAAGTATTTAAGTTTTAATATGTAATTATTACAAGTAAATTCCTAAGATAGATTCAATCTCGCGGAGCTGCGCATCAATCTTGGCATCAAGGGCTGTGCGCTCCTCATGGTATTTCTTCAGCAGCTCTTCAGGACGCAGCACTTCTTCCTCTTCCTTGGGAAATTTGCATTGGTCGAAGTTGCAGCCAGTGTCCATCAACTCCTGCGGCGTGAAAGAACGACTCTTCTCGCCCTCTTCCAACACTTGTCGGTTCTGCCACCATTCGTTCACCACATCAAAGTGACTATTCAAGATGGGACGTGTCTTTGAGAAATGCTTGTAACCCTCTGGCATATCCATGCGGTAGAACCACGTTTCTTTCGTCTTGAATCCCTCTGGCGCACCTTCTGCACGTTCATTGTTGAAGAACAGAATATTGGTGGCAATACTTGTATAAGGTGAGAATACACTACCAGGCAGACGGATGATGGTATGGAGGTTGAACTCTGTCAGCAGACGTTTCTTGATAGCCAACTTGGCACCATCTGTACCAAAAAGGAAACCATCAGGAACCACCACACCGGCACGTCCACCCTTGTTCAATCGCTGCATAATCAGCACCATAAACAGGTCGGCAGTCTCTGAACTACGGTATTCTGCCTTGAAGTTCATCTTCGTAGCAGCATCGGTAGCACCTCCATACGGGGGATTCATGGCAATGGTATCCAGTTTCCCTTCCTCCTGATACTCGCTCATGTTCTTGCCGAGAGAGTCCATGTGGTAGAACTGCGGGTCCTTGATGCCGTGCAGCATGATATTCGTCACACCCAGCAGATAGGGAAAGGGCTTCCACTCCTGTCCCATCACCGAGCGCTGGAACAGCTCTTCGTCTTTGGGTGTTTTCTTCTGCTTTTTCAAATAATTCAATGTGGAAATATCAAAGCCGCCTGTACCTGCAGCTAAATCACCCATCAATTCTCCTAATTTGGGTTCAAGATGTTCTACGGTGAAGTCTGTAAGGGGACGTGGTGTGTAATACTCCCCCGCATTGCCAGCCGCCTGAAGGTCTTTCAGCAGCGTCTCATACATATCGCCAAACTGATGGCTCTCTGCAGAGTCAAGCAGGTCAACTGCATCTATCTCGTCTATCATCTGACGCAGCAGCACGCCGTTCTTCATATACTGGTTCACCTCTTGGAACACATCATGCACCACAGCCTGATGGCGGGCTGTCTCGCGCGTCACCTGTATTCCCTTGATGCTGCCGTCGAGCGAGTCCTCACCCTTCAGCACGCGGAACAGCTTTTCGTTGATGAAGTCCAGCAGCGCCTGTCCTGTCAGGAAGTCACTCTTCATTTTGCCTTCCTCATCCTTAGATGGTGCCCAGTTGCGCCAGCGAAGTTCCTCTGGGATGATGCTTTTGAACTCTTCGCCTTTGTCGAAAGCATCCAGTTCCCAGTCTTCCTCTGCTGCATCATATACTTTCAGAAAGAACATCCACACCATTTGCTCAATGCGTTGGGCATCGCCATTGATGCCCGCATCCTTACGCATGATGTCCTGTAGTCGTTTTACTAAGTTTCCAACTGCCATTATTCTTCCTTATTACTATTTGTTATTTTTGCTTAATGTATATATATACTGTTCAACCTCTTCGGCCTTTTGTGAAACAACTTGTGGCGATTCATATCCTTGCATCATAATAATTTTATCTTTTATATCTTCCATATAGTCACCATCAATGTCAAAAGAGTATAATTGAATAGCATTATCCGTTTTTGCATCTATAGTACCAAATTCAAAACTATAACCATCAGAATCTACCAGATATAGGAACATATTTTTTTTCCCATCCTTAATGTATTCAAATCCAATATCTAAAGTTAATTCCTTGATAGGCATTATAGATTTCCATATAATTTTTGATGCAGATTTTGATCTATCTAATAATGTAACACGAATGGCACTATCTGAAGAAAAATCGAATACAAGAACAAACAATGCCCCCTTTGACGGGAAAATTCTTTTGTCGTTATCTCCTACAATTTTTGTGAGAACAGGAAATGTAAATTCGACGACTTTTTTGCTGTTTTGTGCAAATGAACCAATAGTTAGAGATAACAAAAAAATAACAATAAACTTTTTCATAATAATACAAATTAAATTATACAATTCATTTTCTAATTCTCTTAATGCATCGTTGTATTCTTCGGGACTCTTGAAGATGCCCTTCATGATACGCGGACGCTTGGCTATCTGAGCAAAGGATTTCAGGCTCAGAATCTCTTACTTCTATTCTTCCGACAATTTACTTTTCAACTTATTCTTTATATTTTCATCTTGCGCAGCCGCTTTTCTATACCAATATAAAGCTTGCGATTTATTCTTGGTCACACCATTGCCATAATAGTAACAATTTCCCAGCTCGCATTGAGCAAATGCATACCCCTGCTCGGCTGCTTTTCTATACCAGTTAACAGCTTGCGAATAATCCTTGGTCACGCCCTCGCCGTTTGCATAACAAACTCCCAGATTGTGTTGTGCGTCAGCATTCCCCTGCTCGGCTGCTTTTCTATACCAGTATATAGCTTGCGAAATATTCTTGGTCACACCAATGCCGTCATTGTAACAAACTCCCAGATTGAATTGTGCTCCTGCATACCCCTGCTCGGCTGCTTTTCTAAACCAGTATACAGCTTGCGAATTGTCCTGGGTCACACCATTGCCGGTAAAGTAACAAATTCCCAGATTGTGTTGTGCGATTGCCTCCCCTTGCTCGGCAGCTTTTCTAAACCAGTATACAGCTTGCGAATAATTCTTGGTCACACCATTACCGAGATAGTAACATTCTCCCAGATGGTATTGTGCTCCTGCATACCCCTGCTCGGCTGCTTTTCTATACCAGTTTACAGCCTGCGAATAATCCTTGGTCACGCCATTGCCTTTGTCGTAACAAACTCCCAGATTGCATTGTGCGTCAGCATTCCCTTGCTCGGCTGCTTTTCTATACCAGTTTACAGCTTGCGAATAATTCTTGGTCACACCATTACCGAGATAGTAACAATCTCCCAGAAAGTTTTGTGCGTCAGCATACCCCAGCTCGGCTGCTTTTCTAAACCAGTATACAGCTTGCGAATAGTCCTGGGTCACACCAAGGCCGTTCTCATAAAAAATGCCCAGATTGCATTGTGCACGTACATACCCCTGCTCGGCAGCTTTTCTATACCAGTTTACAGCTTGCGAATAATTCTTGGTCACACCATTACCTTTATAGTAACGATTTCCCAGATCGCATTGTGCTTCTGCATCCCCCCGATTGGCTTTCTCTTTTAACTGCTGAATATCGGCTGTTTGCGCGATAGTTATAGCAGAAAAACAGATGTTCATCATCGCTAATAGAAATAATACTTTTTTCATAGTCTTTTGGTTTTAGTTTATCCAATTTTATAAAGTTCATTCTCTAAATCTTTTACCGCCTCGTTGTATTCTTCGGGACTCTTGAAGATGCCCTTCATGATACGAGGACGCTTGGCTATCTGAGCAAAGGGATTAAGGCTCAGTATCTGTGGGTTTTCGATATTCGTTACACCCACTTCGCCGTATTTCTCCATCAGCCCCTCAACGACCTTGCGGGCTTGTCCTTCATACTTTGCCAGATAGTTGCGCTTCTTGACACCCTCAATACGCTCTTTGCGAGTAAGCGGCTTTTGGTCGAATGCCACATGACTGATGATGTCGAAGTAATCGCAATCCTCTAAGGCTGGGTTTTCTTCACGCACAGCATCGAGCAACACATTGTTTTCTGCCAGCTCGTCGAGAATGGCCTGTTTCTTATCGGCATGTGCCCAAGCACCACGGAAAGCATCCAGCGTGGGATAATGCTTCTTGATAGCCTTACGGGTGAAGTCAGTGAGACGCTCGGTAAAGAGGGTCTTGCCATCCTCACCCAAGAACTGCACCACCTCATGCACAATCTGGATGTCGTGCCCCTCTACGTGGTATTTCCTGTGTTCTTTATGCTCACCTTTGCCTTCACCTGAGCCTCCTGTATTAGGCCCTTTTTGAGGCTTCTCCTGCTCACCTTCATTTTTACGCTTCTCGTATTCTTCAATTTGCGCGTCACCATCAAAACCTTTCTCAAACATGAGCGTGGCACCTCGGAAGTCAAGAATCTCGAAGTTCATCTTCTCTTTCTTTTCGAAGATGCGGGTGCCTCGGCCTATCATCTGCTTGAAGGTGGTGGGGTTGTTCACCTCCTTGTCAATCACGATCAGGCCGCAGGTCTTGCAGTCGACGCCCGTTGTCAGCAGTTCGCTGGTGGTGGCAATCACGGGACAAGGCTCGTAGGGGTCGATGAAGTTGTCGAGCAGCGATTTGCCCACTCTGTCGTCGCTGGTGATGCGAACGATGTAGTCAGGATAACGGCGCACCATATCCTGATTCATCGTTATCAGCAGTTCGCGCATGATGGCGGCTTCCTCCTGATCGGGACAGAACACGATGGCTTTCGTCATGCGTCCTACAACCTTCATCATCTGCGTGATGCGGTAGGCCACCACCTTCTGACGCTCTGTGATGTGTATCTCGCGGCCAAAGCTGTTACGAGTGAAAATACTCTCTTCGATGTCCTGTCCGAAGAGGTCTTGCTCTCCCTCTTCCGTCACATAGCCTTCCATATCGACATTGAGGAACGACTTCGTCACGCGGTATGGCGCCAAATAGCCGTCGGCAATGCCTTGTTTCAGGGAGTACGTATAGACGGGCAGCCCGAAGTATTCAAAGTTGTCGGCTCCCTCCACGCTCTTAGGCGTAGCGGTGAGACCTATCTGTGTAGCTTTGTCAAAATAGGTCAGAATCTTGTGCCACTCCTTATCTTCGTTGATACTGCTGCGGTGGCACTCGTCCACCACAATCAGGTCGAAGAAATCCTTCGCGTAGTTTTCGTAAGGCTGACGTTCTCCTGGCTGTAGTTCGCCGTCGTTCTTCACCCACTGGCCATAAAGGCTCATGTATATCTCGAAACCACTTTCCGCACTCTTGCCCTGCACCTTCGACATCACCTTACGGAAGGGCTTGAAGTCCTGCCGCATGGTCTGGTCAATCAGTATATTGCGGTCGGCCAAATAGAGAATACGCTTCATGCGTCCCGAGGCGTGCAGGCGGTGAATGATTTGGAAAGCGGTGTACGTCTTGCCAGTACCCGTTGCCATCACTAATAAGATGCGGTTTCTGCCGCAGGCAACAGCCTCTATCACCTTATTAATGGCAATACGCTGATAGTAGCGAGGCGGGAAACTGTCGCTATCGCTATAATAGGGAATGTCGAGCAGGTGTGCGCCCTCGTCGGTGAGGTTCATGTTCTGGTACATCCATTGGCGATGCCGTTCACGAAGGGCTAATGGCGTAGGGAAATCATCCATCGGGAAGGTGCGTTCCTCGCCTGTATTCATGTCGTGCTCCACAAACTGTTCGCCGTTGCTGGCGTAGGCAAAGGGCAAGTCCAAGTCGCGCGCATAGTCAATGGCTTGCTGAATACCGTCGGCAGGCGCATGCTTCCTGTCCTTTGCCTCTACAACGGCAATGGGATAGTTGTCTTCAGTATACAGCAGATAGTCCACCCGCTTACCTTTCTTGCGGTGCTTCAGCGAACCTTGCACAACAATCTGGCCTGCGGTGTAGGGATATTCCAACCGCATGTGATACTTGTCCCATCCTTTGTCTTCCAGTGCTGGCTGGATATAGCGGGACTTGATGTCTTCCTCGCTCAAATGGAGGTCGGCGTGTGTTGCACTTTCTACTGCCATATATCTTTGTTTTAATTTTCTCGTTAAAAGCCAGCTATCTTCCCAGACCACTGGCGCGTTCTACAATAGAAAATAACGTCACGTGAACACCACGTGTGCATATTATTACTTCTTCTCATATATCATCATACTGGGGTCAAAGCGGCACGCGTCGCTCAAGCAGAAGTAGGCACGGAAGGGGCCGAGGGTGCGACGGTCGGCAGCGGGCTTCTTCAGCTTGCCTTCGGCGGTGAGGAAGACGCAGGTGTAGCCGTCGTCCTCTGGTAGGGCGACGGGGTTGAAGGTGCCCACAAACTGGCAGTCGGCGTCGCCGACGCTCTGAGGCGTGACGGCTTCGAGACGGGCTAAGGGGAAGGTAGGGTCGTCGACGTCCTCGGCGGGACGGACGAGGAAGGGCTGCCCGGCGGCAATGGCGTCGGCAGCCTGAAAGTCGATGATGCCGTAGGTATAGGCGAGCAGCGTGCGCAGCTCGACATCGCAGCCGAAGACGTCAGCCAACTGCTGACGGGTGACGGCGAGGGGCAGGCAGAGGGTGTTCCACACACCACCGAGCAGCCGGCGACGGAGGGTCAGACGGGCAATCTCTTCCATCGCGCTAAATGGCTTCGTCGACGTCGCCGTCTTGCGGCTCGTCGCTATCAAGTATTAAGTTCCCGTCGTAGTCGTAGGTATAGGTGGCTGCCCACGTGGTGTCTACCTCCGCAGTGACGGACGTCGTGGCGGTGTCGCCGACGGCGGTGCTGTCAGCGGCAGAGCGGGTTTCAATCAAGTTTTCGGGTTCGGGGCTTGCGGGAGAGTCGTCGGAGCAAGCCGCAACTATGAATATGGTTAACAGCAGGAACAGGGCAAAGCAAGACGATTTACCCCCCCTATAACATTTATTAACAAATTGCGCAAATTATTTGTCATAGCACTTGTTTTAGATTATGTGCTGCAAAGTTAGCTTTCCGGGGTAAATACACGGGAAACGCGCATTTTGACTTTTGACATTTGACATTATACGACATTTGAAAGTTGGGAATCAGCAATTTGGAAATATAGAATTTTATATTATAATATATTATTATAATAATATATTATAATATAAAATTTAATGTCTCTGTTTTTCATTCGCTGGATAAAAAACACGAAAATGTCAAATGTCAAAAGTCAAAATCGCCGCAATACGCAATAAAACCGCGGAAGAACGAGATTTTGACATTTGACATTTGACATTTACATTCTTTGCAAGCCGCTCAGCGAAGCATTTCGACCTGGCAATCTGAAATAACCGATTTCAGGTGACGAAAAAAGCCATTTCGGGTGACGAAATGGCTTAATTCGTTTATTAATAAGGATTGACTCCTTACGGATTATTTGTTCACCTGGAACTTGGTGTCGCCGTCCTTGAAGAAGGCGTTGATCTGCTTGGCGGCAGCAATACCGGCATTGATATTGGCCTCGGCAGTCTGGGCACCCATCTTCTTCGGGGTCGAGAAATAGCGGCCCTCGAACTTCAGGAACTCGTCGTTGGCATCGGGCATGATGTCGGTGACGAACTTCAGGTCTTCGCGCTCTGCCATCAGCTTCAGCAGTTCGGGCTCGTTGATGACCTCCTTACGTGCGGTGTTCACCAGCACACCACCCTTCTTCAGCTTGCCAACCAGGGCGTAGTTGATGCTCTGCTTGGTCTCAGGCGTTGCGGGGATGTGGAGTGAGACGACGTCGCAGGTCTCGAAGAGGGCATCCTGATTAGCCACAGCGTGTACGCCAGCCTTCTCGATTACCTCTGCAGGGCAGAAGGCGTCGTAGGCATAGACATCCATACCGAAGCCCTTGGCGATACGGGCCACGTTACGGCCGACGTTACCGAAAGCGAGGATACCCAGCTTCTTGCCGAGCAGCTCGCTGCCGCTCTTGCCGTTGTAGAAGCCGCGGACGGCCATGACCAACAGGCCGAAGACGAGCTCGGCGACAGCGTTGGCATTCTGACCCGGTGTGTTCTCGGCCACGACGTTGTGGGCCGTGGCGGCGGCGAGGTCGATGTTGTCGTAACCGGCACCGGCACGAACGACGATCTTCAGCTGCTTGGCGGCGTCGAGCACCTCGGCGTCGACCTTGTCGGAACGGATAATCATGGCGTCGGCATCCTTGACAGCGTCGAGGAGCTGTGCCTTCTCAGTATATTTCTCGAGCAATACCAGCTCATTGCCGGCAGCCTCAATTTCTGCTTTGATACCATTCACGGCTGCTGCTGCGAACGGCTTTTCTGTTGCTACTAAAATCTTCATAAGCCCACCCCCGCCCCTCCCCAAGGGAGGGGAGTTTGATTACTTGGGGTCTCCTTTTTTTATGTTTGTAAATTCTGTTTATTATATTTGATGCCCACAGACTAATGAAAGCCTCTCCCTTGGGGAGGGGTTGGGGTGGGCTTTTTAATGGTTTGCCTCAAACTCCTTCATGCAGGCAACGAGGGCGTTGACGCCTTCGATGGTCTGGGCGTTATAGCAGCTGGCGCGGAAGCCGCCGACAGAGCGGTGACCCTTGACACCGACCATGCCCTTAGAGACGGCGAAGTCGAGGAAGTCTTTCTCAAGTTCCTTGTACTCGTCGGCCATCACGAAGCAGATGTTCATCAGCGAACGGTCCTCCTCCTTGGCAGTACCGACGAACATCTTGTTGCGGTCGATCTCGCCGTAGACGATCTCGGCGCGCTGCTGGGCCAGCTTGTCCATTGCCTCGACACCACCCTGCTTCTTGATCCAGCGGAGGTTTTCGAGGGCCGAGTAGATGGGCACCACGGGAGGCGTGTTGAACATAGAGCCCTTGTCGACATGTGTGCGGTAGTCGAGCATCGTGGGAATCTCGCGGGGAGCTTTTCCTAATGCGTCTTCCTTGAGGATGGCGATGGTGACACCGGCCATAGCGAGGTTCTTCTGGGCACCGGCGTAGATGGCGTCGTACTTGGCAACGTCGATGGGACGGCTGAAGATATCAGACGACATATCGGCAATGAGACGGACGGGCACGTCGAGGTCCTTGCGGATTTCAGTACCGTAGATGGTGTTGTTCGTCGTGATGTGCAGATAGTCGGCATCAGCGGGAACGGTCCAGTCCTTGGGGATGAACGTATAGTTGGCATCGGCAGAAGAAGCCACCTCAACGACCTCGCCGAAAAGCTTTGCTTCCTTCATGGCCTTCTTGGCCCAGACGCCCGTATTCAGATAGGCAGCCTTCTTGATGAGGAAGTTGTAGGGAATCATGCAGAACTCCAGTGAGGCACCACCGCCGAGGAAGATGACTGAGTAACCCTCGGGCACCTGCAGCAGCTCCTTCACCAGAGCCACTGCCTCGTCGACGACGGGCTGGAAGTCCTTAGCACGGTGGCTGATCTCCATCAGTGAGAGACCAGAGCCATTGAAATCAAGACACTGTTTGGCGGTAGCCTCGATGACTTCGCGGGGAAGCATCGACGGACCGGCATTAAAGTTGTACTTCTTCATTGTTTGAAAATTGTTTATTTTAGATGGTTTATATTGCCTCGTTTTTAAAAACGCCGCGAAATTACACTTTTTTCTTGAATTGGCCAAATATTTGAGCAATAATTAACGAAAAGAGCCTATTTTCCTTTCATTATGTCAAGTCAAGGTATCATTTTACTGGCTCTATCACGGTCTTTATGCCTTTTATCTTCTCGCCTTTCGTCAGACGGAGCACCTGCTCGAAGCGCGGTCGGCTGACTGCCACATAGGCATAGCGGTCCATGACGTCGATACGGCCGATCTCTGACGGCTGCAGTCCGCCTTTCTTACAAAGGAACCCGACGATATCTCCCTTGGAGATTTTGTCTTTCTTGCCCTTACCGATATAGATTGTGGCCATCTGGGGAAGACTCACCCCCAACCCCTCTCTGGGCAGAGAGGGGAGTGAATACTCTTCGGTATCGCAGTCGACAAACTCGGGCAACTGTTCCTCGGGACCGACGATGAAGAACGTCCGACCCTGCTTGTCCCAGCGGGCGGTACGTCCTACGCGGTGTACCAGCTCCTGTTCGTGGAGTGGCAGATGGTAGTGGACGATGTTCTGGATGTCGGGGATGTCGAGTCCGCGGCTGCCTAAGTCGGTACTCACAAAGACGTTGGCCGAGCCATTGGAGAACTTGTAGAGCGCATCCTCACGCTGTTTCTGCTCCATACCGCCGTGGAAGACACTCGCGGCAAAGCCCTCGCGGCGCAGGTAGTCGCCTACCCGCTCGACGGCATCGCGGAACCCGAGGAACACCACCGTCTGCTGGTCGCCGAAACTGCAGAGCAGCTGACGCAGCGTGGCCAACTTGTCCTTTACGGGACTCTTCACCACGTAGGCCGTCACGCGGTCATTGACCGTTGAACATTGACCATTGACCGTTGAACATTGACCATTGACCATTGAACATTGACCATTGACCATTGAACATTGACCATTCATGGACGAGCCAAGCGGCAGAGCCGAACGGACCGTTGACGATGGAGAATTCTTATGAAGGAAATTGATGCGTTTCCAAGAATGGTCAATGGTCAATGGTCCATGGTCAATGGCTCCCTCGGTGGCCGACAGGAGTATATGACGACGAACGCCAGGCAGCTTCTTCAGCAGCCTGGCCATTTCGTCGTGGAATCCCATTTCAAGACATTTGTCGAACTCGTCGATGACGAGGTAGCGTACGGCGTAGGGGCTGATGTTGCCCTTATCCAAGTGGTCGTTCAGGCGCCCGGGCGTTCCGAAGATAATCTGGGGTTTCACCTCCTTCAGCCGCCGATGCTCCTCCATCGCCGTACGGCCGCCGTAGCAGGCTGCCGACCGCAGGCCACTGCCGAGATCCTTCAGTACGCGGTCGGACTGCATAGCCAGTTCGCGGCCGGGGACGATGACCAAGGCCTGAGGCACGTCCTGCTGAGCATCGACCAGCTCTACGAGCGGCAGCAGATAGGCCAGCGTCTTGCCAGTGCCCGTCGGCGAGAGCACCACCACGTCCTGCTTACCTCGCAGGATGGCGTCGCCCGCCTCGCGCTGCATATCGTTCAACGCTGTTATGCCCAGCTTCTCCAGCATACCTCCTCCCTCTTACTCCTTACTCCTTACTACTTACTCCTTACTCCTTACTTCTTCTCCTCTTTCTTGTCGTCTTTCTTGGCGGCAGAAGCGGCGGGCTTGTAGCGTTTGTTCAAACCATTGATAACGTCCTGCGTGATGTCGAACTTCTTATTGGCAAACAGGATGTTGTCGCCCGACTTCGACAGAATCATGTCGAACTTCTTATCCTTATTATAAGAGGTCAGGAAGTTGTTCAGAGAATCGCGCAGAGCCATATTGAACTTCTGCGTCTCGTTAGCCAACTCATTCTCCAAACGAGCCTGCAACTCCTGCAGGTCGCGCTGCTGACGCTCGATGGCCGACTGCACACCGGCAGCCTGCTCACGGCTCTGGAAGCCATTGTTCTGCAATTTCTGCTGGAAGTTGTTGACAGCAGCCTGCAACTGATTGCCCTTCTGTGTCAGGGTGTTACGGGCGTTGTTGCTCTTCTTCTGAAGGGTGACGCTGTAGTCCTTGGCGAAGTCATACTGAGTCATCAGCGAATCGACCTCAATATAGGCAATCTTCATGCCCGACACACTCTCGGCTCCAGCAGCCTGGGGTTTCTCGTCCATCTTGGGACTTGCATTGTTGCACGAAGCCATCACGGCAGCGACGGCCAGCACACTGAAAAGATACTTTTTCATTCCTCTTGTATATTATTAATGTTCAATTTCTTCTGCGATCGCATTTCACGGTCCTGATCCATGACGCAGTGGATGCCCCGGCTGCGCATGGCCTCACTATCGTGGATATGCTGCGACGCGAACTCACCGTCCTTACGTCCTAAGACTTTCACCAGCAGCAGGACCATGCCCACGGCCAGTAACGCTCCACTTATCAGTACCGTTTCGATCATTTCGGCTGCAAAGGTAAGTAAAATAATTGAGAAAAAGTCTTTTCTTTCACAGAAAATATGTACTTTTGCAGCCGATTTAAATAAAAACAACAAAGCATCATGAAAATAAACAATGCTAAATACTTGCTAATAGCAGCCGCCACGTGCCTGGCAGGCATCGTCGTATTGGTCTACTATTTCTTCCTGACGTCATTCTCGGCCTCTGAACAGACTGAGTATGTGTATGTTGACGATGACGACACGGTAGACTCCGTATTGACCAAGCTGCGCCCCGTGGCTTCCGAACACGGGCTGACGGGCTTCAGCACCCTGATACGCCACACCGACTACGCCAAGGAGCCGCGGACGGGACGCTACGCCGTGAAGCCCGACGAGAGCGTGCTGACCGTCATGCGGAAAATGAAGAACGGACAGCAGGAGGCCTTGAAGCTGACCATCCCCGAATCGCGCACCATGAGGAAGCTGGCCGGCGTGCTGGGGCAGAAGCTGATGCTGGACTCTGCCCAGATTGCCGCCGCGCTGATTGACAACCCCTACTGCCAGCGATGGGGTTACGACACGGCGACGATAGCCGCGCTGTTTGTGCCGAACACCTACGAGGTGTACTGGAACACGACGCTGGACCATCTGATGGAGCGTATGGTGAAAGAGCACGATGCCTTCTGGAACGAAGAGCGCCGCCAGAAAGCGGAGGCTGCAGGACTGACGCCCAACGAGGTGGCAACGCTGGCCAGCATCATCGACGAAGAGACGGCCAACAACGCCGAGAAGCCGATGATAGCAGGTATGTACCTGAACCGTCTGCACCAGAACATGCCGCTACAGGCCGACCCCACGGTGAAGTTCGCGCTGCAGAAGTTTGAGCTGCGCCGCATCTATCACGACATGCTGTTCATTGACAGTCCCTACAACACATACCGCAACATCGGACTGCCCCCGGGGCCCATCAAGGTGGCTTCCATAAAAGGAATGGAAGCCGTGCTGAACTATGTCAAGCACGACTTCCTGTATATGTGCGCCAAAGAGGATTTCTCAGGGACGCATAACTTTGCAGTCACTTATAGTGAGCACTTGAGAAACGCCGCCCGCTATGCCAAAGCCTTGAACGAGCGGGGTGTCAAGTAGAGAGATTCTAATTCGACTGCAACTTCAGCAACAGTGAGGCATCCCACTTCTTGTTGGAGTTGTCGTCAAACTTGATCTTCATCATCAGGTTGCACATGTTGCCGCTGAAAGCGGTCTCTATGCGGGTATCGTCGTTGATGAACTTGTTACCCGTGCTGCCTTCCTTCAGCTTAATCGTGAAGGCGGTCTTCTCAGTATTTGCCCAATTCCATGTAGCCACATCATCAGCACCTTCGTTGTAGGCAACGACGAAATTCTTGCTCTGGGTCAAAGTGATGCTAACAATCTTGCGTGTCAGGTCTTCCTCTTCCTTGGCAGAGAATGACACCTCACGTTTCTTGGCCTCGACAAGCACTTCATGCATGTCGAACATACCGTTCTTGCTGGCGAATTCCATGTAGTAGGTCTCATTCTTGCTCAGGTCAATCAGGTCGAGCGTAGCACCCAGGATGTTCCATGTACGTACCAAACAGGTCATGGCATTATCATTTGTAGATGCTGCCGGTGTTGGCTGCTTAGTGGCCGGTACACCCTCCGGTGAAGTCTTGAATTCAATCGGATTCCCAGCATGGTATATCGTAAGGCTGAGTATCAACGCATATTCGACCATACCTTGACGCGTAGCAACCCTTTCAATCCGTTGAATAGTTCCCTTAACCTTATCGCTGTTAAAGGTAAATGTATTACCAACAACAGTGGGACGGTCAATCACATAGAAGGGTGTGTTGTCAACTTGCGTTATTTGGAAAAGCACCTGCTCGCTTTCAGTCACCTCAAGCGAGTTCAGTACGGGTGCGTGCTCCTCGCCCTGGACAGTCGTCGAGGAAGTGACGCCGCCGCCAGCGAATGTATACACAGCTGCATTGTCAGCATTGGCGGGTCTGGGCAAATTCACGGTAGGAGTAGTGCTTCCACCATCATTGCTGTCGTCGTCGCTGCTGCAAGCCGTCAGCGAAATTGCTGCTACAGCAGCAAAAGCGAAATAAAAGAAATTCTTTTTCATAATGTAATTGTTAATTTATTGATTTATGATTAGAATATACGACCTGCCACGCGGATGTTCAGCACGGGATAGACCACAATCTTCTCGGCAATCTCGATGACATCCTTAAAGTCTTTATTGTCGTTAGGACCTAATTCGTCGTAACTGAACTTATGGTATGAAAGGCCTACGCCTGCCCCAGTGAAGTCAGTGATTCCTTTCTTCTTGCAGGTGTACACACCCAGTCCAGGGGTCCCCCAGAACTTCACACCGAAGTCGCACGACACAGCCACCCGGCTCTTCTTGGGAATGGCGCGTCCGAAGCCGAAGCCGATATATGGTTTGAACTTGTTGACCTTCACGTCAGCGTCGATTTTTCCGCTTTCGTCTGTCGAAACGCGATAGTCACCTAAGACGATACCTACCCTTCCATATTTGCCAGGATCCTTAATGAGCGGAGAAGAGTTAGTAACTTTCACGGCATTTTCATTTCCGACAAAGAAACCAGCCGTGATATGGAAAGACCTCGTCTTAAAGGGATAGAAGTCGGCCAGCACCTTGAAGTCAAACATATTCAGCTTAGCCTCAATGTCTACATTTTCATACAGGTCTACGTCATTGATGCTAATGGACTTTGTGTATTTAATCCCTGGCGTGAACGAGATTCCTGCACGGACAGCAGCCCAGTCAGTGACGGGCGTAGCTAGGTCAATACCAATACCGTCAGTACCCAGAGAGACGCCCGCGCCGAGATGGTCGAAAAAGCCGTACTCGCCCTCAAAACTCTGTGCCTTTGCAGGCTGAGCGACACAAATCATAGCAAACACGAAAAACAAGGTTTTCATGAATAGTTTGTAGTTCCATTTCATAGTTTTATTCGTTAATATTAGACATTCATTGCTCATTTTGGCTACAAAGATAGAAAAAAAAATCATAAAAACACATTTTGGACATCTTTTTTTTGTGATAGTCCGAAAAAATTATGATGAAAGAAGTTTTGGCTGTTTCAGAATTAATGCGTAACTTTGCACCCATTATATAAATATATAAGGTATATGATAGAGAAAATTTCAACAGAGACAGGAGAAAAGAAGCCCGTTAGCTTCGTGGAACAGAAAGTGATTGACGACCTGGCTGCCGGTAAGAATGGCGGTCGTCTGCAAACGCGCTTCCCGCCCGAGCCCAATGGCTACCTGCATATAGGCCACGCCAAAGCCATCGCCATCGACTTCGGACTGGCCGAGAAGTATGGCGGCGAATGTAACCTGCGCTTCGACGACACAAACCCCGTGAAGGAGGATACAGAATTCATTGAGAACATAGAGAACGACATCAAGTGGCTGGGCTTCAAGTGGGCTCATGTCTACTATGCCTCCGACTACTTCCAGCAGCTGTGGGACTTTGCCGTGTGGCTCATCAAGCAGGGACGTGCATACGTCGACGAGCAGAGTGCCGAGCTGATAGCCCAGCAAAAAGGTACGACGACGAGTCCCGGCACGAACTCACCCTTCCGCGACCGTCCCGTCGAGGAGAACCTGAAGCTGTTCGAATTCATGAACAGCGGAGAGTGTGAGCCCGGCAAGATGGTATTGCGCGCCAAGATTGACATGACCCACCCCAATATGCTGTTCCGCGACCCGCTGATCTATCGCGTGCTGAACATCCCGCACGTGAAGACGGGCACGAAGTGGAACGCCTACCCGATGTACGACTTCACTCACGGACAGTGTGACTACCTCGAAGGCGTCACCCACTCATGGTGTACGCTGGAGTTTGTCGAGCACCGTCCCCTCTACGACCTCTTCGTCACATGGATGAAGGAATGGCGCGGCGAAACGGACAATATTGAGGACAACCGCCCGCGCCAGACGGAGTTCAATAAGCTGAACCTGAATTACATCCTACTCTCAAAGCGCAACCTGCGCACACTCGTCAGCGAGGGACTCGTCAACGGATGGGACGACCCCCGTATGCCGACTATCTGCGGATTCCGCCGTCGCGGCTACTCGCCCGAGGGTATCAAGAAATTCATGGAGAAGATTGGCTACACGAAGATTGACGCGCTGAACGATATGGCCCTCTTTGAGAGTGCCCTGCGCGACGACCTGAACACCCGCGCCCTCAGAGTCAGCGCCGTGCTCGACCCCGTGAAAGTGGTCATCACCAACTATCCCGAGGGACAGACGGAGATGCTGACCGCCGTGAACAACCCCGAGAACGAGGCCGACGGCACACACGAGATAGAGTTCAGTCGCGAGCTGTGGATTGAGCGCGACGACTTCCAGGAGGAGGCCGAGAAGAAGTTCATGCGCTTGGCTCCCGGCAAGGAGGTGCGCCTGAAGAACGCCTACATTATCAAGTGCGACGAAGAGCACCCCTGCGACAAGGATGCCGAGGGCCACGTCACCACCATCTATTGCACCTACGACCCCGAGACGCGCAGCGGACTGCCCGGTGCCAACCGCAAGATCAAAGGCAAGACCCTGCACTGGGTCAGCTGTCACAATGCCGTACGTGCCGAGGTGCGCCTCTATGAGCGCCTGTGGAAGATGGAGAATCCGCGCGACGAGCTGAAGCGTCTCGAGGACGAGGAAGGCATCAAGGGTGCTGACGCTCTGCGTCTGATGATGAATCCCGACAACCTGCACATCCTGACCGACTGCTACATTGAGCCCTTTGCTGCCGGTCTGCCTGCACTGAGCTATCTGCAGTTCCAGCGCATAGGCTACTTCAACGTTGACCCCGACTCAACAGCCGAGCACCCGGTGTTCAACAAGACCGTAGGACTGAAGGATACGTGGACGAAAAAATAACAGATGACTAACGAGGAGTACTTCGACGACGAGGAGTTCAAGGAGATGCTGACCGATTATGAGCGGACGGTGCAGTCAGGACAGTTGGTGTTTATGGACGTCGACGACCTGGCTGACATTGCCGAATACTACCATCTGAAAGAGCGCTATGACGAAAGCCGCCAGGCCATGGACCGCGCCATAGAGCTGGAGCCGGACTCCGTCGTTGCCCTGAACTACCAGCTTCACGACGCCATCGACGTTGAAGACTATGCCGCTGCCGAAGCGTTTCTTGCCCGTATGCCCGAAGATGCACCGGAGTACATCTACTGCCGCGCCGAGCTATGGCTGGTACAGGGCATGGTCGACAAGGCCGACGAATACCTGAAGAAATGGTTGGAGAACACTCCCAAGGACGAGTATCAGGACTATGTGGTCGACGTGGCCAACCTCTTCACCGAATATGGCGACAGCGAGAAGGGCATGGAGTGGATGATGCGCGCCTACCCCGAAGAGACTGACGACTTCAAAGAACTGATGGGACGCACCTACTATGGTCTTGGTGCCTACGACGACTCCGAGCGCATCTTTCAGGAACTGATAGACAAGCATCCCTTCCAGAAACGCTATTGGCACGCACTGGCCAACACCCAGTACATGAAAGAGGACTACGGGGCCTCAGTCACCAGCAGCGAGTATGCCATCGCCATCGACCCGGAAGACCCGGAAGGCATCATGGCCAAGGCCAACGCCCTGTTCAGACTCGATAACTTCGAGGAAGCTTTGAAATACTATCAGCGCTATTCGGAGAAAGAGCCCGACGACGAGTTCGCCCTGTTGCATGAAGGCAGCTGCCATATCAACCTGCGACACTATAAAGAGGCCGTAGAATGTCTGCTCAAGGCAGAGCAGGTGGCTGCGCCAGACTCCCCCTACCTGGCGGAAATCTATCAGGAACTGGCCTTCGCCTACGGTGACCAGGGGCTTGTGGGCGATGCGCTACAGACCTTGGACAAGACCAAGGATCTGGACTGCGACCACGACGACCTGATGGTCATCCGCGGTCATATCCTGCTGTCGAACGTACTTATAGACGAAGCTGAAACAGCCTTCAGAGAAGCCATCATCAACTCTGACTACTCTCCGAAAATCTATTTGCGCGTGGCTGTTTCACTCTTAGACTGCAACCTCTTGGAAGCGGCCTACAAGATGTTCAAGCATCTCCTGGCGCATGCCGAGAAGGACCTCGACCAGGGCTATTCCTACATGGCTCTCTGTTGTCACTCTATGCAGCGCTACGACGAATATCTGGACTACCTGCAACAGGCGGTCAGCCATAATCCTGAAGAAGCCAAAATCGTGCTGGCCCACCTCTTCCCCGAGGACATGAAGCCCGACGAGTATTACAAATACGCTAAAAAAGAACAGAAACAATGAACCTAATAAGCAACCTGCTCAGCAACCTCAACTACGGCACCATCCTGCTGCTCATGCTGTTGGAGAGTACCGTCATCCCTGTTCCGTCAGAACTCGTGGTGGCGCCGGCGGCCTACCATGCAGCAGGCGGACACCTGAACGTGCTGTTAGTCGTGCTCTTTGCCACCATCGGAGCCGACCTCGGAGCCTCCATCAACTATTTCGTGGCGCTCTACGTCGGACGTCCCGTCATCTACCGCTTCGCCAACAGCCGTTGGGGTAAGATGTGCCTGCTCAATCAGGAGAAGGTAGAAAAGAGCGAGCGCTATTTCGACGACCACGGCATCGTGGCCACTCTCACGGGACGTCTCATCCCCGGCATCCGCCACCTCATCAGCCTGCCCGCAGGACTGGCACGCATGAACTACTGGAAGTTCCTGCTCTACACCACTATCGGTGCGGGCGCCTGGCACTCCATTCTGGCGGCTATGGGCTGGTATCTGCATGCCTTCGTACCCGAGGACCAGCTCGAGGCTACCATCACCCAGTACAACCACTACATCGTGGGCGCCATCGTCGGACTGGTACTGATAGCTGTCGCCTATTTCGCGCTTAAACATTTTAAGAATAAAAACATAAATCATTATGACGCAGATCAATAACCACCTTGTCATTATGGCTGGCGGCGTAGGAAGCCGCTTCTGGCCAATGAGTACGACAGAACGGCCCAAGCAGTTCATCGACGTGTTAGGAACGGGAAAGACCCTACTGCAGCTCACCGTCGAGCGCTTCGGACCGCTGGTAAAACCCGAGAACATCTGGGTAGTAACAAATCAAGCGTATGCAGACATTGTGGCCGAACAACTGCCAGATATGCCGCGTACCAACATTCTCTGCGAACCCTGCCGTCGTAACACGGCACCCTGCATTGCCTATATCTCGTGGCGCATCAAGTCAACCGACCCGAAGGCCAACATCGTTGTGACACCTTCCGACCACATTGTTACCAACGTGCAGGAGTTCCAGCGCGTTGTCGGACAGTGCATGAAGTTCACCAGCGACACCGACGCCATCGTTACCCTCGGCATGAAGCCCAACCGCCCAGAGACGGGCTACGGCTACATACAGGCCAACCTTGCCGCCAACTCGCTGCGCAACAAGGGCATCTTCCGCGTCGACTCGTTCCGCGAGAAGCCCGACCTTGAGACGGCGCTGAAGTATATCCAGCAGAACAACTACTTCTGGAATGCAGGCATCTTCATCTGGAACGTCCACACCATCGTCAACGCCTTCCGCATGTACCAGCCCTCGATGGCCAAGATTTTCGAGTCGATGAACAGCGTCTACGGCACAGAGCGCGAGCAGGCCGTCATCAACGAACGGTTCCCTGAGTGTGAGAGCATCTCGGTGGACTACGCCATTATGGAGAAGGCAGAGGAAATATTCGTCTGCCCTGCCGACTTCGGCTGGAGCGACCTCGGCACGTGGGGTTCACTCCACCTGCAAAGCAAGAAAGACCTCTACGGCAACGCCTGCATCGGCAGCGACATCAATATGTTCGAAAGCCACAACTGCATCGTCCACACCATGCAGGAGAAGCGCGTCGTCATACAGGGACTCGACGGCTACATCGTGGCCGAGAACGACAACACCTTATTAATATGTAAGCTGTCAGAAGAACAACGCATCAAACAATTTAATGAGAGCTGAGAGTTGAGAGTTGAGAATTGATAATTGATAATTGAAAATTGATAATGAAGAAAATTGCACTAATCACTGGTATCACCGGCCAAGACGGTAGCTATCTGGCCGAATTCTTATTGGAGAAGGGCTACGAGGTACACGGCACCATCCGCCGCTCGTCGGTCGACTTCCGCGAACGTATTGCCCACCTCGAAGGGCTTGAAAACTTCCACCTGCACTATGCCGACCTCGGCGACTCGATGAGCGTCTTAGGCGTCATCGGCAAGGTGCGCCCCACAGAAATCTATAACCTCGCTGCACAGAGCCACGTACAGGTCAGCTTCGACTCACCGGAGTTCACCGCCGACGTCGACGCCGTGGGTGTACTGCGCGTGTTGGAGGCCGTACGTCAGTTAGGCATGACCGACTCTTGCCGCATCTATCAGGCCTCGACGTCTGAGCTTTATGGCAAGGTGGAAGAGGTTCCCCAGAACGAGAACACGCCGTTCCATCCCTACTCGCCATACGCTGTGGCCAAGCAGTACGGCTTCTGGATTGTCAAGGAGTATCGCGAGGCTTACAATATGTACTGCTGCTCGGGCATCCTCTTCAACCACGAGAGTGAGCGCCGCGGCGAGACCTTCGTCACCCGTAAGATTACGCTGGCAGCTGCCCGCATCAAGCAGGGCAAGCAGGAGAAGCTCTTCTTGGGCAACCTCGGCAGCCTGCGCGACTGGGGCTACGCCAAGGACTACGTGGAGTGCATGTGGCTCATCCTGCAGCAGGAGAAGCCCGAGGACTTCGTCATCGCTACCGGCGTTCAGCACTCTGTCCGCGAGTTCTGCTACTACGCCTTCAAGCGCGTAGGCATCGAACTGGAGTTCAAAGGCGAAGGTGCCGACGAGAAGGGCATCGACAAGGCTACGGGCCAAGTGCTCATCGAGGTCTCGCCCGACTTCTATCGTCCCACCGACGTGGTCAACCTCTGGGGCGACCCGACGAAGGCCAAAGCCAAGTTAGGCTGGAACCCCAACAAGACATCGTTCGAGGAGCTGGTCAACCTGATGGTCGACAGCGATATGGCCAAGGTGGCCGCTGAGGGTGCTGCCGCCAAGGTGCGCACCAACTTAGCAGAATACTTGGAGAAAGGAATCGTGAAATGATGGAGAAGAATAGCAAGATCTACGTCGCTGGCCATCGCGGTATGGTAGGCAGCGCCATCGTTCGCGAACTGCAGCGCCAGGGCTACACCAATATTATTACACGCGCACACGCGGAACTCGACCTCACCCGTCAGGACGCCGTCGAGGCCTTCTTCGCACAGGAGCGCCCCGAGTACGTGTTCCTCGCAGCCGCCAAGGTCGGCGGCATCGTGGCCAACCAGAGTGCGCTGGCTGACTTCATGTACGACAACATGATTCTCGAGATGAACGTCATACACGCCGCCTGGAAGAACGGCTGCAAGAAACTGGAATTCCTCGGCTCGTCATGCATCTATCCCCGTATGGCGCCGCAGCCCATGCCCGAAAGCTGCCTGCTCACCAGCGAGCTGGAGAAGACCAACGAGGCCTACGCGCTGGCTAAGATTAGCGGACTGAAATACTGCGAGTTCCTCAACCGCCAGTACGGCACCGACTACATCTCCGTCATGCCCACCAACCTCTACGGTCCCAACGACAACTACCACCCCGAGCACTCCCACGTACTGCCCGCCCTCATCCGTCGTTTCCACGAAGCCAAGGAGGCAGGACTGGAGAGCGTCACCTGCTGGGGCGACGGTTCACCACTGAGAGAGTTCCTCTACGTCGACGACCTCGCCAACCTCTGCGTGTTCCTCATGAACAACTACAGCGGTAACGAGACCGTCAACGCCGGTACCGGCAAGGAGCTGACCATCAAAGCGCTGACCGAGCTGGTGGCCAAGGTCGTAGGCTACGAGGGCCGTATTGAGTGGGACACCACCCGACCCAATGGCACCCCACGCAAACTGCTCGATGTCAGCAAGGCTGCCAGCCTCGGCTGGACGTACAAGACCGAGCTTGAAGACGGCATCCGCCTGGCCTACGAGGACTTCCTGAACAATCCCATGCGCGCCGAGCGCTAATCATTTTCAGCTGACTTATACCAACTGACCTTTGCTTACGGTAAACCCGACCTTTGCTTACGGCAAAGGTCGGGTTTGCTTACGGCAAAGGTCAGGGGCTCAGCCGAGGAGTATCTGGACGATGCGGTCGGCGGTACGGCCGTCCCAGCGGTCGGGAAGGGCTGTGGTTTTCCATTGGCCGCTGATGAGCTGCGAAAGGGCGGCACGGAGCTTTTCTACATCACCGCCAACGAGGACGTTGGAGCCCACGGTGACGGTCTCCTGATGCTCGGTATAGCTGTTGAGGGTGATGCAGGGCACGGCGTTGAAGGTGGCTTCCTCGGCTACGTTGCCCGAGTCGGTGACGATGCCGCGGGCGTTGGCCGTGAGCCATCCGAACTCGAGATAGGGCAAGGAGTTCTGGATGAGGAACTTCGAGCCGGTGACCTGCAGTTCGGTGAGCAGGCGGACGACGACGCCCAATGCCTGGTCGCGCAGGGGTGCTACGATGGGCACGTCGCCGGTGGTGCTGATAAGTGTCTGCAACATCTGGCGCAGCTGCTGCTCGTCGGCCAGTAGTGCCTTGCGGTTGAGCGTCAGCACGAGATAGCTGCCGGGTTCGAATGGGAAGGCTGCCGGTGGCGTGAATCGTGGCAGGTTGAAGCGCAGCGAGTCCATCAGGATGTTGCCCACCATGTAGGTCTGCGACGACTCCGACTGCTGTTCGCGGGTGGCGACGCTGGTGGTCTTGATGCCTGCGGTAAAAAGATAGTCGGAGAGTGCGTCGATGACCAGGCGGTTGACCTCTTTCGGCATCGAGATGTCGAAGGAGCGCGTGCCGGCTACGAGGTGTGCCAGCTTCACGCCGCGCTTCTTGGCTGTGATGGCGGCGGCCATCGTCGAGGCCAGGTCGTCGACGACGATGACGACGTCGGCAGGATGCTCGTCCAAATAGCGGTCGAAGGCTCCCATGACCTGTGCCGTGATGTCGTTCAGGCTCTGGCTGCTGACGCCGAGGAACACGTCGGGTTGTGGCATCTGCAGGTCGTCGAACAACGACGGCTCGAGCGTCGGGTCGTCTTCACGGCCGGCGTAGAGCAACTCATACTCGCACCGGTCCGACTGTCGGATGGCGCGAACCAGCGGCGCCACCTTCACGAAGTTGGGACGGGCGCCAACGATGATACATATCTTCTTCATTTCAGCTTATAGATGACGGCATTACGGGCGGGAACAACGACGCCGACGGCGGCATCGGCCTTCAGCGTCAGCTCGGTGGTCGAACCGCTGAGCAGGTCGGTAGCGGCATACGTCTTCTCGCGCAGCTGCAGATAGTCAAAGGCGTGGGCGGGAATACAGACGTTGACCGCGGCGTCGGCATCGTCGAAGTTGGCGACGACGAGCAGGGTGCTGCTCTTCGACTTACGCAGGAACATATACTGGCGGTGATACTGCTGGTTCACGTACATCAGGTCGTACGTCAGACCCTCGCCGACGGCCTTCTCCTTGCGGGCAATGGTCAGCACCTTCTTGTACGTATCGTAGAGCGCCTGCTCCTCGTCCGTCAGCTGCTTCTTGGCGGCTCGCGTCAGGGTGTCGACCGACCAATAGTCGAAGATGGTCGTCCGGCCGTCGTGACCGCTGAAGCCCTCCTGGTCCATACCGCGCTCGCCGTACTCCTGTCCGGCGTAGAGCATGAAGGGGTTCTGCTGCATCAGGGCGTTGACCACAAGCGCGGGCACAGCCTTGCGGCCGTCGGCGGCAAAGAAGTCGCTGCCGATGCGCAGCTCGTCGTGGTTCTCGAGGAAGTAGAGCATGTGGTCGCGAATGTCGTCCGTCGACTGCCAGGCACCCGTGATGGCCTGCGTCGACTGCTGACCGCGGATAATCTGAAACATCGTGTCGTACATGCCGACCTTGTCGTAGAGGTAGTCGAAGCCCGAGGCGATATAGTGGCGGTACTCGCCGGGGTTGTACACCTCGCCGATGAACAGCAGCCCGGGGAACTCAGCCTTCACCTTCGCGGTAGCATAGGCCCAGAACTCGGCAGGCACCATCTCGGCCATGTCGCAACGCACGCCGTCGATGCCCTTCGCAGCCCAGAACAGCAGGATGTCGGTCATCTTCTTCCACGTATCGGGCACGGGGTCGAAGTGACCCACGCGGCCGGCATAGTAGTCGACGCCGTAGTTCAGCTTCACCGTCTCGTACCAGTCGTTCTTACCGGGGGCGTTGTGGAAGCAGTCGTTGCCCGTAGCCTTCGCCGGCTCCTCCGTGTAGGGCTCATTCTCGCCGTGATAGAGGTCGAAATAGGGGCTGAACCGCTGTCCGGGACAGTAATAGAAATTGTTCTGCGGGTCGAAGCCCATCGCGGGGTTGTCGCCAGCGCCTAAGTCCTCGACGCCGCGCGGCTTGCAGATGCTCTTGTACTGACGGGCCACGTGGTTGGGCACGAAGTCGATGACGACCTTCATGCCTGCCTTGTGCGTGCGCTCCACCAACTGCTCAAACTCCTGCATACGCTTCTCGACGTCGACCGCCAGGTCGGGGTCTACGTCGTAGTAGTCGGTAATGGCGTAAGGCGAGCCTGCCCTACCCTTCACCACCGCCGGATGCTGGCGGGGAATGCCGTACTGGGTGTAGTCGGTCATCGTTGCGTGCCGGATGACGCCCGTGTACCAAATATGGCTCACGCCCATCTGACTGATGCGCTTCAGCACAGCCGGCGTGAAGTCGTTCAACTTACCGCAGCCGTTCTCCTCGATCGTGCCGCCTTGTTTCCTCGTCTCGTTCTTATTACCGTATAGACGGGTAAAAATCTGATAAATAACAATTTTTTCCATATCTGCCTGCAAAGATAGTGCAAATCGAATGAAATACCAAAAATAATTGGAAATTATTTCCTGAAACGTACGACCAACGGCAGGTGGTCGCTATAGCCGGGCTGATAGCGCATACCTTTGTATGTTCGGCGGGGACGATAGCCACCATAGAGGGTTTCCTCTTCCAACAGGAACTTGGGCGAGTGGATATAAACGCTGTCGACCAGGCTTTCCATTGCGCGTGAAGCCAAGACGTGGTCGATGCTGCCCCACTGGCCTTTGTAGCGATAAGTACCCTTGACGCCGTTCATGCCTCGGGCGTCCTTGGTAATGTTCCTGACGCGGTGGTGCTGACAGATGCGCTGTAACAGATGGCCGTCAGCCTCGTCGTTGAAATCGCCTGCTATCACGATGCGGGCATCAGATGAGACAGCATAAACAGAGTCGACGGCTCCGCACAGCCTTTGGGCAACAGCCAGACGGAACGGACGGCTACGGCGCTCGCCACCATAGCGGCTGGGGGCGTGAACGACGAAGACGTGGAGCGTGTCGTCACCAATCTGTTTTCCGGCAACATACAGGATGTCGCGTGTAGGGCGCATTCCTTCGACAGGCTCTACCCTGATGCTGCGGTGACGAATGGGCTGGAACGAGAAAGGGTTATAGAGCAAGGCGACGTCGATGCCTCGGCGGTCGGGCGAGGCAGTCATTAGGTAGTCGTAGTTAGCACCACGCAACAGCGAACGGCGCGTCAGGTCATGGATAACGCTGTCGTTCTCAACCTCGCACAAGGCTATCAAGTCGGGGATGCCGTCGTCGCAAGTGGAAAGCAGCTCTTGGGCGATGTTGCCGAGTTTCTGCCAATAGCGACGCTTGGTCCAATGGCGTGTGGCTTCGGGCAGATATTCCGTGTCATCCTTCCCATCATCGTGGCGGTAGTCGAAGAGGTTCTCGCAGTTCAATTCGACTAACGTCAACGTCTGCGCAGCAGACGAATGAGGAATGAGGAATGAGAAATGAGAAATGATGATTACCATGCAAGTCCTTCCAGCCGACCGTATCACCCGCCGCCACAAACCGCCTATAGAAGTAATCATAATTTCTAATTCCTAATTCCTAATTTCTTGATTTTCCAACCTGTAGCAGCTACAACGATACTGGTTACAGGCGACAACAGATTGAAGAAACAGTAGGGCAGATAGGTTAGCGTAGCCACGCCGAGGACGGTGCTCTGCGTCAGTCCACAGGTGTTCCACGGCACGAGCACTGACGTCACCGTGGCGCTATCCTCGCACGACCGGCTCAGCAGTCGCTGTTCATAGCCGCGCTCCTGGAACGTATCCTTGAACATAGAACTGGACAGCATGATTGACAGGTACTGGTCGGCCAGAACAATATTACACGTGACACCAAAGCCCACCGTCGAGGCAATAAGCGACGCCGTACCGCGAGCAAAGCGCAATACGAGGTGCATCAGGTCGCGCAGCTGTCCCGTTGCCGTCAGGGCGGCACCAAACGTCTGGGCACAGATGATGAGCCAGATGGTAGGCATCATTCCCGCCATACCGCTCGTATGAACCAGTTCGTCAAGCATCGGCACGCCTGTCGCTATGGCTGTAGCACCATAGCACACCTGCATCATACCCTTATACGAGGACAACAGGGCACCACCCGCATCACCGGCTATCTGATGGACAAGGTGCGACTGTACCGTCAAAGCCACGAAGACAGCCAGCAGGATAGAGAAGAAGAGCACCACCATCGACGGCCACCGGCGGGCAATCATGATACCTGTCAACACGGGCACCAACAGGAGCCACGGCGAAATGACGAAGGTGTGCTGCAGGCCTTCCATAAACTCACCGACGGTACCCTGTCCCTCGACGGTCATCGTCAGACCGGCCACCAAGAAGATGGTCAGCGACAGGCAGAACGTTGGCACCGTGGTGTACATCATATAGCGGATATGGGTAAAAAGTGGTACGCCCGAGACGCTGGAGGCCAGCACCGTCGTATCGGAGAGCGGCGAGAGCTTGTCGCCGAAGTAAGCGCCGGTGATGATGGAGCCTGCTATCCAACCGTCGTCGAAGCCGTGAGCCTTGCCGATACCCATCAGCGCCACACCGATGGTGGCGACAGTCGTCCACGACGAGCCAATCATCAGACTGACCAGCGCGCAGAGCAGACTGCTGCTGACGAGGAAAATTTCTGGCCGCAGAATCTGCATACCATAATAAATCATCGTCGGCACGATGCCCGACACCATCCACGTACCGCCAATGGCACCTATCAACAACAGGATGATGACCGCAGGCGTACAGGTGGCTATCTTTGCTGTGATTTCCCGTTCCAACTCCTCCCACGTCACCCGCTTCGAGAAGTGGCCGATGAGCACGCTCACGGCAGAGGCCACTAACAGCGACACCTGAGAGGCACCGTCAAGCGTTGCGTTACCGAAGACGGCAACGCAACACGTGATAAGTGCAATGAGTACTATAAACGGGATAAAGCTTAGCATACTTTCTCCAGTCGCTTCATGATAGAGAACATGAAGATGGCCGAGACAAGACAGAGGGCGATGAAGACAGTCCAAACAGCCCAGAGGGGAATGTTACCCCACAGGTAGCCACCCACGCCGACCAGCTTATTGCCGATGGCGGTAGCCACAAACCAACCGCCCATCATCAGACCCTTATACTTCGGGGGAGCCACCTTCGAGACGAACGAAATGCCCATCGGCGAGAGCAGCAGCTCAGCAAAGGTCAGAATAAGATAGGTATAGATCAGCAACTGCGGCGTCACGTCGGCCATGTGGACAGCCACCTCCTCACCATCGGGACCAACAGTGGTCTGAGGCATCGGCAGACCGAACGAAGCAACAGCCATCAGGCAGTAAGCCAGTCCGGCCACCACCATACCGTAGGCAATCTTACGCGGTGCGGAAGGCTCTTTGCCCTTCTTGGCTAACGCGCCGAAGATGGCCAAGGATACTGGCGTCAGCGCCACCACATAGAAGGGGTTGAACTGCTGGAAGATAGGCGCCGAGACGGCCACAATCTCCCCCTTGGTGGCATCGTACTGTAAGAACAAGAAAGCCAAGGATATCAGGATGAGCGTTGCCGACGCAGCCTTACCCTTGCCCGTCTTCGACTGGAACAGCGAGAAGAGGGCATAGACGATAAAGATAATGCAGACAAGATTCCACACATTGAAGGCCATGCCCTCAACACCTGTAGAACTCTTAGCTGTAAACTCGTCGGCAAAATACGTCAGCGACAGACCGTTCTGGTGGAAAGCCATCCAGAAGAAGATGACCACGGCAAAGACGAGACAGAGGGCTACGATACGGGCCTTCGTTTCTTCCTTCGACAGTTCCTCAACCTCAACCTGAGCGCCTGCCTTCTTCGTTCCGCCCTCCACGTGGCGGAAGGTGCCGCGGAAGATGTAGTAGATGGCAATCGACAGAATGAGCGACGCGCAAGCTACGGCAAAGGCGAAATGGTAAGAGTCGTTTACCGACGAGCCGAGGTTCTGCTGTGCCCACTCCATAATCTTCACGGCAGCCGTCGGAGCAAACAGGGCACCGATGTTGATGGCCATGTAGAAAATAGAGAAGCCCGAGTCGCGCTGTCCAGCATACTTCGGGTCGTTGTAGAGGTCGCCCACCATCACCTGGAGGTTACCCTTGAACAAGCCCGTACCCAGCCCGATGAGCACCAGGGCAGCAAGCATGACGACCAGCGCCACCGTATCGCCTCCCAAGGGAACGGAGAGCAGCAGGTAGCCGGCAAACATAATCAGGATACCGATGGTCACCATGCGGCCAAAGCCAAAGCGGTCGGCCAGCCAGCCGCCCACGATGGGCAGGAAGTAGACCAGCATTAAGAAGTCGCTGTAGATCTCGCCCGCCCAGCCAGCGTCGAGTCCGTAGTTAGCACGCAGAAAGAGTGCAAAGACGGCGAGCATCGTATAGTAACCGAAACGCTCACCTGTGTTGGCCAATGCCAACGCATAAAGTCCTTTAGGTTGGTTTTCAAACATAACTTATTTAATTTTAGGGTTTTTGCTTTGGATAACATCCAACAGATAGGCGGCCTTGATATAGATGCCCTGATAGTTGGACTTGGCGAAATAGTCGCGCTTGGTGTTGCCGTAGACATTTCCCAAGCCGAAATAATAACGCCCCTCTACCAGAAAGTGTCCTACGTGGCGCAACGACAGTTCCACACCCAATCCGGCAGCGATGCCATAGTCTAACTTGTTCTCGATAGGCTTGTGGTACATATTCGAGAAAGCAGTCTTACCGATGTCGGGGCCAGAGATGTGCGACACACGATCGCTTATATTGGGATTGTCCAAGTCGAAGTTGGCTTCGGTCTTCTCGTTGAGGTAAAAGCCTATCTGCGGACCTATCTGGAAAAAGGCTTGCAGTCCCTGGCGCTCACGTCCCCACCCTAACCGTGCGAAGAACGGAACCTGAACGTAGTTGACGACACGCGAGTACTCCTCGGCCAAACCTGTCAGGTGATTGATGACCGGCTGGTCTTTGACGTCCCAGATGCGCTCCTTCCAGCCCATCTGCGCATAGTTGACTTCAGCCACGAGAGAGCAGATACTCTTAAAATACTTCTCGCCATTATAGCGGAGGGTGATGCCGAAGGTCTTGCCTAACAGCTGGCTCTGAGGAACCTCTGGGGTAAAGGCGACGGTACTCAGCGTCACACCACCATTGACACCAACAGCAAACTCATTGCGATACTCACCAATCTGCGCCTTTACACAAACCCCACAGAGCAGTCCTGCCAGTAATAAGAGGATTCTATGTCTCATACTCAGAAGTTGATGATTTCCATACGGTGTTCGGGCAGATAATGCACAAACACCATCGTATTATTCCGCAGTCCACCATTTCCTACGCGCTCAAACTTCAACGGCGTCTGAATCGGATCGTAGACCAGCAGTCCCGGGGCACCTGTAAAGTTATTACCAAAACGGCTAAACCCTTGCAGGAAGAACATGGCATGGTCGAAGCCCGTGATAGCGAAACGAGGTAACGACTGCATCATGTCCTGACGGAAGTGCGAGCGATACTTCTGCTGGAAGCGGAGCGTATTCGACGTCAGCGGCGTATAGTAGAATGTAGAGGGAATATAGGCGCTGTATTTATAGAAGTTTTCTAACTGCTGCTTGGTATACATCAGCCACTCGGTATAGCCGAGCAGGGTAATCTTCAGGCCGGAGTATGTCGCCGTCATACCGTTCAGCTTGGCCATAGCCACGTTCAGTTCCGGCGAACGGCTCGTATTCAGTATTACGATGTTGGGCATGGTCTTGCTGAAAGCTCTGGCAAAATTAGCCTCTGACGATTTCAGGTTGGTCAGTCCGTATTCAATACCTTTCGCATCGAGTCTCCGGCGCAATGCGAAGGTAAAACTGCCTTTCGTACTTGTGGAGTCGTTGCAGTCGATAAAGACAGGATGGTAATTAGCAAACCGCTTCATGAACTGCTCTATCACGGCCTCGTTGACGGTGTTGGTCGACTGATAAATCTGGAAGATGTTACGGTTTGTCTGCAACTGCGGCGCATTGATGGAGAAAGGAATGACAAGACGAATGTCGTTCTCGGTGACAAACTCCGACAGCTGCGCCATCTGCTTGGAGTAAAGAGGGCCGATAATCAGATCACACTGTCGGGCAGCCTTCTGACGCAAGATAGGTGAAATATCCTCATTGTCGGGCGTGTTCCACGCGTGGACATCCACCGAGATGCCCTGTTTCTTCAAGCTGTCGCAAGCCATCAGCACACCACGGTAGTACTCCACCATGCGGCGTCCGTCACCATTGGCATTGTGCAACGGTAGCATCACGCCCAGCCTGATAGGATCGCCCTTGCCACGCGACTTGGTAGTAACAGTCTTTGACTGAGCTGGCGTACTGACAGGTGCCGCAGCCGTCTCAGCATGACTTGTCTGCGATTTAGGATAGGGTATGGCGATATAGCTGTCCTTCTTCAGCTCGTAGCCAGGCGTATTCATCTCCGGATTGGCTTCTATCAGTTCTTGTATCGTCAGCCCATATTGGCGGGCAATGCCGAAGATGGTTTCCTTCTTTTTCACCTTGTGAATCTCACGAAACTTCTGTGTCTGGCAGAAAGCCGTTTCTGTCGAGAAAACCATCAAAAAGCACAATAAAGCACAATTAAATATACGTTTCATTTGTCAATTTTCTGTTTTAACGCTGCAAAATTACAAAAAAAGCGCGGCACTTTCAACCTTTTTCATTATTTTTTGTATCTTTGCCACCAAATTCAATGGCAACATGAGATTAAGAGACATTTTAATAGTCATAATTGGGTCGCTCTCGACAGCAGTTGCTGCCCAGAGTGTAGAGCCTACGGCCTCCTATTTAACTGAACAGGGAACGGTAGATAAGTGGGAGAACATTTCTGGACAGGCACCGCTCGAGGTAAGTTTCAGAGCCAACCCCACGGGAATGGGCGACCATACGCCTGCCTACGAGTGGCACTTCAGCAAGAAAGGAGCCGCAGAGGAGCTATTGGTACGTTACGAAGAGGACACATCTTACAGGTTTATGGAGTCGGGAACCTTTGTCATAACTCTGAAGACAAAGTTGACGGACAGCGGCGCCGAGCTGGCAGACAAGAGCATTGAAGTGAACATCAGCGAAAGCAAACTGGAATTTCCAAATGCCTTCTCGCCCAACGGCGACGGCATCAACGACATCTATCGCGCCAAGCAGCCCGACGGCTATAAAAGCATCGTGGAGTTCCATGCCTATATCTTCAACCGCTGGGGACAGAAGCTGTATGAGTGGACGGACGTGTCGCAGGGATGGGACGGCAACTACAAAGACTCCCCCGTCAAGGAGGGCGTCTACTTCGTGTTGGTAAAAGCCAAGGGTGCCGACGGTCGCGAATACAACATCAAGCGCGACATCAACCTGCTGAGGGGCTACGATCAAGACTCGACCACAAACAATTCATCTACAGGAAACTGACGATTCATGGAAGAGAAGATACAGGTTATCGGTGCCCGCGTCCACAACCTGAAAAACATCGACGTAGAGATTCCCCGCCACTCGCTGACGGTCATCACCGGACTCAGCGGCAGCGGTAAGTCGAGTCTGGCCTTCGACACCATTTATGCCGAAGGTCAGCGCCGCTATATCGAGACGTTCTCTGCCTACGCCCGCAACTTCCTTGGCGGTATGGAGCGCCCTGATGTCGACAAGATTACTGGTCTCAGCCCCGTCATCAGCATCGAGCAGAAGACCACCAACAAAAACCCGCGCTCGACGGTAGGTACGACGACCGAGATTTACGACTATATGCGACTGCTCTTTGCCCGTGCCGGCCATGCTTACAGCTACATGACGGGCGAGCCGATGGTGAAGTACACCGAAGAGCGCGTCGTTGAGATGATACAGAACGACTACGCAGGACGCCGCATTCTGATTCTGGCACCACTTGTACGCAGCCGTAAAGGTCACTACCGCGAACTGTTCGAGTCGATGCGCCGCAAAGGTTATCTGAACATCCGCGTCGACGGCGAGATGATGGAGATAACCCAGGGCATGAAGGTCGACCGCTACAAGAGTCATGACATTGAAGTGGTGATTGACAAGCTGAGCCTCCCCCCCACCCCCTCCCAAGGAGGGGGAGAAGAGCGGCTTAAGAAATCAGTCAGTATCGCCATGAAGCAGGGTGACGGTCTCATTATGATCTTAGATGTAACCAAATCCCCCCTCCCCTCGGGAGGGGTCGGGGGTGGGCTTAAGTTTTTCTCCAAGCGTCTAATGTGTCCTACGTCAGGCATAAGTTACAGTGACCCAGCGCCTAACAACTTTTCATTCAACTCTCCCCAAGGGGCTTGTCCTCATTGCAAGGGTCTGGGCATCATCAACGAGATTGACTTGGAAAAAGTCATTCCAAACCGCAAGCAGAGCATCTACGAAGGAGGCATCGTTCCGTTGGGAAAGTACAAAAACCAGATGATCTTCTGGCAGATTGATGCCATCTTGAAGAAGTATGACTTCAATCTGAAAACACCCATTGAAGAACTGCCAGACGAGGCTCTCCAAGAGGTGCTTTACGGGTCGTTGGAGAATGTCCGCATCGACAAGGAACTGGTACACACGACGAGCGACTACTTCGTAGCTTTCGACGGCATCATCAAGTACCTGCGCCAGGTGATGGAGAACGACGACTCTGCCGCAGGGCAGAAATGGGCCGACCAGTTCATGGCTGAAGTGCAATGCCCCGTCTGTCACGGTCAGCGGCTGAACCGCGAGGCCCTTTCATACAAGATTTGGGACAAGAACATCTCAGAGTTGGCCTCGATGGACATCAGCGAACTGCGAGAGTGGCTTGACCAAGCCGAAGAACATCTGGACAGCCAGCAGCGGCAGATAGCCACCGAGATACTCAAAGAGATACGCACGCGACTGGACTTCCTACTCGAGGTGGGTCTTGACTATCTGGCCCTGAACCGTCCGTCGGCCTCGCTGTCGGGCGGCGAGAGTCAGCGCATCCGGCTGGCCACGCAGATAGGCTCGCAGCTGGTCAACGTGCTCTACATTCTCGACGAGCCGTCGATAGGCCTGCACCAGCGCGACAACGAGCGTCTCATCCGCTCGCTGAAGGAACTGCGCGACCTGGGCAACACGGTCATCGTTGTCGAGCACGACCGCGACATGATGCTGGCCGCCGACTATATCGTCGACATCGGCCCGCGGGCAGGCCGCAAAGGCGGCGAGGTGGTGTTCCAAGGCACGCCGAAAGAGATGATGAAGACAAATACGCTGACGGCACAGTACTTAGCCCCACCCCCAAACCCCTCCCGCGGGGGAGAGGAAAGCGGAAATGCAGCGGAACAAGTAACCACTCCCCTCCCCCCCGCGGAAGGGGTTGGGGGTGGGGCTCTCACCCTCCGCGGCTGCACCGGCAACAACCTGAAGCATGTCGACGTAGAATTCCCGTTAGGCAAGCTCATCCTCGTCACCGGTGTGTCAGGCTCCGGCAAGTCGACACTCATCAACGAGACGCTGCAACCCATCCTCAGCCAGCATTTCTACCGCTCGCTGAAGCGCCCCATGCCCTACGAAAGTATAGAGGGACTCACACTTATAGATAAGGTGGTGAACGTCGACCAGAGTCCGTTGGGACGTACGCCCCGCTCCAATCCTGCCACCTATACAGGCGTGTTCAGCGACATCCGCACGCTGTTCGTCGGACTGCCCGAGGCCAAGATTCGCGGCTATAAACCGGGACGCTTCTCGTTCAACGTCAAGGGCGGACGCTGCGAGACCTGCGGCGGCAATGGCTACAAGACCATTGAGATGAACTTCCTGCCCGACATTCAGGTGCCCTGTGAGGAGTGTCACGGCAAGCGCTACAACCGCGAGACCCTGGAAGTGCGCTACAAGGGCAAGTCGATAGCCGACGTGCTCGACATGACCATCAACCAAGCGGTGGAGTTCTTCGAGAACGTACCCGACATCCTGCGCAAAATCAAGACCATACAGGACGTCGGCCTGGGCTACATCAAACTCGGGCAGCCTTCCACCACCCTCTCCGGCGGTGAGAGTCAGCGTGTCAAACTGGCCACCGAACTGTCGAAGAAGGATACTGGCAAGACACTCTACATCCTCGATGAGCCAACGACGGGACTGCACTTCGAGGATATCCGCATACTGATGCAGGTGCTGCGCCGGCTGGTAGACCGCGGCAACACCGTCATCGTCATCGAGCACAACCTCGACGTCATCCGTCAGGCCGACTGGATTATCGACCTGGGACCTGAAGGCGGCCGGCGCGGAGGCGAGATACTGACGGTGGGCACGCCTGAAGAGGTAGCCTTGAGCAACCGGGGATTCACCGCTCATTTCCTGAAACAGGAACTGGGACTGTAAGCCCGTAAAAACTCAAACGTTTGCACGATTTTTTTGACGCAAAACGCTACAACCAACGAAGATTATGCTTACCTTTGCAGCGTCAATAAATAAAAAAGCAAACTACTTAAAAACTATGAAAAAATTCGTAATCGGTGACCGTCTGAAAGACGAGTGGATCTCGGTGCTCGACACAGAGAAGAAAAAGTTGGAATTTACTAACCATCTGGCCAGCGCCAAGGAGTTTAACGACGAAGAACTGGCAAAGTCGCAATTGAAAGAGCTGCAGACAACGGGCTATTTCAGCGACCTGCAGATTTATCTGCTCGACAACAACAAGGCCTACAAGCCCGACGAGCGCGACTCTTTCTTAGCATAGATAGTTAGTTTTTCTCGTATATAAGAACTCCCGCACCAGTCGTCAAGACTACGTGCGGGAGTTTATTGTTGTAATATAAAAGAAAAGTCTTAGAAGTTCACACCGAAGTTGATGGACAGTTGGTTAGCGTGAATAGAGAAGTCGTCGTCGTCGGCAATATTGGTGACACCAAGCTGATAGGCCACTTCCAGATAGAGCATATTGTACTCCAAGCCACAACCTAACTTGAAGCCCATATCATTACGATTGAGGAAATGATCAAAGACACTTTCCTTCATCTTTTCGGTTTGATTTGTTGCAGCATTCAGTTTCTCATACTCCAAGTCGCCGGCAATGCCAAGGGCAAAATAAGGTCCGATAAAGGGCAGGATTGCAATATCGTCGGTAGCCTTAATGCCGTACTTCACCAGGATGGGAATCTCCAAACAGTTCAAATCTGCCGTGAGTTTGCCGTCCTTACCACCACGCTGTGTGTAGTAGAGGCCACTCTCCAAGAACACAGGAGCACTCTGAGAGAGACGCAGGCCGATGATACCGGCAAGCGTGAAGCCAGCCTTCATGCCACTCAAGTCACTCTGTCCGAAATTCGTATCACCGCTCAGAGTACCGAGGGAAAGACCGAAACGTGCACCATAATAAACGTTCTGCTTGTCAAGCTCGAAACCACCGCTGGCGAACTGTGCAAATGAAGGCACAGCCAGCATCATTGCTACAATAGCAGTAAAAATCTTCTTCATAATAATTAGCTTTTTAATGAATGATTTTGAAAAACTTTTGCAAAATAACGATTTTTTTCTCATATAGCCAAACAATTTAACTAAAAAGTGTAATTTTACCCACTATTTATTATTGTATAATTCATATTTTATGTGTAATTTCTGCCACTTTTCTTGTCTGTTTCACGCAAAACCATTACCTTTGCCGATGACAACAAGAATGTTTAACCCATAATAAACCGACAAAGTAAGAAACAAACAATAAAAGAAGTACATTCGGGAGCGTTGCCGGCACCAGGCTGCCGCCCTCCTAAAAGGGATTCAGACAAACAGATTTATTACTAACCCAATAAGGATTGTGCGTCGCGTCCCGTTCGAGGTCTTTTAATATAACTTGAGCTTTCTGCTCTTGTTCTCTCTACTTTGAATACCGCCAATATTCTCAATATGAGAGCAAGCAGTTCAGAGGGTTCACGCCGTAAAGGCGTGAACTGTTCGCGCTTGTTTAATGTACAGGTCACTTGGCGGTAACCAAAAGTAGAGAATAAGCATCGGATGGTTTCACGCCTTTTCTTATTCTCAACACAAAGAAAATGACCAAGCAAAAATTACTTCTTTACCTGCTCCTACTGATGGGAATGGTGCAGGGCGTCATGGCGCAGGAGCCATACGCAGTATTGAGCGAGAACAACACCAAGCTCACCTTTTACTATGACAAGCAGAAAGCCGCCCGAAATGGCATGAGCGTCGGGCCGTTTGAGAATACTCGGGACAGAGGTTGGGACTCACAACGTTCCACTATCACCACCGTAGTGTTTGATGCGTCGTTTGCCGACTGCACATCACTTACCAGCACCTTTGGGTGGTTCTATTACTGTAGCAAACTTGCCTCTATCTCAGGTATTGAGAACCTCAAAACCGACAACGTGACTAACATGAAAAACATGTTCTCCTCCTGCAAGAGCCTGAAGAGCCTCGACGTGAGCGGTTTCAAGACCGACAACGTGACTAGCATGAGCTACATGTTCAGCCTCTGCTCCGGCCTGACGAGTCTCGACGTGAGCGGCTTCAAGACCGACAAGGTGACATACATGAGCAGCATGTTCGAGGGCTGCTCCGGATTGACGAGCCTCGACGTGAGTGGCCTCAAAAACGACAAGGTGACGAACATGAGTTATATGTTCTCCTCCTGCTATAATCTGACGAGCCTCGACTTGAGCGACTTCAAGACCGACAACGTGAAATACATGAGCTACATGTTCTCCTTCTGCTCCGGCCTGACGAGCCTCGACGTGAGCGGCTTCAAGACCGACAACGTGACGGACATGAGCTTCATGTTCTACGGGTGCTCTGGCCTGACGAGCCTCAACTTGAGCGGCTTCAAGACTGACAAGGTGACGGACATGAGGTGCATGTTCGGCAGCTGCTCTGGTCTGACAAGTCTTGACTTGAGCGGCTTCAAAAACGACAACGTGACATACATGTTGAGCATGTTCGAGGGCTGCTCCGGCCTGACGAGCCTTAACTTGAGCGGCTTCAAGACCGACAACGTGACGGACATGGGCGAAATGTTCCACAACTGCTCCAGCCTGACAAGTCTTGACTTGAGCGGCTTCAAGACCGACAACGTGACGGACATGGCCTGGATGTTCGAAGGCTGCTCCGGCCTGACGAGCCTCGACTTGAGCAGTTTCAAGACCGACAACGTGACGAATATGTGCTATATGTTCAATAGATGCGGTAGGCTGACGAGCCTTGACGTGAGCGGCTTCAAAACCGACAACGTGACAAACATGAACTGTATGTTCAACAACTGCTCTGGCCTGACAACCATCTATGCTGATGAGACGAAATGGAGTACGGATAAGGTAAAAAGTGGAGATAACATGTTCCGTGATTGTGCAAAACTTGTAGGCGGCAACGGAACGGCATATAACAGTGCACATACTGATTATAAATACGCCCGTATCGACAAACCCGGTCAGCCGGGGTACTTTACTAATATATATGGAAGAGGCCTCACATTGAACGCTACTATCACCGACGGCAACGACATCACACAGGATGTGAGCATCGTGTGGTATGACGGCGACGGCAAACAGATAGGTACGGGCAGCAAACTTAACGGCGTGGCTGAAGATGCCGAGGTGTACTACTCCGTGCTGTTAGACGAAGCATTAGGCCGCGTTTACCGTGAGGTGAATATGCGGAAAGCCAATGCAGACGAGGACGGTGCGGTCAAATGCCAGTTGGAGAAGATTGGCCGCGTGACGTTGGAAGGGCGTGTCTCCGCCACCGACATCGACAAAACGACACTCACCGTCAGCGTGCGGCAGATGCTCAACGGCAAATGGGCGCAGGACTACAGTGCGCAGACCGACAGACAGGGCCTGTTCAGCATTGAGGTGTATGACGACGCGACGGACATCACCATCAGCGGCGACGGCTATCTCGACGCCACACTCCACCGCGACGGCTTCGGCGGCAGCGGCAATGTGGGCACCATCCCCGTGAACCTGCTGACAGGCTTTGCTATTGCTGCCAATGTCAGCATGGAGAAAGCCGTGGCGACAGGTGAAGCGTCAGAAGTGACGGCATGGACAGACGGACTTACGAACATCGACTTCGTGCTGACCAACCTGACGAAAGACACGACGCTCACCGACATTGCCGTGCAAGGCGGCAACGTCGTCATCAGGTCGGGGGCTGCTGCGGGCGACGAAATTAGCCTGAAGGCCGTGAGTAAGCAGGGCGTGTTTGCCGATGCTGAGACCACTTTTACCCTTGCCGAAGGAGCCAACAGCTTCGAACTACAGCTGACAGAGTTAGGCGGCGTGGACGCCACCTACACGGCCAGCAATAACGGCACGACCGTGGGTTACCTCTACGACCACAACGACCTATTGGCAGCCCGAGGCAGCTATAAGGGCGAGACGCTGAGCCTACACCACCTGAAGAGCGGCACCTACACATTGGTATCGATGGGCCAGAGCCAGCTCCTTGGCAGCATGACGAGCCAAGACGACCTGAACGCCGTGGGACTGCGCGAGGGCACCGACTATGTGACCACCCGCATAGATATAGTCGATGGCGAGCTGGCGGCAGTGAGCGTCAGCGACGTGCCATATCTGGACGAGACGCCGTTCTACTATACCACAGGCAACACCTACTTCAATGCCGGCAAGGCATCGGTGACGGCAGGCAACTATATCACGCTACAGACTCACATAGACCTCAAGCCTGAGCACGCCGACAAGGCTGGCGGCGTGACGCTGACCGTCGACCTGCCCGAGGGTTGCACGATGGTGGAGAACTCCGTTATTGCCAACCGTCAGGCCGTGCCACACACCGTGAGCGGCAACCGTGTGACGATGACGCTTGCCAAGGAGCAGTATGAAAGTGAGGTGCGCTTCTGCGTCATCCCGACACTGAACCAGAGTTACAACGTGACAGCCATGGCCACCTTCGACATTGACGGACAGGTGCAACAGCCCATTGGCACAGCGCAGTTCGAGGCCAAGAGCTTGTCTTTGAATGTACCAATACTGACGGCCAACACCACTATCACCGTCAACGGCACGACCAAGGGACACAGCGAGGTGAGGATTTACGACAACGACGTGCTGGTAGGAACAACCACATCGAAAGCCGACGGCACATGGACGGCAGAGTGCGAGCTGTACAAGCCCTACAGTCACTCGTTCCATGATATTTATGCCAAGATAACCACCGAAGACGGCATGGAGCTGACCAGCGAGACAAAGCAGGTGGAGTATGACAAGACGAATATTGTGCCAACAACGGTCACGATGCTATATTACAACCCTGAATATGTTGTTCAATACAATATAGTTTTTGACTTGATTAAAGGCACAACAACACCATCGTCGTATTATTACTTCCCGTACAAGAATTGGCCAAACTGGTACGAGACTCGTGAAACAGAACCGAAAGACTTCACCTTCCTTGCCGACTTCACCCGCAACGACAGCACCGTCGTCAAGAACGTGAACATCAAGGTGCTGAACTCTGACGGCACCGTGCGCACCCTTCCCGCCACTTTCGACGGCAAGCAAGGCAAGTGGGTAGCCACCACGAAGTACACCAGTTCCAACCGCCTGCCGCAGAACGTACAGGTGGAGTATGACGTGATTCCTGCTGAGACTCCAATAGATTCGGCTCTCATTCAGGATGACATCAATCAGTATATGAGCCTGGTTGATACTTATATGTCTAATTTGGATAGCACTAAAGTACAAGTTGTGGACAAGAAAGATGGGTATGTCGTGTGTACCTATCAGACATACGCCATGGATGTTCCAATATATGTAAAGGTGGAAACAATCAACGATGAATCCAAGTTCAATGAAATTAGCAGAAAGCAGTATTTTGAATACTACCAGGATGACATGACAATATGTATGATTGATTCTGTAGTGGGAGAACGACATGCGCTGTGGCTTTGGACACCGACTGAAAGAAACATGTATTGCATCACTTTCTCAGCCGAGAACGATTTCAACGCAACCCACCAAGTAAACGGACCAAAACGTGGCTTCAGAGAAGTTGTTAATCTGTTTGGTCGCTCCGTGGCCAATCTGTTCTGCAATGCAGGTGATATCGCCATGATTATCCGGCAATATAATGAGAGTTATAATGACTTGCAGAACTGGCTTCTGAAGTACAATCAGCTATTAGACAATCAAATGAGAATGTACTATCGCACAAAGGAATTCATGGAAGCAAAATGTCCTGACGGCTCACTAAGATTGAATCAGCAAAGCTATGCACAGAGTCGCTTAAATGAGTGTTTACATGATGCATCTGAGATGCGAGCAAATTTTAAAGCACAACTTGACCTTGTTGAACAGGATCTGGTGAGGCGCAGAAATGCAATGTCAATGCTTAGCGCCACCAAGGCTCTATGTGGTGCAGCTATAAGAATCGCAGGTATAGTCGGAAACTTGACCTTAGCCGGGGTAATTGGATCCAACGTGCTTCTCAGTAATGCCACTGGACTCTACACATGGCTTATGGACAGTCAATGGCACACCACCGAGACCCTCAGCAACTGGTATTTTCCAGCCAGCAGCATAATAACGCAAGAATACTTGGATTTACAGTCTTTCATCACTAATGCTTACAAGAAATGTAAGAAGAAGGAGGAAGAGGACGAAGAAGAAAAGAATGACGAGCCTCTTGATGAGAAGTCTGAAAATAATTCAGACTTCAACGGCAACGGCACGACGCCCATCATCGACCCCTCCGGCTACGTCTACGAGGCCGTGCTGAGTAACCGCTTGGAAGGTGTGACCACCACTTGCTACGAGCAGGTGAACGGCAGCGCCGTGCTCTGGAACGCTGAGGACTACTCGCAGCAGAACCCATTGAAGACCGACGCGACGGGCTTCTACCGCTGGGACGTGCCGCAGGGTATGTGGCAGGTGAAGTATGAGAAGGAGGGCTACGAGACGGCCTACTCGGAGTGGCTGCCCGTGCCACCGCCACAGCTCGACGTGAACATCGGCATGAAGCAGAGCACACCGCCGACGGTGAATGAGATGCGCGGCTACGAGGAGGGCATCACCATCGAGATGGGCAAATATATGCGCCCGGAGACGATGACGGCGGAGCGCATCACCGTGACCCGCAACGGCTCGCTGGAGAGCGGCAGCATCGTAGCGCTGAACACGGAGCAGGAGCCACTGGGCGAGGCGACGTATGTGTCGAAGGTACGCTTCGTGCCTGAGACGGCCTTCAACAGCAGCGACGTGGTAGTGGTGACCGTCCACAAGGAGGTGGAGAGCTACTGCGGCGTGCAGATGAAAGCCGACCATGTGGAGACGGTGAAGATAGAGGCTGAGGTGAAGAGCATCGTGGCAGACGAGACCATCAGCGTGCCCTACCAGGGTGAGCGTGAGCTGCGCGTGGTGGTGCTGCCGAAGGATGCCGCCGCCGGCAAGACGCTCCGCATAAGGAACTCGTCGCAGATGATAGCCACGGTGGATGCTTCGGAGGTGGTGATAGGCCAGGACGGAGCGGCCACGCTGACGGTGGGCGGCAGTCTGCCCGGCGGTGCCGTGCTCAACTTCGCCATCGACGGCTCTGACGTGACGGGGACGACGAAAGTGCAGGTGATGATGGGTCGCGACATGGTGGCCATGCCTACGACAAACATTGCCAGCGGCGAGACGGTCGGCGACGGCACGATGCTGGCACTCAGCTGCACAACGCCAGGAGCCACCATCTACTACACGCTGGACGGCTCGTGCCCCTGCGACGAGGCGACGCGCATCAAGTATGAGGCGCCCATAGCCATCACAGAGTCTGTCGTGGTGAAAGCCATTGCCGTGAAGGAAGGCATGGACGACAGCGACGTTGCTACCTTTATCTATATGTTGACGGGTATCCGCAGCAGCAAGCTGGACGGCCAGATACAGATGGAATGTCACGACGGGACGCTCACCATCACGGGTGCTAAGGGCGCCAACTGCCAGATATACGACTTGGGCGGCCGCGAGCTGACAAGCCGGAGCAACATGGACAGTGAGGCGACGTTCCACTTGAAGGCCGCTGATGCCTGTCTGGTTCATATCAGGCAAAAAGACGGGCAGTCGGCTGTATATAAGATACAGGTCAGATAAGCGATGCTCATCTTGATAGACTTTTTGTAGCGCTACAAGGCCACTTCTCGTGGCTATTTCGGCCCCGGTTTCGGATAGGAATCGGGGCCTTATTATTCTTATCACTGCTGCGCAGGTTTCGGCTGTGCCGAGGGAGATGCAGACGAGTCAGTGACTTGAATTCGGCTGCAAAGATAGTGTCTTTCCGCTGTTCTTGCAAGCGTCTGCGGTGCCCTCGCGGAATCCTAAGATCGTAACAGTCTGATATGCAGCGGTATTTAGAAACGAATTCTTGCGTCCCGATGGTAGCAAGAGCGGCGAAGCCGAGCGGCCATAATTGGCCATAATTTCATTCACGAATTTTATTAATTGAGAGGAATCAGTGTTTGACTTGGAGAAGAGTCCGTAAAGTCCGATGCAGATTAAAAGTGCTACGTGTGCGCACGTATACATGCAGGACTGGAGTTTGGTGACACCTCTAACACCTACCCCTGATTATCAGCAAGTTAGCAACAAGTCTACCCGCACCAATGGTCGCACCAGCGGTCGCACCAGATGTCGCACCAACCTTTTCCGCCAATGTAGGTCAAACGCATTATGAAGGAATTGTTTTATGAAACGAATTTGAATAATTGAAATAATTTAATCCACAAATTTTTATAATAATTATTCGCAAACAAAGCGCATACCAAGTCTTCAAATCCCCCAAATTATAATTATTCAAATTTATGGGCAAAATTATAATAATTATTCAAATTCGTTTCTTTAATATTGTGTTTGGCGTTTCCGAAAATGTTTCACGGCAAAGACCGGAAACGTACAAGCCGCTCACAAAAATTTCACGGCCTCTCGTAAAAAAATATAAGCCTCTCGTAAATGTTTCACGGTTGGGCGCTACTGCCAGGTGTCACCTCTGGTGCGACCATTGGTGCTACCAACCTATAGAAAAACGATACTGAAAATCAACCGGTTAAGCGCCAGGTGTAAGAGGTGTCACCTATTGTTTCTATACAAGGTTAAGGTGGGTAATGATTCAACCGTTTATTCAGAAAGAAATATGAAAAACAAAAGCCACCAGCAGGTGGCTTTTAAAACGGAGCAGGGTCGATAAAGGCGAATTTACCACCGAGCAGATTGTCGCCCATTTCGGCTTCAACGCCACCACCGCCAAGCGCTATCTTCGCCAACTCACTGAGTTCGGTTAGTTTACTTACGGCAAAGGTCGGGGCTAAAAAAAGCGGGGCAAAGGTTTGGCACTTTCGAGGGTTTTTGTTACCTTTGCAAAAGAAAAAAAGAGAGACGTATGAGAATCATCTGCGATGCACCAGGACAGACATGTAACCGGCTGTGGACTTACGTGGCGTCGGTGGCGCGATGCGTTGCCGAGCGGCGCCGTATGATGATCATCTTCTTCGACTGGACCATCGAGGACTTTCCCCAGCTGCTCCATTGCCCGTTCGTCTACTTCCCGCTGTGGCAGAAGTGGTACTTGGAGCGGGGCAACGGGTGGAACAACTACAAGGGTCTGACGTGGAAGGTGACGCACAACAAGACGTGGGATAAGATATTCAAGTTCCTGGGCTGCACGAAGGGTTGGCAGACGCGCTCCGACACGCGCTACCTGCAACAGACGCTGCCCGAACTGCAACGCATTTTCCGCCCGAAGGACGACATCATGGCGAAGGCCGAGGAGATGGTGGCCGAATTGCGGCAGGAGGCTGACTTAGTGGTGGGCGTCCACATCCGCCGTGGCGACTATGCGACGTGGCACGACGGACGGTTCTTCTATGAGTTAGAGGACTACCGGCAGTTCATGCTGCGCGTGCAGGCGCTCTACGCTGGCCGCCACGTCAGCTTCTTCATCAGCTCGAACGAGGCCTTCGAGCCCGACGACGTCTTTGAGGGCTGCCGCTGCCGCCGCTTCGGGCGCGAGCCGTCGGGGGCCATTCTCGACCTCTACACCCTCTCCGTCTGCGACCTCATCATCGGCCCCTTCAGCAGCTACTCGCGCTGGGCGTCGTTCATCGGGCACGTGCCCCTCTGTTTCTTGGAGTCGAAGGACCAACAGTTCGACGCGTCGAGCTTCTCGCCGATTGTCGACTTCTTCCACTTCGAGAACGGGCGCGAAATCTACGACTGGTAAGCCTATGAAGATAGCCATCCTGACATCGGGCGTGCTGCCCGTCCCCGCCGTACAGGGGGGAGCCGTTGAGACGTTGGTAGACCTCTACCTCGACTACAACGACCGCCACCACCTGCACGACATCACCGTCTACAGCCTGCGCCATCCCGGCACCAGCCGTCACCCAGCCCTCGCGTCGGCCGTTAACCACTACCGCTACATCGACACCACGAGCCAGGTGGCACGACTGCGCAAATACTACTACATGAAGCGCCACCCCGGCGGCTACTACCACTACTCGGTAGAGTACTTCCTCGGGCGCGTCATCCGCCAGCTGCGCCGACACTCGTACGACCTCATCATCGTCGAGAACCGCCCCGGCTACGTGCTGCGGCTGCGCGACAGCCTCGACGCCCTCTTCGTGCTCCACCTGCATAACGACTTCCTGAACGCCGACAGCCGCGAGGCCAAGGCCGTCGCCTCAGGCTTCGACGCCGTGGTGAGCGTGTCGGACTTCATCACCCGCCGCGTGCGCACCATCGCCCCCGACACCACCCGCTGCCTGACCGTCAGCAACGCCATCGACACCCGCCGATTCACCGACGCCCGCCCCATCAGCCGCGCCAGCATAGGTCTCGCCGACGATGATTTCCTCATCGTCTACAGCGGACGTCTGACGCGCGAGAAAGGCATCCTCGAACTGGTGCAGGCCGTCAGCCGCCTCAGCACGGTCATCCCCCGGCTGCGGCTGCTCGTCATCGGCGCTACGGCCTACGGCCACGACCAGCACCCCACCCCATTCATCGAAGAGCTGCGGCAGGCGGCAGAGCCCGTCAAGGAGCGCATCACCTTCACCGGCTTCATCGACTACCGCGAGGTGCCGTCGTACCTGAAGACGGGCGACGTGGCCGTCGTGCCGTCGATGTGGGACGAGCCCTTCGGGCTGACCGTCTTAGAGGCAATGGCCGCCGGACTGCCCCTCATAGCCACGCGTAGCGGCGGCATACCCGAAATCTGCGAGGGCATCGCCACGATGGTCGACCGCGAAAATATTGTTGAAAACCTGGCCTCAGCCATTGCCGACCTCTATGCCGACCCAGAGCGGCGCCACACGATGGGCACCCGTCTGCAAGAACACGCCCGACAGTTTGACAAAGACACCTACGCCCGGAACTTCTTCGACGCCCTACGCCTGCTTGACGCCAAATAGATAGCGCGCCAAGAACGGACTGAGCCGCAGCACGTAGCTGGCCGCCAGGCTGAGCAACAGCACCACCAACGCCACAGTCATCACCACCCCGAACTCCAACAACTGACTATTGTAGGCCAGCAGCCTGCCGGCATCGTCCATGAGCCATCGTGGCAGGAAGAAGTAGTGCAGCAGATAGACATCCAACGTGCGCCGACCCACATACTGCAACGGGCGCGACACGTGCCACCGCTCCATCCAGCCGCTACTGAGCCTGAAAACCGTAAACACCATCGCCACGCCTAACAAGCCGCCGCCCGTGAAGCGCAGATACTCCAGCCAAGGACGGTCAGGATGAGCCGTCAGAGCTACGGCGAAGAATCCCAACGTGACGCCCGCCACCACCTCGGGGCGACTGGTCAGACGGACGAACGTCTCGAAATGGCGACGCACGAACGTGCCAACGTAGAAGAAGAGGTAGTAGCGCCAGAGCGACACACTCAGCAGACCCGCCACGTCGAGCAGCAGCCCATGCTCGCCACTCAGCCGCCACGCGTGCTGACAGCCGCCAAACCAGAAGCCGCCCACCGAGACCACCAGCGCCAGCAGCCACCCGTAGCGGGGCAGACAGCGGACGGCTAACATGTTGATGACGAAAAACTCGAAGAGTACGAACGTGAACCAGTAGCCACCCTTCAGCGCCCCCAACTGGTGGAAGAACTCGGGCGGCGGTGCCAACAGCAGCAGGAAGATGAACGTCGGCACGATCTGAACCATGAACTTATGACGGACATTGGGCAGGAAGGGTCTGCGGCTGACAGGCTCGAACAGCCAGCCGCTGATGAAAAAGAAACAAGGCAGACGGAAAAGGAAGAAAACGGCGTTAAAACCCATCGTCGAGTCGCCCAAACAGAAGTGGCAGACGTGGGAGTAGACGACGAGAATCATGGTGAATCCCCGCATCGCGTCGATATACGATATACGCTTCGTTTCCATTCAACCGAACTGTCTATTTACGACGCACTCCAAAGAGGAACATGGCCAACCAACTGCTCTTCATCAACAGCTTTGATATGCATATCGTCACAAAGATAATAGCAGAAGCTACCGCAACGTAATAAGGGAACTCAAGCCACCGGTTCTCTACCACGGGGAGCACCGTCAACAACGGGAATACCAGGAAGAAATGAAGCATATACACCTGCAAAGAGTTGACACCTACGGTCGCAAAAACGCTCTTCAAAGGCTTGAAACTGGTAGAGAATACCGACAACAAGAAGAGCAGGCTAAACAGATTGCAAACCATGTTGAGACCGACCTTCCACAGGCTATTCTGGAAATAGAAGAAAACAAGGAGATAGAGAAACAGATACAGAGGTGCATACTTCAACTGCAAGAACCGATCGAGCCTGTAAGAGTAATAGCCCATCATGAAGAAAGGATAGAAGTGCCAGTACAACTTCACGCACAACAGATGATTGACCAGCCCGTCCTTTGGAATCATGACAAAGGCGAGCGAGGCTATGGCATATACAGCCGTATTGACGTAGATAGACTTGATTTTGAACTGCGTGGAGCACTTCTTGACGAACGACAGGGTCACCATCAGTTCGAAAAGCACCAGCATGAACCAATAGCCATTCTTATGCTCCTTCAGCCAGAACTGCGACCAGTAAGAAGAGTCCCACAGTCCCCAGATGACGTAGAAAGACAGCAGCGGGAACAGCAGTCGTATCACCTTTGTCCATATCAGCTTACGGAAGCCATAGCGGTCGACAGAGACATGGGCCAGGAGTCCGCTGATATACATAAAGACGGGCAGCTCAATGGTATCGCAAACATTGAACGCCAGCGAACCTTCAGAGCGGTTGGAATAGAAATACAGATGTCCGAACACGATGAAAAGCATCGCGAAGCCTCGCAGGTAATCGTAGGTAATGTTTCTCTTCTTTTCCATATATGTTTTATTTCTTTTTGTTTCGTTTCTGAGCGTCCTTGACGACGTCGTATGCCATACACGAATCCAGAACATGGTAGCCATCCAGATTCAGATGCAGGCGGTCGTCGAGATACAATTCAGGATGGGCCTCTATACCGCCCGAATTCCAAGCAGACATCGGGATGAAGAGGACTTTCTCGTCCAAGCCTGTTTCCTTGAGCATTCGCCTCATCGCGTCCCGGTAAACCTGAGAACTGCTATCGTCAATTTGAGTGCAAAGGGTTATCACGTCGTACATCCATTGCCTATAGAACTTGCGACTGCCATTGTAATACTCGAAGTCGACGCTTGGTATCTCCAGCACGACGGGCCTGATATCGTTTTCAATCAGCAGGTTAAGCATCAGGCGATAGTTGCCTGTGTAAAAGTCAGCCGATCTGTATATACGCATATCATTAATTCCCGCCATGATGATGCAATAATCCGGATGCTGCTCTATCAACGGCTGCAAGCAACGGTCAATATCCCAGGTGTGTTCTTCCGTATGGTCGTAGAACATCTCATAATAGATTTCCTTGGTAATCTTACCGCTATGGCCGCGCGAGAAGCATTTTACCGGACGGGAAGTGAGCCTTCGGGCATAACGGCAGAAAATGGTGTCGCACTCCAGCGAGGCATGATATTCCGCCCAGCTGTCGCCGACGACCGCCACCCGCAACGTGTCGTCATTAGGGCGAGGGCCAATATGGTAGTACGGCAGTTCCTCGGCAACCCTGAACTCCCTATCGATAACAAAAAAAACAAGGAAACCAGCAGACAGGCACACAGCCAACAAGACCAATGACCACCACAGCCATTTCAGTCTTCTCAACCTGACCAAGAACCCATATACCGTATAACGCTTCATTCTCTCTTAATGTCATCAAGCCACTTGAATCTGCAAAAATATATAAAAAAAACGACACTCAAGGCAATTCTGACAAAAATATCGTATTTTTGCAGTATGAAAGCGCGCATCAACTGGATTGACTGGGCCAAGGCCTGGGCGGCGACGACGGTTGTCTTCTGTCATCTGCCGCAGTCGCCGGAGTCGTTCTACTTCCGGTATCTGCAGGCCGTCATCATCTCCATCTTCTTCTTCATCTCGGGCTATCTGAAGCGCGACAGGGGCAGTGACCGGGCAAACTGGCAGAAGTACTGGTCAAGTCTCGTCGTGCCCTATTTATTATTTAACGCGCTCATCTATCCCTACTGGCTGCTGAAGTTCTACGTGGCCCACGGCACCTTGCCCGGCATAGCCGAAGCCCTGCGCCCCGTCGTGGGCACCCTCCTGCTGCAGCATAGCGGCAGCTTTGCCGAGCCGTTAGACGGGCCTCTGTGGTATCTGCCCGCCATCCTCATGATGCACGTCGCCATCGACCTGTGTCGCAAGACCCGTCATCAGCACCTCATCATGATTGTGCTGTGCGTCGTGTCGTTCGTACTCTATGCAGCCAACAAGTATTGGTACTTCGCCCCCGACCTGACGCCGATGGGCGTGATGCGCAATCTACCTTATTATTATATAGGCTACGTGATGGGGCAGCAGCGCACGCTTCTCAACACCCGACGGTGCCGGGATGCGGCGGTCAGCCTGACGTGTCTCGCGGCGAGCGTCACCCTCTTTGCCTGGCATCTGCAGGCGTTCTATGCCGGCGAACACCTGCTCCACATCGTGCTCTTCTACCCCGTCAACATCGGGTTCTTCCTCGGCGTCGTCTACGGCTGCAAGGTGCTGGGCAGCTGTCCGCGAACGGTCGTCACGCTCTCTGAGGGTACGCTTATCGTCATCGGCCTGCATATCGTCGTCATCAGCTTTGTCAACGCCGCCGCCGAACACTTGTTCGGCCTCCACACCACCATCTGTTACGCGTGGTACGAAGCCGCCGTCATAGCCCTCGCCATCGTCGCCCTGCTCTACCCGCTCATTCCGTGGGCGAAGCGCCACTTCCCAACACTTTTAGGCAAGCGTCAGCCTACGCCTTGACGCCGTAGAACGTAGCATACCACTCGGCAAAGGCGCGCAGACCGTCGCGCAACGAGGTGGAGGGCTTGAAGCCGTAGTCGCGCTCCAAGGCCGACGTGTCGGCATAGGTGGTTGGCACGTCGCCCGGCTGCATCGGCACCAGTTCCTTGTGAGCCTCGAAGTCGTAATCGGCAGGCAGTACGCCGGCGCGCACCAGTTCCTGTTGCAGGATGTCGACAAACTGCAGCAGATTCTCGGGTTGGTTGTTACCGATGTTGTAGACGGCATAGGGCGGCAGAGGCAGTCCGTCGTCGCCCTGGCGCTTCTCGGGTGCCCCTTGCATGATGCGCACCACGCCCTCGACGATGTCGTCGACGTAGGTGAAGTCGCGCATGCAGTTGCCGTAGTTGAATATCTGGATGGTCTCGCCGCGGCGCAGCTTGTTGGTAAAGCCGAAGTAAGCCATGTCAGGACGTCCGGCAGGCCCGTAGACGGTAAAGAAGCGCAGTCCCGTCGAGGGGATGTTGTAGAGCTTCGAATAGGCGTGGGCCATCAGTTCGTTCGACTTCTTCGTAGCGGCGTAGAGCGATACAGGGTTGTCCACCTTGTCGTCAGTCGAGTAAGGCACCTTCTTGTTCGTGCCGTAGACGCTCGACGACGAAGCGTAGACCAGATGCTCGACGGGATGGTGACGGCAGGCCTCGAGAATGTTGTAGAATCCAATAAGGTTCGACTGGATGTAAGCATCGGGATTGGTGATACTGTAGCGCACGCCAGCCTGGGCGGCGAGGTTCACCACGATGTCGAACTTGTACTGCTCAAAGAGCTGGTCGACGGTCTGACGGTCGGCAATGTCGCCTTTGACGAACTGCCAGCTGTTGCCATTAATTGTCCATTTTCCATTTTCAATGATCAATTGCTCCAACCGGTATTCCTTGAGCGACACGTCGTAGTAGTCGTTCATGTTGTCGATACCCACGATGGTGGCACCCTTCGCGTCGTTGAAGAGCCGCTTCACCAAGTTAGAACCAATGAAACCGGCAGCACCGGTCACTAATATTGCCTTGTTGTTTAATTCAATCTTTTCCATATTTTTCTATTGCTGCGTAATACGTATCTAAACTGCCGATATCGAACCGTCCGGCGGTCATAGGCCAGGCGTGCATCGTAGTGTGCTCCACCATGTAGTGAGCCAAGTTGCCGGGCGCATCCTTGCCACAACCGTTCTCTACCGAATGACGAACCAAGTCGAGGTCGGCCTGCCTGTAAATATAAAAAGGTGGGACAGCCCAATGGCTCTTAGGCTCCTGCGGTTTCTCCTCCATGGCCAGCACGCGCTGTTGGTCGTCGAGCTCGACAACACCTGTGCGTTGCAGCTTCTCTATCGACGGCTGCTCGTGACACATGATGCAGCTGGTCTGTTTCTCGCGGGCAAAGTCAACAAACTCGCGGAACGAGAAGAACAGCAGGTTGTCGGCAGCCACCACCAGCAAATCTTCGTCAATCTGCAACTTATCGAGAGCAAGCAGCAGGTCGCAGACGGCTCCGAGACGGGTGTCGTTGGTCTCCGTCCCGTCGTCGACGATGGTGATGGGCTTGGTGTAGTGCTGCTCGGCGGCCCACGTGCGGAAGTGGTCGGCAAACTTGTGGTTGGTGACGATGATGTGCTCGTCAATCTCGGGAATGGCGTCGATGTCGTCGAGCATACGCCCGAGGATGGTGCTACGGCCAATCTTCAGCAACGGCTTCGGGAAATTACGGGTCAGCTCGCCAAGCCGCGTGGCATAGCCGGCCGCTATCACAATATTCTTCATAGGGACATTATACAAAACGTGCGCCGTCGTCGGGCCTGACGAAGAAGCACTTGAAGGTATTTTCGTATTCGGGGAACTGCGCCAGATAGCGCTCCGTCATCTGCTGCTCAATAGTGTCGCGATAGGCAGGGTCGATGATGGCGATACAAGCGCCCTTGAAGCCTGCGCCGCTGAAACGGCCGCCCCAGACGCCGGGCAACGTCCGCATGATGTCGTAGATGGCTATCAGCTCGGGACTGCCGCACTCGTAGTTGTGGATGGAACTCTCGCAGGAGTCGAAGCTCAGCTTGCCAAACAGCTTCATATTGCCCGTTTCCCACGCCGTAACCCCCTGGCGCACACGGCGGTATTCGGTATAGAAGTGTTCAGCCCTACGGGCAAAGCGCGCCGGCATAGCAATCTTCGTCTTGTCGAACGTCGTCTTGGGAATGTCGCGCAGGAAGGTCTTGTCGAACGTCTTCAGCGGCTGGTCGAGATAAGCCAGCATGTTCCACGCCGCCGTCTTACACTCGTAGACGCGCAGGTTGTAGTCGCTATTGATGAGCGAGCGCGTCAAGCCCGAGAAGAAGATGGCCAGCTCGAAGTCGGGCATGTCGGGATGCTTCTGGATGATGCGGTAGTCGTTGGTGTCGCAGTCTAAGAACAGCAGCCCGTCCTTACGGCCCAAGGCGATACAAGCCTGGTCGAGCAGACCGTTGTTCAGACCGATATACTTACGCTCGGCCTCCGACGCTATCTGCACCACCTCGAACGGTTGCAGACTGATGCCGTTGGCCTTGGCAAAAGCCATGACGTAGGCTATCAGCACGGCTGCCGACGAACTGAGACCGCCGACGGGAAGCGACCCTTGCAGCACGCCGGTGATGCCGCGCGTCAGCTGGAAACGCTTGCGCAACGCGAACTTCGCACCACGGGCGTAGTCGCCCCAGTTATATTGCCGCACCTGCGTCGGCTGGTCGATATTGAAGTCGACGATGCCGTCGAACGAACGCGACTCCAAATGAACGTGACCGTCGTCGGACGGACTGAACCACAGGTCGACACCCTTGTCGATGGCAAAGCCCGTCACCAGACCATGCTGGTGGTCGACGTGCGCACCTATCGGACAGACGCGATAGGGCGAGAAAATATGATATTTATATTCCATATTTAACGATTGTTTCAGCAATTTTCGGCAAAAGTAATCATTTTTTGAGAAAAAACCAAAAATTTTTTTGCAACTCTCATCTTTTTTCGTAATTTTGCCCCGACTACAAAAAACTCTAATATGGACTTAAGCATCATCGTTCCTGTCTACAACGTGGAGAAATACGTCCGGGCGTGCCTCGAAAGCATATTCCGGCAGGGGCTTGACGAAGACCGATTTGAGGTCATCATCGTCAACGACGGCACCCGCGACCGTAGCATGGAGATGATTGCCGACATCATCGGACAGCACAAGAACATCACGGTCATCAATCAGGAGAATCAAGGACTCTCGGTGGCCCGCAACAACGGCGTCAAAGCGGCCAAGGGCGACTACATCATCATGCCCGACTCCGACGACCTGCTCATAGCCAACAGTCTGCCCACACTCCTGAAGCCCGCCTTGGAGACGAAGGCTGACTTAGTGATGGCCGACTTCCTCATGCTGGGCGACGAAGAGATAGAGCGCTACCAGCCCCCCGTCAACCAGACATTGAAGATACGGGAGATGACGGGCATAGACCTGTTCTTAGAAGACTACACACCCTACGAGAGCTACGTCTGGCGCACACTCTACCGCCGCGAGTTCCTGTTGGAGAACAACATCTGGAACTATCCCGGCATACTCTTCCAGGACGTTCCCTTCACACATGAATGCTACCTGAAAGCCAAGAAATGCATCAGGGCATCGTGGCTGCTGAACATCTACAGGACGGGGCACGCGTCGGCCACGTACAACTTCGACATGAAGAAGGCCGACGACTTCTGTATTGCCATGAGGGAAACGTGGAAACTATGCAGCTGGGAGGGACATACGCCCGCGACGCTCCGCAAGCTGAAGGACGACGTCTTCGTGTCATTCAGCCACCTGATTATCTTAATTTCGTATAGTTTCAAAAGGCGGGTCGACAGATGGGACACCATCAAATTCATCAAAAGGAACCTGAGCGACGTCAACTTCGACAACGGATTCAGACAAAAGGCGGTTACAGCACTCTTCACTCACATACCCATTATCTTCATCGAGGCCAACTACTATCTCAGACGCTTACTCCGACTTTTCAAATAAGTCCATCCAACGCTGCATGACGACGGGCTTCTGATAGCGGGCAACGGCCTCACGGGCAGCCTTACCCATACGCAGGCGCTCTTCGGGGTGACGAATCATCCAAAGCATGGCGTCGGCCAACGCCACAACGTTACCATCCTCGACCAGCAGACCGTCCTGACGGTCGGCAATAATATCCTCGGGACCATACTTACAACGGAACGCCACGCAGGGAATACCGCAGGACATGGCCTCGACGAGCACCAGCCCGAAACCCTCGTAGAGCGAACTGAGAACGTAGAACTCGCTATCCTGGTATTCGGAGTAGATGTCGGACGTGGGCTCGTGGATGATAATGCGGTCGGCCAGACCATAACGGGCAATACGGTCTAAGAGCATCGGCCGATCGGCACCCTCGCCGAAGATGTCAACCGTCCACTCCGGACAGTCGGCGGCAATCCGCGCAAAGGCGTCTATCAGCAAGTCGAAACGCTTCTCCTTGTTCAACCGTCCGGCACAGATGATACGATGGCCGCTACCGTCGTGGGGCTTGACCGCATCAGGATATTTGGTGACGGGATTGGGGATGACCTCGATGCGCGGGATGTACGAACGCCACTCGCGGGCGTCGCCCTCCGTCAATGTCACTAACAGGTAGGCCTTGGCTGCCTGGCCGAGCATCCATTTGTCGTATAAGACGGCCAGCATACGCAGCAGCGGGCGGTCCTGGTAGTAGACTGATTTCTTGACGGCATAACAAGGGGCGTGCGACTCAATCATCTTGCGGGCACGGGTCTTCGCCGACAAGACGATATCCATCAGTTTGATGGAGCAGGTAGAGACAATCAGCACGTCGGGCTGCTCGGCATCTAACAGAGCCTGCAGGCGCGCCTTGAACAACTGGCGCAGACGCCTGATTTTTGGCAGGCGTTTCAGAAGACCGTACTTCATAATGGGGAAGAACGGAACGCCAAGGTCAAGATGACGGATGGCGGGATGGAGCGGGAAGGCATCGGGGTGCTGCCCCTGCTCGTAGGTCACCATCACCACCTCATAGCCCTGCCCGGCCAAGTAGTTCATCTTGTCGGACATTACCCGCTCGACGCCAGCCTTGACGGCGAACGACTTCATGACATATACTATCTTCTTCATACGCATCAACAGTTTATATCCACCTGATCAGCTTTCCGATAACATACAAGAGCCCAAGCGACAAACCCGACGGCAACTTGCTCACGATATAGAAGAAGAGGTTGAACAGGCGGTAGCGACGGAACGCCAATATCTCACAAAACGTGGCGGGATGCGCCATCTCGGCCATGATCTCGCGGTTCGTCAGGGGCTCCGTAAAACGACGGCGATGGCGCAAGGCCACGCAGACGGCGCGGAACTTGTGTTTGACAACCCGCGAACAATGGGCGTCGTAGAACGAACGGCCACGCAGACGGGCACAACGTTCAGTCATGATGGAGTCAGTCAGGAAGCGGCCACGAATCTCGTCGACGGGAATCGTCGTGCGGGCGTTGACACCCATCTTCGAACCGGGCCTCATCACGTAGTTATAGGTGACGTCGGGCAGGATGACGGCAGACTCAATGTCGGAATAGAAGTCGGACAGGAACAAGGCGTCCTCGTCCTTGCTGGCCAGGAACTTGATATCGTTACGCCGCAGGAAGTCGGTCGTGAACAGCACGTTACAAGCCGTAATGGCCACGTGCCAGCGCAAGTCCTGACAAAGATACTTTGCAAACTCATCCTTGCCCTTGATGACCATATAGTCGGTATACTGCAAGGTGGGTATCTCGTCGGTCGTACCGTAGACCACCTTCCGGAGCGAAGCAAAGACGGCATCGGTATCGTGAGCCTCGGCCTCTCTGACCAACAGCTCTATCGTGCCTGGTTCTATGTAGTCATCGGAATCGAGAAAGTACAGATACTTGCCGCGCGCCTGGGCGATAACGGCATTACGCGCCTCGCCGCTGCCGCCGTTGCGGGGCTGGGTTATGATCTGCAGCTTCGAGCCGTTCGCCTCCTGCGCCTGCATCTGACGGACAATCTCCATAGAACCGTCAGTACCGCAGTCGTCAACAGCCAGAATCTCTATGTTCTGATAGGTCTGGTTCAGGACGGAAAGCAGGCACTTCTCAAGATACTGTTCGACATTGTAGACCGGTATGCCAATGGTTACTAACGGTTCCTCAATTCTGTTATTCATACACTTGACGATAACTGGGTAAATAACTCTTTCCAACGGGGCATGATGCGTTCAGCTTGGTAACGCTGGGACGACTGGATGCCGGCCTGCCCCATGCTGAGCCGGAGGTCATGGGCGTCTATCAGATGGCAAATCCTGTGGGCAAACAGAGGGATGTTGCGTTTCTTGATGATAAACCCATCAACGCCGTCGGTAATAATCTCCGACGGACCGAAGGGACAGTCAAACGCAACCACCGGCACGCCACAGCTCATCGCTTCGGGCAGGACGAGGCCGAAAGGTTCGAAAGACGACGTCAGTATCAAGATGGAACTCTCGCGGTATTTCTCGAAAATGTCGGAAACAGGCTCATGGACAAAGATATTGGCATCGGCCTCTTCTATCATCTTCAACAGCTCATCCTTCTCCTCGCCGTAGCCGCCGTAAACGTCTAATCGCCAGTCGGGCCGTTGCCGGTGGACGAGCTTCCATATCAGCACCATGCTATAGATGTCTTTCTGATGAGAGAAACGACCGACGAAGATGACGGACTTGGAGTCGCACTTGCTCATGGCGCCCTGGTTCAGATGGACGACGTTGGGGATGACACAGACATGCTTGTTGATGCCGCGCCAGTCGTTGGCATCGCCTTCGGTCAGGGCGACAATCATCTGGGCATGACGGGCGGCACGACAATACCACCACGTCTTCAGCTGTTCGAACTTGTTGACCTGATTGAAACGCTCGGCATAGCGTATGGAATGCGACTCAAGGACAAGGGGTACCCCACCCTTGGCCTCGGCGATGGCCGACATCAGTTCGAGTCGCAAGGACACGACGACATCGGGCTGAACGGCCTGAAGATACGCCCGCAGCCGGTCGACAAACAGCCGACGGAGGCGACGGCGCAGCAGGAGGCGACGGAGAGCGTTAAACTTGTATTGCTGCTGGAAACGGACGTCTAAGTCATGATGATGCACCTTGCTGCTCATGGAATAAGGTATAGGGTGATGACCCTGGTTGGCGGTCAGCAGATGAATCTCATAGCCATACTCGTCGGCCAGATAATTCACCTTATCTGTCAACACCCGCTCCAAGCCACCCCAGATGGCAAGCGCATCACTAATGTAGACAATCTTCATGACTTTGGCTTCACTAAGTTATCGTCGCTATCTTCGTAATGCTCCTTCTTGAAGAAGATACGCGAAAGCCCCTTGCTCTGGATCTTCACATGATGGACGAAGCTCTGCCACATCGACTGGTTGCCGACTGTTCCGTAGCCGGTAATAGCCCGACAACGGCGGTCGCGAACGAACTTGATGCGGCCATACTTCTTCAGCGACAAAGCCATCGAACCGTCTTCACCACGGATGATGTCGACACGATACTCCTCCTGGCGCCCATAGTCGGCATCGTAGGCGAAGACCAGTCCGCGCACGCTCAACTCAGGACGCTTGAAATGCTGAATCCAGAGGAAGAGGTCGCGGCACATTTCGAACATCTTCAGCCCGAACTTACTATGATTGGCATCGGGGAAATAACTCCACGTAGCCGAGACGGCCACCACGCCGGGCTTCATCAGCTGCTCGAGCATCAGCTCGTAGTACTGCGGCGGGTAGAGCGTGTCGCTATCGACGTCGAAATAATACTTGCCGCGCGCATGTTGCAGACCGCAACGGCGGGCATAGCCGCAGGAGTGCTGGTACTCGGTATAATACGGAATGCCTGACTGCCGATAAATCTCGGCCGTACGATCCTTCGAATCATTGTCGACACCGATGATCTCGACCGGATACTTACAACGTATCTCGCTAATAGCCCAGAGACAAGCCTGCAGATGGGTCTCTTCGTTATAGCCGATGACGACGATGGAAGCCACAGGATGCTCGCTCTGCAAGGCGGCAAGCCGTTCACGCGTTTCGTCAATCACCTGCTGAGGCACCTCGCTGAACGGTTTGCCATAAATGGAGAGATACTTGTCATACCAGTTCGACATAAGCTTGTGTTTTTATTTCTGACTGCGAAGATAGGCATTTTTCATCAAACCGCCAAATTTTAGATTAACTTTTTGAGTTTTCCTAAAAGCCGGATGGCCGTCACACAGAGTGGAGCGGGCAGTTGTCCGATGACGAACAACGCCAAGTTCCGCAGGCGCGACTGCCCAAAAGAGCTTATCTGGCGAAGGGTGGCAGGATGGGCCATCATAGCCCGGAGTTCCCCGTCGGATACCACCGGAACAATCGTCGCACGACGCTTCAGGACGTGGCAGACCATATAGAAACTGGTCATGACGAGATAGAGACAGCAGTCGGGGAAATATTTCTTATGGCATAACGTCTGGACGTATGTCTTCAGATGGTCGACGGTTCTCGCATTACGAAGAATCTCCTGCTTGGCTATCGTCTGCCGCTCCTGATACTGAGATAAGGAATGCGAGCGACAATAATAAGTATAGGTGATGTCGGGCAATAAGACGGCACGCGACACGCAGGTCACTAACTGGAACGTGAAAGCCATATCCTCCCAATAGTCAGTATTGATAAACCGCAAGCCACGCTTCCGGAGCAAGGCCGTCTGCACCAAGTAATTACAGGCTGAAGCCTGAACGGCGCCATACTTGCGAAAGGCGAAACAGGCCAGTTGGTCGGCTCCAAACAGATGGAGCGACGGATACTGACAAGCCACCCGTGCGCCCGTCAGTTCTATCTTCTCGTAAGAGCAGAAGGCTATTTCTGCGTCGTACGTCTTGACGTTCTGCATCAGCAGGGCGATGGTCTCGGCGGCTATCTCGTCGTCGGAATCCATAAAATATAAAAAGTCGCCTTGCGCCGCCTCGATGATATGATTGCGCGCAGCGGCAACGCCCTGATTGGCGGTATGCGTCAGGATGCGGATGTCGGCCCCGCGAGGATGATGTTGCTGCAGGTCGCGGACGACAGCCATCGAGCCGTCGTCACTACCATCGTCGACAACGAGGAACTCTACGGAAGGATAGGTCTGAGCCAGCGCCGAGCATAATGCCTGACGGACATAGGCCTCGGAACGGAAGACGGGCATTCCTATCGTGACGTCATACTTCATAGCGGTTTCAGCGCTTCAAAGAGTTGCTGCCATTGGGCGCCCACCTTATCTATAGAATACTGACGGGCTTTCTCCCGACCGTTCTGTCCCATCTGTCGGCGACGGTCTTCAACGTCCATCAACAGCATCATCTGACGGGCAAACGCCTCAACGTCAAACGGCGGGACGAGCACGCCATCGACGCCATCGGAGATAATGGTAGCAGGACCGTTCTCGCAATCGAAAGCCACGACAGGCAAACCGCACGACATCGCCTCTAAAAGGACTAGTCCAAAGCCCTCCGTACGCGAAGGCATCACGAGTAGCGAACTGTCAAGATAGACGCTCATGACGTCGGACAGACTGCCGTGAAGGCCGCAACGGGTCTTGTCTAAATGGAGCGTCTCAACCAACTGCTCGTAGGGCGCGCGGCAACCGTCGCCATAAAGATCCAAGCGCCAGTCGGGGTATTGCCGCTCAACCTGGGCCCACGCCTGTAGCAACAGGTCGTAGCCTTTCTCGTTGACGTAACGACCGATAGCCACTATCCGTTTCGACGTCAACAAACTGGCGGGGCCGTCAACATCGAAGGTCAAGGGGTCGGGAATGGTGGTAGCGTTCAGCTCGGCCCACTCCTGCTGCGTCTTCTCCGTCAGCACCACCAACTTGCCGAGACGCTTCAGATGGGGAATCAGGTTCTTTTTCCACCAAGCATGGAACCAACGTTCCAGCAGGCTCGGACGGGCACTCCTAATGCCCCGGAAATTCGTCAAGCTCTGATGAAGCTCGCCTAACTTGATGCTGCCGTCGTCGATGTCGTTGATGAAGTTGATTTCACGACGCAAGGTGCTGATGGTGAAGTCGGGCCGAAGACGGAGTAACTCGGAACGCAACAGCCGCTTATACTGATACTGCTTCTTCAGATAGAGGAAGACCTTCGTCAGGAAAGGCCGTTGCCACAGCTCTTCATAGTCTAAATGAAGGTTGACGAGACGCACGTTTTCATAGAGGGGAAAGAAGGTCGTATCGTCGGGGCCTTCGGTGACGATAACCGTCACATCATAGCCTAAGACGTCGGCAAAATAGTTGGCCTTGACGCTAATGACGCGCTCAACACCACCCGCAGAATAGAGTGCAGGTGTGCAATAGACAATCTTATAATGCTGAGTGTTCAAAATACCTTCAATCGTGTTTTGGCGATGCAAAAATACTATTTTTATTTGAAAATAGCAAAAAAAGCAACAGATTATTTGGAAGATAGAAAAAAAATGGCTACCTTAGCACAAAATTTGACATCGTACGCTCTATGACCAAAGCCATGTTTCTTCTCTTTCACGGATTTGACCCGAACAACGGAATCAGCAAGAAGATTTCATATCAGGTCGAAGCGCTCAAAGCATGCGATATGGATGTCCACCTTTGTTATGTGGATGAGACCGTCACCAAACGGAGAATGGTGGACGACCGGATCATTGCCGACTACGGGAATGGCATCCTCAGCAAAATCAGGAAACGGATGGAGTTCTCATCCATCGTCAAGTATGCCATCGCCCAGAAGATTGAGTTCGTCTACATACGCTCGAACCATAATGCCAACCCGTTTACCATCCGGATGGTGAAACGGATGAAGCAGGCGGGCATGAAGGTGGTGATGGAGATTCCCACCTACCCGTATGACCAGGAATACGAGGCGCAAGGCATCAAGCGGCAGATTTTCCAGGACAAGATTTTCAGAAAGCGGTTTGCCCGACACTTGGACGCCATCGTCACCTTCTCGGACTATACCGAGATTTTCGGCCAGAAGACGATCCGCATTTCAAATGGTATCGACTTCGACAGCGTCAGGATGAAGACAACGGTCAACGACACGACGAAGGAGCTGAACCTGATTGGCGTGGCCGAGATACATAAATGGCACGGCTTCGACCGGCTTGTCAAAGGGCTGGCGCAGTATTACGCACAACCGCAGGACTATCTTGTCAGGTTTCACGTCGTCGGCTACTTCTTCTCGGCCGATGGCGAGGCTGAGTTTAAGAAAATGATTGCCGACAACGGTATGGAGCAGTATGTCATTCTGCACGGGAAGATGCATGGCGAGGCGTTGGACGACCTGTTCAACCGTTGCGACTTCGGCATCGGCAGCCTGGGCCGTCATCGTGTCAACATCCAGAGAATCAAGACGCTCAAGAACAGGGAGTATGCCGCACGAGGCATTCCCTTCGTCTATTCCGAAACGGACAGCGACTTCGACGAGAAGCCCTACGTGCTGAAAGCACCTGCCGACGAGACACCTGTTGACATCAACAGCATTCTGGCATTCTACCGGCAGCTGCAGATGACGCCGCAGGCTATCAGAGACTCTATTCGCGACCTTTCGTGGAAGCATCAAATGGCAACCGTCGTTAACAGCATCACATGAAGAAACGTATCTGCTTTTTAATAGACAGCATCTTCAGCATCGGAGGAGTCCAGCGGGTGACGGCAGTCATTGCCAAGGCGCTGGCCCAAGACGATAACGTGACGATACTGACCTTCGACAAGCCCGAGACAGCAGACACTTCTTTATATGGGATGGACGAAGCGCCTCTCCACTTCAGGCATTTCGCCTATCCTCAGGCCGGACGGATAGAGAACACACTATGCAAAGCCTGGAGCTGGTTCTACCTGAAACGCCGGCTACAGTCGCAATGGGCTTCTACGCTCTACGGCTACAGCTCGTTCCCCCCATCGCTACGACGGGCACTTACCCGAGAACTACAGGCTGGACATTACGACGTTGTCATCGGCGTACATGCCCCGTTGGCCGGACGGTTAGCCACGATGAAGCGGGCCTTGAAAGGCGTCAAGACCATCGGATGGATTCACAACTCGTTTGAAGCCATCTATGGCAAGAATCACCTGTACTTAGGCGAAGCACGCCAACGGCACTACGTCTATCAGTTCCGGCGGTTGGACAAGGTCGTACTGTTATGCCAGCACGACGTGGAGATGTACGACGCCTACGACGCGGCCTTCAAGCCGACGGCCATCTATAACCCGCTGACCCTCAAGCCGGGAAAACCGTCGACAGGACAGTCGAAGCGTTTCCTTTCCATCGGACGCTTCTCTTACCAGCACAAGGGTTTCGACCTGCTGATAGAGGCATTCCACCTGTTTGCGCAGAAAGACAAGGAGTGGATGCTCGACATCGTCGGCGAGGGACAGGAAGAGCAGATGCTACGGACGCTCATCCGACGCTACCAGCTGGAAGACAGGGTGACCATCCACCCGTTCACCAAGCATATCCAGTCGTTCTATTCTCAAGCGCAGGTCTATGTGCTGAGTTCCCGCTGGGAGGGCTTCGGACTGGTGTTGGTCGAAGCGATGGCCCACGGACTGCCGGTTGTCTCGTCCGACCTGCCGACAAGTCAGGAAATCATGGGCGACTTTGGCCTCTACTTCAAGAACGGCGACATCGAGGGGCTGTCACAACGACTCTACGACGCCACACAAGTGGACTGGACGTCCAAGTCGGAAGAGGCGCTACAGATAGCCCGTAAGTTTGACATCAACAACATCATTGCCCAATGGAAGGCTTTGATGGACTAACCACATACCGCAACATGAACAACGAAAACATACGACAGAAACTCAAAGGAAGCCCGCGGATGAAGCAATGGCTCGACTGGCTCATCATGAACCAACGCGACGCACGTCCACGATGGTACATACGCCTCTTGGCACCGCTCTACCAGCATCGTGGACGAGGCTCGAAAATCTACCATAGCGTACGTATGGACACCCCACCCTACCGGCGTTTCTCTCTCGGCAGGAAGAGTGTTGTCGAGTCGTTCAGCTGCATCAACAACGCCGTAGGCGACGTCGTCATCGGCGACCACACGCGCATCGGCCTGCACAACACCATCATAGGGCCTGTCACCATCGGCAGCCACGTCAACTTAGCGCAGAACATTACCGTGACCGCCCTGAACCACAACTTCGACGACGCCACGCGCCGCATCGACCAGCAGGGTGTTTCCACCCAGCCCGTCACCATCGCCGACGACGTGTGGATAGGTGCCGGAGCCGTCGTCCTGCCGGGTGTCACCATCGGCCGCCATAGTGTCGTAGCCGCAGGAGCCGTCGTCACCCGCGACGTCCCCGACGGTTGCGTCGTCGGAGGCGTGCCCGCCAAAATCATCAAACACATCAACTAACCATCATCATCAAACGTCACATGAAAATCGGTATTGAAGCTCAACGCATATTCCGCCAGAACAAGCACGGCATGGACTACGTCGTGCTACAGGAGATTCTGGAGTTGCAGAAAATGGACCATCACAATGAGTACTTCGTATTTGTAGCACCTGGCCCCGACGTCTGCGTCAAAGACACGCCGAACTTCCATATCATCGAGGTGGGCGGCGGTTTCTATCCGGTATGGGAACAATGGTCACTACCACGGGCTGCCCGTGAGGCGCGTGTCGAACTGTTGCATTGTACCAGCAACACCGCCCCGCTATTCTGCGGTATACCACTCATTCTAACACTCCACGACATCATCTTCTTGGAACCGCGCGACAAAGGCAACAGTTCGCTTTACCAGAACATGGGATGGCTCTACCGCCGCCTTGTCGTGCCGCGCATCCTCGGGAAGTGCCGCCGCATCATTACCGTCTCGGATTTTGAGAAGCAGAACATCATCAACCGCCTGCAACTGCCTAAGAAGCAGGTAGAGATGATCTATAACGGCTATAACGACTGGTTCCGCCCGATGGAAGACCCCGACTGCGTCTTCGGCAAGTACATGCGCGAGCGCGGCTACCTCTTCTTCTTAGGCAATACTGACCCGAAGAAGAATACCGAACGCACGCTCATCGCCTATTCGCGCTACTTAGAGCGCAGCAACGTCAAGCGCCCCCTATTGATGGCCGACCTCGACCGCCACTATTTAGACGACATCATCAGCCGCAACCACATCGAGAACATCCGGCAGCACATCGAGATGCCGGGCTACATCGTCAACTCCGACCTGCCCTACGTCTACAGCGCAGCCTTCGCCTTCCTCTACACCTCGCTCCGCGAGAGTTTCGGTATACCTCTCCTTGAAGCAATGGCCTGCGGCACGCCCGTCGTCACCAGCAACACGTCGTCGATGCCCGAGATTGGCGGAAAGGACGCCATACTGGTCAACCCCGAAAGTCCTGAAGAGATCTGCGAACAGCTGCTCAGGTTAGAGACCGACAAAGCCTACTACCAACAGCAAGTGCAGGTAGGACTACAACGCTCAAAACTCTTTTCCTGGAAATTTACGGCTGAACAACTGCTCAGCCTCTACGAAACGGTATATCGCGAAAACAAGTATTAGTCGAACAGGCTCAGCGAGAGGTCGGTCTGCTGCTTCTCGTCTTTCTGTTCCGCATCGTCAGCATCAGCTTGATGCGGGTTAAAGCTCAGCATCAGTTGGCGGGCATCGGCGTTGTTCTGCGTGTTCAGACGGTAGTAGCCGCGACGCTCCGTCCGCTCAATAAGCGACAACGGCGACTTGGAGTTCCTCAGCAGGAATTGCTGTACGTAACTGTGTATCTCCTGAATATCAGACTGCGAGAAAAGCGAATTGTTAAGGTTATAGACGTGCTTGGCCAACTGCTGCACACCTATTCCCCGTTCACCGACGTCTGTCAGTATCTGTAGTATCTGCTTGTCGTACGTCATCTATTAAAAAAAGGCCGGTAAGCATATTACCGACCTTTTTCTATCGTTGCATTTTTGATTAGGCCAAAGTCACCTTTTCGTCAGCGTTAGCCAGCTTACCCTCCTTGAAGAGCCAGCCGAGACCCAGCAGAGTCTCCTCCTCAGAAATATTTGCAGCCTTAGCAATCTCCTTAACGGTGAGAGCCTTCTCTGCAGCTGCCAGAGCCTGATAAACATCGCCTGCCTTGAAGCCAGCGTTCTCAGCGTTTACTGCGAGCGTAGCCTTAGCTGCCTTCGTAGCGGTCTTCTTAACTGTTTCCTTCTTAGCTGCTGTAGCCTTAGTCTCAGTAGCCTTCTTTGTTGTTGCTTTCTTTTCTGCCATAATGCTTTAAAATATTACACGTGTTAAAGTGAAAACTTTCTTTCTCCTTTTTCGGGGTGCAAAGTTACTCCAACTTTTCGTGCAAATAGCTGATAATTAAGCTTTTTTAGCAGAACTGGCCTTATTCTTGATGTAAATCAATTTCAAAGCCAGGCTCAGTTGGCGCTAAACTCGTCGAAATTGGTGACGTCGCCGAAATCGCCGACGTCACCAAAGAGACCAAACTCGCGGGATTTGGCAGGCGTGGTAGCATCGTCGCCGATGCTGCCTTCTACACTACCCGTCAGCAGGGGCTGCTGAATATCGATATATTCTACCTTCGTTAAAGGCTCCTGATAGTTCTTCTTCATATCCTTATCAATTATTTAATGATTACTTTCTTACCGTTCGTCACATAGACGCCCTGAGTCGTGGGACTGCTGATGCGACGTCCGTTGAGGTCGAAGTAGCGGGTGGTGCCGTCGCGGTCGGTCAGCTGCAGGGTGGTGATGCCGGTAGCGTCGCCAAAGCTGCCAACGAGGACTGAACGTCCGGTAGCGGCGGTAGGCACGATATAGGCGCGGAATGGCGGAATGTAAACTTCAGGATGTCCAGCAGGCACCCGTCCCCACGTGTTGCCGTCCTGCAGGATGAAGGCGTTCTTAGCTGCGGCCTCAGCGTTGGCTATGCCGGTAGTGGTTCCAAGGAACTTGAAGCCTTCGGTGGCTGCGCCCCCGATTTCCTTCTCCAAGGTGACCTCGGTATTGATGTTCTTGTTTACACTCTGGTTTGTGAAGACGGCTACGAGGTAGGGCGTGTTGGCTGCCGGACTGCCGGTGATTTCCATGAACTTCAGCGACGATTCGGTAGAGCTATCCAGCGTGTAGAACTTCATGCCTTCGCTAACGATGGGATCGTAGGGCAGACAGAGGGTATAGAGGTTTGCCTTCTCGCCGTCGATGGTTGCGTCGCCGGCACCACTACCAGGCGCACTCAGACCATAATCCACGTTGAGACTTGGCAGCGTCACTTGGTTCTCGCTGGTGATGATGGCAGTCATGCTGGCGATGTATGTAGCGACCACGTTGACGGTCATGTCGAACCAAGGCACAGCATCGCCAGTAACACTCGACCAATAATAGATCCTCATATTAGGAGTGGTGCTCTGTACCAGACCTGATGCAGGAATGTCAATGTTGTGGCTGGTATCGACGCCACCATTTCCTCGCACCCAAACAACAATTTCCGGGTCATAAATAGAGGTACCGTCAAAAACGTTAAAACCAGACTTCCATGATGTTACCATGCTTTGATTCGGCTTGCAATTCAACTGGAAGATATGGTTCACCGATGTCTTCAAGACGAGAGTTCCATCGCAACTTCTGCTGTGTGTTATGTCTCCATCATAGCATCCATCACCTTTAATTTTAAATGAGAATACGCCATCGGGAATGGTACATATTACCTCGCCATCGGTAGGCATTCTCATAAACAGTCCATCGGCAGCCGTCTTGGCATGGGTGAAGGTCGCCATGACGGTGACGTTCGATTCAGGCATGATGAAGGTAGCCTCGTTGTTGTTGCCGTAGGTGTACCACTTGCCACCAATTACCTCAACGGGGTGGTTGTCTTGATCGGTTACAACGATTTCATCGAGCATATAGCCCTCAGCAGGAGTAGCGATAAGCGTGACGGTCTCACCCGCTGCTACCCACGTGTCGTCAGCTTGTATTGTTCCCTTTTCAGCCTCGCCAACCTTAACCGGGTATAAGGTGGCATCTGTAGCTACTTTAAAGGAAAGACAGCCTCGGACATTAAACTCCATTGAATATGAATAACGACTTAAGTCCATTTGGCCTGATTGAGGATTAAAATATGCATACCAAGCCTTCTCGCCGTCATACTTTGTATCTGACCAATACGAGTATTGCAACCCACTATTTTCCAATGCATTGTTGAGTTTAGTATTAATACCTTCCATGCTCATGTATACCGACCCAAAATCATTTTCTTCCACGTCGCCTAAAGCTCCACAGCCGATAAGCATCTGCTGCCATTCTATAGGGGAAGGCACCTTCCAAGTAGCATTCGCAACGTTATAATTATTATCCGTCACCCAAGTCTGTAAATAATAGTCTATCTCAGTCCACGCGCAACTGCCAGAATAATGGCCATCATTAATCACATAAGCATCCCCCAGCGCGATGGCCAAACCCTGATGGGTCAAACCATTGACGTAAGCAATCATGGCTACGGGTTCCTTGCCGGCATCATAAGCCGCTGTCCATGTAGCATAAAGGGTGCCATCAGTACATAACACCTTGCCGATATCTTCACTCGTAATGTTGAGTCTGTCGGCTTTGGCGCCCATGGCAACCATCAGCAGCAGGGCGACAAAATACAGAAGTCTTAGTTTCTTCATAATTAGTGGTTTTGAATTTGTTATTGTTGAAATATTATTGATTTCGTTTTTGTTCTCGGTGGCAAAGATACGAATATTTTCGGAAAACACAAAGAAATGACGGTAAAAAGTTTTGATGAGTGGCAGAATACGGATGTTTTTACGGATGTTTTGCCTACAGTAAACCTGGGGTTTACCGTAAGCAAAACCGAGGGATAATGTCGTGGTTAGAGTGTTCTTACTATGCCGAGGAATTCGGTGAGTGTACGGACGTCCACTTTCGGGAAGTCGTATTGCTTGAGCTCGTGGAAGTGGCGGTCATTGCTGACGATGTAAGTGGCTCCTGCGATGACGGCACAGTCGACAAACTTATTGTCATCAGGGTCCGCCTTGATAAGGTTGAAGCGGTAGGTGGGATTTACACGCTCGACATTCGGTGTCTCTATCAATTCCTTCATCACAGTGTTGGCGATAAGGGCGTTATACCGCTTAGCGAGTATCTCGTGATACTCAAACAGAATCTCGTTGGTGACGCACAGCACGTATTTGGCTGCACGGAAAGCCTGCCAGATGTCATTGTTATACGATCCTGGCATGATGATGTTGACGAGGCAATTGGTATCGAGTACGATTTTCATCTGTTACCGTAGGGAGTCCTTTCGTGCTGGTTTGCCCATTCTTCAAGCGTATCCTGGGTAATGTCGTGTTCCTTCTGGAACTGCAGCAGCAGGCTGTCGGTCTTCTTGCGGTAGAATTGCAACAGTATATCTTGCAATTCCTGCTGCTCCTGTTCTGTGTCAATATAAGCCATCAGGCTCAGAACATTCAGTTGTGCGGGGTTCAATTGCGTTGTTACCATATTATGAATCCTTATTTAGTTTAAATATGATTCTACCTTTTGCGTGCAAAGATAAGCTTTTTCCGTGAATTACTGCACGGAAATCCTGTTTTTTTTTATTGTAGAAGGGGGAAAATAGTTGTTGGATGACCATCAAACTAAACATTCCCACGGCGGGAACGCGATGTTCCCACGGCGGGAACATGACGTTCCCACCGTGGGAATGTCTGCTTAGTCCTATCGAAACGTGGCGTCGAGCTGCTTATTCTTTCTCTGCAATCTCCACTTTCAGGTTCAGCTCGTCCAACTGTTTCTGGTCGAGGAATCCGGGAGCATCGAGCATGACGTCGCGACCCGAGTTATTCTTCGGGAAAGCGATGCAGTCGCGGATGCTGTCGAGTCCGGCCATCAACGAGACGAAGCGGTCGAGACCGAAGGCGAGGCCGGCATGAGGGGGTGCGCCGTACTTGAAGGCGTTGATGAGGAAGCCAAACTGTGCCATAGCCTTCTCAGGCGTGAAGCCGAGAATCTGGAACATCTTCTCCTGCAGCTTGCCATCGTGGATACGCAGCGAACCGCCGCCCACCTCGACGCCGTTGCAGACGAAATCGTAGGCCACGGCGCGCACCTTCTCAGGAGCGGTATCGAGCAAGGGGATATCGTCGGGGTTAGGCAACGTGAACGGATGGTGGGTAGCCATCAGGCGCTGCTCCTCGTCGCTCCACTCGAACAGAGGGAAGTCGACAATCCACAGGCAGACGAACTTGTCCTTGTCGCGCAGACCCAGGCGGTCGCCCATCTCCAGACGGAGGGTGCAGAGCTGCACGCGGGTCTTGTTGGCATTGTCGCCACTCATGATAAGCACGAGGTCGCCGTCCTTGGCACCCATCGCCTCCTTGACCTTAGCCCACACCTCCGGCTCGTAGAACTTGTCGACAGAAGACTTGACGGTACCGTCTTCGTTGAACTTCACGTAGACAAGCCCCTTGGCACCCACCTGCGGACGCTTCACGAAGTCGGTCAGCTGGTCGAGCTGCTTGCGGGTGTAATTGGCACAGCCGGGGACGCAGATGCCGCCGATGTAGTTGGCATCGTTGAAGACGGGGAACGTGCCCGTACCCTTCAGCTGGTCCATCAGTTCGACGAACTCCATGCCGAAGCGCAGGTCGGGTTTGTCGCTACCGAAACGGCGCATGGCCTCGTGCCACGTCATACGCTGCAGCGGGGGCAGCTCCACGCCGCGCACCTCCTTGAACAGGTGGCGGGCCAGACCTTCGAAAATCTCCAGCACATCCTCCTGGTCAGCAAACGACATCTCGCAGTCAATCTGCGTGAACTCCGGCTGACGGTCGGCACGCAGATCCTCGTCGCGGAAACACTTCGCAATCTGGAAGTAGCGGTCGAAACCTGAGACCATGAGCAGCTGCTTCAGCGTCTGCGGCGACTGCGGCAGGGCGTAGAACTGTCCGGGATTCATACGCGAAGGCACCACGAAGTCGCGGGCACCCTCGGGCGTCGAACCGATGAGGATTGGCGTCTCCACCTCGATGAAGTTCAGGTTGTCGAGGAAATTGCGAATGAGGATGGTCATGCGGTGGCGCAGCTCCAGATTCTTGCGGACGACAGAGCGGCGCAGGTCGAGGTAGCGATACTTCATGCGGATGTCGTCGCCGCCGTCGGTCTGGTCTTCAATGGTGAACGGGGGGGTCACGCTCTCGCTGAGCACGTTCAGCTCGCGGGCCACTATCTCGATGTCGCCCGTAGGCATCTTCGCGTTCTTCGACTCACGCTCACGAACGGTACCCTTCACCTGAATACAGTACTCACGTCCCAGTTTGTTGGCACGCTCCGTCAGTTGTGCGTCATCCGACTCGTCGAAAACCAACTGCGTCAGACCGTAGCGGTCGCGCAGGTCGACAAACGTCATACCTCCCATCTTTCGGGTGCGCTGCACCCACCCGGCCAGCGTCACCTGCTGGCCGACATTAGCGAGACGAAGCTCGCCACAAGTATTTGTTCTATACATTATTAATAATATATGTGTTTATTTCGGCGTGCAAAGTTACAAAATAATTATGAACCACGCACCACAAACGACATAAAAATTCAAAAAACTGCCACTTACTTGGCTATTACCGCTTTTTTTTATACCTTTGTAGCCGAAATGAAGAGTTTAAGAATCAAAAGGGCTTGTTTCGGGCTATTACTGCTGGCGCTTACAGCTGTTTCGCACGCTCAGAAACGCGATATTCATATCCTGGCAGTCAACGATACGCATGCCGCTATTGAGGCAATGCCACAGCTGATTGGCATTGCCGACAGCTTACGCTCACTCTACCCCAGCCTGCTGCTTTTCTCGGCAGGCGACAACCGCACGGGCGACCCTATCAACGACAAATACCAGCCGTCGGGCTATCCTATGGTAGCACTGATGAACCTGGCGGGCTTCAACGCCTCAGCTATTGGCAACCATGAGTTCGACGACTTCTCGCTGCCTAAACTCTGTGAACTATCGGCATTCCGGTATATCTGCGCCAACATGGAAGCCGACGACACGACAGGCATTAAGGCCATACCTTATCAGGTCTTCGACGTCGAGGGACTGAAACTGGGTGTCATCAGCGCCGTACAAATCAACAGCAATGGCACACCCGACGCCCACCCTGATGTACTCCGTGGATTAAAATTCTCCTCACCTTTCGAGGCCGTCAGCCGCTACCAGTGGCTTTCCCGACAATGCGACGCCACCATCCTGCTGTCGCACGTAGGTTATCGGGAAGACGTTCTCATTGCCGAACAGAACCCCTGGCTCGACGCTATTATCGGTGGCCACAGCCACCGACAGCTGAGCGAGAAGGAGCCGCTGCACAACGGTGTGCTCGTCACGCAAAACCGTAACCTGCTAAGTACAGCCGTTCACGTCACTCTTACCGTCGACAGCGGCCGCGTCGTCTCGAAGAAGGCTGACTACATCCTTGTCAGAACATTCCCACACCCGAACAAGGTTGCCGAGGCGATGGTACAGACTTTTTCGGGCGACCCCTTCTTCAAGCGCATCTTAGCACGGGCCGAGACGTCATTCCAGACACGTGAAGAGTTGGGCGCCATGGTCTGCGACGCCCTGATGAGCGAGACCGGCGCCGACGTGGCCATCATGAACTACAAAGGCATACGCATACGCAAACTGCCGGCTGGCGACATCACCATCCACGACGCGCTGGAGATAGACCCCTACGGCAGTACAGCCGTCCTATTGGATATGAAAGGCGACGAACTGGAACACTTCATCATCAGCTACGGCCAGATGAACACCTACAAGTTTCCGCATTTGGGCGGACTAAGGGCAGACCTGACACTCGACAAGAAAGGCAGCAACGACATCACGAATGTCAGGCTGATGGCAGCCGACGGTAGCCGCTTCAACCGAAAGAAGACCTACCGCGTAGTGACAAACTCCTATGTCATAACCACATACAAGGAGGAGCTGAAGTCGACACCCACAGTGCTGAACATAACGACATCGGACATCATCATACGCTATCTGCAACAGCAGGGTACGGTGAGCTATCAGGGCAAGAGCCGCCTCAACTATCTGTCACCCGAAAAATAAAGAAATGCTAAAAGACATACTGAACAGCCAACAGCTCGAGCAGCTGAAAACACTTATCGGCGAGAGCCAGAACATCATCATCACCTGCCACCAGAATGCCGACGGCGACGCCCTCGGCTCTTCTTTGGGATGGGCAGAGTATCTGAAGGCACAGGGCAAGGAGCCTACCATCATCGTGCCCGACCAGTACCCCGACTACCTGCACTGGCTGCCCAATACTGAGAAGATAGTGCGCTACGACAAACACCGCGAACAGGCCGACCTCTTGCTGAAGATTGCCGACCTCGTCTTCTGCCTCGACTTTAACACCCCCGCCCGCGTCGACGAAATGGAAACGGCACTTTGCGGTTCACCCGCAAAGAAGATACTCATCGACCACCACCTGGCACCCGACGTGCCTGCCATACTTACCATCAGCCACCCCGAAGCCTCGTCGACATCGGAACTCGTCTTCCGCATCGTCTGGCAGTTGGGCGGCTTCGACCTGATGACCAAACACTTCGCCACGCCGATATACTGCGGCATGATGACCGACACGGGCGGCTTCACCTACAACTCCAGCGACCCTACCATCTACTATATCATCTCGCAGCTGCTGACCAAGGGTATCAACAAAGACCGCATCTACCGCAACGTCTACCACAACTTCTCAGAGAACCGCCTGCGACTGACGGGCTTCGTCATGCTCGAACGCTTAGTGGTCGACAACGAGCGCCACGCCTCCTACTACGCCCTACACCGCGAAGACCTGAAACGCTTCCACTTCGTCAAAGGCGACGCCGAGGGACTGGTGAACATGCCACTGCAGATCAAAGGTCACAAACTGAGCATCTCGCTGCGCGAGGACACGGAGAGGCAAAACCTCGTCTGGGTGTCGCTCCGAAGTGTCGACGACTTCCCCTGCAACAAGATGGCAGCCGAATTCTTCAACGGCGGCGGCCACCTCAATGCCTCCGGCGGACGCCTCTACTGCTCTATCGACGAGGCCGTCAAAGTGGCTCAGCAGGCCATCATTGCCTACGAAAAGCTGTTAAAGTAGCCTAATATTGCGGCTGTTTGCAGATTAATTCGTAATTTTGCACGCGAAATATTTTATCATCCTCATGAGAAAGACCATCTATACACTCATTACGCTGATAGCCACGCTGGCCACCGTCGCCTGTAACGACTACGAGACCTATAGCGACCTGAAGAATCGCGAGCGCGACGGTATCGAGCAGTTCATCAGCGACTCCAGCTTCGTCATCATCAGCGAAAACCAGTTCCACGAACAGGGCGACAAGACCATCGGCAACAAACAGTTCGTCATCCTCGACAAGAGTGGCGTCTACATGCAGATACTCAACGGAGGAAGCGGCGAGGTCATCAAGGACGGCGAGACAATGAACATCCTTTGCCGATTCTCCGAGAAGGCTATTCTCGATACCACAAGCATCAACAACCTAACGGGTTCCTACGTCTTCACACCCGACATCATGTGCGTCACCCGCACAGGCAGTACCTACACGGCCTACTTCTCTGAGAGCCGCGGACTGATGTGCGCCACCTACGGCACCAGCGTGCCCGAGGCGTGGTTAGCTCCGTTGCAGTACGTCAAGTTAGGACGACTCTCGAGCGCTACCGACGAGAAGGCTCACGTGCGCCTCATCGTGCCCCACTCGCAGGGAACGACCAACAACGCCAAGGCCAACGTCCGCCCCTATTTCTACGACATCACCTACCAACGGGGAAGGTGAAAATTTTAATTGAAAATTGATAATTGTCAAATCGAAAAATCGTAAATCGTAAATCGTCAAATTGTAAATCAATATGACTCTTATTAAATCCATTTCAGGCATCCGCGGAACCATCGGCGGACACACGGGAGATACCCTGAACCCGTTAGACATCGTAAAGTTCACAACGGCATACGCCACATTCATTGGAAACCAATCCAAAGTTGGGGCTCAAGAATCCGCAGGCACTCCCCTCCCTCGGAGGGGTCGGGGGAGGCTCGTCGTCGGACGCGATGGACGCATCTCAGGCCCTATGGTTCGCGACGTCGTCTGCGGCACCCTCGTCGGCATGGGTTACGAGGTCATCGACATTGGTTTTGCCACCACGCCGACGACCGAGTTAGCCGTGCGCTGGCACGAGGCCGACGGTGGCATCATTATCACCGCCTCGCATAACCCCACACAGTGGAACGCCCTGAAACTGCTCAACAGCGAGGGTGAGTTCCTGACAGCTGAGGACGGCGCCGAGGTGCTCCGCATAGCCGAGGCTGAGGACTTCGACTACGCTCCCGTAGAGCAGTTAGGCCACGTCACCTTCGACGACACCATGAACCAGCGCCACGTCCAGTCGGTACTCGACCTGCGTCTGGCCGACGTCGAGGCTATCCGCAAACGCCACTTCCGCGTCTGTGCCGACACCATCAACTCCGTTGGCGGCATCATCCTGCCCCAGCTCTTCGAGGCCCTCGGCGTCGACTACGAGATACTCAACGGCGACTGCACTGGTCAGTTTGCCCACAACCCCGAACCGTTGGAGAAGAACCTGCAAGGCATCATGGAACGTATGCGTCAGGGCGGCTTCGACCTCGGCATCGTCGTCGACCCCGACGTCGACCGTCTCGCCTTCATCTGCGAAGACGGCACCATGTTCGGCGAGGAATACACCCTCGTCTCCGTCGCCGACTACGTCCTAAGTGAAGAATTAAAAGTGAAGAGTGAAGAATTTGCTACCGCCATTCCCTCTGCTGATGGGACTGCGGCAGCAAATTCTTCACTCTTCACTCTTCACTCTTCACTCTTCACAGTCTCCAACCTCTCCTCCACCCGCGCTCTGCGCGACGTCACCGAGCGTCACGGCGGCCACTACACAGCCGCTGCCGTCGGCGAGGTCAACGTCACGACGAAGATGAAGGAAGTTGGTGCCGTCATCGGCGGCGAAGGCAACGGCGGCGTCATCTACCCCGAGAGTCACTACGGCCGCGACGCCCTCGTAGGCATCGCCCTTTTCCTGTCCTCTCTGGCACAAAAGGGCTGCACCGCCACCGAACTGCGCCGCACGTTCCCCGACTACCAGATAGCCAAGAACCGCATCGACCTCACGCCCGAGACCGACGTCGACGCTATCCTTGTCAAGGTGAAGGAGATGTTCGCCAAAGACCCCGATGCCGTCGTCAACGACATCGACGGCGTAAAGATTGACTTCCCCACCCGCTGGGTACACCTGCGCAAGTCGAACACCGAACCCATCATCCGCGTCTACAGCGAGGCACAGACGATGGCCGAAGCCGACGAGCTGGGCAAACGCCTCATGCAGGTCGTCTACGATATGCAGTAACACGTCGCACCCATATAGCTTACCCAACTAACCCATATAGCAAAGCAAACTGGCCCATATCGCTTATCCAACTGGCCTATTTAGCACCGCTAAATAGGCCAGTTTATCTACGTCTAAATGCACAGCGGAAAAGATTGTGGTTGAAACAATTAAACCCAAATCGGTCATTAGATTTGGATTAAAACGATTGTACCCAGGCAAGCACGATGATGCTGCCTGGGTACAATCGTTAAATTTTGATTTACTTTCTTACAACCTTGCGGCCGTTCTGGATATAGACGCCCTTCTTGAGCGTGCTGACGCGACGCCCCTGCAAGTCATACACATCGTCGGAAACAGGGACGATACTGGTCGTGATGTTTCTGATGTCTACAGACGAGTCGAACACCACCGACAGGGCGTCAACAGCTGACGACATCGTCGTGAACGCACGTTCCGAAGGAATAGAGAGGGCGGTATGAGGCAGGAAGAAGCACTTGCCGTCCTTACTTCCTAACGAATAGGGATTCTTGTAAGTAGAGGTCTTCATATCGTTGTCGTTGCCACGCAGTACGCTGGTGCGAAGGATAGCCGTCGTCTCTTCATCGGGCGTATAGGAGGTGCGATTCAAATGCAAATCTCCAGCATAGTCACTGACAATAATGACGGCATAGCCTCCTGGCACCACATTGCCGATAGCGTGGAGCGTCAGTGTGTTACCACTACGCGAGGGGATGTAGGCCGTAGCCCCCTCTGGCAGTTCGTAGGCACAGAAAGAACAGAAGAAGGTGGCCCAATACTGGCCGTCGATGGCCTGCGTAGGAACCGTAGCGGTGCTGAAGTCGCCGAAGTATTCCAGTCGGAAGTTGTCGAAGATAGTCCAGTCGTTGTCCACAGCGTCGGTCTTCTTGACACCGACATTCACCTGCGTACTGTTCTTGACCAGGAAACTCAGGCTGTTATCATAGAGTCCGGCGGTGAAGTAGTCGGAAGCGTCGTTCATCGAGTCGGGGAACTTGCCGCTGATGCCCGACGTCGTCTTTCCGACATCCAGCTTGCCCGCCTCGGTGAATATCGACTGAATGGGTACGTTCGTCGTTCCGGCATAGAACGAAGCGTTCAGGCTTTCGGTGCCGTTTTTATGCTTTGTGGCGGCTGTTGCATACGGGCCATTACGGTAGAAGCCCTGCACCGACAGACGATAACGGCCTACAGGAAGTGTCGATGTCACTTTCTGATAGACGTCGAAAGTGGTGTTGAACTTCTCAGCGCAACGGTTTTCCTGCTTGCCACCAAGAGAGGGTTCGCCCGTCCATTTGTCGTTACGGCTGTCGTAGAGGCTGAACGAAGCGCCAGGAATGAGGAACGTTGCGTCAACGGAAGATGAGCTCGTGGCACCGGCAAGCATCTCCATGCGCTCGCTCTCAGACACTTTCAGCCACTGGGCATTGGCATCCGTAGCCGTACCAAGCACCAATGCGCTACTCGAACCATCGTATTGCAGGTACTTGTCGTTGATTGCCAATGTATAGGCCGTACGTCCGTCGACCTCGCCAACCTCAGTGACCTTCCACTTGCCCAACGCCTGATCTACCCATGCAGACGTTCCGTCAACATTCAGATAGTGATGGTTGTCGTCGCGCTTGATACCGGTTTCGATAGTGCTGTTGCCGCTATCGTCGAAGCCCATAGTCACATTCAGGCCGCCATAGGGGGTCAGCGAGGCTTTCGTGCCATAGTTGTTAGCGCCGGTAAGCCACTGTCCAGCACCTACGTTATAGAGGTAGACAACCTCGTTATTCAGAATTGAACGGACGTTAGAGTAGATATTCCTGCCCTTAAAGTCTACGATGTGTACACGGTAATCGCAGCCGTAGCCGCCCTCGGTATCATTATAAGTGTAGAGCTTAGGATCCTCGCTGGGGGTGAAGGTCTCTATCACCTCCCATTCCGGCTTCGCTGTTGTGCGGCGCTCAAGCATCATCTGCGCTGTCAACTCACCACTCAGTTCACGCCATGAGAGTTTCGTCGTATGGGTCGACTCCGTATACTGTCCTCCAAGCGTAGGTACACGCACCACAGCCTTGGGGACGTAGGCGTTTTTCTTTTTGAAGCCAAGGCCGGAGTTGATGGTGGCATAGTATTGCCCCGCAGCGGTGAGCTTGCCGTCCTTGTAAATCTTTGACGGATCGCGCTCGCCATTCCAGTAGTAGTAACGCTCCACGAAATCCTGACTGTTCATCTTTTCACAGATACGCTTCACGGCAGCAGCATTCTGCGCCTCGGTGACTCCTGAGGCAAAGGCGCCATTGCTGTTCCACGATGCGCCCCACACCCATTCGGTCACCCAGACGGGGCGCTTGAAGGCATTGTACCAGTTAGGTATGTTGGTATCGAACGACCCTTCAGCCCAATAGCCATGAAGGTCGATAATGTCGCAGCGCCAGCCGCGGGCGTCAATCTCGTTGAAGAAATCGCTCAAGAATCCCGTCGCATTCCAGTAGTCGCTGCCGTCCCAGGACGACGGTGAGCAAAGGCGCATACCAGTAGCCATCAGGTCCTCCCAGTTATTGAGGATGGCATTCAGGTCGCACTGGGCTTCGTCGGCGGGATTGCGCGGCTCGTTGTTGGTCTTCATGTGCGGCGACCAGGTAGCACTGCCCAGTTCGGCTGGCGAAGGCCAGTTCTCCTTGATATGTTGTGGCACACTCTCGACGTCGGGTCCCATGTTGCTTCCGACGCCCCATGTGTAGGTACTCGTGACGTTCAGTGCCGAACAGGCAGAATAGTCACCGTCGGCTGCTGCCAGTTGCTGCTTTCCCGTGTCGTACCACTTGAAGATGCGATACGACGTAATCTTGCTGTCAAGCTCGGCAGGCAGTTCGGCCACCTCCAGGTCGGCATCGTCAGCAATGAAGCAGCGACTGTAGCCATAGCCTTTGGCACGCAGCGAGAAGGTTACCATATAGCCGCGCTTCAGCTTGAACGAGCGAATCTTGTTGTTCAGCTTCTCATCCGTCAGCGTGTTCATGAATCCACCGGTGTTCTCCAGCCCGAAGTCATTCACGGCCGTACCGCCGAAATTCTGTTCTGAATAGACCGTCAATGGTTTGGTACTGTCGCCGTAGGGCAGAATGATGCAGCCACGGTTGTAGAGCTTCACCTGGCAGTTCTGTCCGTTTTTGGCTGGTGCGCCGGCTATCTGCACGTGGGCAGACAGCAGTTTCACGGCTGCAGAGGGTTTCACGGCTGCCAGGATAAGCACTGCAGCATCGGTATTCCCGATGTTGACGACACCGTTGGTGCCGAAGGGGGTGGCCGAGGTGACGGTATAGTCTGTGGCAGTAGTGATGGTAACGGTCTCGTTGACCTGCGTCACGCTCTTCTTGTCGTTGGCAGCCTGTCCGCAGATGCAGGCGGCAAGCATGACTGCCGAGAATGCTGTTCTAACTGATAGTAATCGGTTGTGAATCATTGTCGTGTAGGTTAGTAATTAGATATTTGGCGCAAATTTACTAATACTTTTCCACACAAACAAATTTTCTTGCACTTTTTTACGATTAATCAGATTAACTGGCGGGCACGGTCGAGGGCGATGTTGATGTGCGAGCAGATATTGTCGGCACCAATCATCTCGTCGAACTTAGCCTTGTGGAGCACAGCCTGCACCTTCTCGTTGACGCCAGAGAGGACTACCTGAATACCCTCGTTTTGCGACATCAGGCAGAGGTTCGTCAGGTTGTGGATACCCGTAGAGTCGACGAAAGGCACCTTACGCATACGGATGATGCGCACCTTGGGACGTCCGCCACGGCCCAGCGCACCCATGATTTCCTCAAACTTATTACCTGCTCCGAAGAAATACGGACCGTTAATTTCGTAAACCTCGACGCCCTCGGGAATGGTGAGGTGCTCAAGATTGCCGAGCTGGAAGTCGCTCTCCTCCTCGGCGGGGTTAATCTCGTCGCTGATAACCTTGACATCGGTCGTCTCAGCCATACGGCGCATGAAGAGCAGACAGGCACAGATGAGTCCGACCTCGATGGCGATGGTCAGGTCGAAGATGACAGTGAGCAGGAACGTTACCCACAGCACGATGACGTCGCTCTTCGGGTTCTTCATAATCGAGAAGAACGAGCGCCAGCCGCTCATGCCGTAGCTGACGATGACGAGTACACCAGCCAGACAGGCCATCGGGATGTACTGTGCCAACGGCATGAGGAAGAGGAAGATCAGCAGCAACACGGCAGCATGGACAATACCGGCTACCGGTGTGCGACCACCATTATTAATATTAGTCATGGTACGGGCGATGGCACCTGTGGCAGGGATACCGCCAAACAGCGGCGAAGCCAAGTTGGCCACACCCTGAGCTATCAGCTCGGTATTGCTGGAATGGCGGGCGCCGATAACACCATCGGCCACCGTGGCAGAGAGCAACGATTCTATGGCGCCGAGGATGGCGATGGTGATAGCGGGCGACACCAGTCCTTTAATTGTTTCCCACGACAGAGCGGGCACCTGTGCTTCAGGAAGGACATTAGAGATGGCAAAGCGGTCGCCAATGGTCTCGATGGTAGTAACGCCGGCATACTGCTTCAGCAGCAGTGCCGCAACAGTCATGACGATGATGGCAATCAGCGAACCAGGGAGCTTTGACAGAAATGAGAAATGAGAATTGAGGAATGAGGAATGGCTGAAGCGTGGCCACAGGGCAATAAGCGCCACAGAGCCGATACCCACGCCTGCACTCCACCAGTCGATGGTGGGGAAAGAACCCACGTAGGCTATCCACTTCTCAATAAAGTCGCTGGGCACACTCTCCATCGTCAGTCCTAACAGGTCCTTGATCTGCGTAGTAAAGATCGTCAGCGCAATACCCGAGGTGAAGCCCACGACAATGGGATAAGGGATGTACTTGATGATAGTGCCTAAATGGAGGACGCCAAACAAAATGAGAAACACACCGGCCATCAGCGTGGCAATGGTCAGGCCTTCGAAGCCATACTGCTGAATGATGCCGTAGATAATAATAATGAACGCGCCCGTAGGACCACCTATCTGCACCTTGGAACCACCAAGGACGGATACGAGGAGACCGGCAACGATGGCGGTGATGATACCCTTCTCGGGCGTCACACCAGAGGCGATACCGAAAGCAATAGCCAACGGTAGGGCGACGATACCTACAATGATACCGGCCAACAGGTCGGTGGTGAACTGCTTCTTCGAGTAGTTCTTGAGTGTCGCAAAGAGCTGCGGCTTAAACTCTAATGTCGTCATAATTTAAACTGTTATCTTGAAAAGAGGGTGCAAAGGTACGAAAAAAGTTAATAATAGCAAAAGAATATGGCAAGATAATGAAAAAAACACTACTTTTGCCACCAGATTTAAACATTCAAACCTTTTAAAATTATAATGTTATGAAAAAATTGATGATGATTGTGATGGCAGCTATGGCCATCGGTTTCGCTTCGTGTGGCAACAAGGCTCAGCAGGCTCCAGCTGACGAAGTAGTGGCTGACTCTACTGCTGCTTTCGACGTTGAGACGGCTATCAATGAGGCTACCGCCCAGCTGTCAGAGCAAATCGAGGCTAAGGATGCCAACAAGCTGCAGCAGGTGATTGAGGCTATCCAGGCAAAGGTGGCCGAAATCCTCAAGCAGAATCCTGATGCTGCCAAGGAGTACGTGACCAAGGTGCAGGACTTCCTGAAGGAGAATGCCGAGCAGATTAAGTCGTTCGTTGGTGAGAATGCCGCCGCTCAGGCTGCCGTCAACGCGCTGACCGCCACGCCCGCCGAGACGATTGTCAACGGACTGATGCAGGCCGTCGACGGTGTGAAGGCTGCGGGTGAGGATGCTGCCGATGCCGCCCAGGAGGTTGTAGAGGGGGCTGTCGATAACGCTAAGCAGGCTGGTCAGGATGCCGTCGACGCTGCCAAGCAGAAGGCTAACGAAGAAATTGACAATGCTGCCAACAAAGCTGCCGACGAAGCAAAAAAGGCTTTAGGAATCTAAAGTGAAGAGTGATTCACTGAAAAAAACGGGGCATTCGTTGAACGGATTTGCCCCGTTTCTTTTTTTTCATTATCTTTGCAGCATCAGAAACAAACAAATTGATTTATATGAAACGACATGCACTGATAACCATGATCCTGGCGGGTACGATGACGGCACAGGCGGCCGACTACCAGTACCTGACCATCGAGAAAAACGACGGCACAGCCACATCGCTGACCGCTGTAGGACTGACACTGAACTACAGCAACGGCACATTGACAGCCACCAATGGTACGGAACAGGCAGCCATAGCGCTGACGGACCTGAAAAGGATGTACTTCACGAACACCCAGTCGACGACAGCCATCGAGCGTGTCGAGGCGTCGGCTGACGACTGGAACGATGCAGAAACAGAAATTTACGACCTCAGCGGACGCCGGCTGCCACAAGGCCGAAAGCCTGCCTGCGGACTCTATATCTTCAAGAAAGGAAACACAACAACTAAGAAGTACGTGAAATGAAACAGCTACTAACAACCCTTGCACTCGTGCTGGCAACCATCGGCATCGAGGCTCAGACTCTGAACGTCCAGCAGGGCAGTGTCACCTACGCCTTCACGGCCAATGCCGACGACATGACCTACACCGACAACGGACAGACGCTGACCATTCAGGGCAAAGCGTTCAGCACTCAGGACATCAGTAAGATTACCGTCGACGATACCAGCGTCGAGAACAATAGCGTCAGCATCAGCTACAGCGGCACGACGGCCAGCGTCGTCATTGCCGGCAACGTGGCCAACTACGTCACAGCCACCGTCAATGGGGCTCATGTCGCCATCAGCCAGACAAACACCGCCGACGTAGACGGCGACGAGATTACCTACACGCTGAGCGGCTCGACCACCGACGGCGGACTGGAACTCGACGGCAGCTACAAGTGTACTATCCAACTGTCGGGCGTCACGCTGACAAACCCCTCTGGTGCTGCCATCAGCATCAACAACAAGAAGCGTATACAGATCTCAGCCAAGAGCGGCACGACAAATACCCTGACCGACGGTGCCAACGGCTCGCAGAAAGGCTCGCTCTACAGCAAGGGACAGCTGCAACTGCAGGGCAAAGGCACGCTGACCGTCGTCGGCAACACGGCTCACGCCATCAAGAGCGGCGACTACATCGCGGTGAAAAACCTGACGCTGAACATCACAAAGGCCGTCAAGGACGGTATCTCGTGCAACAAGTACTTCCTGATGGAGAGCGGCACGGTGACCATCAGCGGCGTGGGCGACGACGGCATACAGGCCGACATAGAAGAAGACGATGACAAGACGGGCACAACCACCAACCACGAAGACGAGAACAGCGGCAACGTCTACATAGAAGGCGGCACGCTGAACATCACGACGACGGGTACAGCCACTAAGGGCGTCAAGGCTGCCGGCGACCTCATCGTCAGCGACGGCACCATCAACATCAAAACTACAGGCAACGGCACCGTCGAGACGGAAACGGTCAACGGCACAACAACCACCGACGCTAAAGGCAGCGCAGGACTGAACGCCGATAACGACATCACCATCAACGGCGGCACCATCATGCTGACAAACAGCGGGACGGGCGGAAAGTGTATCAAGGCCGATAACATACTGACCGTCAACAGCGGCAACATCACGGCTACAAACACCGCTTCAAACTACAGCTCGGGCAGCTATTCGGCATCGGCAAAAGCCATAAAGGCCGGAACGAAGTCGGCAGCCAGCACAAGCCGCGAAGAGGCACCCGGCGGAGGTGGCGGCGGTGGATTCCCCGGTGGGGGAGGATACCCCGGCGGCGGTGGATTCCCCGGTGGTGGAGGCAACAACAATTACACCTATACTGGCGGCATTGTCATCAACGGTGGAACTATCGTGGCTACGGCCAAGAGTCATGAAGCCATCGAGGCCAAAGGCACCATCAGCATCACCGGCGGCTACGTCTATGCCGAGGCTGGCGACGACGCTATCAACGCGGCCTCCGACTTTACCATCAGCGGCGGCTACGTCATGGGAAACTCCACCGGCAACGACGGACTTGACGCCAACGGCAACTTCTACATCAAGGGTGGCAACGTGTTTGCCGTTGCCAAAGGGTCGCCAGAGGTGGGCATCGACGCCAACACCGAGGGTGGCTGCAAACTCTATATCACCGGCGGCAACGTTGCCGCCATCGGCGGACTGGAGAACGGCAGCAGCCTCACGGGCGTCACCAGCAAGTCGACGTCATACAGCAAGGGCAGCTGGTACACATTCAAGAACGGCTCAACGGCAGTCTTCTCCATGAAGGTGCCGTCGAACAGCAACATGGGCAACAGCATGACCATCGTCGCTTCAAGCACGCCATCCGTATCGTTGGGGGCTATCAGCGGGACAAGTATTTGGAACGGATATGGCGTTAAATAGACACACCATGACTTTCAGCAAGGACAAACGGCAGGAGACCGTCATATACTTGGTGCTGTGGGGACTACTCTTCATGGCGCCAATCATGAGTCTGTATATCCGTACGACAAACGACACGTCGCTGACGTTCGACTGGGACGAGGTGCTGATGGTGTGGCGACAGTACGGCCTGTACTTTGCCGTCTTCCTCGTCCACAACCATCTGTTGGCGCCATTGCTGGTGTACAAGCAGCAGAAACTGATATACTTCGGCATCGTCATCGCACTGGTTGGTGCGTTCACGTTCTACCAGTGCCAAGACCGTCCAAAACATCACGCTCCACGGATAGAGAAGATGGAGCGCCCCGAACTCAACGAACATCCAAGCCGACAGGAACGCCCGGAACTGATGGAAGGTCCGGAAAACCCGGAGCACCCGCAGTTTGCTGGCGACGGTGCCCACCGTCCTCACGGCCCGCGACATTTCCGCCGTGACGACCACCGACCGCCGGTCATCCTCAGCCAGCACGACATCATTGCTGTCATCATACTCATCCTCATGCTCGGTATGAACCTCGGTGTGAAGCTCTACTTCAAGCAGAAAGGCGATCAGCGACACCTGACGGAGATGGAGCGTAAGAATCTGGAACAGCAGTTGGAGTATCTGAAATATCAGCTGAACCCTCACTTCCTGATGAACACGCTGAACAACATCCACGCCCTGGTCGACATCAATCCCGAACGCTCGAAGGAGGCCATCATCCAGCTGTCGAAAATCCTGCGCTACGTGCTCTATGAGACGGACAACAAGCGGGTGCCGTTAAACAAGGAATTGGAGTTCATGAAGAACTATACCGACTTGATGAGAATGCGCTACGGCGGCAAACTGCAATTCACAGACAGCTCCAACCAGCTCATCCCGTCAAGTCCCGACCAGTCGCAGATGATTCCTCCCCTACTCTTCATCTCGTTCGTCGAGAATGCCTTCAAGCACGGCGTCAGCTATCAGCAACCGTCATTCATAGAGATCACAGGCAAGCGCCATAAGGACAAGCAGGATCACGACCGCCTGCTCTGGAGCTGTCGCAACAGCAAGCACCAGAAGCAACAACAAACAACCGTGCCACAGCAGGGCGGCGTAGGTATGGCCAACGTACGGCAGCGGTTAGACATCATCTTCGGCAACAACTACACACTCAACGTCAACGAGACTGACAATACCTACGAAGTGACGCTCGACATTCCAATGGAGGAGGACGTCAATACGTCCTGCAAATCCACATTTGCATGAATCGATCGGAAACACTATAAGTCTTTGTGCGTTCCTCATTCTGATAGGTTAGAAGTTGTTTCTCCAGCAAAGTGCTGATGGCGTACTGAACGGAACTGGGCGATTTGAGCGCATGCTTCTTCACAAAACGGGCAGAGGTTACACCGCTGGCTATGCCTTCTTTGGCAATGGCAACCAGCGTTTCTTTCTGCTGATAGTTGAGCTGGTTCATGACCGAGGCAAAGGTTCGGCCCTTTTCTTCCAGAATGTCTTTCAGCGTTTTATTGATGTCCGACTCATCAATGACCTTTACGGGATCCAGATAGGCAAATGCGTTGTGGAGCACGTTGTGGACGTAGTAGGTATGGCCTTCAAAAAGGTCGTAGGCAAGCGATACGGCCTCAGGTAAGATCTTTCTACCAGCTTTTGAAAACTGCTCTTCGGCAAAAGCCGTATAGATATCCTTTGGAATACAGTCAAGATATAGCTGCTCCGCACTGTTATAGAAAGGTTGGGCCGCTGAGTTGAACATGTTTTCCAGAATATGACGGTTGCTGCCGGCATAGATAAACAGGCAATTGTTCATTTTCTGGATATGCGTTCGCAGCAAAGCCTCCACATTTTTCTCTGGGTATTGGGATATTTGCTGAAACTCATCGATGGCGAAAATGCATGGTTTGTCAGCCTGTTCCAGATAATGGAAGATCTCTTCCAGTGTTAACTCTGGCGTGTGGATGTCGCCCAGTTTGATATCGAATGTAGGGAGACCACTAATCGGGTCGTAGCCAATACTGCCTGCCAAAGAGTGAAGACCTGCCAGAAACTGATCAATCACCGCCTTTCCTTTGGGCACCAGTACAGAGTATATCTCTTTGCCAAGAAACAATACCAATTCGTGCAGGCTGGTAGTGGGATATATATCCGTATAAAAGGTATAGCAGTTGTTCTTGATGGACGGTTGCTCATACACATGGCGAATCAACTGCGTCTTACCCATTCTTCGAGGCGATGTTAACAGAACATGCGCTTTGTTCTCAAGAGTGCTTACAAACCACATAGTTTCTTTCCCTCTATCACAGAAATAGGGTTCTGGAATGATACCGGTGATGTAGAAAGGATTCTCCATAATGCTTATTTTTGGCGCAAAAATAGAAAGAAAATCCCAATTATACAAATCCTATAATAGAAATTCTATAATCAAAACTCCCTTTTCACCTTTTTTAAGAATCGACACAATTGCTCTGGTGCCAAGTCCTCTAAGGTAAGGCCATCTTTCTTAAGACGCCGTTCAATTTTCTTGTCTATGTCCATATTGTTTTATTTTTAGTTATTATCTATCCCACTTTATAATACACCACCGTCTTTTCCCTCAAATCATTGCGACCAGTCACTTGGCTGATGTAATCGAATATCAGGTGATTCCAGTCTTTGGGCTTCATGCTGGCATAACGTTCTTGGAACATTGAGACACATATTGACATGATGTTCTTCATCATTGATCCGCCATCTATCTCCATTAGGTTGTGAATCAGGCGGCGAAGATCTTCGTCGTTATTCACATCACGCAGCATAGATGACTCTGCCTGCATCATTATTGTCGTGGCGGCCTTCCTCCTATACTGAGGCTTTACCTCATGCATTTGCTGTTGCTTGGCCAAAATCTCTTTTAACTCCTCAATCGTATAAGGTGGATTTTTCCTGTGTAGCATATAGTGGCAGTTGGGGCAAACTGGTGCCAAATCCGTATCTACGTTCAATTCGTATTCTTGACCAATAGTAGAAATAGGTGTCAGATGATGAACATGGATAAAGTTCTTGCCTATTTCCCCATAAGTAGCCTCAAAGTCACGTCCACATACCAGACATTGATAGCCTTTCTTAGCAACGCATTCCTTACGAGCCTTTTGGTTGCGCTCATACTTGTTGACATTCACCTTCATCAAAGCCCCTTCGTAGAGTTTCTCGTCATCCTCAGGATAATCCACATCGTAGACATCATCGTTTATCAGCTGATGAGGATGCAACAGGAAATCGAGCAAATCACCATCCTTTATTTCTCTTACACTTCGAGGATCCCCCTGATAGCCATGTTCATGCAGATGGTGCAGTGAGAGGATATCGTCCTCATATTCCTCTATCAGTTTCAGCCTGGCATAAAATGACACGATTCCACTATAATATTGGTCTTTATCAGTCCAAAAAGTTTCCTGTTCAAAGGCTTGGTCAAAAATCATCTTCGCCTTCAATACTTCCATCTTATAGCGGATGTGCTGTTCAGGCTTGGTCTTATAGATGAACACGACATCACCTTCTGAGAACTTATCCGTTCTCCAGTCAGCCATTCCGTCTTGTGCTTCTATCGCATCACCAATGCGGAAAGTTCGGTCGTTGCTTGGGACTATCCAGTAACGCATATCAATCCATTGTTAATACCTTTGTTGATTCTTCGCCAAACTGAGATACGACACGTACTGCAATTTTCTTGCCTTTTTCGTATGGGATAGGTTCGCTCTTGAAGTCGTAAAGTGTATCCCAAATCTCCTCGTTGAATTCCAGACGTAGCGTGCGTTCTGCTTTCTTCTTAGCCAAGTCTTTGGCAACCGTATCGAGACCTTTGCGCCAAGCTTTGAAGTCATCCTTACTGCCACCACAGAAGTGGATGCTGCGTACCTTGAAGAGTCCACCCGTATAGTTGTCGTCCATCTCCCAATAGGCGATGTCGTTCACATTGCGGGCTTTTACCTCATCTTGTATGGGGTCGTACATATCCATTCCGTTAATCTCTACATGACATTTGCCGTCGCCATCGTTCACTAAACTGATGTCTGGCTCACCGATAATGATAAATGAGCCCGCTTTCTTGTCTTTCTTCAACAGACCGTCTTGCAGCAGGTCGTCGCTCATACGAACCTTTGACACTTGGAACGTACCAAAGTTATAATCCTTGTTTTCACCACTCTCAATGCTATCCTCAAACGAGAAGCCAAGAATCACAAGCCAGTTCGATTCGTCCAGATGCTGGCGGAAAGCACGTACGGCTTCGTTCACGGCGTGTTTGCTGACGGTGCCGAACTTAGGACCAATCATAAAGAACACACAATGCTCCGTTCCGTCCTCCTGTTTATAATAGCCCTTTGCATTCAGATAAGGCTCATCCAGATGTTCCATCGAGTGCATCACGGCTTGTTGCTGCTTCACACCATTGCGAATACCATTAGCCTTCAGGTTATTGAAGATACGTTCCGTAAAGGCTGCATATTCGTCGTAGTCATTCTGCTTATCATTCAAGCTATCCGGCGAACTCACATCAAGGCTCTGCAACGTCTCAACCGTGAATGGTCCACTCACACGAATACGTTTTTTATCTTCCTCCGGCTGGTCGTAGAGTGTTTCTTCATCAAAAGGCAAATCATTGGCCAAAGCCTTCAGGGTGATATGTGGCACCTTCTTGTAGATAAAGCCTCTGCGGATATTCGGATTCTCGCTATCATCGTGAGTTTTATAATATGGGAAGAGCGCTGTCGTCAATCGCTTCTTTGCAATGTTCAAAGCTATACGACTTGTGTCTATGGTTATCCATCTACGTCCCCATTGTTCTGCAACGTATGCAGTTGTTCCGCTACCACAAGTTGGGTCGAGAACGAGATCGCCAGGATCTGTAGCCATAAGGATGCAACGCTGAATGGCTTTAGGAGCCGATTGAACAACATACATTTTTTGTGTTCTTAGAAGAAGGTCTGCCCATATATTGTTAATTGGTACGACAGGATAATCATCTATATACATTACATATGCTAGATTTTTACCTGTTGAAACCAACCTCTTAGCCTTTACTAACTTATCTAGTTTTTCGGGAGGAACTGCCCATTGCCTATCAGAGGGTGGGTAATATTCCTTGCCTTCAAAAATGAAAGGTTTTTCTCTATGTTTAGGATTGTCGTGTTGCGAACACGGATTTGATAATTTATATGCTCTAAACCCTTGAGGAATTAAACTGGGGTTTTGCTTTTCTCCTTTACTCATGGGTCTTCTAAAACCGTCAGGAGCCTCTAACTGATCATATCTTTCTCCCGTTGATTCACCTACTCCAACTTCTTTCTTGTCAAATAATTGCCTGTATTTTATCCCTTCAATGTTTTTGGCATACCATATAATAAAATCGCATACATTACTTAAATTATTTGAGGTAGCAGATCCCCCCTTTTTATAAACAATCTGGCTTACAAAGTTTTCACTTCCGAAAACTTCGTCCATAATATTTCTAACTAAGTGAACATTATCATCAGAAATTTGCATAAAGATAGAACCACTTTCTGTTAATAGTTCTCTTGCCAAAACTATCCTATCTCGTAGGTATGAAAGATAACTATTAATTCCATCTTGCCACGTATCGCGATACGCTTTTATCATTTCCGGCTCACCAGAAACACCATCGTCACTATCTTTGACATTTGTGTTATTAATACTAATTTGCCAGTTGCCACTATATTTGATTCCATACGGCGGATCAAAGTAGATGCATTGCACTTGGCCTTTCATGCCCTCGCGATTCAGCAAGGAATTCATCACCAACAGGCTGTCACCTTGAATCAATCGGTTCTGCCAATTGTCGCTATGCTTGTAGTAACCGGCTAATCGTTCCAGTTCATCTTCTTGCTCTTCCTCAAAATCGCCGAACAAGTCAAGCTGTAGTTTAGCACTCTCGCTCTTATGCTCATGCAGCTCATAGAGACTATCGATGATGGCCTCTGGACGAATATCCTCATGTTTATACAAACTGCGGATGTCCGTTCGCAGTTGGGGCATATAGTCAGGGTTGTCCTCATCGTCGTTCTTGTACTTGCCTAACCAATAGAGTTCTGGATCGCGTCCACGCTGAAACTCATGACGGAACACCTGATACTCACTCACTTCCGGCTGTCCGCTAATAGCCATCTGTTCCTCTCCCTGATGGGCACTATCAGGAATGGCAGCACGCTTATCCTCGTGCTTGATACTCGAAACGGGTCTTACGTTATCGTTTTTGCTCATTTTATCTTGTTTTTATTTGTTTATTCAGATTTTATGTTTATCTTTGCAGCAGAAACATATTTTATATCGTTATGAATGCAACAATAGATATCAGCTATAATCAGATATTGTACCTAATACAGCAAATGCCTGTTCGCTCACAATTGCGGTTGGGTAAAGCCTTGACACGTCAGAACATCCGTGCTGAACTGAATCAATTCCTTGAAACGTTCCGTACAGACGAGATTTCTGAAGAGGACATAATGGCCGAAGTGAAGGCTGTAAGACATAAGCGCTATGCCAAGAAAATCTAAGCTTCGTGTCATTGTTGACACCAACTGCTGGATTAGCTTTCTTATTGGAAGAAGGCTTTCCCGTCTTGTTGACTTGTTGAGTAATGAACGCATTCAATTGGTTCTTTGTAATGAACTCCTTGAAGAGATTCGCGATGTTACGTCTCGTCCCAAATTCGCGAAGTATTTCCCTAAGGAGGATGTAGAGTCTCTTATAGAGTTTATGCAACTCATTGGAGAGGTATTTGAACCCCAGCAACAAGTTGCGATTTGTAGAGATGAGGCTGATGACTATTTGCTTGCATTGGCCATAGAAGCAAAAGCCAACTATTTGGTTACTGGCGACCAAGACTTGCTGGTTTTGCAAGAAATAGGCACATGCCGTATTGTGGATGCAGCATCTTTTGAACGTAGTATATGATTCTTTAATCATAAGTCAATCGCTTTCATTATTCCTTCCTTTAATCTGTCAATATCCCTGACTTCCAGCAAATCCCATTGGCCGTAGGTCTTCAGGTTGTTAGCTGCTGGAATCCAATAGTCTTTCAAGTAGTGGCGTTTGGCATCTTTGTTACCAGATTTATCACTATCAAAGTCCTCACATTCCACAATGAGATTTATTCCTTTAACACGAACAATGAATGTAGGTTGATATTCCTTATTCTCATCGCCAACGGTATATGGAATGCGGAAACCAAGATAGGTATTCTTTACCCAAGCCTCCACACACTCCATCGCGTCGAGTGTCTTGGCTGCAATCTGTTGCCAGCTATTGTCTTCTGCTATCACATAGTTGACGTGACTCTTCTGCGTAGGATAGACAGGCTTGTTCGTAGGACGATAGACATGCTGGGTGCTACCCTCAGGATTGTAGTAGTTGAGTACGGCAGTTATTTCCTCATGGTCAGCATTAGCCTTATGAATGCCCTCGTTGATATTGCTCAGCACAGCCTTATAGTCCCATAGCATCACCAAACGTTTCTGCTCTGTGCTGCCATCACCACCGACAATCTCCAACTGCTCGTTGAACCAAGTTTCCACAATCGTTTTAATATCTGGGAACTTCTGAAACTGCTGACCATGCTCGCGGCTGGTATAGTATTCGCGAATCATCAGGTGAGCAAAGTAGTAGATGACCTGACTATCGCGCAACTCCATATAGTCCGTCTTCAGCATCTTTTTATCGCCATTCACGATAGTCTGGAGAATGGTCTCTGTCGGAATCTTATTGAAGTCGAGCTTGAACTTAGGCAGGTCTGTGAAGTCTGCAGTCAGCGAACCTTCGATATTATCAGAACGATAGCCAGTAATCACAGGGAACCGGATCTCTAAAGCCTTGCGTTCAAGTAATGCCCGCAGTATGGCCTTGGGCTTCTGCGGTTTCGTCACCACCGTCTTGCCTCCCTTGAAGGTGTTGAACGGCACACCAATGATACGGGCATATTCAGGCGGGAACTTATACGTGATGTTCTCAGGGTTATAGCGATGCAGGTCTTTGCGGTCTATTTCACGACCCAGTTTGTCGTAAGGAATCAGGTCATAACTTTGGCGTCGCAAAGCACGACCAACCACCTGTTCGCACAGCAATTGACTTCCAAAGGCACGGATACCACAAACATGAGTAACGGTATTGGCATCCCAACCTTCCGTCAGCATCGATACGCTGACCACGCATTTGATGTCACCACCTAACTTGCCTGGCTTACCAACGGTATTCACCACCTCACGCAGGATGTCTGCATCCGTGAGGTTGTCTGCTGAACCAGCACCATGTTGATTGGCATATTCGTGTTTGAAGTCTTCAATCTCTTTGGCGTAGGCTTTCTTGAAGGCTTCGTCGATACGGGTAGAGGCTTCGTCAAGTGCTGATGAGTCGATGAGCAGAGTGGGGAACTTGTCTTTAGGCAATCCCATACCATCGTAGTTTGAGAATACATCGAAACGACCTTTTCTGTATTTGGGTTCACCATCTTCATTGACGCCATCCTGATAGCCAGCAATGTCGCGATAGACCTCATGCGAAACGGTTGTATTATTGCAGACCACTATCAATACGGGCGGAGCCGTATAGAGTGTACCCATAGCTTCGTATGCCTGACGCAGACCTCTGTCGTAGTCCTCGTAGTCTTTCACGAATTGCTCTAAGGCTGTGTTCAGAAGCGTTGGAAGGTTAGGTGCCTGAACAGCCAAGGCTGAAGTATCCACATGATCTTCTTTGTCTTTTTTCTTCTGAGCACGCATGCCCCGCTTGGGCAGTTTGTCTTTGATACTTTCGTAAATATTTCGGAGTTTTGGTTCGTCCAAGTCTGTCGTATTGTCGTAGGCTGGCAGAAAGGGTATCTTCACCAAACCACTCTCAATAGCATCCACCAGTCCGAAATCGCTAACCACCCAAGGGAATAGCGAATATTCCGGATAGCCAGAGCCTTTCAGATAATAAGGTGTAGCAGAGAGGTCATAGACCTGCTGTAGTTTATAACCCAACAGCTTCATCTGGCGCAGACCTTCATACCACACCATAGCGGCCTCGTTCTCCTGTTTCAGGTCACTCTTTTCGTCATCTGTCAGACTCTTGTCTTTGTTTTGCTTAGGCAGGTAGCAATGATGGGCCTCGTCGTTGATAACAACGATACGCTTGCCTTTCACACCTTTTTCCAAGATACGACTCAGCATCACGCTATAGTCCTCTTTATCCTTCTGCGTTACCAATTCGCCATTCACCCATTTCTGTTTGCCATCAAGTGGCGAGGCATGTTTACCAGAGAACACTTTGGGTAGGAACTGCTGATAGTTGACAATGGTGATGCTGGAATTCAGACCTCCTAATTCTTTTTCGAATTGCTGAGGGATTAGACCACGCTGATGGTAGTAGTCTGTACGTTCGAAGTTGTTGCTACGCTGGCTATAGTCCAATTGCAGTACTCCCAAACGGTCACGAATAGTGATGCCTGGTGCACAAAGTAGGAAATGGTCAGCATAGTGGGTATCCATTGGATTGGCCCGCTTGTTCAGGTAGTTGTAGAGAATCAGCATCGCCATGACCACTGTCTTACCTGTACCCGTCGCCATCTTAAAGGCTGTGCGAGGCAATACGTAGGCATCATCTTGGGAAACGGTATGTCTGCGTTCTCCTAATAAGTTCAGAATATAGTTGCCTGTATTAGGATCACGTTCTGCTATCTCGTTCAGCCATACAGCCGTTTCCACAGCCTCTCTTTGGCAGAAGAACAACTTCAGGTTGGCTCTGCGCTCTTTGTTGTTGAACCAGAAGTCGAGCAGCTCTTTGGTGATACGCGAGGCTTTGGGATAGCCTGCCTCTCGCCACGTTTTCACTTCCTTGCGGATGGCGTTTATAAACTCTGCATTGGGATCTACCGAAATAAAATCTTCCTGAGAGAATATTGCTTGGCTGCCTCGCTTGTTTGGCACAATATTCACATCATAGCCAAAAGGCCGTCGCCCATTAATGACGGTCTCGTAGTCTATGTTACCGTTCATATCGGTATCGTAATAATACTTCGGTTCCTCGTACGGATTATTCAGTACGGGATTGTCGTTATTGGCTTGCATAAGCGTTATGTCGTTTATGCGCTGCTCTCTAAAAAACAAAAGCCTGACCTTACACACAAGAAACGTGGACGATTACTCATCCACATTCCAGGTGTTTGGTCAGACCTTCCGCAAGAACAAGTAACGCCCACGATTAACGTGAACGTCTGTTGTTTTATGCGGACTTCTTCTGCGACCAAACTTCGGAATGTCTTATAAACAGCAAACGCTATATTATACCCACAAAAGTCATACCGGCACTCTGCACTCAGAGTATCTTGTTACCTACAAGCGTCGTTTCTTGAAACCCTTACGGAAACAAGCGACCATAGGTCGAGCGACGACGATTAGCCGATACTTGAGGGCAAAAATACAAAATAATTCCTTTAATTCAATAAAATAAGGTGTAATTTAAGAAAAATTTAACCGTTCGAGGCAGAGCTTGATTCTGCTGACGGGGTTTACGTTATTGGGGGTAACTTTGTTGAACTCCTTCGCATCTCAGCTTTCGAGCGAGCTCGAAGTCTCTCGATTTGTCGTCGTTTGCCCCTTTTTATCTCCTTTTTATTTGTTGATTCAAAAAATATACTTAACTTTGCAGGCATGATTAGAGTCATTGCCATTGACGACGAACCGCTGGCGCTGCAACAGTTAGCCACCTACATCAGTAAGGTGCCGTTCCTGCAGCTCGTAGCACAATGTGAGAGTGCCATCGAGGCTATCAGCGTACTGAACAGTGAGACGGTTGATGCCATCTTCTGCGACATCAACATGCCCGACCTCAACGGTATGGACTTCGTCAAGTCGCTGGCCGTACCGCCGCTCATTGTCTTCACTACCGCCTACTCGGAATACGCCGTCGAAGGCTTCCGCGTCAATGCCGTCGACTACCTACTCAAACCCTTTGGCCTACAGGACTTCATGCGGGCGGCAAACCGTCTGAAAGAAAGGCTGGTCCCCCTTTCGCCACCCGAGGGGGGCGCCATAGACCCTTCTGCCAGCAAAAACATAGAAGCCCCCTCGGGGGCCGTAGGGGGGACTTGGGGTTCTGACACTCTTTTCGTCAAGACCGACTACCGCGTCGTCAAGATTGCCATTCAGGACATCCGCTACGTCGAAGGCATGTCGGAATACCTGAAGCTGCACCTCGACGGCCAGCCCAAGCCCATCATCACCCTCTTAGCCATGAAAACGCTGGAAGAGCGCCTCCCCTCCAACTTCATGCGCATCCACCGCTCCTACATCGTCAACCTCGACAAGATCCAGGAGGTGAACAAGAACCGCGTCATCCTCGACAACGACACCTACCTGCCCATCGGCGACAGTTACAAAGACCAGTTCAACCGCTACATCGAAACCAAGTTTATAGGCAAACAGTAAACAACTACAAAAACGGGCTACTTCCACCATTCCGGCGGCAATATGATATTGAACGCCCTAATACCAAAATTAGGGAAATGCTCCGCCATACATCCTAACAGGCTGATACTCAGAGAGATGACGGCGGAGCATTTTAAAGTCTTGGAAATGTTGGGGCAAAGTGATCTGCGACTTAAGTGGCAGGTATCTAGGTCTTAAGTCGCACGATACTACGACTTAAGTAGCAGAATGCTGGAACTAAAGTCGCAGAATGGCTTGGCGGTTATTTCGATGGAGTTTACCGGCTTCTGAGATTCGGTTTAGAGGTGGTAAAAAGCAGTAGGTTTTTAGAGGTATTTTCGTAGGGTAATCCTTTGAAGACGGGGGATTTCATTGTATCTTTGCAGCACAAAAATGATGAATACTATGAGCATATTTGATTTCTTTTCGAAACGGAAGCAGGACAACCTGCTCTTGGAACGACTTGAAAAAGTCGAGAATGAACTAAAGGGGGTAAAGTCGTCGAAAGCTGATAACGCGCCGAAGACTGATCATGCGCCGAAAGGTCACTACAAGGAGCGACAGATGCAGATGCTGAAGCCCATTCACGACATGGCGGCGTTTGTGACCGAGAACTTTGAGTTCCGCCACAACATCGTGCGCGACCTCTATGAGTATCGGCGGAAAGGCAGCGAGGGGCCTTGGAAACTGATTGACAAGCGACAGCTGAACTCCATCAACTGCCGCATTCAGGACGACGGCGAGATTTTCTGTCTCTCGAGCTACGTGCGGCAGCGTGTAGAGAGCGAACTGGCCGTCGACTATCACCCCGTGAGGACTTATCTTAATAAGGTTCGCGGGCAGTGGGACGGTCAGACGGACTACATCGCCGACTTCGCCCGTCGCATCAGCTCGTCGGACTATTGCCAGCGTATGGTCCGTATCTGGCTGCGGGCTGTGGTCACTCAGTGGCTTGGGGCCGACACGCAGCATGCCAACGCCGTGATGCTGCTGCTCGTCAGTCAGCAGCAGGGTCTGGGCAAGAGCACGCTCTTCACCTCGATGCTGCCGAGGGAGATTGCCGACTACTACACGGACGACTTCAAGATCAACGCCAAGGGCAATGCCTACCGTAAGATGGTGGAGTTTGCCATCGTGAGTCTCGACGAGTTTGAGAAGATAGGCTACCGTCAGATGCCTGAGCTGAAGTCGATGATGCAGACGCTGAAGCCCAGTTTCATCGGAGCCTACCAGAAGAGCTTCAACCAGCTGCCGCGCATCGCCTCGTTTGTGGGCACTACCAACGAGCGTCATGTGCTGACCGACCGGACGGGTTCGCGCCGTTTCCTGATTCTGGAGCCTGAAGGCATCATCAACGCGGAGGGCATCGACCACGACCAGCTCTATGCACAGGTGCTGCACGAGGTAGAGGACCTGGGGCTGCCCCACTGGTTCTCGAAGGAGGACGAGGCTGAGATGGAACGTCAGAACAAGGACTACTATGTGCTGACCGACGTGGAGCGCCTGTTCCTACAGTATTTCACCGTTCCCGAGAATGAGGACGAGGGACAGTTCATGAGCGGGCCAGAGATTATGCGCGAGTTAGAGAAGCACTCACGGAAGACGATGGCGGGCGTGACGAAGAATGCCTTCGGACGCTCAATGACGCGCCTCGGTGTGAAGCGTGTGGGACACCATGAAACGGACGGCTATCTGGTAAAGGCAGCATAGGGAACGCCCAAAATGCTCCGCCATCATTCTACTGTTTTTCAGACGGTTAGACATGATGGCGGAGCATTCTTCTATTCTTCCGCTCGGCGCTTTGCGACGCTTCGCTTGCGAAGAATTTTTGAATTTTCCACTTCACTCCCATCCGTAGCGATAGTAGACGTAGGTTTTGCCTTGCTGCTTGCAGTAGTATTTTGAGAATTCCTCGCCCGTCAGTTCGTCGAGCCACTTCTTGGCACGATACTCCGTCAGGTTGAGACCGAACTGGAACTGCTGGCGGGTAATGGAATGATGCTCCTTGAGGTAGTTGTCAAGGAACTCGACAATCTGTTCGCGCGTGTAGGGATAATTCCTGCCGGCAACGCCGCGGCCTTTCGCGTTGCGGGTGGTGGTACTCTCCTTCAAGGCATTGATGAAGCTGGGGTCTGGCGTAAAGCTGACGCCCTGCACCTCCACGTCGTTGGCCGTGATTTTGTCGGGGTCGGTGAAGTGTGGCTTGACGGGGTTGCCGTCCTCGTCGTACTGCATCTTCAGCCCCACCTTCATCTGGAACGTGCCAAGCCCGTCGATGCGGAAGCGCTTGTTGTTGTGCAGCTGCTCGATGATTTCGTCTTTCAGCACAACGAGCGACGCCATCATCGTCGTGGTGTTATAGGTGTTATGATACTTCAGATGAGCCAGGAAAGCCTTCTCGTTCATCGTGCCCTGCGGCATGTGGCGCACCTGATAGGTGGTATTGCCGTCTTCGTCAGGTTTGGGGTTGGGAAATATCCCGTATTCTATCTTGTCAATCATAGTTTCATCAAGGGTAAAGCGTGACCGTACCACCGTCGCTGGCGGCATATTTCCTGACCAGTTCCTGGATATAGCGGGCATTGGCCTCGACACGTTCGCGGTTGCCGTCGTAGCCGTTGATGAGCACTAACAGGTGACGGGTCTCGAGAGTCATCTTCGTCCGCTCGTTGTCGCTCGTCGGGGTGCCTACCCCACCCTGCCGGTCGCGGTAGACGGGCAGTCCGGCGATGTTCAGCAGACCGCGCCCAATACCTTCGTAAGGCTCGCCCTCACGACCGATGCCCAAGGTCAGCGTGTCGCCCACCATCTTGTCGGCGTCGAAACCGCCGATGCTGTAGCCATAGGCGATGGAGGCGAGGTTCACCAAGTCGACCAGCGTGTCAATCTGGTAGAGTTCCTTGCCCTGCAGCATCCGCCGGATAAGCTGTTCGGAGGCCGGACGGTAGCGCGACGGATCCTTGCCACATTTCTTATATACGGCACGCGTGGCGGCAATCCCCGGCAGCGTCTTCAGCGACTCGGTGGTCAGCTGCTGCCTGAGGCGCTGTTCCAACTCATGTATCTCGTCCCAAAGTTCAGCGCAGTACGGCGTGTTCACCACCTGCGCCTCAACGGCAGCCCCCACGAACGTGGGACATACCTGCTCTATCTCCTGTGATACGATAATGTTCATACTCAATTAATGTAGCGGCGTCAATGGATAGACGATGTTGACAATGAAAATATTGGCTGCTAAAATGATGATGTTCATCAGCAGACCGATACGCATAAAATCGCTGAAACGATAGCCACCGGGACCGAAAACCAGCATGTGGGTAGGCGAACCGATAGGCGTGGCGAAACTGCTGCTGACGCTGATCATCAAGGCTATGAGGAACGTGTAAGGCTCGTAGCCAAGCTTCTCTGCCGCCTGATACATGATGGGGAAGAACATAGCACCGGCAGCCGTGTTGGAGATAAACTCTGTAATGAACGTACCAGCGAAACAGATGGCAGCCATGACCACGATGGGGTTAGAACCGCAGACATCGAGAATGCTCATTGCCAGCTGCTCGGCAATGCCCGTCTTCTGGATGGCCAGTCCCAACACCACTGAGCCGGCAAAGACCATCAGGATGTCCCAGTTGACGGACTTCATGGCCTGGTCGGGCGTACAGCAACGGAAGATGAGCATAGCAGCGGCAGCGATGAAAGCGCAATGCAACAGCGGCATAACACCAATTGCCGACAACGTCACCATCAGAATCATAATGACGGAAGAAATAAGCGTGCCACGCCCGATGTTGGCCACTTCTGGCGAATCGAAGAACAGCAACTGAGACGACATGTACGACGTATTGATATTCATTCGGGGAGGACACTCCAGCAACAGCGTGTCGCCAGCCTGCAGCAACACCTCGCGGGGCGACTGCTCGATGCGCTTGCCACGACGGGCCACCGCCACGAGCGTCAGGTTGTTATCGCGTTCAAATTTGTTGTCGCCGATGGTATGACCGACAAGACTGCTGCCAAACTTGACGTACGCCGTACGCAACTGCCGGTTTTTCGCCACCTCGCTCATGCTGAACAGATGATGGTCGGCACTCACTAAGCCGTGACTCTTTTTCAGTTCAAGAATCTCGTCTATCCTACCAGCATAGATCAGGCGGTCGCCGCCCAATAACGGTTCGTCGTCTGAGGCGGGAGAAATAAAATCATCGAAGTGAATCAGCTCAATCAATTGTCCGCCGCGCACATGACTCAGCCCGGCCTCCTCTACAGTCTCACCGATATGCGGATTGTCTGACGGGACGAGCAGTTCGACGGTATATTCCGTTGTCGCCTCGAAGGCATCCTCTGACGGTTGACGATCAGGCAGCAGACGGCGCATGGCAATGACAGACAGCACACCTATTGCCAGACAGAACAGTCCCGGCACCATTGTGGCCAGCACGTTCATCATCGTACCCGTCTTATCAGCATAGAGGCCTGAGATAATCAAGTTAGGCGGTGTGCCTATCAACGTACAGACACCACCCATGCCAGAAGCATAGCTCAGCGGTATCAGCAGTTTCGAGGGTGCAATACCCAACTTCTTGGACCACATCTTCACGATGTTCACAAACAGGGCTACCACAGCGGTGTTGCTCAAGAAAGAGCTAAGACCGGCTACCGGCAACATCAGACGCGCCACGGCCTTGGCATAGCTATCGGGCTCGCCTAACAGATGTCGGACAATCCACTGCAACACACCGGTATTGGTCAATCCTGCCACGACCACAAACAGTACGCCGATGACGACCACCGATGAAGAGCTGAAGCCTGACAAGGCTTCCTTGACATCAAGTACGCCCATAACAAGCAGAAAGCCGATGGCACCGACGAAGGCCACATCGACTCGCAACTTGGTGAACAACAAGAGACTAAACAAAACCAGTACCGTGGCAATGGTAATCCACGCGTAGAAACTCAGGCCTAAAAAAAATATCGATTCCATTATTATGAGGTTAACTGTTCAGCATTTCCAAAAACTCGTCCTCGGAAACGATGCGGATGCCGAGCTTCTTGGCTTTCTCCAACTTCGAGGGTCCCATATTCTCACCCGCAAGGACGAACGACGTCTTGGCGCTGATAGAGCCGACGTTCTTGCCGCCGTTCTGCTCGATGATGAGCTTGTACTCGTCGCGGGAGTGGTGCTGGAAGACACCGCTGATGACAACCGACTGTCCTGCAAGCTTATCGCCCTTAGCCGCCATCTGCTCCTGTGAGAGTTCGAACTGCAGACCGTAGCCGCGCAGACGCTCCACAATCTCGCGGTTCTGAGGGTTGTGAAAGTAGCTGATGATGCTCTTTGCCATCACCTCGCCGATGCCCTCCACCTCCTGCAGTTCGTCAAGGCCGGCAGCCATCAGGGCATCCATCGACTTGAAGTGACGGGCTAAGAGGCGGGCTGATGTCTCGCCGACGAAACGGATGCCGAGGGCGAAGACGACGCGCTCGAAGGGCACCTCCTTAGACTTCTGGATACTGTTGACGATATTCTGTGCAGACTTGTTTCGAGAGCCGTCGCCGTTTATCTGCTGCACGTCAATCGTGTAGAGGTCGGCGATGTTCCGAATCAGTTTGCGGCGATAGTAGTCCTCGATAATCTCCGGTCCCAACCCGATGATATTCATGGCCTTACGAGCGACAAAATGCTCGATGCGCCCCTTGATCTGCGGTGGACAGCCAGCGTCGTTGGGGCAGTACCAGGCACTTGTTAGTGAAGAGTGAAGAGTGAAGAGTGAAGAATTGGCTGCCGCCACAGAATTTTCCATTTTCAATTTTCCATTATCAATCTTAACTAACGGCGTGCCGCACTCCGGACAGCGCTTGATGAACTGCACGGGCTGGGCGATGATGGGGCGCTGGTCGATGTCGACACCCACAATCTTCGGAATAATCTCCCCACCCTTCTCAACATAGACGTGGTCGCCGATATGCAGGTCGAAGGAACGGATAAAGTCCTCGTTGTTCAGCGTGGCACGACGGACGGTGGTGCCTGCCAGCTGCACAGGCGCCATATTAGCCACGGGCGTGACGGCTCCCGTGCGGCCTACCTGATAGGTCACCTCTAAGAGTTCGGTGCAGGCACGCTCGGCCTTGAACTTATAGGCAATAGCCCAACGCGGCGACTTCGCCGTGAAGCCCAGTGCGCGCTGCTGGCGCAGTGAGTTCACCTTGAGGACGATGCCGTCGGTGGCTACGGGCAGGTTCTTACGTTCGGTGTCCCAGTAGTTGATGAAGTCAATGATTTCCTCGACCGTACGGACTTTCTTCATACCCTCGCTAATCTTGAAGCCCCACTGGCGGGCTGCCTCCAAGTTCTCGTAATGTCCCTCAGCGGGCAGCTCCTCGCCCAACAGATAATAAAGGTACGCGTCGAGCTGACGGTTGGCGACGACACGCGAGTCAAGACTCTTGAGCGTGCCGCTGGCGGCATTGCGCGGATTGGCAAACAGCGGTTCCTCGGCGGCCTCACGTTCACGGTTCAGGCGTTCGAACGACGCCCAGGGCATGAGGATTTCGCCACGGATTTCGAATTCGCGGGGTATTCGAGGTACGAGGTGCGAGGTACGAGGTGCGAGGTGTGACAACACCAGCGGTATGGCGCGGATGGTTCGCACGTTCTGCGTCACATCGTCACCCTGCACACCGTCGCCACGGGTGACAGCCTGCGTGAGTCGCCCGTCGACGTAGGTCAGCGAGATGCTGAGACCGTCGTACTTCATCTCGCAGCAGACCTCAAAAGGTTCGCCAGCCAAACCTTTCCGGACAGACTCGTACCAGTCGCGCACGTCCTGCTCGTTATAGGTATTGGCCAGCGAGAGCATCGGATACTTATGAACCACCTGACGGAACTCCGACTGCAGGTCGCTGCCCACGCGCTGGGTAGGAGAATTGGGGTCTGCCATCTCCGGATGGCGGGCCTCCAAATCCTGCAGTTCGTGCATCAGCTGGTCGAAATCGTAGTCGCTGATCTCGGGCTGGTTCAACACATAATACTTATAGTTATGCTCATGCAGCTCGCGTCGCAACTGCTCTATACGCTGTTTCTCGTCCATGTGTTATCTGATAATCACTTTCTTGCCGTTCATGATATAAAGTCCCTTGCCGGGGTTCTCCACGCGACGTCCCTGGAGGTCGTAACAGGTGTTATCGGTTACCGCAGTCACAGAGCTGACGCCCTTAACGGCCGTCACGTCATCTTTGTTCACACCGCCGTAGAAGTAGAGGCGGAAGTTGTCGAAGCAAACCCAATAACTGCTTTTCATGCTCGGGCAACGGATGCCAAACTGCAGCGAGGCACCCTTCTTGTTCACCGTCGTCAGCACCTTGTTCTCGTAGAGTCCCTTCTCGAAATAGGCGCTCGCCGACTCCATGTCGTCGGGCACGTACTTGCCGTTCATGGTCTTCTCGCGGCCGACGCCCACCTGCCGGGTCTGCGAGTCGCGGGTGATATGGGCCAGACGTTCTGTGCTGGAGGTGCCTGCATAAATAACGGCATTCACGCTGACACTGGCCGACGAAGTGTAAGGACCTGGGCGCTGGAAGGCTTGTGCACAGAAGGCATACGTACCGATAGGCAGATTCTTCACCGTCTGGTTGAAGTTGAAGTCCTTCTCGTAGAACTCGGCACACTGGTAACTGACCGTTGCCGACGTTGACCAACCGTCGGTATTGCTGTCGACGGTGGGATTCGTCAGCATATAGGTTAGGTCGAAAGGCTTGCTCATGTCGGTAGCATTCACGCCACACAGGAAGTTCATGGCAGCCTCCTCCAAACTGGTAAGCATAGCCGAGACCTCAGCGACCTCACCGGATGTGGGCAGCTGGCTCTCGACAGTACTGATGACGCTCTGCAGATTAGCTTCGACACCCGCCGTACGCTCCACATGAGGAACATCGGTGAGCGCCTTCACCAGTGCCAGCTCATCCTTCACCGACTGCTTCATCTGGTTGAGTGCATAATTGGCCATCGTGTTCATCTGGTCGGCAGTCATGATGAGCCAGCGCTGGGTTACAGCCGTATTGGAGATGTCGAAGGCCGCTGCCGAAGTGGAGCCGTCGGCTCCTGCCTGCAGGCATTTGACCGACCAGTCATATTGGGGGTGAACCATCCAGTAGCCGCGCTGTCCATCGACGTCCACCCTACCCTTCATCAGATGCCAGTTCTCGTTGCTGGTAGGCGCTGACTTTTCCACGGTCTTAATGGCACTGTCTGTATAAGAGATGTACTGGCCGGTGGCAGCATTGCGCAACTGATAGTACTGGTTGCCGGGCGTGAAGGTGATATACCAGGCAGCATTGTCGTTCTGGGTGGCCTCCTCGATAGTCATCGTCTGCCACTTCAGCGTACCAGTAGACGTGGCCACTAAACAGGCGGTATGGAGTCCGCGGTCAGCCGATTCGTTCTTGATATAATACTTCACGTCGTCTTCCTGGTCGAAAATATAGCAAGGATCGGCAAAAGTAGTAGAGGTATGCTCCAGACCATCCTCGCCGAGTGCCTGACCAATCATGGCGTTGGCGTAGTAGGTCCTCAGCGTGCCGTCGTCCTCGTGGGCACCGTTGATGCCGTAGGGCCACATGTGCTGATAGTCGCCGCTCAGCTGCGAACCCGTGGTGTTGTCCCAGAAGTCGAGGAACTCCGACACACGGTCGCCCAACCAACGGCCGGAGCCACGTCCTTCGCCGTCGAGCCGCTCACGCAAGATGTTCTTGTACCACTGTGTGCTATAGGGGACGAGACCCAGTCCGTGCTGCATCTCGTGCATGATGGTGCCCGTGCGCTGATAGCTGGCATTGGCCCCCATATTCATCCACGGGGTGTCGGCATAGTAACAGTCTGCCGTAGGCGTTCCGGCACTATAGCCTATGGAGAAGTGCTTCTTGATACAGGTCAGATTGTTGAAGATTTCGCAAGCCTCCGTAGCGGCTGCATTCACACGGTTGTTGGCAGCAGCGTCGCCGCCATTGTTGTACCAATAGGTAATTTCGCCCTTGGGGATGGTGTAGAACTTGATGACGTCGCCATAGCCCGTCTGACCGTCAATGTTGGTAGCATAGGCACGCATATAGTACTTCGTCGCCGGCTTTAGGTTCTCGAAGTAGTAGATGATACCATTATTGCTGATCTGCTTGGTACTCGTCATATCGTCAACCGTGGGATTTGGCGTCTCTGCGAGACAGAAGCCACGTTTCTGGATGGTCGGTCCACCATTGGCAGATGCACTCTTGATACGGCCAAAAGCCATTGTTGCTCCGCGTGCAAAACGGGTGTCGGTTACTACGGTGGGAGCCTGGGCCATTGCCTGCTGCATCATCACAGTTGCAATGCCCAACATAAGGAATCGTTTAGTAGTTTTAATCATAAGCGTTAGTTACTTATTGGAATTTTGCCTACAAAGGTACTAATAATCTGAGAATAAACAAAACAAACTTGAAATAAATTAATGAACAAGGAAATCATAGGAAAAGGATATTACGTAAAGAAGAATTGAAAAAGTTTTTGTATCTTTGCACCCAAACAGGAAGAATAGGAGGGAGATTCAGTATATAAGCAGTGATTTCTTAGCCCCAAGAGATGCTTGGGACAGGCTTTCTATTTCAGAACAGGCAGCTATGACGGAAGCTGCTGTCTCTGAAGGGGTCTTTGACCTCAGTGAAATCAGGAAAAGGTATAAATGATCAGTTACTATGTTTGCAACTGGAAAAGTTACCACTGAGCGCTGAACATGCGCTAGAGAAGGTTTCGTTCTGCTGACAACGACGAACCTCTCCGCTACGCTCCGAGAACCCTCCTTGCCATCAGAACGATGAAAGGGCTTCGCGGTAGAACGTATAAAATTGAAGGAAAAAGTTGGTACGATAATAATTGGTTTGTATCTTTGTAAGTGTTAAAAACAAAATACATTCACAATTTAAAACCGTACCAGTATGCAAAAGTACAAAGTTTCCTTCAAAGGACAAAACATTTACGTCGGAATTGACGTACATTTGAAAACGTGGCATGTGACAAC
>CADCET010000004.1 GCA_902800495.1 uncultured Prevotellaceae bacterium
CATCGTCGGCACGACGGGCATCGGCGCTGTCGGCAGTTCACCCGCCAACGCCACTGCCAAGCGCTACGACCTCAGCGGCCGCAAGGCTAAAGCCACGAAGCGGGGCGTCGTCATCATCGACGGCAAAAAGGTCGTGATTAAGTAAGGAAATGATACAGACCCCACCCCTGACCCCTCCCTTTAAGAGGAGGGCTTGGGGGTGGGGTCTGTAATTTCAAAACAAGGAACATCAAATTGAACACCCTGGTTTCGAAATAATAAATAAGCGATTATTTGACAGGGAAGTGGAGGTATATATAATAAGGTGTGTAGGGTAGGGAACAAGGGTAAAAGGAGAGAAAAGAAAGTTTTTTGAAAAAAAACGGAGAAAAGTTTTGTCAGTTCCGAAAAAAGCATTACCTTTGCACCCGCAATCAAGAGAGATGCTTCTTTTTAGAAAGAAATTTTGCGGAAATAGCTCAGTTGGTAGAGCACAACCTTGCCAAGGTTGGGGTCGCGGGTCCGAGTCCCGTTTTCCGCTCAAAACATATTGAAACAAAAGAGAGATTTGGCGATTGACGCTTAATCGTATGCCCAGGTGGCGGAATTGGTAGACGCGCACGTTTCAGGTGCGTGTGCCGCGAGGCGTGCAGGTTCGAGTCCTGTTCTGGGCACTCTTTTTTTCAACAGTCTCCTCCTCTTCACATCTTTTTTGTCTTTTGCGGAAATAGCTCAGTTGGTAGAGCACAACCTTGCCAAGGTTGGGGTCGCGGGTCCGAGTCCCGTTTTCCGCTCTTTTACCATCAACACAATCTTTTGATTATTTAAGCAGGAAAAACAGATTCTTACAGATGAATTTATATTTGAGATATTTCGATAGAGAGATACTTGTCAATTCCGTTGACGAGGCTATTGACTTTTTGGCTAATATTGATGAGATAGGTATGAACCAGGCGCTGGAGAATGATATTCGTGACTATGTGGCCAGCAACGTGTTCTACCCCAAGCGCTATAAGATTCGTCCCCGTGTGTACTTCATCATTATCAAGACCGAGGCTGCCACGATGCAGGACTTCAAGGAGAAGAAGGCCGTTCACCCTTCTGCAGGTGGTTCTAACGAGCGCAATGCTTCGCCCGTTGTCTCTAAGCTGAATGAAGAGCGCCCCGGTTGGTATGAGGGTGTCGTCGACTTCAAGCGTGTGCTGTTAGTGCCTGGTACGGGTAAGTTCCAGTATCGCGACACCCATTTCGTGGCCCGCGTCAAGGCCGTGTCGGGCATCGACTGCTATAACCGCATTGTGGAGCACTTGCAGGAGCGTGTCGACGAGCGCAGTCAGTTCCCCTCAGCCAAAGGTAAGAATTTTAAGTTCCGTTATTTAGGACAGGCTAAATAGTTTCCCGATATGAATAAGGTGATGCTGATAGGCAACGTGGGAACCGACCCCGAAGTGCGCTATGTAGACCAGGGCGTGGCCGTTGCCCGTTTCCGTTTCGCAACGACCGAGAAGGGATATACGTTGCAGAACGGCACGCAGGTGCCCGACCGTACGGACTGGCATAACGTGCTGTTATGGAGGAAGTTAGCCGAGGTTGTCGAGAAATACGTTCATAAGGGCGACAAGCTGTATATCGAAGGCCGTCTGCGCTATTCTACATATGACGACAAGCAGGGTCAGCGTAAGTACGTGACCGAGATCTGGGCCGATAATATGGAGATGCTTTCGCCTAAGGAATCAAAGGAATAAGCAGTGGACTATTTTCAACAATTATTCAATGACGTTTATTGGCTGACACCTTCTGCCGGTGCGATTTTTGCCGGCATTTTGGCGTGTCTTCTGTTAGTGGTATCCGGATTTGCATCAGGCTCTGAGATTGCTTTCTTCTCGCTGTCGCCCAACGACCTGAACGAGGTGGAGGAGAGTAATGAGGAGTGCGACCGCCGGATTATGGAACTTCGCGACGACTCCGAGCGGCTGTTAGCTACCATCCTGATTACCAATAATCTGGTCAACGTGACCATCATCATGCTGTGCAACTATTTCTTTGCACACATGATACACTTCGGCAATGCAGTGTGGTTGCAGTTCCTGGTCATCACGGTGCTGCTGACCTTCCTGCTGCTGCTTTTTGGCGAGATTATTCCCAAGGTTTATTGCGGTCAGCATGCGTTAGCCGTCTGTCGCAGTTTTTCTGGTGCTATCATGATGCTGCGCCGACTGTTCTATCCGTTGGCTTCGGTGCTGATCCGTTCAGGCATCCTGGCTGGTAAGGTGGTGCAGAAGGAGAACCACGTGCTGAGCGTCGACGACCTGGAGCAAGCTTTGGAACTGACTGACAAGACGGAGTTGAAGGAGGAGCAGAACATGCTGGAGGGCATTGTCCGTTTCGGCGACGAGACGGCGAAGGAGATCATGACGAGCCGTCAGGATGTCGTTGCCCTCGATTTCAAGTCGCCGTTCCCCGATGTGCTGAAGTGCATTGTCGAGAACAACTATTCGCGTATTCCCGTCTATCAGAAGTCTATCGACAACGTGCGCGGTATTCTCTATATCAAGGACTTGTTGCCGCATATTGGCAAGCCCGCCACGTTCCGTTGGCAGTCGCTGATCCGTCCGTCGTATTTCGTTCCTGAGACGAAAAAAATTGACGACCTGCTGCGCGAGTTCCAGGCTAACAAGGTGCATATTGCCATTGTTGTCGACGAGTTCGGCGGCACCAGCGGCATTGTCACGATGGAGGATATTTTAGAGGAGATTGTTGGCGAGATCAACGACGAGTACGACGAGGAGGAGCGCAACTTCGTGCGTATCAACGCCAACACCTATGTCTTTGAGGGCAAGACGCTGCTCAGCGACTTCTATAAGGTGCTGAGGCTCGACGACGACATCTTCGAGGAGGTCGAGGGCGACGCCGACACGCTGGCTGGCCTGATGCTGGAGTTGAAGGGCGACTTCCCTGTCGTCCACGAGAAGTTGGAGTACCAGAACTTCACCTTCGAGATTCTTGAGCTCGACGAGCGCCGCATCTCAAAGGTCAAGGTCGTCGTCCACGAGAGTCAGGCTGATTAAGTAGTATAACGACAACTTAGACAACTTAGACAACTTAGACAACTTAGCTACTCGGATGGTATCGTGTGTGTAAAAGTTGTCCAAGTTGTCCAAGTTGTCGTTAAATTCAAAAATACCAAGTTGTTTTTACCATCCGAAGCGGCTCCAGTCGACGACGCGGTTCCATCCCATTTGGTTGAACGTCTGGTTGTAGCAGTAACTGCTGCTGTTGTAGATGGTCGTGTTCTGCGGCACATACATGCTGACACAGCCGTTGACTGACTCGTCCTCCTTGAACGTCGAGAAATCGGCCATCATGTTCGAATACATCGTCGTCCAGACCATCGACATGCGGTAGTAGGGCACGGCCCGCTGGTAGTATGCGTCCCACTGTCTGAATACCTCGTCGCTCGTATTGGCCTTGACGAAGGCCCTCATGTCGTACATAACCGGTGCGTCGTAGTCGGCGTGCAGGTACAAGACGATGCTGTCCTTCCTCATGTCAGGGTATTTGGGGTAGACGGGGCAGGCCGGCTCAAACTGCGTGAGCACGTCGTGGGTGGCCTGTGCCAGCGCCTCGATGTGCTGCGTGCTGATGACCGACAGCGGCAAGCTAGAACTGTTTCTGCTGCGTTCCAGATAGTGATTATAATAGGTGTCGATGATGCCCTTGTACATCTGCTGCCCGTCCTTGAAGAGCGCACTCTGCAGCAGGTGGTAGGGGGCTCCGTCGCCAGGAATCTCGGCAGGCGAGCCTATCAGGTAGTCGGTGGCGTTGCGCAGCTCGTAGCCCACCTCTGCACACATCATGTTGCAGCAGTCGGCGAAGATGAAAGCCAGCTTGGGCAGTCCCACCAGCGCACGTGCCATCTGTGTGATGTTCATCCACTTATACGGGTTGCCCGGGTCGGCATTCCTGCCATAGTCTACGCCGTAGGCGCGTCGGGGGCGCGAGCTGGCACTGGCTATCGAGTCTTCGTCGACGAGCCATCCCGTGGCGTGTCCCCACAGCACAAGGCCGTAGCTATCGGCGGGAGCATAGGCAAAGGCCCTGTCGATGACTTCGCGGAAGTTGGCGGGGTCGCTGGCGTAGAAGTGGTGGTCGTACTTGTAAAGCTCCCGGGCCTTGCCGTCGTGTACCTCTATGATAAAAGGTGTGCTCGACTGCTGGGAGTTGGTGTTCAGACTGTCGACGAATACCAGCAGACGCTGGTCGGCACCTAAGACCTTCGACCCCTCGATGATTTCCTGCAGGTCGTTGTACAGGAACCTGACACCTGAAGTGACCGTCAGGTTGTTCTCGCCCGACATATAGACCAGCACGGTGCGCGAAGCCCGTGCAGCAGGGGTATATCCTTCCGGCTCGTCGTCGTCGTGACAGGCTGTCAGACAAAGGGTCAGAGCCGTTAGCAGCATCATGAATTTTCGCATAAGTCAAAATTTTGTGCAAAGATAGAAAATAATTATGAATTATGAACTATGAATTGTGAATAATTTGTTATCTTTGCACCTCAAAATTTCAGAACATGAAGAAATACATCTATATCATACTCCTGCTATTCGTCGGTTTTGCCATTGGTGGCGAACTGACGGCCAAGACCAAGAAACGCCGTCCTAAGGCCCGTGTGCAAGCCGTTTCAAAGAAGAAGAAAGCCACGCGCCGTACTACAACGGTGAAGCCGGCACCCAAGCCCGTGGTGCCCGTATACGATGAAGACGGTGACGAGGTGAACCCCTACCTGATGTGTGAGGACACCTGCGACCACGTTCATGGTATCGACCTGAGCCACTACCAGGGAGAGGTGTTCTGGGAGACCGTTGGCGAGAATACCAAGATGGCCTACGTCTACCTGAAGGCTACTGAGGGTGGCGACCGCATCGACTCCTACTTCGAGCGCAACATCGACCTGGCTCATCGCTACGGGCTGAAGGTGGGCAGCTACCACTTCTTCCGTCCCAAGACCGACCTTGAGCGCCAGATGCGCAACTTCATGACCCAGTGCCTGCCCGGCGAACAGGATCTCATCCCGATGCTCGATGTCGAGACGACCGGCAACCTGCCCGTCGAGGAGTTCCGCGACTCGCTGATGAAGTTCCTCTGGCTGATGGAGGCTACCTATCGCCAGAAACCGCTGGTCTATACCTTCCGCAACTTCTACAACAAGCACTTGCAGGGCGGGTTGCTCGACGACTATCCGCTGATGATTGCGATGTACACCAACGAAGAGCCGGAGTTAGCCGACGGCCGCGACATCACGATGTGGCAGTACACGGGCAAGGGGCGCATCGTCGGCGTCAACGGCTATGTCGACAAGTCGCGCTTCATGGGGCGTCACGGCCTGCGCGAAATCCGGTTCCGGCATTGAAGATGGAAAATTCTTTGCAAGCAAAGCGAGCAAAGCTCGAGCGGAAGAATTGAAGAATTGTGAATTGAAGAATTGTGAATTGAAGAATTGTGAATTGATATTATGTTAATAACGTGTCCTGAGTGTGGTCATCAAGTGAGTGACCAAGCCAAAACATGCCCGTCGTGCGGGATAGAGATAGCAGGTAATGTGGTCCCCGGTAATGCGGGCAAGCCTGGTAATGTGGTTCCCGGTAATGCGGGCAAGCCCGGTAAAACGGACAAGCGCCAACCGCGCAAAGGCCGCACAGCCATCACCGTGCTCATCGTCTCGTTCGTCATAGCACTCATTCTCGTCCTGCTCGGTCTCTACTTCATGAAGAACCAGGAGCAGAAGAACGAGCTGCGTGCCTATGAAAACGCCATGAAGAGCACCGAGCCCTTAGTGTTGGAGAACTATCTCGACATGTATGCAGACGCCCCCGGCGTTCACCGTGACTCCATCCGCTTGCACCTTGAAGCCCTCCGCCGTGCCGACACCGATTGGGCCGACGCCTTGGTCAGCAACAGCCGCTATGCCTTCGAGCGATTCCTAAAGATGCACCCGCAGAGCATCCACAGCGTCGAGGCCGACATCAAGATCGACTCCCTCGACTGGGTGGCCGCCCTGCAGACCAACACCATCGAATCCATCCAGGCCTACCTCAACCGTCATAACGACGGCGCCTACTACGACGAGGCACGCGCACAGTTAGAACTGTTAGAGAACCAGAAGGTGACGGCCGACGACCGTCAGATGGTCATTCAGACATGTACCGCCTACTTCAATGCCCTTGCCCAGATGGACGAGGGGGCCATTGCCGCTGCCGTTGCCCCCGTCATGACCTCGTTCCTGCACCGCTCGAACGCCACGAAGGACGACGTCATCCAGTATATGGAGAAGCTCCACGAGGCAGACATCACCCAGATGACCTTCACCCCCAACGGCGACTGGGACATTGAGAAGTTCATGCTCGGCGAAGGCCGCCAACTCTTCAAGGCCATCTTCACCGTCGCCCAGCACATGGAGCGCAGCGACGAGAGCCGTGAGACCAGCGCTGTCTACAAGGTTACCGCCGTCGTTTCACCCGACGGACGCATCACCGAACTCAACATGAAGCGCAGCGTACAGCCATAAAGAATGAGAAGACTTTCTATCGTGATACTCTTGTCGGGACTCGTCCTGATGATGCTCGCCCGTACCGACGGACGCAGCAAGGTGACGGGACTGGCACGCCAGGCGCTGATGGAACAGCGTCGGCAGACAGCGGCTGACGCCTCGCGCCCGCTGACGGCAACCCGCGAACGGCGGCTGACGGCTTTCGTCAGACTGACGGCCAGTCAGGCCGACGACGTGCTGCGCCGTCATCGCTGCACGCTACTTGCACAGACGGGCGACATCTGCATCGTCTCGATACCCCTGAACGCCTTAGAGGCTTTGGCCGCCGAGCCTGCCGTCAGCCGGATAGAGGCGGGTAGGCGGGCGTCTGCGTTGTTAGACACGACGACGATGATTGTCAATGCGCTGCCGGCCTACGAGACTACCGCAGAGCATCAGGCCTTTACGGGCGACGGCGTCGTCGTGGGACTGGTGGACGTCGGCTTCGATCTGTCGCATCCCACGTTCTGCGACGCTACGGGCACCCGCTTCCGTGTGGGGGCGTTCTGGGATCAGCTGTCGGCCGATACCGTCGGCAGCACCTTCCCCGTCGGGCGCGACTTCGTGGGCTACGAGGCCGTCAGAGCCTATGGGCGCTCTGTCGACGCACCGACGCAGTATCACGGCAACCACACGGCTGGCATCGCTGCCGGCAGCGGCTATACGACGCCTTATCGCGGACTGGCCTACGAGAGCGACATCTGCTTGGTGAGCAATGCCATTACGGAAGATACGCTCTACATCGACGAGGCTGACTACTATAAATATACGACTGCTGTCGATGGATTGGGCTTCAAGTACATCTACGACTATGCCGACCGTCAGGGCAAGCCCTGCGTCGTGTCGTTCAGCGAGGGCTATCATCCCTATATCGACGAGGAAGACAGCCTTTATGCTGAGTTCCTCGACAGTTTGACGAGCGTGCCTGGCCACATCCTTGTCGTGGCAGTGGGTAACGAGGGACTGCTGCGTACGTATTTCGAGAAGCCCGAGGGGCGTGCTGAGGCTGGCGCGTTCATCAACTGCGGCAACAAGGCGGCGGTGTACAGGCTGAAGGCCGACGGGCCGATGGCTGTCCGTCTGCACGCCTTCGACCCCGCCACGGAGCAGGCCCTCTGTACGCCGCTCACCATTGCGTCGGCCGACGGGCGTTTAGACTCGCTGAGTGTCGACACGCTGCTGGTGGGCAACGACACGTGCGTCGTCAGTGCCACGCGCTATCCGATGGCTGTGGCGGCGTCGGCCGACACCTGCTATATCGTTGTGATAGAAGGTACGCGCGAGCTGAACTTCTGCAAGATGGCATTGACGGTCGAAGGTGCCGACACGAGGGTCGAGGTCTTCGGCAGCATCAGCAGCGCCTTCACCAGCTGGACGGCCTACCCAGAGTGGAGCGACGCCGTCTACGGACATAACATCTTGGCGCCGGCCTGTTTCCACACGCCCATCAGCGTCGGTGCGACGTCGCATCGCGAGAGCGTTGTCAACTACAACGGCGAAGACAGGAGTATGGGAACGCCGGAGTCTGGCGGACTGCGTGCGGGCTACTCGTCGACGGGTCCGGCCCTCAACGGCGAGAGGAAGCCCGACGTCGTGGCGCCCGGCTCCATCATCGTCTCGTCCTATAGCCGCCGATATTTAGACGAGAACCCTAACGAAGATGATAACGTCATCTGTTTCAGTGACTTTCAAGGTCAGGCTCATCCTTGGCTGCAAGCTACGGGCACGTCAATGTCGACGCCCGTCGTAGCGGGGGGCGTCGCCCTGTGGCTGCAGGCTAATCCGCGTCTGACGCAGCAGGAGGTGAAGCAGGTGCTGAGTCGCACGTGTCGTCATCCTGAGTCGGGACTCAGGTATCCGAACAATTATTATGGCTATGGAGAGATCGACGTCTATCGCGGACTCTTGGACGTGTTGCAGATGGATGGCGTCGAGGGTATAGACGTGCAGTTGCCTGGAGATATGCGCATCGTGCCGAACGGGCACGGCCTGCAACTGCTGATGGGTCGGCAGTCCGCAGCAGCAACCCTGACCGTCAAAGTCTTCGGTCTTGGCGGTGCTGAAGTCTGCAAGCTGACGCAGCCGTTATCAGGACGTGAGGCGTATGTCGCCCTGCCCGTGTTGCCGGCCGGTGTCTACGCCGTCCAGGTGATGGCCGACGGTCGCGTCTTGGGTTCGCAGCTCGTCAGGCTTTAATCGATGATGATGCCAGCCTCGTGCCACTCTTTGACGGTCACTTCGGCATCGCGCTTGGCAGTTGCCTCGTCCACCTCGTATTCCTCGCAGAGCAGACGGGCGAGGTCGTCGGCGGTGAAAGTTGTGCCGACGACTTTCTCCCAGAGATAGGCGGCACTCTCGTTCATGCTGATAAGCGTTGTGACGTCGATATTCTCGTCGTCCTCGTCAATGATAAAATATTCGCCGCAGACGTGGCGTAATTGGCATCCTTTTTTGGTCTTCATAATTTTATCGTGTCTTTTTCTTGAATCTTGCTGGTATGTGTGGGTAGAGGATGAAGAGCAGGTAGCGCCGCAGGGGCAGCAACCGCATCCACCACCAGGAGTAGATGCGCCACTTCAGTCCACTGGTGCTGTCGAGCTTGTTGCTGCCCTTGCGGTAGAAGCCGACAACCCTTGCCTTAATGTTATCGACGTGGCAGCTCTCAGTGCGCAGGTTCCCGTCGCCGCGCAGGACGATGATCTCGTAATGGGGGCCCGTGTTGCCGACAATGCGGTGCAGCACATAGCGCCCTGGAGCAACTTCCGCCAGAACGGGGTCGCCAATATCTACAAATCCGGAACCCTTGAGTAGGGCTTTGTCGCGCCCGTCTTCGAGGAAGGGTCGCATGCTGTTGCCACGCAGGGGTAGGGTGACGGTATGCCCGTCGCGAATCATCTTGAGTAGCTCGGGTATTAGCTGGTCGTTGGGCAGCTGTAGCGTCTTTATGCTTTCCGTGTGAGTGTTTGGTGACATAGTTGTGCAGCTTTTTCGTCGGGTAAACAATAGAGTGTATAGACAGGTGTTGTCTCAATGACGCGTGTGATGGCATCGTTGAGGTGGTTGTAGATGTCCCGGTCCCATTTCATCGTCGAGCAGGCTGTCAGCAGCGAGGCAAACGCCTGGAGGGGTTTTTGTCGCTCGATGCTGTTCTTGGGAGCGCGCTCTATGCGTGTGACGGCACCCAGGCGTGCGCGGCGGTTGCGGTAGCAGGGGGTCTTGCCGCTCCAGGGCGAGCCGTAGATGTAGGGCTGTCCGTCGTCGATTATGCGTATGACGGGGTTGTCGTCGTTCAGCAGGTGTGCGCCTTCGATGTGTTTCATCCAGAGCGACGCGTGTGTGCTCTTGCCCGTTCCGCTTTCGGCAATGAAGGGGTAAGCTTCGTTGCCGAGCATGATGCACGAGGCGTGGATGAGCATCGTCTGGCGGTAGCTGCCGGCAAAGGCGAAGACGAGCATCAGAGCGTCGTTCAGTCCGAAGGAGCGCATCACCCAGTCGCCGTTCAGCGCACAGCGACAGTCGGTGAACTGCTTGTTGGCAATGAGCAGGCAGCAGTCGCGGTTGCGTGTGTCGCGGATGATGTACTGGTAGCCGCCGTCGGGCAGCCGGTAGACGACGGTGTCGCCGTTGCCCGTGTCGAACGTTCTCACCAGCGTCTTCTCTTGTTCTGGGCGCAGCGTGTCGTCGACGGTGAGCGTGAAGAGCAGGTCATCGTCGTCGCAGGGTTCTGACAGGAAGGATTTGAAGGATGGCAACAGCCGCATACCGTTCTTGTCAGAGTCTGCAAACTGTAGTCTGACGTTAAGTCCGGCAATGTTGAAGGTCTTACTGTCCATCTTCGATTACGCTCATGTTGATAGCCCTGAAGGTGAAGTCGCTCTTGGCTATCGTGCGGATGTCGTTGTTGGTGGCTCCACCTTTCTTGCCTGTTGAGTAGAGTTTCTTCATCTTGAGGAACTTCTTCTGCAGGCGGCCTATCTTGCGGTCGAAGAGCACGATGCAGGTGCGGTGGGGCATCTTCTGCTCAGTGAGGTAGTCGCGCAACTGGTTCGAGTAGTTGTCGCGCCCTAACAGGAAGGTATTCTGCTTGCTCAGCCAGGCGCTGTCGACGGCCTGAATCTCGGTGAAGTGTACGATGGTGTCGTTAAAAGAGGCGGCAAAGCCGAACATGTAGACCCGCTGAGGGGCGTTCTTCTTGCTCTTGGCTGTTGCCGGTGCCGTTGCTGCCACCATGAGGGCAGCGATGAAAAGGTATTTTATCAGTTTCATTGTCCTAAATATGCTTTCAGTATCTTGTTGTTCGTGCCTTCGCGTAGTCGGCGGATGGCCTTCTCCTTGATCTGGCGCACACGCTCGCGGGTAAGGCCGTATTTCTCGCCTATCTCTTCGAGGGTCAGCTCGGGACCGTCGATGCCGAAGAAGGCGGTGATGACGTTGCGCTCGCGCTCGTTGAGGATGCGCAGAACCTGACGGATTTCGGCCTGTAGCGACTCGATGAACAGCTGGCGGTCGGCCGTCGGCGAGCTGTCGTTGACAAGCACGTCGAGCAGCGAGCTCTCGTCGCCCTCGCTGAAGGGGGCGTCGACCGACACGTGGCGCGTGTTGGCGGCCATTGCCTCGTCGACCTTTTCTTCGGGCAGGTTCGTCACCTGCGAGATCTCCTCGACCGACGGACGGCGCTCGTTCTCCTGTTCAAACTTGCTCAGCATGCGGTTGATCTTGTTGACCGACCCCACCTGGTTCAGCGGCAGGCGCACGATGCGGCCCTGTTCGGCGATGGCTTGCAGGATGGACTGCCTGATCCACCAGACGGCATACGAAATGAACTTGAAGCCGCGCGTCTCGTCGTATTTCTCGGCGGCCTTAATAAGACCCATGTTCCCCTCGTTGATCAGGTCGGGGAGCGACAGACCCTGATTCTGGTACTGCTTCGCCACCGACACCACAAAGCGGAGATTGGCTTTCGTCAGGCGTTCAAACGCCTTGCGGTCGCCCCTCTTGATGCGCTGTGCCAGTTCTACTTCCTCCTCGACGGAAATCATATCTTCCTTACCGATCTCCGCCAAGTACTTCTCGAGAGATTCGCTCTCTCGATTTGTAATAGATTTTGTGATTTTCAGCTGCCTCATAGGTTATTTCGTTATTAGCCGTTCGGCAAAGGTACGGTAAAAATATGAAACAGCCAAAGAAAAAGGTGAAAAAGTTAAACTTTCTCACCTTTTCTCGCTTTTAGCTGTCGTTTATTCATTACTCAGAGGAACGGCGAAGTAGCCCTTCTTGCCTGTCGGATAGATGCCCTGGATGTAGAGCACAGGCTCTTTCGAGGTAGAAGCGTCCTTGACCACCTTCTGCAGGTCGTCGATAGACTTGATGCTCTCGTCGTTGGCGCGCTGGATGATGAAGCCCTTCGGCACTCCGGCATCCTTCAGTCGTCCGCCGCTCACCTTCATCACCTCCAAGCCGTAGCCGATGTTCAGCTGCTCCTTCTGCTGGTCGGTAATGGCGCGGAACGTGCCGCCTAAGACGTCGAGGTCGGCATTCTTCACCACCTTCGTCGTGCCCTGCTGGTTCTTCAGCGTCAGCGTGGCGCTCTGCTTCTTCTTGTTGCGCAGGTAGGTGACCGTCACCTTGTCGCCCGGGCGCTTCTGGGCCATGATGCCCTGCAGCTCGCCGAACTTCGTCACCTTCTGGCCGTCGATGTGGGTGATGACGTCGCCCTTCTTTATGCCGGCATCCTCAGCAGCACCACCCTCGGTAATCTCTGCCACGTAGATGCCCTCCATCGTGCCGAGGTCTACCTCGTTGCCCTTCTCCTTCTCGCTGTCTACATAGACGTTGACATCGCTGCCGGCAATGCCGATCATGGCGCGCTGCACGGCTCCGTACTGCTTGATGTCGTCTACCACCTTATTCATAATAGCGGTAGGGATGGCGAAGCCGTAGCCGATGTTCGAGCCCGTCTGCGAGTAGATCATGGCGTTGATGCCGATGAGCTCACCGCGCGTATTGACGAGTGCGCCGCCCGAGTTGCCCTGATTGATGGCAGCGTCGGTCTGGATCATCGACGACACACCCTGGCCCATCGTGCGCGCCTTGGCCGACACGATACCGGCGGTCACCGTGTTGTTCAGGCCCAACGGGTTGCCGACGGCCAGCACCCATTCGCCGACCTTCACCTGGTCGCTGTTGGCGATGACGATGGCAGGCAGCTGCTTGGCGTCAATCTTGATGAGGGCCAGGTCGGTCGTAGCGTCGGCACCGATGATGCGGGCCGAGTACTCCTTGTTGTCGTTCAGCGTCACCAACAGCTCGTCGGCACCGTCCACCACGTGGTTGTTCGTCACGATATAGCCGTCGGTCGAGATGATGACACCCGAGCCGGCACCCACGCGCTTCGGCGTCTGAACCTGGCGCTGGCGGCGACCGCCGTTGCCCTGTCCGCGACCGAAGAATCCGCCGAACGGGTCGCTGAAGAAGTCCTCGAACGGGTCGCTATACTCCACGGTCTGAACCTTCGAGTTCTGCGTGTTCTTGATGTAGACGACCGACGGCAGCGATTTCTCGGCTGCATACGTCAGGTCTACCGGCTGTCCGGCGGGCAGCGATGTTACGGCCTGCAGGGGAGCCTGCTCAGGCGAGGTGGCAGCGTTGGTGTTGTTCAGAGCTGCTACGGAAAGTACGACAGCCACTAAGGCTGATGTCGGAACTGCGATGTTGATCACTTTTTTCATATCCATATTATTACTTTTAATTAATAAATCCGTTTTTGCGATTCTGACTGCAAAATTAAGCGCAAAGTTTAAGAAACTGACAAAATGTCATAAACTTTTGTCCCTATTTAACAATTGCGAGCCTTGTGTTAACGCTGCTTTGCGATTAACACTTTAATTCTTAAATAATTGATAAAATTAAGATTTGTCAGTATTTTTAGTTTTTTATATGCAATTATATGGGTGTTTTACCAAAAAAATAGCACCGCGTAGCCGCTTATTCAAGAAAATTTTGTATCTTTGCAGCAACAATCTATTCCTGACACTATGAGAATACTTGCAATCAATCCCGGAATGATCTCCACGAAAGTGGGAATCTTCGATGACGAAACGCTGCTGATGCACGCTACGCTCAACCATCCGTTTGAGGAACTGTGCCAATATCCGTTCATTATGGACGAGTTCGACTACCGGAAAGAGAAGGTGATAGACGAACTGCGGCGCCAAGGATACGCCCTCGACTTTGACGTCGTCGTGGGGCGGGGCGGACTGGTGAAGCCCATCGAGAGCGGCGTCTACGAACTGAACGACAAGGTGATAGACGACACCATGCACCCCCGCATGCACCACGCTTGCAACCTCGGCTCGCTGATGGCCCTGAGCATAGCCCGCGAGATTGAGGGTTGCCGCGCGTTCATCGTCGACCCGGGCGTCGTCGACGAGCTTGACGACGTGGCACGCATCACCGGACTGCCCGAACTGCCGCATCAGACCATCTGGCATGCCCTGAACCAGCGCGAGATAGCCAAGCGCTACTGTCGCGAGCACGGCGTGAAGTACGAGGAGCAAGACCTCATTGTCTGCCACATGGGTAGCGGCGTGTCGTTCGCCATGCACCATCACGGGCGCGCCATCGAGTGCAGCGACGCCCTGAGTGGCGACGGACCTTTCTCGCCCTCGCGGGCAGGCATGTTGCCAACGGCGGCACTCGTGAAGCTCTGCTATAGCGGACAGTACACCGAGGCCGAGATGTTGCGCAAGATCAACGGCCACAGCGGACTGACGGCCCATCTCGGCACCAACGACGTGAGAGAGGTGGAGCGCCGCATCAGCGAGGGCGACGAGCATGCCAAGCTCGTGCTCGACGCTATGATTTACAGCATTGCGCGCTGGATGGCCTCACTCGCACCCACCACCAACGGCCATGTCGATGCTGTCATCCTGACAGGTGCCATTGCCAACAGCCGGTATGTCACCGACGCGCTCACCCGCCGGCTGAGCTTCCTCGCTCCCGTCTTCGTCTATCCCGGCGAGGACGAGCTGACGGCGCTGGCCATGAACGTCCTCAGGGCCATGCGCGGCGAACAGGAGATCAAGGTCTATTGCTGAAATAATAAGGTACTTCTGCACGGAATTACTCAAATAAATTTGGTATTTCGCTCACTTATTCGTACCTTTGCAGGCGGAAAGTAGTGCTCCGGTCTGTCGCTGGTGCCGTTAGCGGTACGAGAGGAAAGTCCGGGCAGCGCAGGACACCCCACTTGTGAAAATGCAAGCTATTGGTGACAGTAGGTGAAGGCAGAAGAGAACGACCGCCCGCAAGGGTAAGGGTGAGAAGGTGGTGTAAGAGACCACCAGGCGGCTGGTGACAGTCGTGCTGTGCCATCTGGGGGCTGCAAGTTCATGTAAACCATCGTCTGAGGGCTGTCCGTCCGAGGGCTTCGGCACACGGTGGAGGGTAGAATGCTTCAGCCGTGGGGTGACTCACGGAGTAGATAAATGACAGACGCTGGCCGTTGCGTCAGTACAGAACCCGGCTTACAGGGGCAGTACTTTCCGCTTTTTAAGATTGAAGATTTAAGATTGAAAATTGAAGATTCTTTGCAAGCAAAGCGAGCGAAGCTCGAGCGGAAGATTGAAAATTGAAGAAACTGGCGCAACGTGTTTATAAGACGCTCGTATTGACCATCAAGTTCTTTACGGCCAAGCGGGTGATGGCCAAGGCATCAGCCTTGACTTATTCCACGTTGCTGGCTATTGTCCCCATCTTGGCCGTTGTCTTTGCCATTGCCCGCGGCTTCGGCTACAATAAATATATAGAGGTGTGGTTTCGCGACATCCTGGCTTCGCAGCCACAGGCGGCCGACATCATTATTGAGTGGGTGAACAGCTATCTGGTACACACGCAGAGTGGCGTCTTTCTGGGTATCGGCTTGATTTTCATGCTCTATACGGTACTGATGCTGGTGAGCAACATCGAAGAGACTTTCAACGAGATTTGGCAGGTGACCAGCTCGCGCAGCATCTATCGCTCGTTCGCAAACTATCTGGCAGCTTTTTTCCTGTTCCCGATTTTTATTGTTGTGACGACGGGTCTTTCCATCGTGATGACAACGGTAGCCAGCAGCATGCCCGACGTGCTGATGCTGGGAACGGTGGTGGGGTGGTTGCTCAACCTGCTGCCCTACGTCCTGCTGTCGGCGCTGTTCTTCGGGCTCTATGTGTCGATGCCTAATACCCATGTCGACTGGCGTTGCGCCATCGTGCCGGGTATCGTGGCTGGTGTGGGTATCCAATGGTTGCAGTTGTTCTACGTCCACTCTCAGATTTGGGTGACGGGCTATAACGCTATCTACGGTTCGTTTGCCGCCTTGCCGCTGTTCATGCTGTGGGTACAGATTTCGTGGACTATCTGTCTGTTTGGCGTAGAGTTGACCTATGCCAATCAGAACCTTAACCGATTGGGAATCAATTTGGAAGAAGAAAACTTTCATCCTTATATTGAAATGGGTGACAACGAGCGCGACGATCAGTCGGTAGCGGTATATGCAGACGGAATTGATGGACTTTGATGAATGAAGATGAGATATTTTTTTGTGTTGATTGGGTTGGTTGCCTTGTTGGCCTCTTGTGGCAACAGCAGAACGTCGCAGGCCGTGCTGGAGCAGAAGATTGACAGTATCAGGGCATTGGAGGTGAAGCGTCAGTTGCGGATGAAAGGCATCAAACTAGACGACGTGACGCCTTTCCAGATGTTTTATGATAGCCTGTATTTGCAGTCGTTACCCATCAGCTATTCCGAGGACTATGTGACGTCGTTGCCAGGCTTCAGACTGGTGCCTCCGGCGCTTGTGGCATATCTGGATTTAGAGGGGAAGGAGTCGCCAAGGGCTATTGCGCTGCCCGAGACGTTGGGCTCGCGCTTAGTGCTGTTGGCAGCCGATGTTGATGATGGGGAATACGAGCTATGGGTGTATTCGCTCGACAGCGAGTGCATACCTGTTGACAAACTGCTGATCTACGAACCCAGCCGTTTCTCGGAGAAGAAGTTGGCAAACGAGAACCGCGACGTGTTCTTCTCGATTACCAGCTATTTGGAAATCAGCGTGATGGAATATGCCGACGATGATGACTCCGTAGGGCAGCTCAGCACCTATGTCGTCGACGAAAGCAGGATGTTTGTAGAGAAACCCCACACGAAGGACTAATCCTTCAGCAGTTTGTCGAAGAAATCATTCAGGTCTTTGTCTAAGTCGGCCATCAACTCTTCGTCGATGATGACCGTCTGGTCGTCCACAACGAATAACTCGGCAATGTTCTCCTTGTCGTCGTTCTCCAGAACGAAGGAGTAGGGCTTCAGGATGCCCATCGTCTCGGCCAGTTCCTTCTCTTTTTCTATCGAGCGGCGGATGACGCCTGTTATCTGCTCGTAGAAATCCTCGTCCTTATTGTCAATCCATTGCTCGACGACGCAGCGGGTGATTTCGTTGTCGTCATCGTCGAAGGCCATCAGCTCACCCGTCTCCTGGGTGACGCGCAAATGGATGTCGGTCATGACCGACGGACTGTCTGACGTAGGGAATTTCTCAGCTATCTTGCGGATAGCCCTTTCAATCTGCTGGCGCGTTTGTTCGTTTGCTTTCATCGTCTTGCGTTGTTATTCGTTTGCAAAAGTAGCAAAAAGATTTGTATCTGCAAACGATTACGATTTTTTTTTGAAAAAAAACGCTTCCTCGCGCGTGTATTATATAAAAATGTTGTATCTTTGCAGATGCAAACTACAGCTTTGCTTACTGAAAACAAATCAATGAGTAGTAAGATATCACATTCGGGCGTTGTGGAAAAAGTGTCTGAGGGATGCGTAACTGTGCGTATTCTCCAGGCTTCGGCATGTGCTGCCTGTAAGGTGGCGGGCCATTGCAACGCTTCTGAGTCGAAGGAGAAACTGGTGGAGGTGCGTAGCGACAGGGCTTCTGACTACAGAAAAGGCCAGCAGGTGGTGGTCTCAGCCTCGCGCGAGGTGGCCAACCAGGCGCTACTGTTAGGGTTTGGCGTGCCTTTCGTGGTGATGGTGGGCGTGCTCTTCGTGGTGCTGCGACTGACAGGCAACGAGGGTGTTGCCGCTCTGTCGGGACTGGGTGCTCTGGTGCCTTACTATGTGATGCTGTGGTTGCTGCGCGAGCGTATCAGTCGTCGCGTATCCTTCTATATAGAATCAAATTACTAAAACAAATAACAAAACAAAACATTTATGGATTTCATCTTGATTGCAGTAATTGTCCTTGGAGCCATCGGCCTGATAGCCGCTCTCGTGCTGTTTGCCGCCTCCAAGAAATTTGCTGTCTATGAAGACCCCCGCATCGCTCAGGTTAGCGAGCTCCTGCCAGGTGCCAACTGTGGCGGTTGCGGCTTTGCCGGCTGTGGTGGTATGGCCGACGCACTCGTCAAGGGTGCCGACGCCGGCTCCATCGAAGGTCTGAACTGCCCCGTGGGTGGTGCCGACGTGATGGGGCAGGTGGCCGACCTGCTCGGAATGGCTATTGCCAACGGCGAGCCAAAAGTGGCTGTAGTGAGATGTAATGGCACTTGTGAGCATCGTCCCAAGATTGCCGAGTATGCTGGTCTGCGCACTTGTGCTGCTATGCACGCCTGTGGTGCCGGTGAGACGGCCTGCGGCTTCGGCTGCTTAGGCTGTGGCGACTGTGTGGAGGCTTGCCAGTTCGACGCTATCCGCATCAACGCCGAGACGGGTATTGCCGAAGTCGACGAGGAGAAGTGCGTAGCCTGCGGTGCCTGTGTAAAGGCTTGTCCGCGAAACATCATCGAGCTGCGTAAGAAAGGTCCGAAGGGTAGGAGAGTGTTTGTCTCTTGCGTCAATAAGGACAAAGGTCCGGCGGCCATGAAGGCTTGCGCCGTCAGCTGTATCGGCTGTGGCAAGTGTGAGAAGGAGTGCCCGTTTGGCGCCATTACTGTTGAGGCCAACCTGGCTTACATCGACCCGGAGAAGTGCCGTTTGTGTCGTAAGTGTGTGGTCGTCTGTCCGAAGAAGGCCATCCGCGACGTGAACTTCCCCACGCCGCCACCGGCTCCGAAACCCAAAGAGCCTGTAGCTCCGAAACCTGTCGAAGCTCCGAAACCCGTCGAGGCCCCGAAACCCGTCGAAGCTCCGAAACCTGTTGAAGAGCCGAAGCCCGTCGAAGAACCGAAACCCGTCGAAGAACCGAAACCCGTCGAAGAACCGAAGCCTGTTGAGACGCCCCAACCGGCTCCCAAGAAGGTGTCTCGCGGAGCCGTGCTCGATACCGACTCAAGTATTTCCATCAAATAAGAAAGGAGACGATAGATTATGAATATCAGAACATTTAGTATAGGTGGAATACACCCCGAAGAGAACAAACTGACCCACGAGGCGGAAACCAAAGTGGCCGCTCTGCCTAAGCAGGCTATCTTCCCGTTGAGTCAGCATATTGGTGCCCCTACGAAGCCCGTTGTCCAGAAGGGCGACAAGGTGAAGGTTGGCACGATGATAGCCGAGGCTGGCGGTTTTGTGTCGGCTCCGATTTTCTCCAGCGTTAGTGGTACGGTCTTTAAGATTGATACCGCTATTGATGCTACTGGTTACCGCAAGCCCGTTATTATTATTAATGTGGAAGGCGACGAGTGGGAAGAGAGTATCGACCGCTCTGACAAGCTGGAGTTGGTGAAAGATCATCCCGAACTGACACCAGAGGAGATTGTCAACCGCGTGAAGGCTGCTGGTGTCGTCGGTATGGGTGGCGCCTGTTTCCCCACTTTCATCAAACTGACGCCGCCGCCAACGGCTAAGGCCGAGTGCGTGATCATAAACGCCGTAGAGTGTGAGCCTTACATCACAGCCGACTTCCGTCTGATGATGGAGAAGGCCGACCAGATACTCGTCGGACTGGAGCTGCTGATGAAGGCTGCCAAGGTGACGAAGGGCTACATCGGTATCGAGACCAACAAGATGCCCGCTATCGAACTGCTCACGAAGAAGTGTGCTGAAGCATTCTCCGCTTCGGAATATACCGTCGAGGTAGTGCCTTTGAAGCAACGCTATCCGCAGGGCGGCGAGAAACAGCTTGTCGACGCAGTTATCGGTCGTCAGGTGCCTGCGCCTCCTGCTATTCCTGTCAACGTGGGTGCTATCGTTCAGAACGTGGGTACTGCCTTTGCCGTCTACGAGGCCGTGATGAAGCACAAGCCCCTGTTCGAGCGCTATACGACGGTTACGGGTAAGCGTCTGCAGAGTCCCGGTAACTTCCTCGTCCGTATGGGTACGCCGATGAAGGACCTGATTGACGCCTGCGGCGGTATGCCCGAGGGCGACAACAAGCTGTTGGCTGGCGGTCCGATGATGGGTAAGGCGCTGACCAGCGTCGAGGTGCCTATCTGTAAGGGAACTAACTCCGTGACGATTATCAGCGACGACGAGGCCCGCCGCAAGGAGCCCCAGCCCTGTATCCGTTGTGCCAAGTGTGTCGGCGCCTGTCCGATGGGACTGGAGCCGTATCTGTTGGCCAAGCTGTCGGAGGTGAAGAATTGGGAGCGTGCTGAGCGCGAGGATATCGTCAGCTGTATTGAGTGTGGCTCGTGCCAGTTTACCTGTCCCGCCCACCGTCCGCTTCTCGACAACATCCGTCAAGGTAAATCAACAGTCATGGGTATCATCCGTGCCCGTAATGCTAAAAAGTAAACATCACTATGGGAAAATTAATAGTATCATTATCGCCACACGCACACGGAACAGATACCGTAGAGCGCAACATGTACGGCGTCATCATCGCCCTGCTGCCTGCGCTGCTCGTGTCGTTCTACTTCTTCGGGCTTGGATCTGTTGTCGTTCTGGCAACGAGTGTGGCTGCCTGCGTCCTGTTAGAGTGGGCTATCAATAAATTCATGCTGAAGAATCCGCGCAACACCGTGCTTGACGGTTCGGCCATCCTCACGGGTCTGTTGCTTGGCTTTAACCTGCCGTCGAACCTGCCGATATGGATCATCGTGATTGGTGCCATCTTTGCTATCGGCTTTGCCAAAATGCCGTTCGGCGGACTGGGCAATAATCTCTTTAACCCCGCACTCGTCGGTCGTGCTGCCCTGTTGGTGGCCTTCCCCGCTCAGATGACGACGTGGCCAAAGGTCGGTCAGCTCGGCAGCTATCTTGATGCTGAGACAGGTGCTACACCGCTGTCTATCATGAAGGATGCCATTAAGACCGGCGACGCTTCGGTACTCGACCAACTGCCTTCGTCGCTCGACCTCTTCTTGGGCAATCATCCTGACGGAGCCGGCGCTATGGGTGAGATCTGTGCGCTGGCCCTGCTGCTCGGCCTGGCCTATATGCTGTGGAAGAAGATCATCACGTGGCACATACCCGTTTCGATTATCGGCACGGTCTTCGTTCTTGCAGGACTGCTGCATCTCGCTAATCCCGCTTACGCCGACCCGTTTGCCGTCATCTGCTCGGGTGGTCTGATGCTGGGCGCCATCTTCATGGCTACCGACTATGTCACCTCGCCCATGACCGCCAAGGGACAGCTCATCTATGGCGTCAGCATCGGCCTGCTGACTGTTGTCATCCGTAACTGGGGTGCCTATCCTGAGGGAATGTCGTTCGCTATCCTCATTATGAACGCCTTTACACCTCTTATTAATAATTATGTCAAACCCAAGCGCTTCGGCGAAGTGCCTGCAAAACAGTAAGAAGCTATGAAGAAACTTGAATCAACGCTTACGAACATGGTGCTGGTACTCACATCAGTCGCCGTCATCATGGGTGGTATCCTGGCCCTCGTGAACCATCTGACCGAGGGACCTATCAGCGAGGTCAACAAGAAGAAGACCGACGACGGCATTAAGGCCGTTATGGTGTGCGACAACTTGGTTGTTGCGCAGACAGATACTGTGAAGCAGGATATTAACGGAAAGGAATATACCTATATCATTTATCAGGTGAAGGACGCTCAGGGCAAGGATCTGGGTGCTGCTGTCGAGAGCACCACGATGGGCTTTGGTGGCGACCTGAAGGTGATGGTCGGTTTCGCCCCCGAAGGAACTATTTTAGGCTACACGCTCTTGGCGCATACCGAAACACCGGGACTGGGAGCCAAGGCCGACAAGTGGTTCCAGAAAGGCGAGAAGGGCGACATCGTCGGTAAGTCGCCTGCCGAGCCGCTGACGGTCTCTAAGGACGGCGGTCAGGTGGATGCCATCACGGCTTCTACCATTACCAGTCGCGCCTTCCTGCTCGCTGTGAACAATGCTTATAACGCTTACAAAGCAACGCCTGTTGATGCAGAAACCGGTGCCACTAAGCAGATTGAAGATTGAAGATTGAAAATTGAAGATTATGAACTATATAAGCATTATCAAGAATGGCATCGTGAAGGAGAACCCCACGTTCGTCCTGATGCTCGGTATGTGTCCAACGCTGGCCACTACCACCTCGGCCATAAACGGTATGTCGATGGGACTGGCTACGATGGCGGTGCTCATCTGTACCAACTTCGTCATCTCGTGCTTGAAGTCCGTCACCCCCGACAAGGTGCGCATCCCTGTGTTCATTGTCGTCATTGCCGCTTTCGTCACTATCCTGCAGTTGGTCATCAAGGCCTTCCTGCCCGATATTGATGCTGCGCTTGGACTCTTTATTCCGCTGATTGTGGTCAACTGCGTTATCCTCGGACGTGCTGAGGCTTTTGCCGCGAAGCAGTCGCCCGTAGCCTCGCTGTTCGACGGTATTGGTATTGGTTTGGGGTTCACGCTCGGTCTGACGCTGCTCGGCATCTGCCGCGAGCTGCTCGGCTCTGGCTCCATCTTCGGACTGACGCTGCTGCCCGAGACTTACAACATCCTGCTCTTCGTGCTGCCTCCGGGTGCATTCATCACCCTTGGCTTCCTTATTGCGATTGTGAATAAACTGCGCAATGCTTAATGTTTAATGTTTATTCTTTAATGTATAATCATGGAATACATACTGATTTTCATTAGCGCCATCTTTGTGAACAACATCGTGTTGTCACAGTTCCTCGGTATCTGTCCGTTCCTCGGCGTTTCAAAGAAGATAGATACATCATTAGGTATGTCGGCAGCTGTCGCCTTCGTGCTGACGCTGGCTACTATCGTCACCTACTTGGTGCAGAAGTTCGTGCTCGACCCCTTCAACCTGCAGTATCTGCAGACGATTGCCTTCATCCTCGTCATCGCCTCGCTGGTGCAGATGGTTGAGATTGTGCTCAAGAAGGTGTCGCCCGCACTCTATCAGGCATTAGGCATCTTCCTGCCCCTGATTACCACCAACTGCGCCGTACTGGGTGTCGCCATCCTGGTTATCCAGAAAGACTACTCGCTCTTAGAGTCGGTCGTCTACGCCTTCTCTACGGCTATTGGCTTCGGCCTGGCCCTGACGGTTTTCGCCGGTATGCGTGAGCAGTTGGAGTTGGTTAAGATTCCCAAGGGTATGCAGGGTATGGCTATCGTCATGCTCTCCGCAGGTCTCTTGAGCCTCGCCTTTATGGGCTTCTCAGGTGTTGACGGCGGTCTGAAGGTGCTTTTCGGTCTTGACTGATACCTACTTCTGATTACCTTTTCCTGACGCGCTAATGTGGCGCAATACCTAAACCCCCGATTTTAGGTATTGCGTCACATTTTTTTTTGCCGTACCTTTGCACCCGAATTTGAAAAGTAAAGGTATGAAAGCAGTAATACTCACAATCGTTCTTGCCTTATCGAGTCTTTGCGTGGCGGCACAAGAGTCGAAGTTGACGATAGGCGGCTACGGCGAAGCTGTGATGACTCGCAATTTCTACAGTCAGAGTTTTAACCGCTATAAGAAACCCGAGAACTATGCCAACGATGATAGTCACGGACGCTTTGATCTGCCCCACGTCTGCGTGAATCTCGGCTACGACTTCGGCAAGGGCTGGACGATGGGTTCCGAGATTGAGTTCGAACATGGCGGCAACGGTACCGCTGTGGAGATAGAGGCTGAGGAGGCTGGTGAATACGAGGCCGAGGTGGAGAAAGGCGGCGAGGTGAACATCGAGCAGTTCTGGATCAACAAGGCATTCGCCGGTGGTAAGGTCAACATCAAGGCTGGCGAGATTGTTGTTCCTGTAGGCTACAGCAACGCCCACCACGAACCCAATCAGTTCTTTACCGTCTATCGTCCTGATGGCGAAGCCACCATCATGCCCAACACGTGGCATCAGGTTGGCCTCTCGTTGTGGGGACGTCTGAAAAACTGGCGTTACGAGGCTCAGCTGCTATCGGGCTTGAACTCCGAGAGTTTCACGGCTGAGAACTTCGCTCACTATGGCGCTACCAGTCCCTACGAGTTCAAGGTGGCCAACAACTATGCCGGAGCGGCGCGCATTGACAACTATTCCGTTAAGGGACTGCGCGTTGGACTGAGCGGCTATTACGGTTATACCTTCCGCAACACCCTGCGCACTCCGGGCGGTCAGTACGACGATGTGACGGGAGCCCTCGGTATCGTTGCACTCGACTTCTCGCTGAACCGCTGGAACTGGATTGTCAGAGGCAATGTTGACTATGCTCACCTCAGCGATGCCGACAAGATTTCTGCCTATAACCAGGCTAACTGGACGCATCATAAATATCAGGACGGAAATCCCCACCATTATAGTAATATAGGTAGTCATGCTGTAGCTTATGCTATTGAGGCTGGCTATAACGTCTTCTCTCAGATTCCCAAGCTAAAGCAGGAGAAGCTCTATGTCTTCGGACGCTTCGAGCATTACAACACGATGGCATCGGGCACCTATAAGTCGTTGTACGCGTACACGAAGAAATACCGTTGTGCCTTCGGTCTGAACTACTCGCCCGTGAAGCAGATTACTATCAAGGGCGAATACTCCTACCGCTTCTTTGAGAAACCAAACAACAACGGTCTCGATGCTGACAGTCCGCTGTATAAGCAGCCTTACAACAACGAGCCCAGCGTCAGCTTGGGTGTGACGTATTGCGGGTGGTTTTTATAAATGGATAATTGATAATTGAAAGTTGATAATGGATAATTGATAATTAAAATGAAAACCAAGAATCTTTTGAAAATGGCAGTATTGGCTGCCTTACTTTCCAACGGCTTCGCTTCTTGTTCGAGCGACGATGATGCCGACACCACAGTAGTAACGGGTACGCAAGCAGCCCTCGACCAGGCCTGTGCCGACTGGAAGACCGCCCGTGCCAACTGGGAGAATACCGAGGCGTTCCTCTTTGGTGCTGCCGATGTGTATTCCATCGACCCCCACACAGACACGTGGCCTGTAGCCGCCAACGACTTGGCTGACGTGCTGCGCGATGCCCAGGCCATGTCCAATCTTGACAACTTCATCAAGACGGCCAACTCTGGCATCTTGGGCTATCATGGCTTGGAGTATGTGCTCTTCCGTCAGGGTCAGCCCCGTAAGATTGACCAGATTACCAACTTGGAGTATCAGTACATCTGCGCTGTGGCCAAGGATCTCTATAACGCTACGGCGACATTGGAGGCCAGCTGGGACTCGAAGGAGAGTAATGCTGAGCGCCACCAGATAGCTCTCAACTACGTGGCTACCCATAACGCCCTCAACGAAGATGGCGACGCAGAAGGTGCCTTGGGCTCGTTCCAGAACTTCGGCAAGGCTTTCAAGAATCCTGGTACGGGCGACTGGGAGACGGCCCTCGATGCTACGCTGGAGATTATCTCCGGTTGTCAGGAGATTATCGGCGAAGTGGGTGACTCAAAAATCGGTCTGCCTTATTCCCATGCCGATGTCAACTATATCGAGTCTCCCTATGCTTACAACTCCATCACCGACTTCTACGACAATATCGTGTCGTGCAAGAATGCCCTCTATGGTTCGATGGGAGCTACGACGCCTAACGACAAGTCGCTGATTTACTTCTGTCAGAATGCTGGTAATGCCACGCTGGCTGCCCAGGCTAATAAGGTGGTCGGTAAGCTCGACGTAGCGCTGACAAAGATCAAGGCTATGAAAGCACCGTTTGCCCTTTATTATTCTGACGCTTCGTGCAACGAGGCCATCAAGGCCCTCAGCGAGCTTGACGACGCTCTTGACGAGATGGCTGAGACGCTGAAGGGATATGCCGGCAATTCTACCGTTGAGGCTCAATGTAAGGTCATCAACGAAAATTATGTTGACAACGTTGTTCTCGCCACCTATCGTACGTTGGCAGACAATGCGCAGAAACTTTACCAGTCTATCGTAAAAATAAAAGAGTAAAAACCATGAACAGATTATTATTATCAGGTGTTGTTCTCTTGGGTTGCTTCATCGCTGCCGGTTGTTCCGGTAGCGATGATGCCGTTCAACCCCTGACATGGGAAATTGGTGCCCCGACGGCCACCGACTTTCCCGAGGACTACTATGCGGGCGGACTCCTTGGCACCACGTCAGAAAACTCTTCTACCGCTTTCAAACAGCCATCAAAGGCCGTAGAGACTGCCGGCATGATGACAGCCTTCAACGAGGGAGAGTATCTTTTTGAGAAAGACTACAACACCAATACCGAAGGCGCTTTTCACGGCCTCGGCCCTGTCTATGTGCGTCGCGGCTGTCTCTACTGTCATCCCGGCTATGGTCATGGAGGCCGCCAGACGGAGTACAAGGCCGACACCCATCGCAACGGCTACCTGCTCGTCATTTACGACAAGACCACCAATGCCTACGTCCGCAGCGTGGCCGGTATGCCGCAGACGGGAGCTGTGAAACCCTTCAAGGCACCTGTCGACGAGAGCCAGATTCGCATCGCATGGAACAACTATACCGACGAGTGGGGCAATAGTTTCCCCGACGGTGAGACCTATTCGCTCATCTATCCTGAAGTCACTATTCCCTATAGCGCCTACTATGCTCCCGTGGTGGTGGCACGAGGCGGCAGCGACGTGACTTTGACGGAGGCCCAGTATAATCATGAGATAGGTGTGCTGCTGGAATCGACCATCGGCATCTACGGTACGGGCCTTACTGATGCTATTCCTGACGAAGACATCACCGCGCAATGGAAGTCTGAAAGTGAGTACTTTAATAGTATTGGCCGTACTGACGCCTTGAACCCTGCTATGTGGAATCAGGCTACCAACACCTGGAACAGCTACTATGCAAACACACTTCAGGGCGACGGCACGAAGTATGTGCGCCGCTACACCTATGCCCTCTCGCGTGGTCCTATTCTCGATGCTGCTGGCGCTAATGCCATTTGGAACATCACCAACGTCACGCGTCCCGACCGCCGCTACCATTACCTTGACCTTGCTGGCGTCTACTATGCCACGAAGTCGTCGCAAGACCCTGAGGTGCAGGCTGGTTTCACCGAGTATATCAACCGTATGGACCCCACCAATGCCCATCCCGAATGGCATACGGGCGACCTGCAGAAGGATATCTATACCTATCTCACTAGCAAGCAACTCGATGCCGAGATGACTCAGAACCAGTATAAGAACCTCATGATCTGGCATCGCGGACTGGCCGTTCCTGCTGCCCGCAACACCACGACGGAGGACTTTAAACAGGGCAAGCAGCTCTTCACGCAGATTGGGTGTGCTGCCTGTCACCGCCCGTCGTGGCAGACTGGCGACGACAACATCCAGGACCCCAACAAGCTCTTCACCAATACCGACATGCCCCGCTATCCGCATCAGAAGATATGGCCCTATACCGATTTCGTTCAGCACCGTCTGTGGATGAAGAACGACATCCGCACGGGCTGGTGCCGTACCACACCGCTGTGGGGACGCGGCCTGGCTGCCAAGTGTGGCAGTGGCGTAGAGCGTCTGCATGACTGTCGTGCCCGTAATGTCCTGGAAGCCATCATGTGGCATGGCTGTAAGAACGAGGGCGGCACGAGCGATGCTTACCAGACAGTCGTGAAATTCCGTAACCTGACAAAGCAAGAACGTGACCAAGTTATCTATTTCATCGAATCTATCTAAACTCATACTGACCCTATACACACTCATCATCGTGTGTATAGGGTTTGCCACCGTCATAGAGAAATACCGTGGCACGGCGTTTGTCGGCGATCACATCTATGGCGCCTGGTGGTTTTCTGCGCTATGGGCAGCACTCACGGTGGCTGCCCTTGCCTATTTTGTGCGGCAGCGACTCTACAGGCGTCTGGCACTCCTATTGCTGCACGTCTCGTTTGTCGTGATACTGGCAGGTGCTTTGACCACGCATCTGTTTGCACGTAGCGGCACCGTTAGCCTAAGGGAGGGCGATACTGTCGACGTGCCTGTCAAGATGACTCTGAAAGAGTTCCGCGTCATTAACTATCCTGGTACTGACACACCGCTCGACTATCAGAGCGTTATCTGTAAGGGGCAGGGGGGAGGGTCTTTCCTTATTTCCATGAACAACGTCGCCAATATCGACGGCTACCGTCTGTTTCAGCAGAGCTACGACTCCGACGGACAGGGCGTGACGTTAGGTTATCGCTACGATCCCTACGGCATCGCCATCACCTATACGGGCTATCTCATGCTGTTGTTAGGCATCATTGCCACCTTGTTTTCGCGCCATACGCAGATGCGTTCACTCTACCGTAAGGCCATGACGGTGGCGTTGCTCCTGTTCTGTGTCAACGCTACTGCCGACGACCAGTTGCCCGTTGTCGACAAAGACATTGCTCACCGCATGGGAACCATCCACGTGCTTTACGCGGGCCGTATCTGTCCGCTCAACACCGTAGCCACCGACTTCACCATGAAGATGACGGGCAGTGCTTCGTGGCACGGCTATTCTGCCGACCAGGTTTTCTTCAGCTGGATGATTTATTATATGCCGTGGGAGAAAGAATTATGTAGACCCACCCCCCAGCCCCTCCCTAATGGGAGGGGAGTAGATACTCCTTCCAATGAACGAAGCGCTGTCCTTGAGATGTTCTATAGCGGACAGTTCACCAAAATCTTTCCTTATAGACTCACTCCTTCCGCTGATACTTCTGCTTCTGAAACTTCTGCTCTTGAAGGTAATTACTCCCCTCCCTACAGGGAGGGGCAGGGGGGTGGGTCTGTTGGGGCTGGGTCGGTTGCCTGGTACTCCCCCGGCTCCCAAGTCCTGCCGCGCGAGATTCCCGTCAAGGAGCAGTTCTTCATCAAGCAGTCGATGGACTTCCTGACGGAGGCTATCGTGACGGGACAGCGCGAACGTGCTTTCGAGATTATCGCGAAGATCAAGCTCTTCCAGCGCGACATGATTGGCGACGTGCTGCCTTCCGAGCGCAAGACGCAGGCCGAGATCTTCTACAATCGGCTGCGAAGCATCAAGTTCCCCGTACTCATCACCGCCCAGCTCGGCTTGCGCTGGTGGCTCAGCGGACATATCCCCCTGAGCAATGGCTACGAGACGATGCTCTTCATGGCGTGGGTGCTGTTGGTGCTGACGGTAGTGCTCTTCCGCAGAGTCCGTATCATCCTGTTTATCGGCCCCCTGGCTGCCCTCTGCTGTCTGCTGGTGGCTATGATGGCGGGCAGCGGCTCAGAAATCACCCCCCTGATGCCCGTCCTGCAGTCGCCGCTACTCTCCGTCCACGTCATGACGGTGATGTGTGCCTACGCCCTTTTCGCCATCCAGATGCTGTTGGGCCTCTACGCCCTCTTCCTGATAAGAAGAAGCTCGCAGCCCAATTCTTCACTCTTCACTCTTCACTCTTCACTAAAAAGAACAACCGCTCTTTCTCAGTTTCTGCTCTATCCCGCCGTATTCCTACTCGCCGTCGGCATCTTCCTCGGTGCTGTCTGGGCCAACGTATCGTGGGGTAACTATTGGTCGTGGGACCCCAAGGAGTCGTGGGCACTTATCACGCTCATGGTCTACGCCGTTCCGCTCCACCGCTCGCCTCTCACCACCCGCCGCTCGCCCCTCGCTTACCATGTCTATATGGTCGGTGCATTCCTCGCCGTCCTCATCACCTACTTCGGCGTGAATTTTTTATTAGGCGGGATGCACAGTTATGCTTGAAAATCACTACCTTTGCACTCAAATAACAATGTAAGACAATGAAGAACTTGAAATTGTATGAACCCAGCGACAAGATGATAACGCTGATCAAAGACAACTACAGCGTGCTGCAGGCCCTCAGCTCCTTTGGCATCAACCTCGGCTTTGGCGACAAGACGGTCAGCGAGACGTGCCAGCTGAACGGGGTCGACACTTACACGTTCCTGGCCGTTGTCAACTACACCATCAACGGCTACGGCTCGTTCGACGACGACGAACAGATTAGCGTGTCCACGCTGTTGCACTACCTCAAGGCGAGCCACACTTACTACCTCGACTTCCAGCTGCCCTTCATCCGTCGCGAGCTTCAGGACAGTATCAGCGGCGACGATGCCTTAGGTTCGCTCATCATGAAGTTCTACGACGAATATGCCCAGGAAATACGCCGCCACATGAAGTACGAGGAGAAAACACTCTTCCCCTACGTTGAGTCGCTACTTGCCGGACAGCCCATGAACGACTACAACATCGAGACCTTCTCGAAGCATCATGAGCAGACCGACAAGAAGCTGCGCGAGCTGAAGCTCATGATAATCAAATACCTGCCTGCCGACGCCCATCGCAACAACCTGCTGACGGCTACCCTCTACGACATCTACAACAACGAGGAATGGCTGCGCCAGCATGCCGAGGTCGAGGACAACATCTTCACGCCGGCCATCAAGCGCTTGGAGCGAATGATTACCCAGGACGATGTTTCAAAAAACATCTCGTCGATGGTGTTCAAGGGCGGACAGGACAACAGCGAGCTGCTCAGCGACCGCGAGCGCGACGTCATCATCGGCGTCGTCCAGGGGCTGCTCAACAAGGAGATTGCCGACCGCCTGTGCATCTCTGTCAATACGGTCATCACCCATCGTCGCAACATTGCCCGCAAGCTCCAGATACACTCGCCCGCAGGTCTCACCATCTATGCCATCGTTAACGGCCTCGTCGATATTTCGAGCGTCAAACTGTAGCGAATGTCGGATAGACTGCTGACGCGCCAGGGAGTTGCACCGGAGTTTGCAACCAGATGATGGTCGCCCGTATTTTGGCAGTCAGAACAGCAGCCGTTTCCGACAATAGGTATGTGGCGCACTTGTAGATGTTAGCGACAGCCACGTGTTAGATGGTCGGAGTGCCGAATGGCGGTGCAAAGATACGGCGAAAGATCGGACTGTGCAAGAGCTTTGTGGAGGCTGGTGGAATCCTAAATTGTCAAGTGGCTGATCGTCAGTGCTGTATAGGCCGTTCTGATGCCTATCGTCCCTTGACGTCTTTCGTCCTTCGCGTTTCTCGCCTTTCGCTCCTTGCGTGCGTGTGCACACGCTTCAGCCGAAATGGTGAATGTTGGTGACACCCAGCACACCTGATACTGATTATCAGACACTTGCAGCGGTGTTTGGTCGCACCAATACCCACACCAATGGTCGCACCAAGTGTCGCACCAACCCTTTTCTGCCAATGTTTCACGCCAAAAGCTAAAAACGTACAAGCCCCTCATGAAAATTTCACGGCCTCTCATAAAATTCTCACGGCCTCTCGTAAATGTTTCACGGCCCGCCGTTACTTCCTGGTGTCACCTTTGGTGCGACTATAGGTGTTACTTACCTCAGAAAAATAGATCCTGATTTTCAGATAGTTAAGTGCCAGGTGTAAGAGGTGTTACCTATTGTTTTTATAAAAGTGTAGTAGTGCATTATGTATTCAACATTCTCTGGCAAGACACATGCTGTTTCGAAAAAAGTGACAGATAAATTTGGAAGTTACGAGAATTATTTCTATTTTTGCAGTCGACAGAAAACATTTGATGCAATGAGTACAGAGACGATGACGCAGCTGATAGCTGATTACTTCAAGACACAACCCGTCCTGAAGGTCTGGCTCTTCGGCTCCTATTCGCGTGGTGAGCAGAATGCTGACAGCGATGTTGACATATTAATAGTGCCAGATAAGATGGTCGGTCTGTTCAAGCTGAGCGGTATGATGCTCGACTTGCAAGACCTGCTTCAGAAGCGGGTCGACCTTGTTACAGAGAAGGGCCTGCTCCCTTTCGCTCGTGAAAGTGTTAATCGTGATAAAATTCTGATTTATGAGAGAGCCGCTTAGAGATAAGAGTCGGTTGGAGCATATTTTGGAAGCCATCGAAAGGTTGCAGATGTATGCCGGCCAACTTTCGCGCGAAGAGTTGGAGGCTGATGTGTTGCGATACTACGGAATTGTCAAGAATATTGAGATTATTGGCGAAGCAGCCAATATGCTGACAACCAGGTTCAAGGATGCCCATCCCGATGTTGCGTGGCGCGACATATCAGGTATGAGAAACTTCTTGGTTCACGAGTACTTCCGAGTTGACAGCGATACTGTCTGGGCTGTCATTCATAGTGAAATCGTGGAATTGAAAGAACACATAATCCATTACCTCTTGGAAACCGACTGGAAGGAGTGGGAAAAATAATTATCGTTTCAAGGAGATAACCAAAGAAATGTGACTTTCTCTGACCGTTCTTGACAATTGTCATTTTGAAGCGAGGGGATTGTCAGACGTATATTTGAAACACTTTTTAGAAACTGAAGAACTGACTATCATTTTCCATTACAAATAGCATTTTTCGGATCACGGGGTCGGTTGTACTGATCATTTATTTCAAATAGCAAAATAAATTTTTCAATTTTGCCGTCAGAACAAGGCGATTATCGGCGTAACCCACTTTTTATTGTTTTTTTTCGGCCTAAAAGGGTAGCACTTTCTCAAATAATTTGTAACTTTGCAGGCAAGTATCGGCAAATCGTCGTAAACGACGCTTGCCATCGGCAAGAAATCGTTCATTAGAATGCACGCTTGCCATCGGCAAGAAATCGTTCATTAGAACGCACGCTTGCCATCGGCAAGAAATCGTTCTTCAGAACGCACGCTGCCAAGGCATCCATCTCTGAGCGCAGAGTGCCGGTATGATTTTTGTGGGTAAAACAATACAGCATTAATGTTGTTGGAAATATCTGGGAACCTAGGAAATTCACAAGATATTGATAACGTCAAAGACAAGATTGATGCCTATGCGATAGCGTAGGCACGACTTATCAGACGTTATAGGCTTTCCTAGGGCCTCCAGATATGGGTAAGTAGCGTTCTACGCTTTTTCCATGTCTGGAGGCTCTGGTTTGGGGAAGCCTATAATCACTCTAATGACAAGTGTGCTGCCTAAAACTATCGTATATGAACCAAAGTCAATACAACCAACTGTTCTCGTTCATCTGGAACATTGCTACAGATGTGCTTGTATATGCCTTCGAGAAAGGCGAGTATAAGAAAATCATCATGCCTATGATGGTGCTTCGGCGCATTGATGTGCTGTTGGAGCCAACAAAGGAAACGTTGCTTACCATGAAGCAAAAGCTTGATGAGAGCAACATCCAGAATCAGGACCCAATCCTTTACAACGTAACGGGCTATCCATTCTTCAATACGTCAAAGTTTACGATGAAGACGTTGAAGAGCGAAACTGACCCGCTGCGACTGAAGATGAATTTCACAGACTATCTGAATGGCTTCAGCAAGGATGTGCAGGACATCATCGATAAGTTCCATTTGCGCCAGATGGTGGATAACCTCACGGAGGCAGAACGCTTGGGCAGTATCATTGAGAAGTTTACGGACGACAAGATAAACCTGTCTAACAAGCCTGTACTGGACGATGATGGCAATGTACGATTACCAGGACTCGACAACCACACGATGGGAACCATCTTCGAAGAACTGCTTCGCAAGTTCAATGAGGAAAACAACGTGACTGAAGCTGGTGAACACTTTACGCCTCGCGACTATGTGAAGCTGCTGGCAGACCTTGCTGTGCTTCCTATTGCGGACAAGATTACGGATAATACCTATCATATTTACGATGGTGCGTGCGGAACGGGTGGTATCTTGACGATTGCCAAGGATCGTATCATGGAGATTGCCAATGAGCAAGGCAAACATGTTCAGGTAAACATCTTCGGACAGGAATTGCAGCCAGATACTTTCGCCACTTGCAAGGCAGACTTGATGATTTCGGAGAACATCAATTCGTTCCAATATCATCATGGCACAGAACAGCGTGAATATATAGCCTTCGACAGTACCATATCACGTGATGGTCACCCAGGCGAGACCTTCGACTTCTGCATCTCCAATCCTCCCTTTGGCACACCCTGGAAAGAAGACCTCAAAAAGCGTGGTCTTGACGAAAAAGACAAGAAAAAGTTTACGGATAGTCGCTTCACTGTATCGGATTGCGATGGCAAAGAACTGTCCTTTATCCCTGATATTGGCGATGCGCAGATGATGTTCCTTGCCAACAACCTTTCACGTATGAGAGAAGATACAGCATTAGGCACTCGTATTGTCGAGGTACATAATGGTTCCTCACTCTTCACAGGTGATGCAGGAAGTGGTGCCAGCAACTTGCGTCAGTACATCATAGAGAACGACCTTCTGGAAGCTATCATCGCTATGCCTGAGAAGGACTTCTATAACACAGGTATTGGCACTTTCATTTGGGTTATAACGAACAGGAAAGAGGAGCGTCGAAAAGGCTTTGTGCAGCTGATTGATGCTACAGAGATAAAAACACCTTTGCGTAAGAACTTAGGTGAGAAGAACTGCGAAACTTCTGATATAGACAGGGAGCAAATCATGAAGCTGTTGATGGACTTCAAAGAGACTCCACAAAGCAAGACATTCCCCAACAATGAGTTTGGTTACTGGAGTGTGAAGGTATATCAGCCACAACGTGATGAACAAGGCAACATCGTCATGAAGAAAGGTGAGCCTGTCGTTGACAAGAAGAGTAAGGATGTGGAAATCATTCCTTTCCGCTATGAAGGTGGCATAGAAGGTTTCTTTGAGAACGAAATAAAGCCTTATTCTCCCGATGCTATCATGGACATGAAGAGTGTCGAGACAGGCTATGAACTCTCATTCACCAAGTATTTCTATAAGCCTAAGCAGTTGCGTACTATTGACGAAATCAGCAAAGATATTCGTGGCATAGAGGAACGCACAGACGGATTGTTGAACGAAATCTTAGGGAAGTAGTATGGAGAGGTATAGTTCATATAAAGATAGTGGTGTCTCATGGATTGGGGATATACCAGAGCATTGGGAGGTGAAGCAATTACGTTCATTCTTGACATTATTTTCAGAAAAGGGACATGGTGATGCACAACTCCTTTCTGTTACTCGTGAACAGGGCGTTATTGAACGTGACAAGGAAGACAAAGAGGAGAATCATAATTTTGTTCCAGATGATTTAAGTGGATATAAGTATATCGAGAAGGGAGACTTTGCTATAAATAAAATGAAGGCATGGCAAGGTTCGTATGCAGTTTCAGATTATAATGGAATTGTAAGCCCTGCTTATTTTACATGCAAATTAAATGGTGTTAATAAGGAGTTCTTCAGCAAAGCAATACGCAGTAAAGCTTATATTCCTTTCTTCACTCAATACTCTAAAGGTATAAGAGTAGGACAATGGGATTTGAATCCTTATGCTTTGAAAAGTATTCCGTTTTTCTTGCCTTCTCCTAATGAACAAGGTATTATAGTAAACTATATAGAGGCCAAAACTTCTAAGATAGATGCTTATGTTGCAGATAAGGAAAAAGAGATAGAACTTCTTCAGGAACTGAAACAGAAAACCATTGCCGATGCAGTCACAAAAGGCTTGAATCCTGATGCAAAAATGAAGGATAGTGGCATCTCGTGGATTGGCAAGATACCAGAGGACTGGGAGGAATATCGTTTTGCCACTTTGTTTAAAGAGAAGTCAATATGTAACCATGTTAATGAAGAGTTACTATCTGTTTATCTTGACCGAGGAGTCATAAGATTTTCAGAAGATAACAATAAAAGAACAAATCCCACGAGTAAAGACTTATCAAAATATCAGTTAGTAGATATTGGCGATTTTGTTCTGAACAATCAACAAGCATGGAGAGGCTCCGTTGGCGTTTCAAGATATAGAGGTATAGTAAGTCCTGCATACTTCATTTTTGAAATGTCATCAAAACTAAATCCTTTGTTTGCAAATTATTTACTGCGTTCAACATCATGTGTAGCATATTACTATATATGTTCCAAAGGAATTGGCTCTATTCAAAGAAATCTAGATTGGAGTTCATTAAAACAAAAGAAATTGGCTATTCCACCTCTTGACGAACAACAATCCATTGTCGCCTACCTAGAAGAGAAGTGTGAGAAGATAGATAAACTTGCTTCTGAGTTACAATCAGAAATAGACTATTTGAAAGAATATAAACAGCGACTTATTGCCGACTGCGTAACAGGACAAGTAAACGTATCTGGAGTATGAAGAAAACAAGATTATCTGCTCACCCAGTTTTCAATAATAATCCCTTCGATACGGTCGAAGTGCTTAACGTTGTCTGTTACCATTATCAGGCCTTTTGCCTTTGCCGAACTGCCTATAAGCAGGTCAAAGTCCTCCAATTTCTTTCCCAATTTCTTCAGTCTGACTTTCTCCTGACAAAAGACGTCAATAGACTCTGCAAAAGGAACGGTTTTCACTTTCTTCAGGAAGTTATTAACGGCAATCAAATTCTCCTGAGTCTTATTGCTATTATACGCCCCGTAACGCAACTCCATAACTGTAACGTCAGAAACAAAGCAGCTTGCCTCTCCACATTGTTTCATGCGTTCAATAATGCCGTATTCATTTCTAAGGGCAAAAATGCAAATATTGGTGTCAAGAAGATAACCTTTCATAATTCGACCTCTTTCATGTGTGCATTCCTGGCTTCACGAATGTCATCAATGATTTCTTCCGTTGGCCTTTCATCTTGCCATTTGCCAGCAAAACTCTCTGTCCAGTCTTCCTCAGTCTTCCGCATGGAAGTGCTGAGCAAGGATATAAGCTCCAGCTTAACATCGTTGCTAAGGTCTTTCAATGTAGCCCAATATCGTGCACTTGTAGGCGACGGGGTTGTCAATGTACTTGTATTCATGTTCTCTATGTTTCTTGGGTGCAAAAATACATATAATAATTGAAACAACAAAATAAATATCGAAAATAATATGCCGACAAATGTAAGCGAAATGAACCTCGAAGATATGATTCTTGCTTACCTGAGAGATAAGCAGGGATATGAAGAGGGAACGACCAATGACTATGTGAAGGATTACGCTCTGGATACGGAGCGAGTGAAACGCTTCCTGCTCTCTACTCAGAAAAAGAAAGTGGAGAATACGGCATGCTTTAGTAATGCAATATCGGAACGCAGGTTCTTCACGGAGTTGGCAAAGCAATTGGCTAATCGTGGTGTGACAGATGTGCTGCGCAAGGGCTTTCGCTATATTTCGGAACTCTTCGACATGTACTATCCTCTGCCATCGGAACTGAATCCGACAGCACAGGAGTTGTATAGGAAGAACATCTTCTGCATCACTAAAGAGTTGGCATATAGTAAGGAAAACGACAATCGCATAGACCTGATGGTGTCGTTGAATGGTCTGCCTCTGATTAATATGGAACTGAAGAACCATTATACAGGGCAGACGGTGGAGAATGCCGTGAAGCAATACCAGACAGACCGTGACCCTCGTGACCCCCTGCTGGCACCAAAGCGTTGCGCCGTTCATTTCGCTGTGGATGACGACGACATCAAGATGTGTACCTGGTTGAGTGGCAAAAGTTCGTGGTTCCTGCCTTTTAATAAAGGTGTAAACGGTGGCGCTGGCAACCCGGTCAATCCGAATGGTGTGAAGACGGCTTATCTATGGGAAGAGATATTACAGAAGGAGTCGCTAAGTGACATCATCGAGAACTATGCTCAGGTAGTAAAACGATTTGACCCCAAAACGAATACGGAGAAAGTAAGCGTGGTATGGCCTCGCTATCATCAGCTGGATTGTGTTCGCAAATTGTTGGTAGAGACAAAGGCTAAAGGTGTAGGACAGCGATTCTTGATTCAGCACTCGGCAGGTTCTGGAAAGTCGAACTCCATTACGTGGCTGGCCTACCAGTTGGTAGGGCTGCTGGATGGAACGCAAGCGTTGTTGGATAGTGTTATCGTGGTGACAGACCGTGTCAACTTGGATACACAGATACGCAATAACATCGTAGCCTTCAAACGCCTGCAGAACTTGGTGGCTTGGGCAGATAGTGCCCAGTCGTTGAGAGAGCATCTGGAAAGTGGCAAGAAGATTATCATCACCATTGTGCATAAGTTCCCGTTTATCTTGGAGGCCATAGGTACGGAACTAAAGCATAAACGTTTTGGCATCATCATCGACGAGGCTCATTCGAGTCAGAATGGTTCGCTGAGTGCCAAGATGAATATTGCGCTGAGTGGTAATGCAGGTGATGATGAGGAAGATTTGGAAGATCGTCTGACAAAAATCATTGAGGGCAGGGAAATGGTGAAGAATGCCAACTACTACGCATTCACAGCCACGCCTAAGAACAAGACACTACAGATGTTTGGAACGGCCTATCAAAAGCCAGATGGTGAGATAGAGCATCGTCCATTCCACGAATACACCATGAAGCAAGCTATCGAAGAGGGCTTCATCATGGATGTGTTGGCACACTATACCACTTATAATAGCTTCTACAAGATTATTAAGTCTGTAGAAGATGACCCTGAGTTTGACAAAAAACAGGCATCAAAGAAACTGCGTGCCTTTGTGGAATCTCAGCCCGAGACGATACAGCAGAAAGCCAGTATCATCGTGGAGCACTTCCATTCGCAGGTAATTGACAAAGGTAAGGTTGGTGGTCAGGCAAGGGCGATGGTCGTGACAAGTAGCATCTTGCGAGCCATAGAATTCTATGATGAGATCAAGCGCTTATTGGAAGAGCGCAAGAGTCCATACAAGGCTATCGTTGCTTTCTCTGGGGCAAAGGAGTATGGAGGAAAGAGCGTCACGGAGGCAGACATCAACGGATTCCCCTCAAAGGATATAGAGGAGAATATGGAGCACGACCCATATCGCATATTGGTGGTGGCTGATAAGTTCCAGACAGGTTATGACCAGCCGCTGCTACATACGATGTATGTGGATAAGGTGCTGACAGATGTGAAAGCCGTTCAGACATTATCGCGCCTGAATCGTTGTCACCCCAAGAAACGCGATACCTTTGTGCTGGATTTCTGTAACGATGCTGACAGCATTCAACGGAGTTTCCAACGTTTCTATAAGACAACCATTCTTTCTAAGGAAACAGACCCCAACAAGCTGAACGACCTGATTGCAGAAGTTGAGGATGCTAATATCTATACGGAAGTAGAGGTCAAAGAACTGAATGAGAAGTATTGGTCAGGAGCGTCAAGAGATATGGTAGACCCCATCATCAATTTGGCTGTTGAGAGATTCAGGAAGTTGGATGACAATGCGAAGATACGCTGTAAGAGTAGCATGAAGAGCTTCTGCCGTACTTATCCGTTCATAGCCGCAGTAATGCCTTTCAAGAGTATTGAGTGGGAGATGTTGAACACCTATTATTCTTTGTTGGTTACCAAACTGCCAAAGTTGAAGAACGAAGACTTTACGGAAGGTTTGATAGAAGCTATTGACTTTGACCAATATCGCATTATCAAGAATGAAGAACAGAAGATAGAGCTGGAAAATACGAATACTGAAATAGACCCGATTCCAGTAGGTGGTTCCAAGGCTCCATCACAGCCGGATATGGCTAAACTCAGCGATATTTTGGATGAGTTTAACAGCATTAACTGGCAGAATATCGACCTTGCAAAGAAACAACTCGACGAGTTGCCTGAAAGATTGGCTACTGATGCGACCTTTGTTAATGCTGCCAAAAACAGCAATAAGGAAACGGCCATGCAACAATGTGCCAATTCGCTGATGATGATTGTGGCGCAGATGCTGAGTGAGAATACGGAATTCTGTAGGAACTATCTGGACAACCCCGACTTCATGAACTTCATCAATTTGCGTGTGTTTGAGACGGTTTATAAAGGTCTTACGTCAAAGCTTCGTCATGTGGAGGATGATAGAGAAGTTAGAAACCTGATATTTGATTTACTTCACATGGATCGTGAAATGAGCGATTTGAGCATCCAGGAAGAAGTCATCAAGAAGTTTGGCGAGCGATATGGAGGAATGACGGTCAACGATTGGCGTCATATTATCGAAGAATATACGCCAATGATTCGTGCAAACGTGAAAGATCCTGTTTCAGAAGAAAAAGCAAGAACAATCCCGATGAGTTATCCGATGGCAGCAGAAGACGATTCCCCCAGGATGCCATAGAAACAAGTACAAAGTTTGTCTTGCCCTGAAAAACGTTGCTTTAGATTCAACGTTTTTCAGGGCAAGACACATTTCAGAACGTTGACTTTTACAAGAGAGGACTGTCCGGACTATCCCTCTTGTGATCTGAAATAACAAAGCAAATCAGAAGAAAATACCGAAAAACAGAAAATAATATCATTATTCTTTTGAATTTAAAAATTATTTTATAACTTTGCATCTAAGAGGTACAAATATGGCAAATATTACGAAAGAGCAATATGAGTTTGCATTGGCACGGATTGAGGAACTGTTGCCGATGGTGGATGACAATACGCCTGCCAACGACCGTCATGCTGTGGAGTTGACAATGATGTCTGATGTTGTCATTGACTACGAGAAAGAACACTGTCCCATTGGCAAACCAACTGTGGCCCAGTTGATACAACTCTCGCTGGACGAGAAGAAAATGAGTCAGAAGCAGTTGGCTACAGAGATTGGAGTCAGTCCTTCCCGAATTAGTGACTATGTTTCTGGCAGGGCTGAGCCTACGTTGAAAATTGCCCGTTTGCTTTGTGTCACCTTAGGGATAACGCCAGCAGCTATGCTTGGCTATTAATTCTTTCTCTTGTAACCTTTCTCATAACGGGGAGCCCCCTTGTGATAAAATTGGATATACTATGGACAAAGAAAACAAATTGATACTGTATAAGGATGATGAAGGCAAGGTGAGTGTGAACACGCGCTTTGCTGATGAGGATGTGTGGTTGACGCGAGAGAATCTTGCTGAAATATACGCCACAACACCTCAAAATATTAGTCTTCATGTCGGCAATATCTATCAAGACGGTGAATTGATTGAAGAGGCAACTCGAAAGAAATTCTTTCTAGTTCGACAAGAGGGTAAACGCAAGGTTCAGAGAGAGATTGATCATTACAATCTTGATATGATTATCGCCTTAGGTTATCGCGTTCAGTCACCCATTGCCGTGCGCTTTCGTCGTTGGGCTACTCAGCGTTTGCACGAGTATATACAAAAGGGTTTTACGATGGACGATGAACGGCTGAAGCAGGGCGGGAATCGGTATTTCCGTGAACTGCTGCAGCGCATCCGTGATATCCGTAGTAGCGAACGGAATTTCTATCAACAGGTGACGGACATCTATGCCACAGCGACGGACTATGACCCGCGGGCTAAAATGACGAAGCTGTTCTTTGCAACGGTGCAGAACAAGATGCACTATGCTGTGCATGAGCATACGGCAGCAGAGTTGATTTACGAGCGGGTGGATAATGAGAAACCGTTCGTGGGTATGACCAACTTCAAGGGGAACTACGTGACACGCGACGATGTGAAGATAGCGAAGAACTACTTGACGGAATTGGAATTGCAGCGTCTGAACTTGCTGACCTCGCAATTCTTGGACTATGCGGAATTTCAGGCGTTGGAGCAGAACCCCATGACGATGGCAGACTGGATTGCGGCCTTGGATGACCAGATACTGCGTTTGCGTAAAAATATCCTTGAGGGTGCAGGCACTGTGTCGCATCAGGAAGCCATCGAAAAGGCTGAACGGGAGTTTGAGATATACCGTGAACGAGAGATGCGCCTTTTAGAGAGCGACTTCGACAAAGCCATTAAACGACTGAAGGAGAATGCGGATGATGCTATTTCCGGAGATTCTTGAAGACAATGACAAATAGGGTCACGGCGTTCCTCTTATCTTGACGATGCGGACATCATCGACGGGACGGTCGTCGTCGTCGGTGAAGACGCGCTGGATGCGGTCGACAACATCAAGACCATCGACGACTTCGCCGAATACGGTGTATTGGCCGTCTAAGTGGGGGGTGCCGCCCGTCTTGTGGTAGAGACTGACCATCTCAGGTGTCATCGTAACACGGCGCTGGGTCATAGCTTCAAGACGTTTGCCGATGGCTTCCAACTCGGTGGTGGGCCAGAGCTTGCCCCACACGATATAGAACTGGCAACCGCTGGAGCGTCGCTCGGGGTTGACGTCGTCGCCCTCGCGAGCCATAGCGACGGCACCGCGGCGGTGGTGGTGCAGCAGCCGTCCGTCGGCGGCAAAGAGTTCCGGAGCAAGGGTATAGCCGGTATCGCCCTCGCCCAGCGACTGTCCGGGTTCTGCGTGGCGGCTGTCGGGATCGCCGCCTTGTATCATGAAGTTCCTGATGACGCGGTGGAACAGCAGGGAGTCGTAGAAATGCTCGTCGGCCAAGCGCAGGAAGTTGTCGCGATGGGCGGGGGTGTCGTCGTAGAGCATGATGCGGATATTGCCTGCTGTCGTCTCTATCGTGACGTGGCTGCTTTGGCTCATGGCGGGTGTGGCGACGGCCAGTACCAGGGTGATGATGAGGGTCTTGAGCGTTTTCATCTTCTGTCGTTTTTCTGAAAGGGGACTTATCCGAACAGGGCGCGCAGAGCTTCTTCGACCTTACGGACGGGGTGGAGCTGAATCTTGTACTTGCGGGTGTCGAAGCCCTGAAGGTTGTATTTGGGGATGATGATGTCGGTGAAGCCTAACTTCTCGGCCTCGGCCACGCGCTGCTCGATGCGGTTGACGGGGCGCACCTCGCCTGACAATCCGACCTCGCCCGCCATACACCAGCCGCTCTCGATGGGTGTGTCAACATTCGACGACAGTACGGCGGCAATGACGCTGAGGTCGATGGCCATATCGGTGACGCGCAGTCCGCCGGCAATATTGAGGAACACGTCTTTCTGCATGAGTTTGAAGCCGACGCGCTTCTCGAGAACGGCTAACAGCATGTTCAGACGGCGCTGGTCGAAGCCGGTGGCCGAGCGCTGGGGGGTGCCGTAGGCGGCCGACGACACTAAGGCCTGAGTCTCGACGAGGAAGGGACGGACGCCCTCAATGGCCGACGAGATGGCCACGCCAGAGAGTCCGTCGTGGTCGTCGGTCAACAGCAGTTCGGAGGGGTTTGAGACTTGTCGGAGTCCTGTCTGCTGCATCTCATAAATGCCTAATTCAGAAGTACTTCCAAATCGATTCTTAATGCTTCGCAAGAGGCGGTACATATAGTGCTGGTCGCCCTCGAACTGGATGACGGCGTCGACGATATGCTCTAAGATCTTGGGACCTGCCAATGAGCCTTCCTTGGTGATGTGGCCGATGAGGATGACGGGTACGCCCGAGGTCTTGGCGAAGCGGAGTAGGGCAGAGGCACACTCGCGCACCTGGGCGATGCTGCCGGCACTGGACTCGACATCCTCGGTGGCAATGGTCTGTATGGAGTCGACGACAACCAGGTCGGGCTGTACGTCCTTGATGTGGTCGAACACCTCTTCTAAAGAGTTGGAGCAGAGGATGAGCAGGTGGTCGCTGTCGGCGGCACTGATGCGTGCGGCACGCATCTTCAGCTGGTGGGCGCTCTCCTCACCGCTGACGTAGAGCACGCGGCGGTCGGTGAGCTGGAGCATCGTCTGCAGCGACAGCGTCGACTTGCCGATGCCCGGTTCGCCTCCTAAGAGGACGATGCTGCCGGGGACGAGACCGCCGCCAAGGACGCGGTTCAGCTCGGCATCGTGCATGTCGATGCGCGGGTCGTCCTTCGCCGAAATGTCGCGCAGGTGTAGCACCTTGTTGTGGCGCAGGTAACGGCCAGCAGTGGCCGCTGCCGACGTGGCGGCCTGCTGCCGTGTGTCGGCCACTCGAAACTCCTTGAACGTGTTCCACTGTCCGCAAGCGGGGCACTTGCCAATCCACTTAGCCGACTCCTGTCCGCAGTTTGAGCAGACGTAAGCTATCTTGTCTTTTGCCATAACAGCGACAAAAGTACGAAATATTTTCGTAGTTACAAAATATTTTAGTAATTTTGCGCCCGATGAAACGATTATTGTATTTTCTGACGGCTGTACTGGTCGTTGCCAGTTGCGGTCCGTCATACGAAGAGAAGCGTCGCACCATCCACAAGGAGCGGATGCAGCGACTCAGGGAAGACTCGGCGGCACTGAAGGTGGCGGTGATGCCAACGATGGACTGTCTGCCGCTGTTCGTGGCCAAGGCCGAGCACTTGTTTTCGGGTGCCGACGTGCGTCTGAAGCTGTTTACGGCCCAGATGGACTGCGACACGGCATTGGTAGGCGGTTCGGTGGAGGGTGCTGTCACCGACTTGGTGAGGGCTGAACGGCTGCAGAAACAAGGTACGTCGCTGCGCTACGTCACGTCGACGGGTGCCTACTGGCAGCTCTACTCCAACCGCATGGCCCGTATCACGAAGCTGCCGCAGCTCGATGACAAGATGGTGGGTATGACCCGCTACTCGGCCACAGCCCTGCTGGCCGATGCGGCTGTCGACAGTGCGCGTCTGAAGCCTGAGCGTGTGTTCAAGATTCAGTTGAACGACGTGGATGTGCGCCTGAAGATGCTGCTGAATGGTGAGATTGACGCCGTGATGCTGACGGAGCCGCAGGCTTCGCTGGCCCGGCAGGCTCATCACCGCATGCTGATGGACAGCCGTAAGGCAGGTGTGCAGTTAGGTGTCGTGGCGTTTCGCGAAAAGTCGCTTGCCGACAAGACGCGCCGTGAGCAGTTGGACGTGTTTCTGAAAGGTTATAACCAGGCTGTCGACTCTCTGAACCATCACGGTCTGAGCCGTTATCGCAACCTGGTTGTCAAGTATTGTCATGTCAAGGAGAACCAGATAGACTCCATCCTTAGAAACATGAAGTATCAGCGTATAAGCGCGCCGAAGGAGGCCGATGTGGAACGTGCCCGGAAGTGGCTTGAAAAGCAGTAGTCTATGGTTAACAACGAAGCACTGAACACGATTATAGGCAATGTAATTGACCGTCAGATAGGTACGGCCATGGCCCATCTCGAGAATTACCTGTTCACCTTTACGCAGCCCCAGGCTTCGGCACAGTTAGAGGAACTGAAGGCCGACTACCAGCTGATGAGCGACTACTGGCGGCGAGGCTTTGACGACCCGCAGCGTGCGCAGCTCTACGAGCAGCTGCTGCGCCGTATGTATGTCATCACCGTCAACGTCTACATACGCTATTTCATCAACAACAGCAGTTACGTGAAGAGCATCTACAGTCGCTGCCGCGCAGAACGGCAGGACTGGTCGGTAGCTGCCCTGCGCCGCGATATGGAGACATACGTCTCGGACGTGGCCATGCTGGAACTTGAGCCGGAACATACGCGGCAGCCGCGCCGGAAGGCTCTCAACGAGCAGCATCAGCAGCTGATGGCCAGTCTCTTTGACTATATCTGGACCTCGCGACTGTGGACGGACGGCGTTGCCGACGCCTTCCGCGACATACTGTTGTCGCCGACCGTCGACAGCATGGACCAGCAAACGCTGGTCAGCGCCATCACGCTGTCGCTGTTCAACTTCTTTGGCATCAATAAGTTCCGCATACTCATCGACGTCTACCGCCAGTCGACTGACGAGCGTGTGCGCCAGCGGGCACTGGTAGGGTGGGTGCTTAGCCTTCATACCGATGCAGCACGGCTCTATCCCGAGGTGCGGCAAATGGTGGGCGAGGTGGCGGCCGACGAAGGTTGTCGCGCTGAACTCGCTGAACTGCAGATGCAGTTATACTATTGTCTGAGGGCTGAGAGCGACAACCGCATCATCCAGAGCGAAATCATGCCCGAACTGATGAAGTCGGGCAATATCCGTATTACACGCAACGGTATAGAAGAGGTGGACGACGACCCTATGGAGGACGTGCTACACCCGGAACTCTCGGAACAGCGCATGGAGCGGTTGGAGGCCAGCATGAAGCGGATGACCGACATGCAGCGCCAGGGGTCGGACGTCTATTTCGGCGGCTTCTCGCAGATGAAGCGCTTCCCCTTCTTTGCCACGGTGGCTAACTGGTTTATGCCTTTCTATATGGAGCATCCTGCCATCGACGGCGTGCTGAACGGTATGCGCGGACAGAAATTCCTGCGCTCGATACTTAAGAACGGCCCTTTCTGCGACAGCGACAAGTACTCGTTTGTGTTAGGCTACCAGACGGCTATAAGCAGGATGCCTGAGAACCTGTTGGAGATGATGGACCGGGGCGAGGCGATGTTAGTGGGAGGCGAGATCAATATCGCAGACCTCGACACGCCAGCCTTCATCCGTCGCTCATATCTGCAAAACCTTTACCGTTTCTTCCGCGTCTATCCGCAGCGCAGCGAGTTCCGGAATCCCTTTGATACCACTCAGATGCCCCGTTACCTGTTCTTCGCCAACGAGCTGTTCCAGCAGACGCAGTTGGAGGAAAGCATGGGCGAGGTGGCCAGCTTCTTCATCAAGCACAAGGCCTACGACGCAGCGCGACAGGTACTGCAGAACTATCGTGAAGAGAAGCGCGACGCGCAATTCTACCTGCTCAATGGCACTGTACTGATGCGAACGCATATAGAACGGAATGCGGGGTTGGATGCTGCCACCTGCTTTGCACGACTGTTGGAGACAGAGCCGGAAAACGAGCGGGGATGGGCAGGATATGCCCGGGCGTTGTTTGCTGACGGTGACTATCAAGGGGCGCTCGACTACTACCGCCGTCTCAGCAGCCGCCATCCTGAGCGTCAGAGCTATCTGCTGAATGAAGCCGTCTGTCTGACCCGTCTGCAAGACTACGAGGGAGCCTTGAAACTACTCTATAAGCTGAACTATGAAGCGCCTGAGGATCTCGATGTCATGCGTGTGCTGGCTTGGGCACTTGTAGGCAGTAGCAAGTACGACCAGGCGGCTCGCTACTACCAGCAACTGATAGCCATAGAGGCTCCCATTGCCGACGATATTCTGAACTACGGCTATTGCTTGTGGTTTGCCCGCAGCGTGGAACAGGCAGCCGATATGTTCCACCGTTATGCCGGGCAGGAAGGTGTCAGTTTTGATGCACGTCGGGAGTTTGCCACCGAGGCTGACATCATCAGTCAGCATGGTGTCAGCGATGTAGAGGTGCAACTGATGGTTGACCTGCTGACGAACGGGTGATTAGAGCCAGGGACGCAGTAGCGAGGCAAACCATCCGCGGAACTTCTGCCATGTTGTGCGGTATTCGTTCCATACCTCCTTTGTCAGATAGACACTCTCCTGCTTGTCGCGGTTGAACATTGCGTCGAGCTCTTGGGTGACTGCCGTATCAAGAATGACGGCGTTCTCCTCGTAGTCGAAGCGCAAACTGCGGGCATCGAGATTGGTGGAGCCTACGGTACAGTAGCGACCGTCGACCATCATGATCTTCGAGTGATGGAAGCCAGGCAGATAGAGCCAGACGTGGGCGCCCTCCTTCTTCATCTTATAGGCATTGCGCAACACGCAATCAGGAGTCAGGGGAATATCGCTCTTGGCCGATACCATAATCTCGAGGCGGACACCACGATGGATGGCACGCTTCAGAGCCTTTTTGACGGAGGGAATCAGGGTGAAGTAGGGGTTGATGAGCTTGATGGAGTCCTGGGCGGCGTCGATGGCTTCGATGTACATTCGGCGCACGGCATCGTTCTTACCGACGACATAACCGTCGGCATCGTAGACGGCACCCGGCTCGCGGTTGGCGATGGCGATGGTCTTCGAGCCTGCGGGCTGCGCACGGAAATACTTGGGATTGGTCATGAGGTTCTCGCCAGTCGTCGCAAGCCAGATGCGGCAGAAAATCTGCTGAAGCTCGCCCACGGCAGGCCCCTCGATGCGGCAGTGCATATCGCGCCAGGAACCTACCTGTTCCGTACCTTTAATATAATAGTCGGCCACGTTCATGCCGCCGGTATAGGCCGTGCGACCGTCGATAACCACAATCTTGCGGTGGTCGCGGGGCCAGATGCGGTTGACCCAGGGGAAGCGGATGGGGTCGAACTCATAGATGTCGATACCGTCTTTACGCAGGGCTTCGAGATGGTGGCGCTTCAGCGGCTGGTTGTTGGAGTCGTTGCCGAAACCGTCGAAGAGGGCGCGTACCTCAACACCCTCGCGCCGTTTCTCGCGCAAGATGTCGAAGAGCAGGAAGGCGATGGAGTCGTTGCGGAAGTTGAAGTACTCCAGATGGATGCTGCTGCGGGCCTGACGAATAGTCTGAAACATATCGTCGAACTTCTGCTGGCCGCTCATGAGCAGATGAACATCATTGCCTTCAGTGAAGCGCAGACCGTAGTCCGACAGTTGACGCCGGAGAACCTTATCGCTGGTCTGCGCCCCTGCGGGGTGGAAACATAGTGTCAGTACGAATAATAATACGGTGATGCGACTCATTGCTATCTTCTGTGTTTCAGCCTGTATTCAAGTGGCGACAGCCCGAACTTCTCCTTGAAGATCTTGATGAAGTTCTCAGCGGTCATGAAGCCCACGTTGACAGCCAACTCACTCATATTGATATTCGTACGTTTCAGCAGGATACAGGCGTGCTTGAGGCGTATGTCGCGAATCAGTTCTGCGGGTGTCTTGCTGGTCAAGTCGCGCACTTTGTGGAAGAAAGGTACGCGGCCCATTCCCATAACGCCAGCCAGCTCCTCGAGGCTGATCTGTCCGCGACTCATGTTCTGTATGACATACTGCTCGATGTTCTTCAGCAACTGGCGGTCCATAGCGTCGGTCATAGAATAGTCATCGTCTAACGCTTCGCTCAGTTCGTCGTTGATGACGGTCTGTAGCTCGCTGGGCTGCTGGTCGGCGGCATTCTTCTGTCGGATGGTGGTCTCGACAATGATCATCTCGTCGTCGGTATTGGAGACCTCTTGCAGGGCCTTGTCTGTAGGTATGGAACTGTCGATACTTTCCGTTGCGGTGGTCATACTGGCATTGCGACCTTCCAGATAGCGTGTCTCGGCACCTTCAATGAGATCGTTGTCGACGGCGTAGGCACCAAGTCCTAACAGCTTGTTGAAGCGCATGATGGCATCCTGCATATTGAAGGGCTTGGCCAGATAGTCGTCGGCTGAGAGCGTGATGTTCTGGTTCTTCATGTCCTGGGGCGTCAACGTGCCATCGGTAACGATGACGAACTTGGTGCGCTCAGTGGCTATATTGGTCTTCAACTGGTTGCAGAGTTCACTACCCGTTATGCCCGGCATGTCCTGTTTACAGATTACCAAATCGGCAGAGATAGACTCCAGGTCCTTCGCGGCCTTGAGGGCGCTGCTGTAAACGTGGAAGTCGTAGACGTTGTAAAGGCTGGCGTTGATGTACTTGAGGAACTCTTCGCTGTCGTCGATGAAGAAGACCACGAACTTGTTCGTAGGCGAATCGGCACGGCGACGCGTCTGCACAAACTCTGACGACAGCTCGTCGTTGTTGACGACGGGCAGCACCAGCTCGCCCTTGGCGTTGAGCTCGTAACGTCCCTGGACGGTCTGCTTGGCTCGCTCTTCCGGATGCTCTAACGACGACTGCATGTCAGAGACACGGGTGATGACCTGCAGCATCTGCGAGTGCAGGGCGTTGAGCTGTTCGCGCTCTTCGAGTGAGCTCTCTTTCTCAGCCAGGTTACTGATGATAGAGGTCATGCGGGCCATCGGCTGGCGCAGGTCGTCGCTGGTGGCCTTGATCTCCTCACGCTGCTGTTTCAGTTCTTCGATGATAGCTTCCTTGCGGCGCTTGATTTCCTTGACCTGACCAATGCCTATCTTCCAGATGTAGAGTACGACGATGATGGCGGTAGCATAGAGAATGAGCATCCACCAACTGAGATACCAGGGCTTTTTGATGACAATTTCCAGGACGCGCTCCTGATTGCTGACGGCACCCTCGGCACTGACGGCCTTGACGTGCAGCGTGTACTCGCCACTCTCGAGGTCGCGGATGGTGATGCCGTGCTTGATGGCGTCGCCGTTGTGCCAGTCCTCGTCGCGACCTTCTAACCAATACATGAACTGCAGGCGTTCGCTCTGGTTGTAGTTGCCGGCAGAGAACTTGATGGTAAAGGTGTTCTGGCGATTGCCCAATTCGATGTGGTTGCTTTCGTTGAGAGCCTGTGTCAGCAAAACGTTACCATCGTAGGAATGTCCTACTTGTATCTCTTCCTCGCCGATAAACAGCTGGGTCAGCATGACGCGGGGCAGCGACTCGGTGTCGTCGTTGATGTCGTGACGGGTCCAGTTGATGCCGTAAAGAGCGCCGAAGACGACGTCGCCGTTTTGTTTGGTCATGACGGCACCCATATTGAACTCATTGCCGAGAAGACCGTCGGACATATCGTAGTTGTAAAGGTTGGTGCTGATGGAGCCGTCTTCTATGTTACGCTGGATGACGACGCGGCTGATGCCGTTGCTGGTGGTCAGCCAGATGTTGTGTTTCTGGTCTTCGGTGATGCCGCAGATGTTGTTGTTACACAGTCCCTGCTTCTCGGTAATATAGTTCAGACTGTCGCTGACGGGGTTCAGAATGTTGACGCCCTCGCGAGTGCCCACCCAGATCAATCCACGGGAGTCTTCAAAGACTTGGGTGATGTAGTTGTTGGTGAACGACTTGAGGTTGGTGGCGTTACCTGTCAGATGCGTGATCTGCGTCGACGACAGATTGAGGACGGAGAGTCCTTCGCTGGTGCCAACAAGCAGCTTGTTGTCTCTGGCATAGTAAAGGGCGGTAATGCTGTTGGTGGTGAACTTGCCATTCTCCTTGGTGTAGCTCGAGAAGGTGTTCATCTTGGGGTTGAACACCTGAAGACCACCGTTGGTGGCTATCCACAGGTTGCCCACCTGGTCAGTACAAAGCGAGTTGATGTGGTCGTCAATGAGTGTGCCCGTACTGTCCTTAGCTGCCGAGTAGATGGTGGCACCGCCATTCTTGATACGCGTCAGTCCGTTTTGTTTGGAACCCACCCACAGACTGCCGTCGCGGGTATAGGCCATAGCGGTCACTTTCTTACTGGCCAAAGGTCCGTCGTAATCAATGACGCCTTCGTTGCTCGTACCATAGAAGATGTTTCCGTTCTCGTCTTGGGCAAAAGCGGTAATGTCGCCCATTGGCGTGGAGTAGAAACGGTAGATGTTCTTGCCGTAATAGGCGACGCCAGACTTCTCCGTACCTACCCACAGCAGGTCGGTGTCGTCGATATAGATGCTCTGAACCCTCAGCGTGTTGGTGTTCACCTGCCCAGTATTCATGTTCTTAGTTTCGGCAACCTCCATCTCACGTGTGTTCACGTTCATCTTGATGAGTCCGGCGCGGTCTGTTCCTATCCAGATATTACCGCTGCGGTCGCCGCCCATTCCGTTCACGGAGTTGTCAACGCCGATGCCCGTCAGGCCGAGCTTGTCGCCGATGGTGGTGTCCCAGGTGTTGGTGCTTTTCTGATAGACGAAGAGGGTGCCCTGCCCGTAGAGCCAGATGTTGTCCATCTGGTCGGCAAAGGCTTTCAGCGAACTGCTCTTGCGCAGCTTCTGTACGGCGATGCTGTTGGTGACCCACACGGTGTGCTGCTGGTGCATGACGTCGCAGCAAGCAATACGCCCGTCGTCGTAGACAATCAGCGCACCGTCGCGACATTCGCTGATGGAGCAGATGTTGCCCTGTGGTATGCCGTGAGCATCGTTGGTGTAGCCAAACTCATAAAGCAGCTGTTGCTGCATGTTGTAGCAGACGACGCCCTTGTTGGGGATGGAACCCCAGATGTTCTTGTGCTTGTCGATATAGACGATGTCGGGAATATTTTCTATACCCATGCGGGTGAACGTCTGCTTCATCTCACGTTCGAATGATTCCGACTGTGGATGATAGATGCAGTAGCCGGCAGGGGTCTTGACCCACAATGTGCCGTCGAGCGCCTCCTGTATGGAGTAGATATAGCTATCGGGCAGCGAGGCTCCATCCTGTGAGTCACACTGGAAATTCTTGAAGATGTATCCGTCATAACGGTAGAGTCCGGCTGGCGTTCCAAACCAGATATAGCCTCGACCGTCTTTCAGAATACAGTTAATCTGACTGCTTGTCAGTCCGTCGCGGGCATTGAGTGTCTTGAACAAGTACACGGCGGCGGCCATCATGGGCAGTGCCAACAAGAGTAAGGTCAATATTCTAAACTTTCTCATCGTTCTCATATCGTTAAATCATGCATGAATAGTGGTCGACGACACCTAATAAACGGTGGTCTTTGTCAACAACTAACACACTGTGTATCTTGTATTTGTTCATGATGCGCTGTATCTCCGAGATCTTCGTCTGCGGACTGACGGTCTTTGGCGTCGTAGTCATGATGTCGGCCACAGTACGGTCGAAGAAACGGGCTTGCCACTTCTCCATAGCCCGACGGATGTCGCCATCGGTAATCAGACCAGCCACCCGTCCGTCGGTCTCGGCAACGCCTAATCCTAACTTCCCCTTGCTGACGTGGATAATGGCCTCGCCTAAGTGCATATCGGGCGTGATGACGGGCAGGTCGGTGGTGCGCATCACGTCCTGAGCAGTAGTCAGCAGCCGCTTGCCCAATTCGCCGCCGGGATGGAACTGTGCAAAGTCTTGCGGCTGGAAGTTACGCTTCTTGATAAGGGCTACGGCCAAAGCGTCGCCCATCACCATCTGTGCCGTAGCACTACTGGTAGGAGCCAGGTTCATGGGGTCGGCTTCGTGGTGTACGCTGACGTTCAGATGATAGTTGGCATACTTTGCCAGCAGCGAGTCGGGGTTGCCGCTCATAGCGATGATGGGTATCTGCATCTGCAGCACCATCGGTATGAAGCGCAGCAACTCGTCCGTCTGTCCGGAGTTCGAGATAGCCAGCACGACGTCGTCGCTCGTCATCACACCTAAGTCGCCGTGAAAGACGTCCAACGGGTTGATGAAGAACGAAGGGGTGCCCGTCGACGACAGCGTGGCGGCAATCTTTGCACCCACATGTCCGCTCTTGCCGACGCCGGTGACGATAATCTTTCCGTGACAGCGGAACATCAGTTCCACAGCGCGGTCAAACTCCTCGTCCATCTTCGGAATCAGTTCCAGCAGCGCGTTGGCTTCATCTTGGATACATCTTATGCCGTATTCTCTTGCTGTCATCTTATCAGTTCCTTGATTAGTCCTTCCAGTTTATCTAACTCTAACATGTTGGCGGCGTCGCTCAGTCCGCGATCGGGATCAGGATGCACCTCGAAGAACCACCCCGTGGCGCCGAAAGCCTTAGCGGCTAAGGCCATCTGAGGCACAAAGCGGCGGTCGCCGCCCGTCTTGCCGTCGCTGCCGCCAGGACGCTGCACGCTGTGGGTACAGTCCATAACGACTGTCGGCACCAGCTCCAGCATGTCGGGGATGTTGCGGAAGTCTACCACCAGATTGTTGTAGCCAATCATGTTGCCGCGCTCCGTCAGCCACACGTCAGTAGCACCAGCCTCGCGGGCCTTCTCTACAGGGTATTTCATGTCGCGACCGCTCAGGAACTGCGCCTTCTTGATGTTGACGGTGCGTCCCGTCTTGGCGGCGGCTACTAAAAGGTCGGTCTGTCGGCAGAGGAATGCAGGTATCTGCAAGATGTCGCAGACCTGTCCTACGGGTTCTGCCTGCCACGATTCGTGAATATCGGTCAGCAGCCTGAGTCCGTATTTCGCCTTGACGTCGGCCAGCATCTGCAGGCCGCGCTCCATTCCCGGGCCTCTGAAAGAGTGGATGGATGTGCGGTTGGCCTTGTCAAATGAGGCTTTGAATATGATGTCTGTTCCGAGTGCGCTGTTGATACGCACCAGCTCCTGAGCTACTGTGTCGAGCAGTTCAGCCGATTCAATAACGCAGGGGCCTGCAATGATGGTTCTGTTGTTCATGTTCATATCAAAGTGCAAATATACGGATTTTTTGTCAAAGACGGCGAAGAATTAAGATTTATTAATAATGTGAACGTCTCTTTGCGGGAACGGAATCTCGATGCCGTTGGCTGCGAGCGTGTCGTAAACGCACTTCAGGACGTCGCTGATGACGTACGATCTCTTGACGGCATCAGCCCAGACGAAGAGTTTGAAATCGATACTTGAGTCGTTCATCTGTGCGACGACGGACTTCACCTGCTTCTCGGGATCCATCCACTCGTGGTGCAAGCCGTTGACGGCCTCTTCGACAAGCTGCGACACCTGCTTCAGGTTCGAGCCGTAGGCCACGCCGAAGGGTATGACAGCCAGCACGTAGCCGTGATTCTTGGTCAGATTCTTGTAGTTCTTCGCAAAGAGTTGTGAGTTCTGGAACGTGATCACCTCGCCCGTCAGCGACTCAACGACGGTTGAGGTGTAGCTGATGCTGGTTACCTTGCCCATCGTGCCGTCCACCTCTATCCAGTCGCCCACCTTTACGCGGCCAGCCATCAGCGAGGCACCGTAGTAAATATTTTCGATAATGTCCTTCGAGGCGAAACCGATACCTGTTGACAGACCGCCGGAGATAGCGACGAGCCAGGCGACGCTGATGTTGAGAATGCTGAGCGACATCAGCAGCCAGATGCCCCAGACAAGCACTTGTATGACGTTGCGCCCCATCACCTCGCGGCTTTGCGCTGTTGATGGGTCCTGCTGCTGGTAATGCAGGCGCAAGAGTGCCAGAATGGTATTGGCCAGATATCTGAACAGGAACCACAGGTTGACCACCATCGCTAATTTCAGGATGCTGACGCTGAGATTGGGTGTGTCGATGAATCTGCGTTTGAACAGCTGCATACTCAGTTCGCTCAGGTTGAAGATGTCGGCTGCCCAGTAAATGCTGAGCATGACGGACAGCACGCCCATAACGGGCAACACCACGATATATAGCAGGCGGTAGAACCAGCTCTTCGTGATAGGTGCATCTTCCAGCCCGTGATGCTTGCCGTAGAGATGGACGTACTGACTGACGCAGGTGATGGTCAGGATGCAGGTGAGCTGCATGATCCACCAGATGAGCAGCTGGACGGCCAGCAGCACGTAGCCCGCCCACGACAGCACGACGGAGGCCATGAAGACGGCGAGCGACACGTAGGTATAGAACATGTCGGAGCGTGGTACGTTGCGGTTGTGGCGTTTGATGACGAAATATTGCCACAACAGACAGACCAGAAGGATGGGAGGTAGTATGATGTTGACTAACTCGTTAGGTATCAGTATGATGCGGAAGGCAATGACGATAAAACCAATGACTACCAACGGTGCATAGATGCGGAAGGCGCTCCTGATTTGAAGCCCGTTGACGCGCAGCAGCAGCGAGATGAGAATCACACCTAACAGCCAGGCGTATTCAATGAGTAGGTCGCTGGCCATGATGAAGAAGTTCTGGTCGAGTGTGGCACGCAGAATGCCCATGATGACGGCAAACGTGATGGTCGTTGTGGCCATAATGATGCACGACCGCTTTTTCAGGAACTCAATGGTATGCAGGCGCTTGGGCAGCAGGAAGCGGAACGCCAGCAGGTTGAGGACAATAGAGATGATGACGTAGACGGCAATGACGCCGAAGAGTCCGAAGATCACGTTGCTGCTCCACTGCGAATTCTGGGAGGTTACCTTGTATTTCTCAGCGACGGTCGTACGGGTCTCATCTATCTTGTCGCCAAAGTTTCTCAAAATCGTAAAATAGTTCTGCCCGCCGTTCTTGAAGATGTTGGTCTGAATGTCGTTGTAGCGCTTGTTGGCATAGTCGTTCAGATTCTTCAGTCTTCTCTCCGTTGCCTCGTAATAGCCGATGTAGTCGGTTATTTGGTTGCGGTTGGCAATGAGCATATCGCGAATATGGGTAGATAATTTCAGACAGGCGTTGCGATTGGCTTTGCCGCGTTTGCTGAGATACTGTTCCGGCATTTGATTCAGACTGTTGACCAGACTGTCGTATTTCGCAATGTCGGTGTCTGTCGATGCTAAGAACTGGCGGAAGGGTATTTGCGCCTCTTTGAACTGGTGATACTGCTCAGTCGCCTGATGACAGGCATAGGTCATGTCGAAGATGTGGTTCTGCTTCTGTGAATAGAGCATCAGCGAATTCTGGTTGCTCTGCTTCATGATGTCTATTAACTCGTTAAGAATCTGTCCGTTGTGAGCTTTCCTTTCAGCATTCATATCAGACAGTTCCCTGTAGTATTCAGTCAGCTCTATTCGCAGGATCTCCAACGTCTGTTCCAGGTCGCGCTCCTTGAGTACGGCGTAGGTTTCAAACAGTCCTGTAGTGAGTATGAGCAGGGTGATGAGAAGTCTTTTCATAACGTTATTCTTGCTTTTTGACAGGCAAAGGTAGACATTTTTGTAAAAATAACAAAACAAAAGTTTGTTTTTTAAATTTATTTGAGTACTTTTGCGTTCATGAAACTGATTGCAGACAGCGGAAGCACCAAGACAGACTGGGTGTTGGCTGATGGCAACGACGTCGTCGGGCGCTATCAGACACAGGGTATTAATCCTTTTCATCAGTCGGAGGATGACATATTGGCCATTCTCCGCAGTGAGTTGGCGCCATCGATTCAGCAGACGCCCTCCACGATACAGTTCTACGGCAGCGGCGTGCGTCCGGAACTGGAACCAGTCATGCAGCGTCTGTTGTCGACGGTCTTCCCGTCGGCGGCGGTTGAAGCTCACGGCGATTTGTTAGGGGCTGCACGTGCGGTCTGCGGACATTCCAGCGGCGTTGCCTGCATCTTGGGGACGGGAGCCAATTCCGGGCTGTACGACGGCCGTCAGATTGTCAGTAACACGCCGCCGTTAGGCTATATCCTCGGCGACGAGGGGAGTGGTGCTGTGTTGGGTGTCCGTCTGTTGAATGCTTTGTATAAAGGTTTCCTTCCTTCGTCGCTCCTGTCGGCGTTTGAGACTGAGACGGGACTTTCTGTGGCCGACGTCATTGCCCGTGTTTATCGTCAGCCGTTGGCTAACCGCTTCTTAGCTTCTCTGTCGCCGTTTGTGAACCGTCATATCGACGTGCCTGAAATGTCGCAGCTTGTCGTCGACAACTTCCGCTGTTTCTTCCGTCGCAATGTGGTGCAGTACAACCGTCCCGACCTGCCTGTTGGCTTTGTGGGTGGTATCGCTTACTATTACGAGAATCAATTGCGTAAAGCTGCTGCTGCTGAGGGATTTACGGTCGGCGTCGTCCTAAAGAGTCCAATGGAAGGACTGATCACGCTCTCATCAGGTCACTTGTCACCATATCGCTGACGAACAGCCCTTCTCTGCTGAGTTTGAGCCGTCCGTTCTCCTCTGTCAGCAGGCCATTTACAACATATCTTCTGGCGTTTTCCAAAAGGTACGCGCGGTCGTGTGCTGTCAGCGTGCTGAGGTCGAGTCCCTCCGCTGTTCGCAGCGAGAGCATCACGCGGTCGTTATAGCGGGTGTCGTCGTCCAGCACTTCCTCTTCATAGTCTATATGCCCTGTCTCTGCGCCCTCGATGTAGTGCTGCAGGTCGCTGACGTTCCACCGTCGCCGCTGTCCGTCGTAGCTATGCGCTGCCGCACCGAGTCCGATGTAGGGAATGTCTGTCCAGTAGCTGCTGTTGTGGCGTGAACGGTAGCCTCGCCGTGCGAAGTTCGAAATCTCGTAGTGCTCGTATCCCGCAGCAGCTAAGCGGTCAATCAGCGTGTAGTACATCGTGCGTTCCACCTCCTCATTGCAAAGTACACAAAAAGAACCGTCCCCTTTGTGTACTTTTTCGTAGAGTGGGGTTCCTTCTTCGATGCTGAGGCAGTAAGCTGAGAGGTGCTCCACATCGAGGCTGAGGGCGCTGTCGATGTCGCGCTGCCAGTCGTCGAGGGTCTCGTCAGGAAAACCGTACATCAGGTCGACGCTGATGTTGCTGATGCCTGCTGTACGCAGTCGCGCGACAGCCTCACCCACCTGGCGGGCCGTATGGCGCCGTCGCAGGAAGCGCAGCCGCTGGTCATCAAACGTCTGGGCACCCATCGACACCCTGTTGACGGGCAGGCGCGACAGCGTTTCGGCCAGCGCGTGCGTCACGTCGTCGGGATTCACCTCGATGGTCACTTCGGCGTCTTCCGCCACCTTATATATATTATATAGGCCGTCCAGCAACTGTTGCAGTTGCCCGACGGTCAGCTGCGACGGTGTGCCTCCGCCCAAGTAGATCGTACTGATGGTGTCAGCGGTCGGCCGCATCGCCATTTCGCGGCAGAGAGCGTCGACATACTGCTGGCGCAGCCCCATTTTCACGGTGGAGTAGAAGGCGCAGTAAATACACCTGCTTGCACAGAATGGAATATGTATATAAATGCCTGTCATAGTCGAATTGGGCACAAAATTACTAAAATAGTTTAATATTTGGAAGATTTCGTTGGTTTTTTCCGCGAAAATGTCTACCTTTAGCGTCCGATTACTGAAAACCCAAAAATTTAAACCTAAAAATATAACTATTATGAAAGTTTATCAGACTAACGAGATTAAGAACATTGCATTGCTTGGCAGTGCGGGTAGCGGCAAGACAACTCTTGCCGAAGCAATGGTTTACGAGGCCGGTATCATCAAGCGTCGCGGCACCGTAGAAGCGAAGAACACCATGAGCGACTACTTCCCTGTAGAACAGGAGTACGGCTACTCGGTGTTCTCAACTGTTTTTCATGTGGAGTGGAACAACAAGAAGCTGAACATCATCGACTGTCCGGGCAGCGACGACTTCGTGGGTGGTGCCATCACGGCCCTGAACGTCACCGACCAGGCTGTCATCTTGATTAACGGCCAGTACGGTCCCGAGGTGGGCACGCAGAACGCTTTCCGCTATACCGACAAGCTCCAGAAGCCCGTCATCTTCCTCGTCAACCAGCTCGACCGCGAGAACTGCGATTTCGACGCCCTGCTGTCGAACATGAAGGAGATCTACGGCGACAAGTGCGTGCCCGTACAGTATCCTATCGCTACCGGTCCCGACTTCAACGCCGTCATCGACGTGTTGCTGATGAAGAAGTACTCGTGGAAGCCCGAGGGTGGCGCCCCCATCATCGAGGATATTCCCGCTGAGGAGATGGAGAAGGCCAAGGAGCTGCACGCTGCCCTTGTTGAGGCTGCTGCCGCCAATGACGACACGCTGATGGAGAAGTTCTTCGAGACGGAGAGCCTTACCGAGGACGAGATGCGCGAAGGCATCCGCAAGGGTCTGGTCACCCGCTCTATCTTCCCCGTCTTCTGCGTCTGCGCCGGTAAGGATATGGGCGTACGCCGTCTGATGGAGTTCTTAGGCAACGTCGTGCCTTTCGTCAGCGAGATGCCGAAGGTACACAACACCCGCGGCGAGGAGATCACCCCCGACACCAACGGTCCTGCTTCTATCTACTTCTTCAAGACGGGTGTGGAGCCTCACATCGGCGAAGTTTCTTACTTCAAGGTGATGAGTGGCTCTGTGAAGCCCGGCGACGACCTGACCAACGCCGACCGCGGTTCGAAGGAGCGCATCGGCACCATATATGCCTGTGCAGGTGCCAACCGTATTGCCGTAGACCAGCTGAACGCCGGCGACATCGGCTGTACCGTGAAGCTGAAGGATGTCAAGACGGGCAACACGCTCAACGGCAAGGACAGCGAGAACAAGTTCGACTTCATCAAATATCCTAACTCAAAGTACTCGCGTGCCGTGAAAGCCATCAACGAGAGCGAGACTGAGAAGATGATGGCCGCCCTGACAAAGATGCGTCAGGAGGATCCCACATGGGTTGTCGAGCAGTCGAAGGAGCTCCGTCAGATCATTGTTCACGGACAGGGTGAGTTTCACCTGCGCACGCTGAAGTGGCGTATGGAGAACAACGAGAAGATTCAGATTGAATATCTGGAGCCGAAGATTCCGTATCGTGAGACCATCACAAAGATGGCCCGTGCCGACTACCGCCACAAGAAGCAGTCGGGTGGTGCCGGACAGTTCGGCGAGGTACACCTCATTGTAGAGCCCTACGCTGAGGGTATGCCCGATCCGACCAGCTTCACCATCAACGGCCAGGAGTTCAAGATGAACATCAAGTCGAAGGAAGAGAAAGACCTGGAGTGGGGCGGCAAGCTCGTCTTCATCAACTCCGTCGTCGGTGGCGCTATCGATATGCGCTTCATGCCCGCTATCCTCAAGGGTGTGATGGAGCGTATGGAGCGCGGTCCGCTGACCGGTTCTTATGCCCGCGACGTGCGCGTCATCGTCTACGACGGTAAGATGCACCCCGTCGACTCTAACGAACTCTCATTCATGCTCGCCGCACGTAACGCTTTCTCGGCTGCCTTCCGCGAGGCCGGACCGAAGGTGCTCGAGCCCATCTACGACCTCGAGGTCTACGTGCCCGCCGACTATATGGGCGACGTGATGAGCGACCTGCAGGGCCGTCGCGCCATGATTATGGGTATGGACTCTGAGGCCGGCTATCAGAAGCTCTCGGCTAAGATTCCTCTGAAGGAGCTGTCTAACTACTCTATCGCCCTATCGTCGCTCACGGGTGGCCGTGCTTCGTTCTCAACGAAGTTCGCCAGCTACGAGCTCGTGCCCAATGACATTCAGCAGCAGCTCATCAAGGAGCATGAGGCTGAACTCAAGGAGGAAGAATAATCACCTCATCCGTAATAATCAAGAGGGACGAACCACCAGTTCGCCCCTCTTTTTGAAAAAGAGGATGTGCCTATTGTGACACACCCTCTCTTTATTGTGTATGTGGTGGGGGATTACTGATTGTAATCCTTGGCCTTGAAGACTGTCTCGTAGAGAACGGTGCCGCGATGGCGCTGCGAGTGGTAGGTGTAAGCAAAGGCGAAACCTGCCTCCTTGTAGGCCATCATCGACGTGGTGTTCTTCAGTTCCGTCAGCAGGGCGCTGCGTGCCGTCTCAGGGTTCAGCAGTCCCACGCTGTCTGCCGCACCCGTAATGGTGTAGTAGTAGTGCAGCGTGCGCGTCTGCTGTTCATAGGTCAAGCTGTCCATCGTCAGGTTGTCGGCAATGCGTGCGGGGCAGTTCTTCTTCGTGTAGATTTCTGCCTCCTTTGCCGCCTTCTCTTCGAGCGTTTCCTGACAGGCCGTCAGCAGCAGGGCCGCCATCACGGTTAAGAGCGTCTTCCTCATACGTCTCCGTTTACTTATGGTCGACGGCGCTCTGCTCGACGGGCAGGCAGCGCTTGTAGTTCTCGATGTACTTCTCGAAACCGGCGACATCCTCGGGTGTGGGTGCTATTGATACGCCTGTGTTGCCTGCGAAGACGACGGTCTCGAGATAGTCGGCCAGACTGAGCTTGTTGGGGTTGCTCACCATATAGCCAGCCAGCAGGGCGATACCCCATGCACCACCTTCGCCGGCCGTCTCCATGACTGAGATGGGTGAGTTGATGGCTGCTGCGAGTACGCGCTGTCCGACGCCCTTCGTCTTGAACAGACCGCCGTGACCTGTAATTCGGTCGACGCGAATCATCTCGTCCTTGAACAGGATGTCGTTACCTATCTTCAGCACGCCGACGGATGCATAGAGGTGGGCACGCATGAAGTTGGCCAGGTTGAACTTGTCGTTAGCCGAACGGACGAACAGGGGGCGTCCCTCGCTCAGTCCTGTTACAGGCTCGCCGCTGATGTAGTTGTAGCTGACGAGTCCGCCGCAGTCGGCGTCGCCGTTCAGCGCGTTGTTATAGAGCTTACCGAACACCTCGTTCATGTCGACGGGCACGCCGAGCAGCTGCTGGTACTCCTTGAAGAGGTTCACCCACGCGTTGAGGTCGCTGGTGCAGTTGTTGCAATGCACCATTGCCACGAGCGAGCCGTCGGGGGTGGTCACCATGTCGATCATCTCGTAGGGCTTCGACAGCGGCTTTTCGAGCACGATCATCGAGAACGACGACGTGCCGGCCGATACGTTACCCGTGCGCTGCTTCACGGCGTTTGTAGCTACCATACCTGTGCCTGCATCGCCTTCGGGAGGACAGACGGGACAGCCGGGCTTCAGATGGCCGCTGACGTCGAGACGCTTGGCACCCTCGGGAGTGAGGAAACCTGCATTCTCGCCAGCATTGAGCGACTTCGGCAGAATGTCGAGCAGCTTCCACGAGAAGCCACGCGGAGCAATGAGCTCGTCGAACTTGCGTACCATCTCGGCGTCGTAAGTCTTCGTGGCAGGATCGACGGGAATCATACCCGATGCGTCGCCCACACCCAGTACGAACTGGCCCGTTACTTGCCAGTGGACGTAGCCGGCCAGCGTGGTCAGATACTTGATGTCGGCCACGTGCTCCTCGTTGTCGAGGATGGCCTCATACAGGTGGCTGATACTCCAGCGCAGGGGGATGTTATAGTTGAACAGCTCCGAGAGCTCAGCAGCGGCCTTGCCTGTGTTCGTGTTACGCCATGTGCGGAAGGGCACCAGGATTTCCTGCTTCTCGTTGAAGGCCATATAGCCGTGCATCATAGCCGAGAAGCCGATGGCGGCCAGTGCCTCAATCTCGCAGTCGTACTGCTTCTGCACGTCCTTGCGCAGTTCGGCGTAGCAGTCCTGCAGACCATACCAGATGGCTTCGGTGCTGTAAGTCCACAGTCCGTCAACCAGTTGGTTTTCCCACTCGTGTGAGCCCTGAGCGATGGGCTTGTTGTCCTCGTCGATGAGCACAGCCTTGATGCGCGTGCTACCAAACTCGATACCTAAGATGGCCTTTCCGGCCTCGATTGTTTGTTTTGCGGTCATTGTTACTTATTAGTTTTGGGGTTAATTGTATGTGCTTATAATATAATAAGGTGTAGACGGCGGGTCATTGAGGCAGACGCTCTTTGGCGTTGACGTAGGCTTTGTGCGAGGTGAACCCGCTGGCCTCTGCTGCCGTTTCTTCTGATGAATTCGGATGCTGGGCCATATAGCGCTCGAAATAGGCGATGCGAAGCCCGTTGACATAGTCGGAGAAACCGCCGAAACGCTCCGTGAACACCCGTGAGACGCAACTGCGACTGAAGCTGCATCGCTCAACGACCTGCTCCAACTTCAGGTGCGAGTCCAGATATGCGGCTTCGGTATTCACAAACTGCTCAATCTCGGCAGCTATCCTTTCAGCGCGTTCTTCTGCCAGTTCGTCGTCTGCGTTGTCAATGTAGTCTACAGCGTCATCGCCGATGTCAGAGAGGATGATAGCGCGGCGCCATACAGGCATCACGCTGAGCAGCAACAGGATGTTGAAGACTGCTAACGGTATGCATAGCACAGCCATAACGGCCGGCGAGTCGGTGATATAGGCAGGCCATACCAGGGGGGTGAGCAAAATGGGTGCAAACAGGACGCGGTGGGCGTATTCCGTCGGGAAGTCGTCGGGGTTGGAGTAGTTGACGTCACGCGCTTCGCGCATCCACAGAACAACCTGCCGCATGGCCACGCACGTATAGATCATCATGAGGATGTTGACAACGAGCACCACCACGTTCCACACGCTGATGAATCGGGGACTGAGAACGCCCGACGGCCACCAGGCGTGAACTATTAGCGGCATAATGGCCAGTGTAGTAATGGCAGCCGCTATGCGCACGACCGGTTTCCAACTGAGCCACTGCTTCACTGAACCGAAGAAACAGAAAAGCAGCGAGCCGCAGAAGTAGAAATAGGTACACGGGAAATACGACTTCATCAGAAGCCACGCTGCCTCGCTCCGAGGGTTCAGGACATAAGGCAGCAAGACGGAGCTGCTGAGATAAATCATAATCTGCATCCTGCGGTCAGGCCAGATGTATTCTCTGCGCTCCTTCGGCGTGCCGCAGTTGTGAAATCCCCTGACGGTGGAAAACACCCAGCAGGTCACCAAATATACCGCTGCTGCTACGCCATACCAGTAAAAACTGTCTGTTTGGATCATATTCGATGGCAAAGTTAATACTTTTTTTTCAAATATCACATTTTGTTTCGATTTATTTTGTAACTTTGCAGCAAATAACTGTTAGACTTTACCAATGAACATATCAACCGTCCTGCCATTACTACTGAGTGCGACACTTATCATCACGCTCGCTTGCCTCTATGCATACTCCCGTCACAGGGCTTCTGAGCGCCTGAAAGCTGCCTATCATGAACTGGAGGTTGCCAATGCCCGCGTGGAAGAGTCGTCGCGCATGAAGAGCGATTTCATCCAGCAGATTTCACACGAGATACGCACGCCGCTCAACATTCTGTCGGGATTCACGCAGCTGCTCACGACACCTGGCATATTTCTTGACGATGCCACATTGGCAGACATCAACCGCCAGATAACGGCGAACACGAACCGCATCACGAGTCTCGTCAACAAGATGCTTGAACTCTCGGAGGCCAAGAGTCTCGCTGTCATCGACCGTACTGACAATGTGTCAGCTGAACAGATTGTAGCCGAAGCCGTTACGGCATCGCGCATAACTAATGCCAACCACCTGACGTTCAACATACTGGAATCGACAGAATCCAAGACCGCCGTACTCCAGACCAACAAACAGGCAGCCGTCCGTGCGCTGTCGCTGTTGCTCGACAATGCCCGTAAGTTCACAGCTCCCGCAGAGGCTTCTCAGTCTGACGTGCCTCCCGAACGTCTGCAGAAGGTTGTCCTCCGTCTGTCAGTTTCCTCCGGGCGTCTGTTCTTCTCGGTCGAGGATACGGGTATCGGCATTCCGCACAAGGAGGCTGAGCGCATCTTCGACGAGTTTGTGCAGTTAGACGAATATTATGACGGCACAGGCATCGGACTTACCGTCGCTCGCTCCTTAGTCCGCCGTATCGGTGGCGACATCAAACTCGACACCGCCTACATCGGAGGCTCCCGCTTCGTTATGACCCTGCCTGTTTCGTGATGCGAATCCAGTCGGCGTCAATCCAGCCGCGGTCGCACTTGGGGTCGCTCTCGGCGCTGACGAAGCCGAACTTGGCGCCAATCCACTTTCCTTGACGCATCTGGAACTCATTGCCGCAGGCCGTCCACTTCTTGCCGTCCGGACTATAGGCAAAGCTGACGACGGGCTTGCCGCCGTGAGGTTGTCCGGCTTCGGCGTTGCTGACAGTCAGCCGCAGGTAGATGTCTTCGTGTATGCCGGGCTTGTAGTCAATCTTGTCCTTGGCCGTTGGCTTCAGGGTGGCTAACACCTGCTCCGTCTGGGGCTTGCCCTTGTCTGCATCCTTGCAGGTCATCTGTACCAACTGGAATTCTTCGCCCATACGGCGTACGACGAGGGCCGAGTAGTCGAGACCCATCATGATGAGTCCGCCAAACTGTCCGTCGGCCTTCGACGTGAAGCGCAGCTTGGTGGTGGCGGTGAACTCGTCGGCAGGCGTTTTCTGCAGCAGCATATTGGGAACGAGCCAGAGGTTCTTCCACGCCTTGTCTGTCTTGTAGGTGTAGATGCGGAAGGTGCCGAAAGCGGTGGGCACGCCGTACTTCTCGTCGTAGTTGGCCTGCCATTGCCATTGTTTACCCAAAGTGGGGGTGTTGAACTCGTCGCTTTCGGCAGGATTGACGATGGTTGTCGACGACGACTGGGGTTTCTTATAGGTGGTGACGGGTTCGCCTTTCTTGCCCATAATCGGCCAGCCAGTAGTCCAGTCGACGGGGTTCAGATGGACGACACGACCGTAGGCTTCCTTGTCCTGGAAGTGCAGAAACCAGTCTTCACCATATTTATTATGTACCCAAGCGCCCTGATGCGGGCCGTTAATCTTGGTCTTGCCCTGCTGCAGCACAATCTTATGCTCGTAGGGACCGTAGGGCGACTTTGAGCGCATGGCCAATTGGAAACCCTCGGGAACGCCGCCAGCAGGACACATGATCCAGTAGCAGCCGTCGCGCTTGTAGAACTTCGGCCCTTCGCAGGTGCGGTTAGCGGTGCCGTTGCCGTCGAAGACGATGACGGGCTGTCCGATGGCTCGCGTGCCGTCGGCAGACATCTCGCGGACGGTGAGTACTGAAGCGTATTTCGAGCGCGAGTTAGCCCAGCCGTTGACCAGATAGCAGCGTCCGTCGTCGTCCCAGAGCGGGGTGGTGTCGATGTAGCCCTGTCCTGGTATGACGCAGACGGGAGCCTCCCATTCGCCGGCAGGATCGCCGTTACGCGTCTTCACCATCATGGCGCCGAAGTCGGGGTCGCCCCAGTAGATGTAGTACTGGCCGTCGTGATAGCGGATGGATGGTGCCCACACGCCGTTGCCGTGCTGCGGGCTGTTGAAGTGCTTGATGAGTTCAGAGTTGCCCGTGTACAGCTCTTTCAGCGCGTAGCCCACAATCTGCCAGTTGACGAGGTCTCGTGAGTGGAGGATGGGCAGTCCGGGCACGCATTGGAATGATGAGGCTGTCATGTAATAGTCTTCGCCCGAAGGACCTACACAGACATCGGGGTCGGAGTAGTCGGCATTGATGACGGGGTTTGTGTAGGTGCCGTTGCCGTTGTCGGGCGACCAAACCTTTGATACGTACTGGGCGCTGGCCAGACAGGGTAGGGTGGCCAGCATCATTGTGATTAGTTTTTTCATAAGCGGTTTATTTTTAGTAAGTAGTTGTTTTCTGAATAGTCTATGCGCATGACGCGGACGATGTCGTCGTCGGTCGGCGAGAGCGACAGGGCCACGTGACCCATTGTGCGACGCAGGTTGATTTCCACACAGGGATGGAGCTTGGAGGGCGACACCACCATCATGTCGACACCAAATGGTCCGGCGTATTGGCCGTTGAAAACGAGACTTAACTCGCTGCAAATCTTTTCTTGAATATCGTTAAGCAAACTTATTGGTATATAGCGGCTTATCATTTCTCGTTTGGTAGTTTCTGTAGCGATGATGTTGCCCGTATATGCACCATTGGCCGTATGGAAGAGCGACAGTCCGAGGTAGGTGATGCGGCCGCAGCCGTCGGAGTAGAATTCCATGCCGAAGTCCTTCGCCTTGTCGTAATAAGGCTCTACCATCACCGAGCCTTGCGTCTGTACCAGATTGCGGAACCAGCCGGCTTGCATGGCGAAGGGCGTACGTTCGACAGACAGGAAACGCAGTCCCCGGCCGCTGGACGACCACGGGGCTTTCATCACCAATTGGCCATAGCGTTGCAGCAGCGTTTCCACCTCTTCAGCCGTCGTACATTCGAAGGATTCGCCAACGGTTCCCTCTACGCGCAATGCCGGTAGCAGACGAGCTGCCGTGCGGCGGTGGGAGAGGTTGCGGATAGTCTCTAATTGGGCGGCTGTCGGCATGAATTTTTCGTCGACGCCGTAGCGTAGCAGTTGGGCTCTCAAGGCGCTGTTCCAGCCCCATGGTTCCACCGTCGAGGTTTGCCGTAAGCAAAGGTCGGGTTTACCGTAAGCAAACCTCGGGTTTACCGTAAGCAAAGGTCGGGGGCCCAAGAGGGTGTCTATCCGGTGCCTGATTTTGCGCCATTCGCGCTCGGCTTGTGCTACGTCGTCGACCATGATGACATCGTCTTCGTCGGCCCAGATGGCGGGGATGAATCCGAGGTCGTGACGCAGTTGCCGCCCGGCGTGCGGAGCCGTGAAGTTTGAGAGTCCGCTGGCCAGCGCAATATCGTGTTCTGGGTTAAAGATGTGTAGGGTCATATCTGTTTTGGGTGCAAAGTTACGAATTTTTATTGCTTATTGGTAACTTTGTCTGCAAAAATTTGGGATTTAGGAATAAAATATCTAACTTTGCACGAAGATTGTATATTATAACCAAAAACTTAAAGAAATAATAATGAACATCCCTGCAGTATTCTGGCTTGTGCCTGTGGCATCTGTCGTAGCTTTAGGCATGGCGTATTTCTTCTTCACCCAGATGATGAAGGCCGATGAAGGAACGCCTCGTATGAAAGAAATTGCGCTTTACGTCCGTAAAGGAGCAATGGCTTACCTTAAACAGCAGTATAAGGTTGTGTGTATTGTCTTTGCGGTGTTGTGTGCCCTTTTTGCCTTTATGGCATACGGGCTGAACGTGCAGAACCCGTGGGTGCCGTTTGCTTTCCTGACGGGAGGCTTCTTCTCGGGTTTGGCAGGCTTCTTCGGTATGAAGACAGCTACTTATGCCTCTGCTCGTACGGCCAACGCTGCCCGTGAGAGTTTGGATGCCGGTTTGAAGATTGCATTCCGCTCGGGTGCCGTGATGGGCCTGACGGTCGTTGGTCTCGGACTGCTCGATATCGCTATCTGGTTCGTGGTGCTGAACTATTTCGATGCCGACGGACTGATTTCCATTACCACCACCATGTTGACCTTTGGTATGGGTGCCTCGACGCAGGCGCTGTTTGCCCGTGTGGGCGGCGGTATCTACACGAAGGCTGCCGACGTGGGTGCCGACATCGTGGGTAAGGTCGAGGCCGATATTCCTGAGGACGATCCCCGTAACCCTGCAACGATTGCCGACAACGTGGGCGACAACGTGGGTGACGTAGCCGGTATGGGTGCCGACCTCTATGAGAGCTATTGTGGCTCCATCCTTTCTACAGCAGCCTTGGGTGCTGCCGCCTTCGGTGTTGCAGGTCTTGAGGTTCAGTTGAAGGCCGTCATTGCCCCGATGCTGATTGCTGCCGTGGGTGTGTTCCTCTCGTTGATGGGAATCTTCCTCGTCCGTACAAAGGAGGGTGCCACGATGAAGGACTTACTCCGCTCGCTGTCGTTGGGCACTAATGTCAGCGCCGTGCTGATAGCCATTGCCACCTTTGCCATTCTTTATCTGTTAGGAGTCGAGAACTGGCTGGGACTCTCGTTCTCGGTTATCTCAGGTCTGGCTGCCGGCGTCATCATCGGACAGGCTACGGAGTACTATACGTCGCACTCGTACAAACCGACGCAGAAAATCTCAGAGGCAGGACAGACAGGTGCTGCCACCGTTATCATTAAAGGTATAGGTACGGGAATGATTTCGACCTGTATTCCCGTCATCACCATCGGTGTGGCCATTATGCTGAGCTACCTGTGTGCCAATGGCTTCGACCTCTCTATGTCGTCAGCCAGCCTGTCGCATGGTCTCTATGGCATCGGTATTGCTGCTGTGGGTATGCTCTCTACGCTGGGCATCACGCTGGCTACTGACGCTTACGGTCCTATTGCCGACAATGCCGGTGGTAACGCCGAGATGTCACAGCTGGGTGAGGAGGTGCGCCACCGTACCGACGCCCTTGATGCCCTTGGCAACACTACCGCCGCTACGGGTAAGGGCTTTGCCATCGGTTCAGCAGCCCTGACGGCGCTGGCTCTCCTGGCTTCGTATATTGAGGAAATCAAGATTGCGATGTCTCGTGCCGGCGAGACGTTGACCAACGTTGCTGGCGACGTTATAAACGCCACCGATGCCACCATCCCCGACTTTATGAACTATTTCCAGGTGAACCTGATGAACCCGAAGGTGCTCGTCGGTGCCTTCATCGGAGCGATGGCTGCCTTCCTGTTCTGTGGTATGACGATGGAGGCCGTGGGGCGTGCAGCAGAAAAGATGGTGCAGGAGGTGCGCCGCCAGTTCCGCGAGATTGCCGGTATTCTTGAGGGTACGGGTACCCCTGATTATGGCCGCTGCGTGGAAATATCGACCCGTGCTGCCCAGCACGAGATGGTCATTCCCTCGGTGCTCGCCATCATTATCCCCATCATCGTAGGCATCCTGCTCGGTGTAGCTGGAGTACTGGGACTGCTTGTTGGCGGTTTGGCTGGTGGCTTCACGCTGGCCGTGTTCATGGCCAATGCCGGTGGTGCCTGGGACAATGCAAAGAAGAATATCGAGGAAGGCAACTTCGGCGGCAAGGGCTCGTTCGCCCATAAGGCTTGTATCGTCGGCGATACTGTTGGTGACCCGTTCAAGGATACTTCCGGCCCGTCATTGAACATCCTGATCAAGCTGATGTCGATGGTCTCTATCGTCATGGCCGGCTTGACGGTTGCTTTTTCCTAATTAACAAATAGTAAACCGTCAAATAAATTGTAAATTGTAAATTGTCAAATAGTAAATCTGAATAATGCCGATTAAGATTCTGAGTGTCGACGACGAGATGGATCTCGAGTTGCTGTTGACACAATACTTCAGGAGGAAAATTCGTAAGGGTGAATACGAGTTCGTGTTTGCCCACAACGGTTTGGAGGCGCTCACCATGATGGTGAAGCACCCCGATATTGAGATTATCCTCTCAGACATCAACATGCCCGAGATGGACGGTTTGACGCTGTTGGCTAAGATCAACGAGATGCGTAATCCGGCGTTGAGGGTTATCATGGTGAGTGCTTACGGCGATATGGGCAATATCCGCCAGGCTATGAACAACGGTGCCTTCGACTTTGCTACGAAGCCCATCGATCTGGACGACCTGAGCGTGACGATTGAGAAAGCCATCGCGCAAATCAACTATGTCCACGAGATGCAGAAGGAGCACACGCAGTTAGAGTCGCTGAAGGGCGACTTAGCTGTGGCCGGTGAGATACAGCAGGCCATCCTGCCGCGTATCTTCCCACCATTCCCGGATAAAGCCGATAAGATAGATGTCGCAGCCTCAATGACCCCGGCTAAAGATGTCGGTGGCGACTTCTACGACTTCTTCCGTATTGACAACGACCGTATAGGCTTCCTTATTGCCGACGTCAGCGGCAAGGGTGTTCCTGCAGCTATCTTCATGGCTGTCAGCCGTACGCTGATTCGTGCCACAGGCATTCGTGGCGGCAGTCCGGCAGACTGTATTGGCTATTCGAATAAGCTGTTGTCTGACGAGTCCGTCGACTGTATGTTCGTTACCGTCTTCTATGGCATCATGAACGTGACTACAGGAGAGGTTACCTACTGTGATGCCGGCCACAATCCACCTTATATTATAAAAGGTACGGGCGAGGTCAAGGCTCTGGAGATGTCGCAGGACCCGATGGTAGGTGCCATCAGCGGCGTCGATTATCACGACTGTCAGCTGCAGTTGGATAAAGGCGACGCACTCGTAATGTTTACCGACGGCGTGACAGAGGCCATGAATGCTGCCAACGAGGAGTTTGGCGAGGCTCGCCTTGAGGCTACGCTGTCGAAGACATTCAGCAAGTGTCAGGACGTGGTTGAGGCTATCAAGACCGATGTCGCAGGCTTTGTCGATGGTGCCGAGCAGAGTGACGACATAACAGTATTGGCTCTTAAGAGACTGTGAACAAGAAGAATATAGCGACAGGCGTGGCTGGCCTTATCTTGTTGATAACGGCAGGGGTAGGGCTGACGGGCTGGTACAATGAGCATCAGCAAGTTGAAAAACTGGAAATGCAGATGTCGGAGTTGCGCCTGCAGGAGAAGAAATCGGCCATTGTCAGGAGTGTCAGCAAGCAGATGGAGGAACTGGCCTACCAGCAACGTGCCATCTCGGACGAGCAGCGCGAGGAAGCTCTTCAGCAGAAGAAGGTTGCCGACGAAATGCGTCTGCGTTCAGAAGTGGAACGCCAGAACGCCATCGTCTCCCAGAACAAGGCCATCGCCTCAGAGCATCAGGCTCAGGAAGCCCTGCAGCTGGCTGAGAGCGAGCGGCTGATAGCTGAGCAGCAACGTATCAAGGCCGAGTTCTCCAAACGTGTGGCCGATACGCTGAGCTATACGGCGTTGGGTCGCTCCTTAGGCTCGCTGTCGTCTATCCAGTTACAGTTGGGGAATACCGAGGTTGGCGATTTGCTGGCCTATGCCTCTTATTACTACACGAACAAGAATCGTGCCGACGTGTATTATCCTGCCGTCTTCCAAGCGCTAACGACAGCCAGCGAGAGTAAGCATACGTGGCCAAGACACAAAGGTTCAGTTACGGCTATGGCCTATATGTCGACAGATGACGACAGAATGGTCACTGTGAGTACTTACGGCGAAATCTTCATTCACACAAAGAAAGGCGACGAGCTGATGACTGAAGCCTTGTTGAGCAATAGCCAGTATGACTTCCGCGATGTCTTCATTGACGAGCATAGCACTATCTATGCCGTCAGTCGTACGGGTCATCTGGCCATTATCACAAAAGAAGCTACGCTCGTACAATATCTGTATAACCTGGATAATCCGATAGCTGTCAACTATCTCGATGAGAACAACTTACTGATCATTGGCGAGAGAGGGTTGGCGCAGTTTGATAAGCAGCGGAAGATGGTTGTCGCCAGCCGCGAACTGGAATTCAAGGTGACTGCCTCTACCCGCTATGACTACAAGCCGATTCTGTTCGACGACCAGGGACGACAGCATCTTGTGAACAATATCAACGACTTTGAGACCAGCAACGTGCCATTCAAGGGTACTATAACGGCTTTTGCCAGTTCCAAGAACAACCATTTGCGCGTTTACGGCTTGAGTGACGGTACTATCTACTTAGTAGATGAAATTTCCGGTAAGGTGACAAAGTTAGAGGGACACCTGTCGCGTATCTCGAAGCTGAAGTTGAACGGATGGCGCCTCTTCTCGGCCAGCTACGACGGCAGCATGAAGCTTTGGAACACAGCCAGCGAGAAGATTGAGCCGATGACGCTGATTTCTGCCGATTCCTGGATTATAAACTTTACCTTCGACAGCAAGAAGCAGCATGCGTGGATCGGCGACTATCAGGGCAACGTGATTGAGACCATCCTGTCCGTGCCGATGATGGTCGATATTATACGGGGCAAGTTGAAGCGTGATTTCACGCAAGACGAGTGGAACTATTACATCGGGAAGAACATTCCCTATGAATCGTTTCTGTCATCATCAGGAAAGGAGGTAGAACCATGAAGAGACTGCTGCTCTATAGTGTGCTGATGTTGCACACCTGCCTCATGGCGGCTCAGGGAATACCTTTCCTGCGTAATTACTATGCTGAAGATTACAAAGCCCATAACCGTAACTTCGATATCGTCGTGTCAAAAGACGGCATCGTCTATGTGGCCAACTTCGAGGGTGTCCTGTATTATGACCAGGCTGAATGGCGTATTATTCATACGCCGGAAATCACTCGCGTGACAGTTGTCTACTGTGACGCGAACAACACCATCTGGGTGGGTGGCTATAACTACTTCGGAAAGATTAAGACCAAGCCTAATGGTGAGCTGTATCTCAGCAGAGTCACCGGCCGTAACCTGTTCCGCGGCGAGGTGCAGGAGATTTGGGAAAGTAAGGATCGCCTGCATTTCCTGGTCAACGATGGTAAGGTCTATCAGATTCAGCATAATGAGGTGTCGGTAGAGAAGGTGGTCAGTAAGGACCCGCTGAACGTCGGCTTGTCAGACGTTGTAAACCCAGAAGACATTGATAACGACGGCAATGTCGTTATATTGGATGATGTCACGCAGAAAGAACCGTTAGGCAACGGCTTGACTGCCGTTGTCAGACGAGGACGCGGCATTGATATTACTGACGATAAAGGCCAGCTCCTGTATAATATTTCGGAAGAAAATGGAATCTGTACCAACAACATAGTTTACGTTGGCTATAATGGTCACGGGCAACTTTGGGGTGCCACCGAGAATGGCGTATTCTGTGTGGCTGTGCCCTCCGCTTTCTCTCGTTTCACTTCTAATGAGGGACTGATGGGCGAAGTGCTGAGCATTGCCGATTTGAACGGTACGAAGTTTGTAGGTACCAACGAAGGTCTGTTCCTGCTGAAAGAGAAACACTTTGTTCGTGTAAAAGGCGTGGAACATGCTTGTTGGGCGTTGGAGAACACGAGTCGCGGACTGCTGGCCGGTACTGCCAACGGCATCTATCGCGTTCTTGCTGATGGTACGATTTCGCAGTTGACTTCGACGAGTACTACAGCGTTGCTGGCCGATGGTGATCAGGTCTATAGCGGCGAGATGGACGGCGTCTTCCTGATACAGACATCTGACAACAGCCGCAGGCGTGTCTGTGAACTCGGCAAGGTCACCAAGATTATTAAAGACGCCGAAGGTTGCATCTGGTTGCAGAATCTGTATGGCGAAGTGTGGCGAAAACAGGCTTCGGAGGGAACCTTCAAATCATATAGAAAAGGAGTCAACGAAGAAACGGCTTCGACGATTGTCGAGTTGGATGGCCAACTCAAGACTATCACCGTGGAGACAGAAGATCCCGTTCCTTATCCGCAATTCTCCTATACCGACGAGAACGGCGTCACATGGCTGACCGATAACGAAAGCAAGTCGCTCTACCGTTGGAAGAACAATAAAAGGCTGGATGACTACAGCCGCTTGCTGTTCCCCTTTAGCGAGATGTCTATACGTGCCCTGTATGTTCATGGTAGTGAGGTGTGGATAGGAGGCGACAAAGGCATCACCATTATCGACACCAAGCAGGAGGATGCTGCGCTGAAGGAGAAGCCCCGACTGCTTTTCCGCTCTGTCATACTCGGTAGCGACAGCATTCTGTGGGGCGGTTTCGGCGAGATGCCCGAGACGCTTCCTCAACTGGGAAGCGACGACCGAAACCTTCGTTTCACCTTTGCTCTCAACTATCCTCCGATGGTTGGCAAGGTGCTCTACCGCTATAAACTGAATGACGGTGAATGGAGTGCATGGGACGAGGATCATGAAGCAGAGTTCTTCAACCTGTCTCACGGCTCTTATACCGTTTATGTACAGGCCCGACTGGCTACCGGTGAGTTGTCGGAGCTTGTCAGTATGAACTTCAGCATCGCCCATCCTTTCTATCTGCGATGGTATATGCAGATATGCTATATCCTCCTGGCGTTGCTACTTCTCAGGGGCATCTTCCGCTACAGGCTGAAACGACTGAATTACGAAAAGCAGAAACTGGAGAAGATTGTCCAGGACCGTACGGCAGAGGTTGTGAAGCAGAAGGACGAGATTGAGGAGAAATCAAAGAGTCTGGAAACGGCACTCAGCGAACTGCACGAGACCCAGGGCGAGCTGATACGCCAGGAGAAGATGGCCACGGTGGGTAAGCTGACCCAGGGACTCATTGACCGCATCCTGAATCCCCTGAACTACATCAACAACTTCTCGAAGCTGTCGGAAGGACTGGTGAATGACGTCGCTGCCAACGTCGAGGACGAGAAAGACCACATGACGGCTGATAACTATGACGACACGATGGACGTGCTCGAAATGTTGCGCGGCAATCTGCAGAAAGTCAGCGAGCACGGTCAGAATACGACCCGTACGCTGAAGGCGATGGAGGAGATGCTGAAAGACCGTAGCGGCGGTATTGTGCCTATGAATCTGTTGTCTGTGCTGCGGCAGAACGAGGAAATGCTGGACACCTATTATGCTAATGATATCAGCCAATACGGCATTAAGACTGAGTTTGCGTTGCCGCAGGGTGAAGTCATGATCAACGGCAATGCCGACCAGTTGAGCAAGGTGATAATGAGTCTGCTGGGCAATGCTGTCTATGCCGTCGTGAAGAAATGCCAGCGTGAAAGCTTTGCCCCGGAGGTGTCGCTGAAGTTGACAGTCGTTGACGGAACGGTGTTTGTCGTCATACGCGATAATGGTATCGGTATCGAGGATACCATCATCGATAAGATATTTGATCCGTTCTTCACGACCAAACCTACTGGAGAGGCATCTGGTGTGGGACTCTATTTGAGTCGCGAGATTGTGCAGAATTACGGTGGAGACATACAAGTAAAATCTGTTAAGAACGAATATAGCGAGTTTACCATTACGTTGCCCGCCCTAATAGCTTAGTCTATGGAACAGGAAGTCGAGAAATTAAGAAAACAGTTGCAGAAACAGGAGAAGTTAGCCTCGTTGGGATTGTTGAGTGCAGGTATTGCGCACGAGATACAGAATCCGCTGAACTTTGTCATCAACTTCAGCAAGATGTCCGACAAACTGCTGAAGGACCTGAAGGAGATTGTCGAAGACAACGAAGACAAACTCTCTGACGACGACCGCGAGGAGGTGGAGGACATCGTCGCTGACCTGCGCGAGAACCTCAACAAGATTGTTGAGCATGGTGAGCGTGCCATCAGCATCATCCAAGGTATCCTGCTCGTGTCAAGAGGCAAGGAGTCAGAATTCCTGCCTACCGACATCTGCAAGGTTGTGAAGGAATACGTGTGGCTCTCTTATCATGCCATGCGTGCCAACAACAAGAGCTTCAATATCAGCATTCACGAACAGTATGAGGCTGGTATGCCGATGATGATGGTCATTCCGCAGGATCTGAGCCGGGTTGTGCTGAATGTGATGAACAATGCCTGCTATGCCGTTTGGAAACGCTCACAAGCTGAAGGAACTGACTATCATCCCGAAGTGTCGGTTAGCGTGAAGACTGTAGGCTCTGACATCGTTATCGCCATTGCCGACAATGGCGAAGGTATGACAGACGAAGTGAAACAACGCCTCTACGAGAACTTCTTCACAACGAAACCTGTAGGACAAGGCACAGGACTGGGCATGGGTATTACCCGCGACCTTATCGAGAACAAGCATGGCGGCACCATCGCTTTCGAGTCTACGTTAGGAGAAGGGACGACATTCACCATTACCATACCCATCAAGAAATGAGGAATGAAAATGAGAATCAGATTTTTCTTGACAACCATCATCATCTGTGTATCCGCACTTTCCGCGCAAGCTCAAAATAGTTCTGTTCGTCAGATTTACAATCTTGCAGAAAGCGAATACGACCTTGGGCGAATAGAGCAGGCTGTGTCTATCCTGAACGACAACATGGTCAATTTCCAAGGCAATATCCGTCAGAGTGCCTTCCGCCTGATGGCCCTCTGTCACCTCAGCCTCGATAATCTGCAAAAGGCCGAAGAAGCTACAAGAAACCTGCTGAACGAAGATCCCTACTATACAGCCTCACCACAAGACCCCCCGCGCTTTATCGATATGGTGGATAACCTGAAGTCGGGTCTTTCTGCCACGATTACCACTGCCTCAAGTCAGGCGGAGAATCTCAATGAGGTGCCCGTGCCCACGACCCTGATTACCGAAGAGATGATACGGAATTCGGGCGCACGTAACCTGCAGGAGGTGCTTGCCATCTATGTGCCCAGTATGAACATCATCGACTGCAACGACGATATCAATATCAGCATGCGCGGCATCTACAGTAATGGTCAGGAGAAGATTCTCATCATGTTGAACGGACACCGCCTGAACAGTTACAGTATCAATATTGCTGCTCCCGACTTCAGCATGAGCCTCGAGAAACTGAAGCAGATTGAGGTGCTGCGCGGACCGGCGTCGTCACTCTATGGTGGTGTGTCGTTGACGGCCGTTGTCAACCTCATCACGAAACAAGGGGCTGACATTGACGGCGTCAAAATGAAGGTCGGTGGCGGCAATTATGGTCAGTTCCGTGGAGACCTGCTCTTTGGCAAAAGGTACTTTGACCTCGACGTGCTGGTCTGGGGCAGTTTCTACAAAGCCAAGGGCGAAAAGAGATTTATCACCAAGGAAGAGACAGCACTACCGAATTCGTACGGCCATTCAGGCGACGTCGTTATCGGCGGTATCGGCAACAAACCGTCGTATGACTATGGCATCTCTCTAAAATACAAGAATCTGAAGTTCCTTTATAACACGCAGTTCTCACAGGTACAGTCACCCATGACGATGACCTACCTCTTTGCACCATACGAGGTAGAGAAATACAAGACCTACGATGGTATCCGTCCCAGTTTCACGACGACCTCGCATCATGCCGACGTCAGTTATGGGCAACAGTTCCATAACGTTTACCTCAAGGGAACGTTTGCCTACGACAACAGCGATATGTCTCACTATCAAGTCATCAGCGACACACAGATTCCCGGATTCGTCGATTTGCTGCCACTGCCTGAAAACTCTTCTGAAACACTCAGGGAAAAGGCAGAAGGGGGCTATTCCAGATATATGAACGGACAGGAGCATACATTCAGCGCCAAGCTACAGGGCGACTGGAGCTATATCAATACCAAGAATCACAGGGGACTGCTGTCTGCAGGTATGGAATACAGCTACTTTGAGATGGACGACGCCCGTTATACCTTCGGCTATAACTTCAAGTCGAACCTGCCGGAGACCATCCCCGTCTCTGATTTAGGTAAAGGTCACGAGAACAGCGCCAATGCCTACCTGCAGTTGAAGCATCAGTGGAAATCGTTCATTGTCAATGCCGGCCTGCGTTTCGACTATAAATACCGCTATGACTCTACCACCATCAAGGAGTTCTCGCCGCGACTGGCACTTATCTACGTGCAGCCCAAATGGAATGTCAAGCTGAGTTATTCCAAAGCCTATATCGATGCACCCTATTATTACCGCAAATCAAATGTTTTCCTTTATGCTTTTGCAGGCCTGAAAAACTCTTCTGCCCTGTTGGACCCTGAGACGATGCACTCCTATCAGCTGACCTTTGGTGCCACGCAATGGCTGAAGGGCCTGAATTTCGAGGTAAACGCATTCTATAACAAGGCACGTAATAACATCCACATGAATCTCCTCGATTATAGTAATGATGCCAAAAGCGATATCTACGGAATAGAGTTTTCCGGTAATTATGAGACGTCCCATTTCTCTGCCTACGTGTCTTCATCGTGGCAGAAAGCTCACATGTATGAGATTTATAATGAGGATTTCGACAGTCCCCACAACACACCGGAGTTCTCTGCCAATTCCGTGCTGACATGGTGCGCCACTAAACGACTGAAACTGCATACGCGCATGGGCTATTATAGTAAGCAGCACACGCAATACTATAATATTACCAACTATGTGCTCTATTCCCAATACACTAATGCTTTGGTGGAATTGTATACAAAATATGCAGGGGATGAAATTGGTGAAGATGGATTCCCCGTCTCGATGACGCCAGAAGACAGGTTTAGAGCAAGGACTATAGGTGATATGATGGACAAGGTGACGAATAATCTCTATACTAAAAAGGATATTGACCCATACTTCCTTGTCGATGTAGGTGCCAACTACACATGGGGGAAACTGGAGTTTGCGCTGAACGTCCACAACCTGCTAAATAAGAAATATGTATTGAGTGGTGCCAGTACAGGACTCATCCCGCAAAAAGGACGGTGGTTCTTGTTTGACATTGCCTACAGATTTTGACGAACAAGCTAAAAGGGACCCCCAAAAGTCCCTTTTCTTGATTTAAAAAAAGCAAAAATTCGAGTTTTTCGTAAGATTTTGCAATCTCGGGTTTGCAATTTAAAGGAAAAGTTGTATCTTTGCAGACGCTTAAGAACAAAAACCACGAGAATGGAGGCTTTTTTCCGGACATATCGCTATTTAGTTGAGCATGTGAATGCTCCCGTCCGTCGTACCCTTATGGACGAGATCAACTGGAACGACCGTATGATAGGTATCAAAGGAACGCGCGGCGTCGGTAAGACGACGTTCCTGCTCCAGTATGCCAAGGAGAAGTTTGACATCAACGACCGTCAGTGTCTGTATGTCAATATGAATAACTTCTATTTCCAGGGACGCGGCATTGCCGACTTTGCCGGCGATTTCTACCACAAGGGTGGGAGAGTGCTGCTTATCGACCAGGTGTTCAAACAGACCGACTGGAGTGCTGAGCTTCGGAAGTGCTACGACCTTTATTCGGGGCTGAAGATAGTCTTCACAGGCTCCAGCGTCATGCGACTGAAAGACGAGAACCCCGAACTGAACGGTATCGTCAAGAGCTACAACCTTCGTGGATTCTCGTTCCGCGAGTTCCTCAACCTGTTGACGGGGAACAGCTTCCAGGCTTACACTTTGGATGAGATATTGTCTGACCATGAACGCATCGTGAAGCAGATTCTGCCTCATGTGTCACCTCGCCGCTATTTTCAGGATTACATCCATCATGGCTTCTACCCCTTCTTCCAGGAGCATCGCAACTATTCTGAAAACTTGTTGAAGACGATGAACATGATGACCGAGGTCGATATCCTGCTTATCAAGCAGATAGAGCTGAAGTATCTCTCGAAGATTAAGAAGCTGTTCTACAAACTGGCAGAAGACGGTCCTAAGGCACCCAATGTGTCGCAGTTGGCTAACGACATTGAGACGAGTCGCGCCACGGTGATGAACTATATCAAGTATCTGACTGACGCCCGCCTGCTCAATATGATTTATCCTGTTGGCGAGTCGTTCCCCAAGAAGCCGTCAAAGGTGATGCTCCACAATTCGAACCTGCTCTATGCCATCTATCCCATACATGTCGACAAGCAGACGGCTATGGAGACCTTCTTCGTCAACTCCATGTGGAAAGACCATAAAGTCAATCAGTCGGGACATGATGCCTATTACATGATTGACGGCGTCAAGAAGTTCCGCATTTGTGATGCTGAGTCCCACAGTAAGATAAGGTATGCCTCAGACACTATTTATGCACGCTATAACACGGAAATCGGCAAGGATAACCAGATTCCCCTGTGGCTGCTCGGCTTCTTATACTGACCGCGTGCATTGTCCACAATTCGAAAACGTAAACGATTTAGCAATATTTTGCAATACCTGCTTTGCATTTCGGGATTTTCTTTGTACCTTTGCACACGTTTTAAAACAACTCATCATTTTTAGGTATTATTCAAGATAAAATTGTTATACATTTTATATTTCTAAACAACAATGGCAAAAGAAAAGAAATTTATCACCTGTGATGGTAACGAGGCTGCGGCTCACGTGAGCTATATGTTCTCGGAGGTAGCTGCTATCTACCCCATCACCCGTTCATGGTTCGCTGCAGGCTGGTGCCCTCACCACTACATTCACCGCTTCTCAGGGTCTTCTGCTGATGATTCCTAACATGTACAAGATTGCCGGTGAGCTGATTCCCTGCGTGTTCGACGTTTCTGCCCGTACGCTGGCTTCACACTCGCTGTGTATCTTCGGCGACCACCAGGACGTGATGGCTTGCCGCCAGACAGGTTTTGCCATGCTCTGCGAAGGTTCGGTTCAGGAGGTGATGGATATGACTGCCGCCGCTCACCTGGCTTCGCTCGAGACCTGCGTGCCGTTCGTCAACTTCTTCGACGGTTTCCGCACCTCTCACGAGTATCATAAGATTGAGCTGCTCGACCAGGAGGATGTTCGTCCTCTTGTGAAGGAAGAGTACATCAAGCGCTTCCGCGACCGTGCTATGTCGCCTGAGCGTCCTATCACCCGTGGTACCGCTGAGAACCCCGAGACCTTCTTCACACACCGTGAGGCCTGCAACCCCTACTACGATGCAGTGCCCGAGGTGGTTGAGAAGTATCTTGGCGAGCTCTCTAAGATTACCGGTCGTGAGTATCACCTCTTCTCTTATTATGGAGCCGAGGATGCCGACCGCATGATCATCCTGATGGGTTCTGCTACCGATGCAGCCCGCGAGGCTATCGACTACCTGAACGCCAACGGCCAGAAGGTGGGTATGATCAGCGTTCACCTCTATCGTCCGTTCAGCGTGAAGCACCTGCTCGCCGCTGTTCCCAAGAGCGTGAAGAAGATTGCCGTGCTCGACCGTACCAAGGAGCCCGGTGCTAACGGCGAGCCTCTGTACCTCGACGTGAAGGATGCTTACTACGACGTAGAGGATCGTCCCGTCATCGTCGGTGGCCGCTACGGTCTCGGTTCTCACGACACCACACCGGCTCAGATCATCAGCGTGTTCAACAACCTCGCTATGCCCGAGCCCAAGAACCACTTCACCATTGGCATCGTCGACGACGTGACCTTCACCTCTCTGCCTGAGGTTGAGGAGATTGCCCTCGGTGGCGCTGGCATGTTCCAGGCTAAGTTCTACGGTCTGGGTGCTGACGGTACCGTTGGTGCTAACAAGAACTCAGTTAAGATCATCGGTGACAACACCGACAAGTACTGCCAGGCTTACTTCTCTTACGACTCTAAGAAGTCGGGTGGCTTCACCTGCTCTCACCTGCGTTTCGGCGACACGCCCATCCGCTCTACCTACCTGGTGACCACGCCTAACTTCGTGGCTTGCCACGTTCAGGCTTATCTCCACATGTACGACGTCACCCGCGGTCTGCAGAAGAACGGCCAGTTCCTGCTGAACACCATCTTCGACGCCGACGAGCTCGAGAAGTTCATGCCTAACAAGGTAAAGCGCTACTTCGCACAGAACAACATTACCGTTTATACCATCAACGCTACCAAGATTGCCCAGGAGATTGGTCTCGGCAACCGCACGAACACTATCCTGCAGAGTGCATTCTTCCGCATCACCGGCGTTATCCCTGTAGAGCTCGCTGTTGAGAAGATGAAGGCTGCCGCCTTGAAGTCTTACGGTGCTAAGGGTCAGGACGTGGTTGATAAGAACTACGCTGCTATCGACCGTGGTGGTGAGTATCAGCAGCTGACCGTTAAGCCCGAGTGGGCTAACCTGCCCGACGATGAGGTGAAGGCTGACAACGCTCCCGCATTCGTCAAGGAGCTCGTTCGTCCTATCAACGCTCAGGCTGGCGACCTGCTGAAGGTTTCCGACTTCGTGAAGCACAACACCGTTGACGGCTCTTGGGAGGTTGGCACTGCTGCTTACGAGAAGCGCGGTGTAGAGGCCTTCGTTCCTATGTGGAACAAGGACAACTGTATCCAGTGTAACCAGTGTGCATATATCTGTCCTCACGCTGCCATCCGTCCGTTCGTCCTCACCGACGACGAGCTGGCTGGCTTCGACGGCCTCGAGACCCTCGAGATGAAGGCTCCCGCTGCTATGAAGGGCATGCACTTCGTCATCGAGCCTTCTGTCCTCGACTGTCTGGGTTGCGGCAACTGCGCCGACATCTGCCCGGGCAACCCGAAGACTGGCAAGGCCCTCACGATGGTTCCGTTCAACCCCGATGCTGCCGACATGAAGAAGATGGCTGCCGACTGGGACAAGCTCGTGAAGGTTCCCAGCAAGCAGGCTCTCGTCGACATCAAGAGCAACGTGAAGAACTCTCAGTTCGCTCAGCCTCTGTTTGAGTTCTCAGGCGCTTGCTCTGGTTGCGGTGAGACTCCTTACGTGAAGCTCATCAGCCAGCTCTTCGGCGACCGTCAGATGATTGCCAACGCTACTGGTTGCTCGTCTATCTACTCTGCCTCTATCCCCTCTACGCCTTACACCAAGAACGAGAAGGGTCAGGGCCCATGCTTCAACAACTCTCTGTTCGAGGACTTCTGCGAGTTCGGTCTCGGTATGGCTCTCGGTAACAAGTATGGCTCTCGGTAACAAGAAGATGAAGGAGCGCGTAGCTAAGCTGCTGCAGCAGATGATCGACGGCGACAAGGCCAGCGCAGAGTACAAAGAGCTCGCTGCTGAGTGGATTGCCAACATGGAGGATGCCGACAAGACCAAGGAGATTGCTCCGAAGCTCCGCAAGTGCATCGCCGAGAGCGCTGCCGCCGGTTGCCCCGTCTGCAAGGAACTCCAAACCCTCGACCACTACCTCGTGAAGCGCAGCCAGTGGATCATCGGTGGCGACGGTGCTTCTTACGACATCGGTTACGGCGGTCTCGACCACGTGATTGCTTCTGGTGAGGACGTTAACATCCTTGTGCTCGATACTGAGGTTTACTCTAACACTGGTGGTCAGGCTTCTAAGGCTACTCCTCTCGGCGCTATCGCTCAGTTCGCTGCTCAGGGTAAGCGCATCCGCAAGAAGGATCTCGGCATGATTGCTACCACCTACGGCTACGTCTATGTCGCTCAGATTGCTATGGGCGCCGACCACGCACAGACCCTCAAGGCTATCCGCGAGGCTGAGGCTTGGCACGGACCTTCCATCATCATTGCCTACGCTCCCTGTATCAACCACGGTCTGAAGGCCAAGGGCGGTATGGGTAAGAGCCAGGCCGAGGAGAAGAAGGCTGTCGAGTGCGGTTACTGGCACTTGTGGCGCTACAACCCCGCTCTGGCTGAGGAAGGCAAGAACCCGTTCTCTCTCGACTCCAAGGAGCCCAACTGGGAGAACTTCCACGACTTCCTGCTCGGCGAGGTTCGTTACCTGTCAGTCAAGAAGGCTTATCCCAACGAGGCTGAGGAGCTCTTCGCCGAGGCCCAGAAGATGGCCCAACTCCGCTACAAGACCTACGTCCGCAAGACGCAGGAGGATTGGAGCAACGAGTAATCCCCTACTCCATCTATAATCAATAAGGAGCATCCACATCGGGTGCTCCTTATTCAATTCGTGCAATTCTTCACTTCCTCATTTTATTAGTATTTATGGATATTTTCTATTGAAATATTTGCGTATTTCAAGATAAACAACTAAATTTGCAGTCGACAAAATTGCGGATAGACGCAAAAATATAGAACAATATGGAGATAAAGCGTGAATTATCGCTTAATAGACTGATGGGCTTGAGACATAACAAAATGTTCATTAAAAGCAACATAAATACGGTGAGATGACATAGGAAGAGAGATGGATATTATTCACTTTGGAGGTAAAATCAATGGTTTGTGATAAAAAGTGTGAAAATATTGCAAAAATTCCGAGTTTATTAATTTTGTTTTTATAGAAAATACCTATCTTTGTAAGCCAAACTTAATAAAATCGTATGATTCTTATAAAATATAATTTATATGAGTATCAGTAAAGATGTCATCAAACAGTGCCTGATTAGTAAACAGCGCGAAGTGGATGAGGCGGTGATTGTGAATCGTCCCATAGACTTTGAAGAGAACGGCAACTATGTGATAGTTGGCGTGAGACATGCGGGTAAGTCGTATC
>CADCET010000005.1 GCA_902800495.1 uncultured Prevotellaceae bacterium
TAAAGAAACTCAACGAGAAACTTGAAAAAGTTGCCTAATGTGATTGTTGCAAACGGCAGAATGGAGTGCCCACCGCATATTTGTTATATGGAAGACGGACTAAGTTCGCGGTCAAAGACCGCAAAGTTACATAAAAATGAGAGAAAAGCCAAATTTATTTGAGTTTTTCCGAGTGCCCAGGACTCGAAACTTGTTTCGCTTGGCTCGTCCAAGAAGTTCGGCGAAGCCAGAGTTACATAAAAAGATTGGAATAAAGAAAGCGATTTTGGAAGATTCTTTACAAGAAAGCGTCCTTTTAGGCCGAGCGAACGCTAATCGTTTCTTAAAAACGCTTGCCAGCGCAAGAATTCGACTTGTAATAAAGGCAAGACGGGGAAGTTCCGCGTTGCACATAAACTACACCCCTCTATGGCACATGATTGAGACATCAGGTTGCAGGAACGGTGTTCGTTGTCTGAAAAAATGCTAATAATCTGGCAGAATTCTTAATTTATGATAATCCCCAAAGGGGTGCCTCGAGTTTTGGGACACCCCTCACATTATATTTGCTGTCGATAACATTATTGTTTAACAAAAAATGAAAGTTATGGAAACAAAGAAACTGTATTTTATGGATTGCCACTTGGCTGGCAGAATGTATCACGATGCCGATGAAGTGTGGGATGACCTGAAGGTTGGCACCATCTTGAGGTTGGAGCGTGACAAGGACAACCGTCATGATGTGAATGCCGTGATGGTAATCTATGAAAAGGATGGCGAGGAGTATAAGATTGGTTACATCCCTCGTGGTGAAAATGAAACGTTGGCCAACTTCCTTGAAATGGGCTGGGACAACATCTTCGAGTGCCGCATCTGCAAAATCAACGAGGAGGCGCACCCTGAGAAGCAGGTACACCTGACCATCAAGATTAAGCGTAACATGAACATTCAGAAGGAGGAATGAACATGGATAAAGTGATTGATTTCGCAATGACCAAACTGTTCCAGTTGGCAGAGTATGTATGCAGCAGGTGCTCGTCGGTAGTGGACGAGCCTACTGCAACAAATGAAGTCGAACCAATCATCCATTTCACAAATGAGGATAAGGCTGCGATTAAGCGAGTAAAGAGCGATACTTGCATCCGCTCTTTCGAGCGTCAGCAGTCTCGATTGAAAATCAAGATGGTAGAAGGCGAATTGTTCAAATAATCACCAAACGATTCTACCTTTCCGTAAACAAATAATTTCTTTTGTACAAAAAAGAAAGCCATGGTGAAGAAGAAGAAATATAGGGATGTCAATGCATTGAAATACTCTCCGCTTTATACAGAGAGACGCAATCATCCAACGCCAAATGGAGGTGACTACTCTATTGCTTTTTACTATGATGAGGAGCATAACCCTTGCACTCGCGAGGAGGCATGGTACATCAATATCGTTGAGTACACCGCTGATGGAGAGAAAATCTACGAACATTATGGTTTGACAGAGAGGGGCTCTTACATAGACTCATAAAAAAGCTGAAAAGAAAGTTAACTCATTAGTATTATTCGCATTATTTTTTGTACTTTTGCGAAGAAATCTTTAATCCTAAAGAATAACGTAAATGCAGATCATACAATTACAGCAGAACGGTGATGTATACTCCTGCGACATAGTTATTAGCAAGAAGGAATGGCTGGAACTTTTGCAGGATAAAGGTATGCCTGATGAATATAGGGATGCCTTGCTGCGATTCTATTATATGCCTGGCCATAGAGGAACATGTACTGCTGTGAGTAATGAAATTGGGGGAGATGCCCAGTCGCTCAATTCCTATATTACAAAAATTGGGCAGTTCGTTCAGAAGAAACTGAATAGATTCCAAATCGTTCGACCCAATGGAAAACCCTGTTTTTGGATTGTACCTATGCGTGAAGGTAAAGACTTGCCTAAGGGCAGTGATGGGACTTTCGAATGGTTGTTAAGACCAGAGTTGGTAGAAGCAATTCATGACTACCTATATTGGTATCTGGTTGAGAAATACAAGGAAGTTAGAAAAAATATTCCTTTAGACGGCGAGAAGTACGATGAAATCTACAAATGGAAGCTGTTAACTGCGAGTGAAGGAAAGACTCCGTTTGAAATAGTTGCTAATCACGTGGCTCATTCAAGTAAACCAGAGTTGGGAGGCTTCACCAATCTGATAGATGCAGTAAGAGACAACAAGGCCCTGAAATATTTGGTTGAAACGAAACCGTCTGAGTTGGAAAATGTTTTGAATCGTCTTGCAGATGAATCTATTGATTTGAATAAAAGACTGCAGGAATTCAAAACAGCAATGGCTGCATTACTTCCACCATCTGGTTACAATAGCAAAGCCAATGACGAACGGACGGCATCGACCATTCTGACATGTTTGAACCCTGAAAAATACTCCTTCTACAAATACGATATCTATAGGCTGTTTTGTAAATACCTTGGCTTATCTTATAAACCTTCCGGCCAATGTTTTGAGCATTTTTTGGAGTTGTTGGCACCGTTATATAAAATTACAAAGAATGATGAACGGGTACAGCAGTTGGTTGCTTCATCATTAGAGGGTAAAAGGAAGAGTGACCTGCTATTGGCGCAGGATGTTCTATGGGTGCTATTCAGCGAATTCCCACAAAAACTTGGCTACCTTCAGTCTTTACTCTGGCGAAAGAAAAAACGTGTTTGGCTATGGGGTGGCAATACTACTATAACAGAGCAGAAATCACTTGGTTGTGGCTCTTCAACAAACAGCATCAAAGATTTCAGGCCATATACATCTGCTGATTCGCTGAAGAAAGCGTTATTATCAGATAAACCAGACATTGGCAACAGACTACCTGATGCCTATTGGAAGTTTATGAGAGAAGTGTCAGCAGAAGATATCGTCGTTGCATTTGAGACTAAAAAGGAGAATGGCAAACAGTATCATCTGCTTTATGGCTGGGGAACTTTTACTACTGATATCTATTATGATGAAGGAGATGACAATCCTATACGTAGGGAAGTTGAGTGGCATTTGCCCTTCCTTGATGTGCCGATAGAAGACAGGACGATGGGAGATAGTTTATTCTTCCAAGGCACAACGGAAAAGCAAGCGAATAGAATTGTTGAATTGTTGAACATTAACTCAGAGAAGAAAATGGATTCGAAATATCAGAAGTACATTGACCTACTGGAAACAAACAAGAACCTAATTCTTACAGGTGCACCTGGAACGGGTAAAACCTACATGGCAAAAGCTATTGCAGAAGCGATGGGTGCAGAAATTGGATTCGTTCAGTTTCATCCGTCTTATGATTATACGGATTTTGTGGAAGGGTTGAGGCCTATTATGTCTCAAGGAAACGTAGGATTTGAAAGGAGAGATGGCGCATTTAAAGAGTTCTGCAAACAAGGGTTGAACATTTCTATACCTACTACGAATTCTAATATTGAATTATTGGAATTATTCAAAGCGGATTTGAGAAACAAGAAAAGGATTGATGTACCCAGTTTTAGAAGCTCTACTATAATCGGAGTTGAGCTTAACTCAAGAGATGGGATAACAGTTCCAGACAAATCAGAATGGGTGGTTTCTGATGAGAAAATGCTTAATTATTTGAATAATGGAATATGTCACGAGAATGACACCTATACCAAATCCATTGGGGACTATATAAAGAAATGTTATGGCGATTCAATAAGAACAGAGTATGATAACACACTACATGTTTTCATCATTGATGAAATTAATCGTGGCGAGATCTCGAAGATTTTTGGAGAACTATTCTTCTCTATCGATCCTGGCTATCGAGGTGAGAAAGGAAAAGTAAGCACCCAGTATCAGAATATGATAGAAGATGGCGATGTTTTTAAAGATGGGTTTTACGTTCCTGAGAACGTGTATATCATTGGCACGATGAATGATATCGACCGTAGCGTGGAAAGTATGGATTTCGCTATGCGCCGTCGATTTGCTTGGCAAGAAGTAACAGCTGAGGAAAGCTATGTGAATATGATAGAGAATGATTCTGAGTTTGCTATTGTCAAATATGAAATCAAGGCAAGGATGTTTAATTTGAACAAAGCTATCGCTGAGACAGAAGGATTGGACGAGGCTTATCAGATTGGCGCTGCCTATTATAGGAAATACCTCGATTATCAAGACAAAGCGAATCCATTCGATTGTTTATGGGAGAATCACCTGAAGGGATTGCTCTTTGAGTATCTTCGTGGCAATCGTAGGGCAAAAGAATTATTAGAGAAGTTGCATAAGGCATATAACAAGACAAGTATAGATGAGTAGCCTACCCATACAAACGAGGGATAACTCTGAATGGCATTTGTTAGAGGAGGAACTTTGCCATCTTGATACACTACAAAAGCTGGCAGAACCGACTATCTCAGAACTAAGTCTTGAAGACCGTCCCAATTTGTTGATATTCCCACAAGACTTGGATGTCTATGGGGATAAGATAGGCGATGCACATATCTTTGAGGTCAAGGGTGATAAGATTGCTACTGGCAACATTATGGGATACATTGGCTGTGGTAGTACCAAGGTTAGCATCAGTTCACGCTTCGCACAAAATAAAGATGACTATTTCCTGCATTATATGCTGCGAAAAGTCTTTGCCGTCAATCTGTTTGACTTGCAGTTTAATTCTGATGAAGAAAGCATATTCGACCTTCTTATTTATCTGTTCCCTGCATTTCTGAAACGTGCCATGCAACAGGGCATGTATAGGAAGTACCAGACACGAGAGTATAATGATGCAAATGTTAAGGGACGAATAGATGTATCTCGCCATATCAGACAGAACATTCCCTTTGCTGGCAGTATAGCCTATACAACTCGCGAGTATGCACAAGACAACCACCTTACCCAGTTAATCCGTCATACTATCGAATATATATCGCATCACAGATATTCAGGGAATATCCTTCACAATGATGATGAAACATCGGATGCCGTCAAGGCAATCTGCCAAGCCACAGGATCGTATAATCACAATGAACGGCAGAAAGTGATGAATCAGAATCTTCGTCCTATAAGCCACCCCTATTATGGTGAGTATCGTCCACTACAACAACTGTGTCTCCAGATTCTTCGCCAAGAGGAAATGAAATATGGACGTGATGATGACGAGATTTATGGCGTATTATTTGATGGTGCATGGTTGTGGGAGGAATATCTGAATACATTCCTTGCAGACATAGGCTTTGAGCATCCAAGAAACAAAGAAGGTATTGGCCATAAGAGCTTGTTTAAGGATGGCTCCGGTTGGTGTTATCCTGATTTTCTAAGTCCGCAGATGGTGCTCGATGCAAAATACAAATGGTATGACGACTGGAGCAAAGTTCAGACAAAAGACTTGTATCAAGTCATTTCGTATATGCATGTTCTGGATTTGAGAAAAGGCGGATTTATTGTGCCTGTAGATTGGAACTCCATGAGATTCCCAAGCAAAACACTTAAAGGCATGGGAGGTGATATGTCTATCTATGGTATGAACGTTTGTTCTAATACGGATTCCTTTGATAAATATGTAGAACACATGAGATCCAGTGAAAACAGCATAACCAATATAATTATTGGTGTCTAACAAATATAATAAGACTCCTATCAAACTTATGTCAATATGAAACCAGCAAAGATTTTCCAGCAGTATATTTGGATTGTGAATACGCTGCGGCAATACAAGAAGTTGTCGCTTGAGCAGCTAAACGAGCTATGGGTGAAGGATCAGGTGATTGGAGGTGAGGCTCTTAACCGAAAATCATTCTTGCGCCATAAGGATGCCATTCTCAATATGTTTGGCATCATCATAGAGTGCGACCTGGGGCATGGCTACAAGTACTATATCAGCAATCCTGAGGTAATCAATGATGACACGATAGAAGGTTGGATGCTTTCTACACTTACTGTGAATACAGTTCTTTCCGACAGTGCTTCTCTCAGGAACCGCATCCTTTTGGAGAACGTTCCTGCTGGAGAAGAATACCTACAGACTATCATACTGGCCCTTAAAACAAACAGACGACTGAACATTACTTACCAGCGATTTGGATGTGAGAGTTATGAGAAAACGGTATCACCTTACGCCTTGAAGCTTTTCCGCCAGCGTTGGTATATTCTGACATATACAGGCAGACACATGGCCACATACGCACTCGACAGAATGCTATCTGTGGAAATCACTGACGAGACATTTGAAATGCCAGCAAACTTCTCACCTGAGGATTATTTCGCAGAATACTATGGCATCACAACAGACGATACGCCTATGGCTCATGTGGTGATTAGAGCATATGGTAATTTACCTAATTATCTGCGAACGCTGCCCTTGCATACTTCACCAAAAGAGACAGAGCATACTGACGAATATACGGATTTCTCATACGACATCCGTCCTTCTGTTGATTTTATACTTGCGTTGATGTCGTATACAGATAGCTTAGAAGTGCTGGAGCCAATGGAGTTGCGTCAGAAGGTCTGTAACAGTTTACAGGCATCACTTGAGAGATATTCAAATAAAAATGTATAACTTTGCAAGCGAAACGAGATATGGAAAATAAGATTACTCAAATAAATGAGTCGGAATATAATTCAATTCTGCGACAGGTTGTCGCAGTTATTGAAAATTCAAAGGCGACGATTGCCAAAAACATCAATATTGGCATCAATAACACGCATTGGAATATTGGAAAGTTGCTCTATGAAAAGAAACTCATCCGTTTCGGTAATAGGACGTAGCCTAAAACGCACTTTTCTGGTATGGTGCATACTGTCCAAATAAGGGGTAGGTATCCTCTCTCCAACTTTAACTATGCGGCTCCTATCCGTCTAAACAAAGTACAAAAGGGACGGACGAGAGGAATACATCACCTTAAATTAGTTAGTATCCAGTCTAACTGCTGGCGGTTGGTGACATCGCTGGTCCAGTGCTCATTGACTGGGGTGATGAGACTTTCTTTCTCACACTTCAGCAGGTTCCAGACGGCATAGCTCGTGGTGGGCGGACAGGTGTTGTCGTTGTAACCCCACGTCATGTAGGTCTTGGCCTTGATGTAGGGGGCGAAACAGCAGACATCGAAATAGGGCAGCGTCTGCAGGTGCTGCGGGGTGAGGAATCCTTCTTGCTTTGAGAAGTGGGGATAGCCGTGGGTACGACCCTCCTCAGCGGCAGCCGCCATATCGCTGAGTGCGGGGTGGTTGGCCACGCAGAGCGTCACGCGGGGGTCGAGAGCGGCAGCGATGAGCGACAGGGCGCCTCCTTGACTGCCTCCCTGGGCTATCACGTTCTTCCCATCCCATTCAGGCAACGAACAGAGGAAGTCGATACAGCGCACCAGTCCCAAATAGACGTGCTTCATGTAATAATGGTCGCGACTGTCGATGCCCTGGTAGAGGTAGCCCTTCTCGCGTCCATCGAAGGCTGAGCGCACATCGTTGAAATACGCCTCGGGCATCAGCGGGTTCATACCGTGAATCTCGGTGATGAAACGGATGACGCCGTTCTCAGGGTAGTAGTCGCGCGAGTTGGGCTCCTTGATGGTCTTCACGCCAGCACCCGGTGGACAGAGCACGACGGGGAAGCCCCCTCCAACCTCCCCCGATGAGGGGAGGCTCCTATGCCACCCCATCCCTCCAACCTCCCCCGATGAGGGGAGGCTCTTTGGCATCATCAGCAGGCCGTAGAGTGCCTGATGCTGGCGGTTCAGGTCGATGCGCACAAGGTAGCAGTCGGTCTTGTCAGTGGTGAACTCTGGGCAGGGTGTCTTCGTGAACTTCAGCGGATACTTGGCCGCCTCGTTCAGGTTGTCCTGCCAGAACTGCCAGAAGTCCTTCGGCTCCTGGGTGTAGGGCACTATCTTCTCGGGCGAGAAGCCAATCTTCACGTGGTGCTGGTAGGTGGCGCCGTCGAGCTTCATCGTCAGGCGGATGTCGCGGAAGCAAGGTTTCTTCGCTGTCCCCGCCTTGATGACGGCGCGCCCGTTCTTCAGCGTGACGGTGCCCTTCGTGTCGGCCTCCATCAGGTCGTTGCCGATAGCATACTCCACCACGCCGTCGCGCGGTATGCCGTATTTATAGAACTGCACCTCGACGGTAGCCTGCTCGCCCGTTTTGTAGAGCCAGTCGGCATGGTCGGGAACGGTCACCCACAGGTAGTCGCTGCGATAGGGATAATTTTCTGCATTCAGGCTGGTAAGCCCCAGCAGACACATAAGAATCGTAAGTAGTTGTTTCATTTTTTAATGTAGTAGTTTGTTTGTGGGTGCAAAGTTATAAAATTTTCGCTTTACTTGTCGCAGTATCGCGGAAAAATGTATTATTTCAGGAATTTTATGGTTTCTCAAATAAATGTAGTATCTTTGCAACGTCAAAATGTAAGATATGAAAAGACTCCGTTTTTTATCAGCATTACTGTTGTTTGCAGTATCTGCTTTTGGTGATAATAAGCTGACCGAGAACTTCGAGAGCGGTCTGCCCACATCGGCCCCTTCAAGTGAGACGGTAGTAACTCTGGCTTCCGGCCAGTGGAAGATCAAAGGTGCCTGCGGAAAGTCAGACAACAGCAGCCAGCGTCTCGCCATGAGCGGCAATGGCTATGCCGTCACCCCCACCCTCTGTCAGCCCGGCAAAGTCACCTTCAGCCACCGTGCATCGGGCAGTGGCAAGAAACTCAAGGTAGAGAAGTCAACCGACAACGGACAGACGTGGCAAGAGTTAGGCACCGCCACCGTCTCGTCGTCGACACCCTACGGCTCCAGTACCTTCAAGTGCAACTCGCAGGAGGAAGACACCGAGGTACTCATCCGTTTCACATGCATGAGTTCCACTATTTATCTCGACGATATCACCATCACACTGAACAGCGTCAGCCAGCAGCAACCCGACATTGACGACCCGACATACATCACCGACGGTGCGTGGGTTCCCACCAAGCCATTTCCTGCAGCTGTGAAGGAGATATATCTTGCCCCCGACGGTAATCCCAACGGCGATGGAACCTTTGACCGTCCATGGAACGATTTGCAGCAAGCCATCAATGCTGCCACTCCCGGCACACACATTATCTGCCGCGGTGGCACATACTATCCCAAGAAACAGAGCGACGGCAAATATACCGTGCGCATCAAGAAGAGCGGCACGGAGCAGGCACCCATCATCATACGCGCCTATGAGAATGAAAAGCCCGTCTTCGACTTCGTGAACCAGCTGCGCGACCAGATGGTAGGCGACCGCGGCCTGCTCATCACCGGCAACTACTGGTGGCTCTTCGGTCTGCACATCACCCACGCCGCCGACAACGGCATCAAGCTGGAGGGGTCGCACAACCGCATAGAACGCTGCGAGTTCTCGTATAACCTCGACACCGGCCTGCAGCTCGGCTTCGGACATAAGTTCAGCGACACCTTCCCCGGCATCTCCGAGAACGACGGCAGTTACTGTGCCTACAACGATGTCATAGACTGCGACTCGCACCATAACTGCGACTATGACGCCAACTATGGGTCGGATGCCGACGGATTTGCCTGCAAGATGCACAACGGCAAGGGCAACCGCTTCATACGCTGCCGCGCATGGCACAACAGCGACGATGGATGGGATCTCTACGAGACCGACTTCGACGTGGTGCTGGCTGAGTGCTGGCAGTGGGAGTCGGGCAAGGCCGAAGACCATACGTGGGTGAAGGACAACATCACGAAGTCGGGCAACATGTCGTTCTCGGGCAACGGCAACGGCATCAAGCTCGGCGGCAACGGCACGGGCGGCTCGTCGAAGGGCGTACACTATGCCTTCAACTGCATAGCCTTCGGCAACAACGGCAGCTCGTCGGTTAAGGGCTTCGACTGCAACAGCCACAAGGGCGGTCATGTGCTCGTGGGCTGTCTGGCCTTCAATAACAGCTACGACTATATGTTCGAGAGCGGCGGCTCTGACGCCAACACCAAGTATTACAACAATGCGTGCCTTGGCCGACAGGAAATCAGCGTAGGCTACGACGACTATAACGCCATTGCCGTCAAGATGTCGAAGAACGGATGGACAAACCACCTCGTCACCAGCATCAGCCAGGACGACTACCTCTCGCTCGACGAGGACGAGGCCATGAAACCACGCGACATCTTTGGCGGACTGCCCCGCAAGTTCGCGCGTCTGGCCTACGACAGCCAGATGATTGACGCCGGAAACGCCACGTTCGAAGAGTCGATGGAGGTATGGCAGCAGCTGGTAAGTGACTTCCCCTTCCTGCAGCGTGCCGTCCAGGGCCATGCCCGCGATATCGGTCCATACGAGAGTTCGTACAGTGCCGCCACCGCCATCACCACAGTCAAGGACTCACCTGCCGTCGCTCCATGCAAGAAGGTCATGCGCAACGCACGCATCGTCATAGAGAAAGACGGCCACTACTATAACACCAAAGGACAACGAATCGCCCCATAAATATCACAAAAGGGATTGTTGTGTACTCTGCTGATGATTCGCAAAGGGGCATCGATGCCGCCGTGTTGATACGTGGCGTTTGAGAAAGAGTCGGGCTAAGAAGCCCCCTTCTTGTCTAAGCGGAGGAACAGGCCGGCAAGGATGGTGCCGCTGATAGAGTGCCAGGCGCACGAGATGGCGCAGGGCAGTACGGCGAGGGGCTGGGCGGCGAAGAAGTTGCCGGCAAGGACGGTGGCCAGTCCCGCGTTCTGCATACCTACCTCAATGGAAATGGTGCGTTTCTTGGCTTTCGAGAAGCGTGCCATTTTTCCTGCGGTGTAGCCGAGGAGATAGCCTAACGTGTTGTGGCAGAAGACGACGGCGAACGTCCACAGGAACAGCCAGAGACCGCGGGCAATGAGGTCGTCGTGAACCGTTGAGATGACACCGCCCACGATGCAGGCCAGACAGGTGACGCTCAGGCCGGGCATCAGTGACTGGATGGTTGGGAAGTGCTTGCTTTTCGAATAGGTGTAATTCAGGAAACAGCCGATGGCGACGGGGATGATCGTTACGATGAGAATATTCAGGAACATACCGATGGCATCAATCTCGATGATTTCACCGGCTGTCAGTTCCATCAGTAGCGGCGTCATCACGGGGGCGAGCAGCGTTGAGGCGCAGGTCATGCCTACCGAGAAAGCCACGTCGCCGTGACAGAGATACGACATGATATTGCTCGACACGCCGCCGGGGCAGCAGCCCACGAGGAGTATGCCGAGCGCCAGTGCTGGTTCCAGACGGAATACATGCACCAGCAGGTAAGCCACGCAAGGCATGATGAAGAACTGGGCGCAGGCACCTATCAGTATGTCGAAGGGTCGGCGGGCCAGTATGCGGAAGTCGTCAGTTGTCAGCGTCAGTCCCATCGTCAGCATGATAATGCCGAGGATGACCGTCTGCGTGGTGCCGCGAACCCACATGAAGAGGTCGGGTACGAAGAATGTTATCACGGCGATGGCAATGATAAACAGTGAGGCGTTTCCTGCGAGCCAGCGGCTCAATTTCATCATCGTTTGCATATCTTATTCTGTTTTCAGGCTGCAAAAGTAATAAAAATGTTGGGAAAATGAAAATATCTCGCTTTTTTATTGTACTTTTGCAACCAACCTAAAGCTTCTGGGAAGCAATGACATCAACCTTTATGAATATATGACACCCAAAGAATTACGAAACGAACGATTGGCGGAGCGGATGATCAAGAGTCTGAAGCGTCGCAACATGGAGGCGTTCTACTGTCCGACAGCTAAGGAGGCAGTGGCGCAAGTATCGAAACTGATTGCTGACGGCAGTAGTGTGACGTGGGGCGGCTCAATGACGATCCGCGACATGGGAATCCCGCAGGCGCTGAAGGAGCGTGGCACGTTGGAAGTGCTCGATCGCGACGAGGTGACTGACCGTGAGGAGGTGGTGAAGATCTACGAGCGTGCCTTTACGGCTGATGTCTATCTGTCGAGTGCCAACGCCATCAGTGAAGACGGCGTCATCGTGAACATCGACGGTAATGGCAATCGTGTGGCCGCCATTACCTGGGGACCGAAGAAAGTCATCTTTGTCATTGGCATGAACAAGGTGGCGCAGACCGTCGAGGCCGCTTTGGCCCGTGCCCGTTCAACGGCTTCGCCCGTCAATGCTGCCCGTTTCGACATCAAGACACCCTGTCAAGTGGATGGCGTCTGCCACAACTGCAACTCGCCGGAGAGCATTTGCAACTACGTCCATTTCCTGCGCAATTCGCCGCGCGGTCGGCATACCGTGGTACTCGTTGGCGAGGATTTCGGTTATTAGTACCTCCTGATTTGTCGTGGCAGTTCTCCACTTTGCCCTCATATCCGGCTGAGCCAAAGTCCCATAAATCTGTCGTAAACAATGTAGCCGTCTGAAGTGCGATAAACCAGGTCTTTTGGCTTCTGCATTGTTTTGCACAAAAACCATTTCGATTATTTGTGAAATACAATCCTTTTGATTAACTTTGTCGCCATAATACCTATTATAATATGAATGAACTGATAACACAGGTGAATGATGCCGTGTGGAGCTATATACTGATAGCTGCGCTGGTGGGATGCGGACTGTGGTTTACGTGGAAGACGCGGTTCGTGCAGTTCCGCATGGTGGGCGAGATGTTGCGACTGCTGACAGACTCGGCAGTGGACACCGTAGAATCGCAGGTGAAGGAGAAGGGCGACGCAGAGAAGCGTAAGCATATCTCGTCGTTTCAGGCTTTTGCCGTTTCTGTGGCCACCCGTGTGGGAACGGGCAATCTGGCGGGCGTCGCCTCGGCTATTGCCATTGGTGGTCCTGGCGCGGTGTTCTGGATGTGGGTCATCGCCCTCATGGGTTCGGCAACCGCTTTTGTGGAGTCAACCTTGGCGCAGCTTTTCAAGCAGAAGCACAAGGACTCGTTTATCGGCGGTCCGGCTTACTATATCCAGCGCGGCCTACACCAGCGTTGGATGGCCGTCTTGTTTGCCATCCTCATCACCTGTCAGTTCGGACTGTCGAACAACTCGATTCAGGCCAACACCATCTGCGGCGCTATGCAAGAAGCCTTCGGTTTTTCGCCCGTGTGGGTAGGAGCGGTATTGGCGGCCTTGGGACTGTTTATCGTCTTTGGCGGCATCCAGCGTATCGCCCAAGTCAGCGCTGTGCTGGTGCCCGTGATGGCTATCGGCTACATGTTGTTAGCCATCGTGATTATCGTGATGAACATTCAGCTTCTGCCTGATGTCTTCAAGATCATCGTGCTCGATGCGTTTGGCATCCAGCAGGTGGCTGGCGGCGGCATAGGGGCTACGATGATGTATGGCATCAAGCGCGGTCTGTTCTCCAACGAGGCCGGCGAGGGTAGTGCGCCCAATGTGGCTGCCACGGCGTCGGTAACCCACCCCGTGAAGCAGGGCCTTATTCAGGCGCTGGGCGTCTTTACCGACACGCTGTTGGTCTGCTCGTGTACGGCCTTCATTATTCTGGTTAGCGGACTCTATGCCGTGCCCGAACTCAATGGCATCGCTCTGACGCAGGCCGCATTAGAGTCAAAGATAGGTAGTGCGGGTCCCGTCTTCATTGCCATCGCCATCTTCCTTTTCGCCTTCTCCAGCATCATCGGCAACTATTATTACGGCGAGGCCAACATCCGCTTTATCACGCCGAACCCAACGGTGATGACCGTCTATCGCATCTTCTCGGCAGGCGTGATGGTGGTCTTTGGCTCGCTCGCCAGCTTCGAACTCGTCTGGAACATCGTCGACTTCTTCATGGCCTGTCTCACGGCTTGCAACCTGGTGGCCATCGTCCTCTTGGGGCGCTATGCCTTCCGTCTGCTCGACGATTACCGTCGCCAGAAGCGCCAAGGCATCAAGGAACCCACGTTCCACCGCAGTCAGATACCTGAATTGGAGAAGGAGTTGGAGTGTTGGGAATAGTCGTGGCTGCTATCATCGCTAAAACGAAAAAAGGGTAAAAGTGGAAAGAAACAAGGAGATTTACCGGGTGACGCTTGTGGGCGGCGTGGTGAACGTGGTGTTGCTGCTCTTTAAGTTTGTGGCGGGCATCGTTGGCCATAGTGCTGCGATGGTGGCCGACGCCGTCCACTCGCTGTCCGACTTCGTGACCGATGTCATTGTGCTGGTGTTTGTACATATCAGCGGCAAACCGCAGGACAAGTCGCACGACTATGGCCACGGTAAGTACGAGACGCTGGCGATGACGCTTATCGGTATGGCCTTGCTGTTGGTGGCCGTCGGCATTCTCTATAGCGGGTTGACGAAGATTGTGGCGTGGGCCGCTGGCGCACAGTTGCAGGCACCCGGCACCTTGGCTTTATGGGCCGCCTTGCTGTCGGTGGTGCTGAAAGAGGCCGTCTACCGCTACTCGATGGTGAAGGCGCGTCAGCTGAACTCGCAGGCCGTTGAGGCCAACGCCTGGCACCACCGTAGCGACGCCCTGTCGTCGATAGGAACGGCTGTGGGTATTGGTGGCGCCATCTTCTTAGGGCCGCGCTGGACGGTGCTCGACCCCGTGGCTTCCATTGTCGTTGGCGCGTTTATCGTGAAGGTGGCTGTCGGCCTGCTGCGCAACGGTATTGGCGACCTGATGGAGCAGTCGCTGCCCGATGCCGTCGAACAGGAAATCCTGCAGGCGGTAGCCGCACTGCCCAACCTCACGAAGCCTCACGACCTGCGTACCCGCCGTATCGGCAATCACTACGCCATAGAGCTGCACATCTTGATGGATGGCAATATCACCCTGCGCGAAGCACACGACAAGGCGACGGAGGTGGAAAACCTGCTGAAGGCTCGCTATGGCGAAGAGACGCACGTTGCCGTGCATGTCGAGCCGAAATAAGTCTTATAACAATTTCTGAAGAAAGGCCACCAGTTCGTCGGCCATCAGCTTGTGCTGCTCGTAGCTGGGATGCCAGTCGGCACCGTAGCCGAGAGCGCCTTGCGGCGTCATGTCGAAGCGGTAGACCTGTTGGTCGCCGCTGCGGTGGGCCTCGTCGGCAACCTCGTCGAGCAGTCGGCGGCAGATGTCGAGCTCTTTCTTCTGCAGCATCGTTCCTGTCAAGAACACGACCTTGGCCTGCGGATTATGCTGGCGCACCATCTTGAGCAGCTTCTTGTAGCCTTGTTTCAGCAGCGCCGTGTCGTAGTTGTTCGTTGACAGGTCGTTGGTGCCTAAGTTGATGCAGACGACGTCGGGCTGGAAACGTGAGAAGTCCCAGCGCTCGTTCATGGCACCACCCTCGCGGCGGAAGGCCGACTTCTCGGCATACATCGTGTATTCGTATTGCACGTCGATACGGTTGTCGGGCGTGCCCGTCCTCGGACCGTTATAGTTGCGATAGACGCCGATGCCGCTGCGGGCCACGATGTGGGCTACGGCACCTAACTGACGCGCCGCCATCTGGGCGTAGCTTAGGTAGTGGTTCTGCGTCTCGTAGCTGTAGTGGTCGGAAGCCCGCATCGCCTCGTTGCCATAGCCGCAGGTGATGGAATTGCCGATGAATTCTATCTTTTTTGATGGCAGGGCGGGAGGCTCCACCAGCTGGCCATCGGTGACGAATCCGCGGAACTCAGGCTTCAGGTCCCAGCCTTCGATGATGTACATCAGTCGCGCCGTGTGGCGTCCTTGGGGCAGGGCGGTACAGAGTGTGACGACCGAGTCGCGACGGCCGGTGAAGGCCACCTTGAACGGTTCGGCCTCGTCAATCTGTGCCATCCAGTAGCCGCTCTTCGGCTTGCAGAGCATACGCAGCTCGGTGCCCTCAAAGCCCACGTTAATCTGTGTGCCGGGGTAGTTGAACTGCGGCCGTTCGGGGTTGAGGAAACTGATGCGCCCGACATACTGGATGTGGGGGTCTGACGGTGTGAAGACATGGCCGCGCAGGGGCAGCGTGGTGTCGGCAGAAGCAGCGCCCATTGTCAAAGCCACGAGCGCTGCTAACAGGTATCTTTTCATTTTACAGGAATAATAATGGTTTCTGTCAGTTTACGTTCGGCGTCGTTGACCTTCAGCACGAGGTCGCCCTTCTGGCGGGCGGCCTGCACGACGACTACAAGCTGTCCGCTGAACAGCTTCATCGTCGGTTGGGTGAACGGCTCTAACGATGTGGCGTCGCCGTTGCAGACGGCACGGAAGGTGCCGGCGCCGCTGACCTCAAATGTCAGCTGGTCTTGAGCATCGGGCACAAACGTGCCGTTCTCGTCGACCAGCGAAACGGTGACGAAGGCCAGGTCGTTGCCGTCGGCGTTAAGAGGAGAGAGGAGAGAGGAGAGAGTAGAGAGATTACTGTGCTGTGTCCAGACGTCGAGCTGCAGACGCGCCGGCTTGCCGGCCGTCTTCATCACCTGTTCACCGCAGTTTTTACCCATTTCATCGTAGACAATCACCTTCAGCTCGCCCGGCTCGTACTTCACGTTGTTCCAGCGCAGGCGGTAGCGGTCAAGGCGCGAATCTTTTAATTTCTTGATTCGTCCCTGACTCTTGCCGTTGACGAAGAGTTCGCCCTCCGGATAGTCGGTGTAGCAGTAGACGGGCGTCACCTGTCCGATGCGGTTGCCCTTCTGCTTCTTCGACGTGCCCCATGACCAGTGAGGCAGCAGGTGGATGGTGTGCTGCTGCTTATTCCAATGGCTGCGATACAGGTAGTAGCGGTCCTTGGGCAGTCCGGCGAGGTCGCAGATGCCGAAATAGCTGCTACGGCTTGGCCAGTATTCGTCGTAGGGCGTCGGCTCGCCTAAGTAGTCGTAGCCCGTCCAAACAAACTCGCCGATGACCCACGACATGTCGTCCTGATAGCGCCAATCGTCGTCGGGCAGGTTCGACCACGAACAGTATTCCACATCATAGCCCGAACACTGTCCGTCGGCTCCGCGCACGGCCTTGGGGTCGTAGTTCGGCGACCAGGATGAGTAGCGCGAGTTGTCCGTTGTCTCAACGGGGAACTTATAGACACCACGCGAAGACACCGTCGAAGTGGTCTCAGAGCCCAACAGGAATCCGTGCTTCAGCGTCTCATAAGCTTTCTGGTATTTGTGCAGACGATAGTTCATACCCGGGACTTCCATCGCCTGGGCGAAGCCGCTCTGCAAGGCATTGTCTATGCGGTCCATGCCCTGCGTGACGGGGCGCGACGGGTCGAACTTATGGCAGAGTCCCTGCAGACGGTTGATGATGTCGACACCCTTCTTGTCGCCCTGTTCGGGAATCTCGTTGCCGATAGACCACATCACGATGGCGGGATGGTTGCGGTTGGCCAGTACGAGGTTTTCTATGTCGCGGTCGCTCCACTCCTTGAAGAAGCGGGCATAGCCGTTCTTACACTTCGGGTATATCCACATATCGAACGACTCGGCCATCACCATCATACCTAATGAGTCGCAAATCTGCATCTGCATCTGACTCGGCATGTTGTGAGACGTACGGATGGCGTCGCACCCCATCTCCTTCATCGTCTTGATCTGGCGGATAAGGGCGGCTTTGTTGATGGCAGCACCGAGCGGACCGAGGTCGTGGTGCAGGCAGACTCCCTTGAACTTACGTGTCACACCGTTCAGCTGGAAACCGCCTTCACGGCTGACGCTGATGGTGCGGATGCCCACTTTTTCCTCGATTTCATCGATGGTTTTGCCATTTTCCATCAGTTGGATGCGCAGACGGTAGAGGTTGGGCTGTTCGGGCGACCAGAGCTGCGGGTTGTCAATCTCCATCGTCGTACAGGCCTGTCCGTCGTTGTCTAAATCGTTATGGGCAGCAGCCACCACGTGCCCTTTGTCGTTCAGCAGACTCACCTCGACGGCTCCCGTGCCGATGGCCTTGGCCGTCACTTCCACGTCGGCCTTGTTGCCGCTGATGCTCAGCGTGCGGAAGTAGGTTCCCCAGCGGTCGAGGCGCGATTCGCCGGTGAGTTCCAATGTCACAGGGCGGTAGATGCCCGCACCAGGATACCAGCGCGAACTCTCTTCTAAGTTCTGCAAGTCGACTTGTAACAGGTTGTCGCTGCCATCCTTATTAATATAAGGTGTCACGTCGACGCGGAAGGTGTTGTAGCCGTAAGCCCAATAGCCGGCTTTCTTGCCGTTAACATAGACCGTCGGTTCAGACATGGCCCCGTCGAACACTAATTCTGCGTGGGTGTATTGTGACGGCACGCGGAACGTGCGACGATAGTGACCCTCGCCTATCCAGGGCAGCGAACCCGAGCGACCCGACTTCTCGGTAGGCTCTTTCTCGCCGTTCTGCTCGATGGCAACGACCTGCAAGTCCCACTTCTTGTCGAAGGGTCCGCTGATGGCCCAGTCGTGGGGAATGCTGACCGTCTGCCACGACGTCATGTCGCGGCTGAAAAGCCAGTCGTCAGTTAATTCTTCAGTCATGCGAGGGGAACGGTTCGTTTGTGCCGTTGCTGTCAGGCAGGCCATTCCCCATAGAGCTGTTGTCAGTAGTAGTTGTTTTGTTTTCATATTTTTTTAGTTTGTAGTTTGTAACGGCAGTGTCATGACGAAGCGGGCTCCGCCGGTGAACGATGTGTCGAGCAGGATGTCGCCACCAAGACGACGAGCCAGCGAACGGGCTACGGTAAGACCGATGCCCGTGCCGTCGTAGTACTCGTCGAGCTGTACGAATTCATCGAAGATGCGTTCGGCATTATCAGCAGCGATGCCAATACCCGAGTCTTCAACGGTGAAACGCACGGCTTGTTCGTCAACATCGACACGCAACAGGGCCTGCTGTTTCTTGAAGTCCGTTTCCTGGCAGGCTTGGGCCTCGGCGGGAGCGGTGAACTTACGGGCATTGTCGAGAATCAGGGTCAAGGCGCGTGTGGCGGCCTGTTGGTTGGTGGTCAGCATGGCTGTCTCGGCTTCTGGCGACAACTGGATGTCGAACGTCAGGTGTGAGGCGGTGGTGATACCGCTGGCGTCGGCCGCCTCGCAGGCTATCTGGATGACCGGCACCTGGTCGCAGCGGTCGATGGGCGACTCGCTGTTGGCATCGCTCAGCTCCAGCATCTTGTTGACCAGTCCTGTGATGCGCTTCGTATTGTCGACAAGCCCCTTTGTCACTTCCTGGCGCGTCGGCTCGTCCAGTTCTATGCCCGAGGTCAGTATCTGGGCAAAGCCGCTGAGAATGTTCAGCGGCGTACGTATCTCGTGGGAGATCTGCTGGATGAAGTTGGTCTTCAGCCGCGACGACTCCATCGCCTGGTCGTAGAGGTTCAGGGCTTCTTCGTAGCCCTGGCCCATATTCTCGAACATAGCATTCAGGCGGTCGTAGTCTTCACGTAGACTATCCAGTTCGTTCCGTAATTGCTCTTCGGTTGTCATAGGGATATGATTCTGTTCGAATGGGTGCAAAGATACTACTTTTCTGCGAATAATCGTCAAGGAAAGAAATTTTTTTGTGACTTATTTTTTGTATTGTGCTCACTAATTCGTACCTTTGCACCCACAACGATGGCAAACGACGACTTCGACATCCACGAGGAGCGCTATTCTAATGGAGAGAAAGACTTCGAGAACGCGCTGCGACCGCTGAGTTTCCGTGACTTCAGCGGCCAGAAGAAGATTGTGGAGAATCTGGAAGTTTTTGTCGAGGCCGCTAAGTACCGTGGCGAACCATTAGACCACACGCTGCTGCACGGCCCTCCCGGACTGGGTAAGACAACCCTGTCGAACATCATCGCCAACGAACTGGGCGTGGGCTTCAAGATTACCAGCGGTCCCGTGCTCGACAAACCAGGCGACCTGGCCGGTATCCTCACCTCTTTGGAGAAGAACGACGTGCTGTTTATCGACGAGATTCATCGGTTGTCGCCCGTCGTCGAGGAATACCTCTACTCGGCTATGGAGGACTACCGCATCGACATTATGATAGACAAAGGCCCGTCGGCCCGCTCCATACAGATAGACCTCAACCCCTTTACGCTCGTCGGTGCTACCACCCGTAGCGGCCTTTTGACCGCCCCGCTCCGTGCCCGTTTCGGCATCAATATGCACTTGGAGTATTACGAGCCTGAGACGTTACAACATATCATCGAACGGTCGAGCAGTATTCTCGGTGTACCCATCACGGAGGATGCCGCCTTGGAGATTGCCGGCCGCAGCCGTGGAACGCCCCGTATTGCCAACGCGCTACTGCGTCGTGTGCGCGACTTTGCACAGGTGAAGGGCAACGGTCGCATTGACACCAAGATCACTAAGGTGGCCTTGACGGCGCTGAACATCGACCAGTATGGTCTCGACGAGATTGACAACAAGATCCTGCTGACCATTATCGACAAGTTCCGCGGCGGCCCTGTCGGACTGACAACCATTGCCACCGCCATCGGCGAGGATGCCGGCACGGTGGAGGAGGTCTACGAGCCCTTCCTCATCATGGAAGGCTTCGTCAAGCGTACCCCGCGCGGCCGTATGGTGACCGAACTGGCCTACCGCCATTTCGGACGAAATCCGTATTCTGGCAACATTATGGAGCCAAATTTGTTCGACTAAGTGTTTCATTTCTGCAATTATTGAGGCATTTAATTTATTTTCACTAAAATAATACACAGACTTCCCATCTTTTTTACTAAATTTGTGGCCTGAAAACTAAACCGCAACAATTATGCACATCGGACAAAGAATCAAAGAAGTACTCGAACAGAGACACAAGCCGGTCACATGGCTGGCTAAGGAAATCAATTGCGAGCGCACGAATGTCTACAACATTTTTGCCCGCAAGGACATTAACACGGGGTTGCTGACGAAACTGGGCATCATCTTAGAGCATAACTTCTTCAAGGAGCTCTCTGACGATTTTTCGAAGACAGAAAAGGCGAAAAAGTGAAAACTTTTTCGTAACTTTGCCGCCAAATATGAGAACAGGAATATTTGTAGGCACGTTTGACCCGTTTACCATTGGCCACGATAGCATCGTACGCCGTGCTCTTCCACTCTTCGACCGTCTGGTTATCGGGGTGGTGGGCGACAATGTGAACAAACCCAACATGCGACCCGTTGAGGAGCGCATTAAGAGTATTACGGAACTATATCTAGACCAGCCGGCAATAGAGGTAAAACCCTATTTCGGGCTGGCTATGGATTTTGCCCGTAGCGAAGGGGCGCAGTTCATTGTCAAAGGGGTGCGCTCAGTCACCGACTTTGAGTATGAGCAGTGGCAGGCCGACTTCAACCGCCGGTTAGGTGGCATCGAGACCATCCTGCTTTACACTGAGCCGGAGTTGGCCAGCGTCTCGTCGAGCGCCCTGCGCGAACTGAGCCACTTCGGCGTTGATGTCAGCGAGTTTTTGCCCCAGAAGAATTAGGCTATAAGTCCCATAAGTCCCATTAGTCTCATAAGTCCCATTAGTCCTATGATAACCTACAACACAGAGAACGTAAAAATGCCCGCCATCCGCCGCCGCGACACCACGGCGTGGATACGCCGCGTGGCTGCCACCTACGGCAAGAAGGTGGGCGAGGTGGGCTACCTCTTCTGCGACGACGAGCATATCCTCGCCGTGAACCGCGAGTATTTAGGCCACGACTACTACACCGACATCATCACCTTCGACTATTGCGAAGGCGACACGCTGAATGGCGACCTCGTCATCTCGCTCGACACCATTCGCACCAATGCCGAGAAGTTCGGCAAGGCGTACGACGAGGAACTGCACCGCGTCATCATCCACGGCATACTCCACCTCTGCGGCATCAACGACAAAGGCCCCGGTGAGCGCGAGTTGATGGAAGCTGCGGAGAACCGTGCCCTCGAACTACGATAGGCCGTGACGTTTTCACGAGCGGCTTATTTTTTTTCACGAGCGGCTTATATTTTTTTACGAGCGGCCGTGACGTTTTCTTACCTCTTCCCTTTTACCTTTTCCTTCTTACTTTCTACTTCTTTCCTCCTCTCACTTTGTCTATGATTCTCATTTTGTCTCATCTCTATATATAGTAGTCATAACGGGAAAAGATCCCACCCACGTCGCCCATATCGCTCCTAAATTAGGAGTGGGATGGGCGACGTGGGTGGGATCTTTTTGGCTTATTACAACCATATACGCGCGCACGCGCGAAACCATTTATTTTTGGATAACCTCTAATGCCTTCTTCACGATGTCGCTCTCCTCGTTGAAGACGCTGAAGTATTCGCTCATGTCCCAGAGGTCGCGTGCGATGAGCGCCTTCAGCTGCAACTTCAGGTATGGCATCGTTCGCTGCAGCTCGTCAGCGTCCTTCGGTTCAATCTTCTGCTTCTTTGCCTCAGCCATGATGTCGTCCACCAGCTGCTGCGGCACCTCGAAGTGCTTCTTGAACTTGTCGAAATCCGGATACTTCTTCTTCAGCTGCTTGCGGTGGTTGTCCACGTAGCGCAGGTTCTGCTGGATGACAATGCCCTTGGCGGCCAACTGGCGGTGTAGCGGTGTGTAGCGGGTGGTGTCTAAGGGTACGAAGTAGTCGGGCATGATGCCTCCACCGCCGTAGACCGTTCGTCCGCGGTGCAGCGTCTGGAACTTCAGCGAGTCGGCGAAGTGTATGCTGTCCTGATTGGTGAGCTCCCCGTTCTTCAGACGGTTGTAGACGTCCATCGCATAGTCTTTCTGCTTCCCCTTCTCGTATGGCTTTTGAATGCAGCGTCCAGAGGGGGTATAGTAGTGGGCGATGGTGAGGCGTATCATCGAGCCGTCGGGCAGGTCGATGGGACGCTGGACGAGTCCCTTGCCGAACGAGCGGCGACCGACGACATAGCCGCGATCCTGATCCTGGATGGCACCGGTGACAATCTCGGCAGCCGAGGCTGTATATTCGTCGACAAGCACGACGACCTTGCCATCCATGAAGCTGCCGTCGCCCTGTGCGCGGTATTCCTGGCGTGGCACGCGGCGTCCCTCGGTATAGACGATCAGTTCGTCCTTGGCCAGCATCTCGTTGGCTATGTTGACGGCAGCCTGCAAGTAGCCGCCGCCATTCTCCTGAAGGTCGAGGATGAGGCTCTCTGCTCCCTGCAGATACAGGTTCTGCAAGGCGTCGCAGAACTCATGGTGGGTGGTGGCGCCGAAGTTGCCGATACGGATATAGCCGATGCCGGGACGTATGATATAGGCGGCATCAACGCTGTGGACGGGAATCTTGTCGCGGATGACGGTGAACGTCAGACAGGCGCCGCATAATCTCCTCCTTCGACATCTTGACACCGGCAATGGCCGTGTCGTTGACCGAGACGATACGGTCGCCAGCCAGAATGCCGACGCGCTCCGACGGGCCGTTGGTGACGGGCTGAATGACCATGAGCGTGTCGTCAATCATATTGAACTGCACGCCGATGCCCTCGAAGTTGCCGTTCAGCGGCTCGTGCTCACAGGGGGTCTGTCCGGTCTGTCCCCCTGTGAGCCATCTTTTCATAATGATTTATTTCTTCCTTTTGTTAAATAAATCCTATACTTTTTATGTTTTATAACGGTGACATCTGATAAATATTATAATCTATAGCCCACATGAGTTTCCAGAGAAATCAGATGGACGCTATCATTGTGGTACGGAACTCCGTAAATGGTTGCTGGCTTGTTGACAATATCCAACAATCCGAATACATAACCTGCACCAATGACAAACCGATTGAAATTCCACGAGAGACTGATAGGGATTGAACAGTCGAACGTTTTGAACAGATCGTTAGCAGACAAACCGTTGTCTGGCTGTATGCTCCCCATATCGTCGCAGAATTTCGCTCCTACTAAAAAGCCAAGCCGTACACCTGTCTTAAGAATTGGCGCATAAGTCCTTTTCGACAATCTCAGATTCAGCAATAAAGGGACGTTGATATAGTCGAGCCGACTAATCAGCCCATAAGTCGTGCGTTCTTCTAATGCCCCCAGCTGGCAATAAGAGACGCCAGTAGAGTAACCAAACAGATTATCTGTCTGGAATGTCATTTCCAGTCCTGTAGTCAGTCCAACACGAATTGACGAATTCTCCGCCCCACTTCCAACGAATGTAGAGAAAACAAGGCCGGCGGTGGGAGTGACAGATAGTCGTGAACTTAGTTTATGTATAGATTCACTCTGAGCTGCACACGTGGCACAGGAGAAACAGAACATCGTTGTCAATAGAAAGATCTTCATAGCTTACTTTAGTTCTTACAGAAATGAGAATACGATGGATACATCTTCACATCCTTGATAAATGGTTGTGGAGGGTATGGAATCAAATATCTGATACTCCTCACCTCGGCACTGCTTAGTTCATACCTGACTGCTACACGATAGTTCTTTCGCACATCCTCCCACCCGTATTTGTCCAAAGTGTCCTTAAGAATCACAAACACCATCAATGTGTCATGGGCAGAACGGAGACAATCTTCAAACCTGTCGTTTCTGCCACTCATGTCCCATAAAGTTCCAATACTTCTGGGTGACATGTTCCAATATTGGTCACCATTCCCATAGAGTTCTGGAATCCGCTCAGGCAGTAATGTGTCTGGATACGAGATTCCCCAACCATTACCCATTTCTCCGGATAGCACGAGGAGGCTATCATTTGACAAGTTATTGAAGCATACTCCCCTTTCACTAAGAGAATCGTACCAGTCTGGAAACAGCTGTTCGCATCCACTCAGTGACAACAGGGACAACACAGAAACGAGCATCAGAATCCTTTTCCATTTCCTAATATAGCGGATACCCCTGAATGATTTTGTATACATTGCTATTACCTGAATTATAATTTTTCCGTACATAAGTGCTCACAGGGGGTGACCCCCTGTGAGAGATTTCTCAAATCCACATATTATGTCACCATAGAAATCAAATATATTGCAGAACAGAAAAACACAGCGGCTCCCAAAACAACAAAACAAGCGATAGAATGCCATTTCCACTTGCTGTAGTTTGGATCCTGGCTGAATTCATCATAGTATTTTGTAAACAAACCATTATTAAAATAACGGTAAGTGAAATAAGACAGACATGGGACAATGGTAACGAAAGATATTAATGCAATATATTCTTTCGGAATTGTCAAATGATAATGAATCATTAGCAAAGAAGGTATTATCCATATTACCCCAACAAGATAGCCAACAGCTGTTAGTCCCATAATACTCCCTGCCATAATCTCCGTCTTGTTTCCTTCACGAAATTCATTTGGGCTGATAGAGAAAGCTCTGTCTAAGGATTGAAAAGAGTAATAAATATGGTTTAAAAATCGTTCAATTGTCATATCCTATACTTTTTATTTAAACGAGGAAAAATAATAAATATTATATGGGGATTCATTATGCTCACCCCGTGTGAGCAATAGCAGATTTCTCAAATCTACATATTATGTCACCCTAAGATTACTACAATTAGTAACAGCAGAGTATGACCTATTATGCAAAAAACAGATGCAACAACATTCCACAACCGTTTTTTGTAGTTTGGGGTACTTCTAAACTCCATAAAATAGCGATCATAATTATTAAAGGACTTCATCAACGGTCCCAATAATATGCCTCCTACAACAAAACTCATCAACAATTCTTTTTGGGGTGAGAAAAATATCCCCAAAAGATGCATCGGGAATAACACAACAGTGTAAAACGCAGCTACAACATATCCTCCAAGTGAAAAACACATAATCATTCCTGCCACTAGTACTGTGTTGTCTTCCTTCCGATAATCAATACTATATGAAAAGGTTCTATCAATGGCAGCGAAGGAATAATAAATATGATTGAGAAATCTTTCTATTGTCATCTCCTATATTTTTATGTTTTAAAACGGAGGAATCTGATAAATATTATATGGGGATTCATTATATTGCATCAGAATCGCCGGATCTACAACATTATTTAGCTGTTGACTTGCTCACAGGGGGTTGAAGTGACCTGTCCCTGTGATTCGATAACTGTTGAGTAGACAAGCCTACACGCCTCATCTTCAGAAGAACATATCTTAAGATAATTCCTTCCACCACGCTCATCTAAATAAAACACTTCCCATTTGCTGTAATTATGATATATGATGATGCTGTCTGTTTTTAATTCATCCCATAGTGAGTATCTGCTTTCTGGAATTCCCAGATCGTCAAAGATTTTTTTCAATTCTCTTCTGTTCATAGTACCATGATCATTCACTGCAATCTCTTTCTTCGACAAGCTGTTCATTCTTTTTATCTCATCTATTACATTTTTGCCCGGAAAGAACTTATCAATATATTCTTTTTCATTAATGTTAAAATAATAAGTTATATGATGCGCTTCACAATTGATGGAATCATGTATAACAGATAAGTAGGTAGATAAATCCCAGGTTGGTTGCAGATGAGCCACACTATTGTGTATTATTAGTATTTCGTTTTGATTTATCCAACTAAGGTTGCGAAGTTGTTGTTCCAAATCTTCCCACGTATAGTCAAACGCGGGAAAAAGCAACTTGTCGTTTAACTGCTTAAACAGCTCTACCTTATTATTAACGCTTTCAATAATTGAAGTGAATGCATTTGTATTCACTACTTCCCTAATATCACGAAAGAAAGAAATATTACTCATAATCTTTGTATTTAATTATTTTAGAGGGATTATTATTCCCCGTTTTAGTAGATCAGGGGACGGTTCTCTGATCTGTTCAATCCCTTGATAGTACAGGCCTTTGTAATAATAGAGCAAATAGTAACGTGTGTCGTGAAACACATCGCTATCAGCTAAAGACGAATGATACTGATAGAGGTCAAGATAAGTCTTGGCTTCAACATATTGCTGACGTGACAACAGAATATAAATGGGAGCTGCCAAGAAGGTATTGGCGATACTGGCATCGCCATATTCGAGTAACTGATAACGTGTCAAACGATTAATAATCAAAGTACTGTCCTCATTGCCTAGGCCATAATAGCAAGCAGCAGTCTGCCCATAAGCCAAGATGGCCGAGAGGGTATCCTTGGCAAGCCAAGCATAGTGAGTTGCAGAAAGGTAATCGTTGATAGCATCACGATAGAGGCATTCACTACGGAAAAGATTGCCTGACTGTCCGTAAACGCATGACAACAGCCTATAGTCGCAGTCGCTATCCAGGGTATCTGCAGCATCGGTAGCGTCCTGATAGCAGTGGAGGGCTTGAGGGGCATCGTCCAGGTCACGGTACGAACAACCGAGGAGATAGTGGGCACGCATCCGTTGGTTGGGTGTGCCGTGACGATCGTAATACTCCACAGCTTCCAACAGCAGCGACGGCTCTGTCAAGCAATGCCGACATTCGACTGCTTCTGCCACCGTCGCAGGCTACAAGAGCAAGCACAGTTAGGCAAAGCAGAGCGACGAACGCCAAATAGCCTACAATGGATTTACTATTCACGGCACAAAGGTAACAATAAATTAAGTACACACGGTACACACGGGAACCCTACAGTGTACTATCTGATTGTCTTTCGCACGGTGCCGTCAAGCATGCGCTTCAGCATGATACCGCGCGCGTTAGAACGCAGGCGCGTACCATTCAGACTGTAGATGGCTACGGGTTGCCCGGCGATCTCCTGATGCATCTCGTTGATACCTGAAGGAGCTTCTTCTGAGTTGACGTAGTAGGTGATATTGTCATACTTGAATTCCTGTGCATGACTTGACACGCTGCATATCAGCATGATGGCTGTGCAGCAGCTCTTGGCAAAAAAACCATTCATTTGTTTTACAATGGTTAAAAATGTGTTTGCTTACTTGCAAATCACCTCCAGGGCTTTCTTCACGATGTCGCTCTCCTCGTTGAAGACACTGAAGTATTCGCTCATGTCCCAGAGGTCGCGGGCGATGAGCGCCTTCAGCTGCAACTTCAGGTAGGGCATCGTGCGCTCCAGCTCTGCGGCGTCCTTCGGTTCTATCTTCTGTTTCTTTGCCTCAGCCATGATGTCGTCCACCAGCTGCTGCGGCACCTCGAAGTGCTTTTTGAACTTGTCGAATGCCGGGAACTGCTTCTTCAGCTGCTTGCGGTGGTTGTCCACGTAGCGCAGGTTCTGCTGTATGACGATGCCCTTGGCAGCCAACTGTCGGTGTAGCGGTGTGTAGCGGGTGGTGTCTAAGGGTACGAAGTAGTCGGGCATGATGCCGCCACCGCCGTAGACCGTTCGTCCGCGGTGCAGCGTCTGGAACTTCAGCGAGTCGGCAAAGTGGATGCTATCCTGATTGGTGAGCTCCCCGTTCTTCAGGCGGTTGTAGACGTCCATCGCATAGTCTTTCTGCTTACCCTTCTCGTATGGCTTTTGAATGCAGCGTCCAGAGGGGGTATAGTAGTGGGCGATGGTGAGGCGTATCATCGAGCCGTCAGGCAGGTCAATGGGGCGTTGAACGAGTCCCTTGCCGAAAGAGCGGCGGCCGACGACGTAGCCGCGATCCTGATCTTGGATGGCGCCGGTGACAATCTCGGCAGCCGAGGCTGTATATTCGTCGACAAGCACGACGACCTTGCCATCCATGAAGCTGCCGTTGCCCTGTGCGCGGTATTCCTGACGGGGCACGCGGCGGCCTTCGGTATAAACAATCAGCTCGTCCTTAGCCAGCATCTCATTGGCAATGTTGACGGCTGCCTGCAAGTAACCGCCGCCATTCTCCTGAAGGTCGAGGATAAGGCTCTCTGCTCCCTGCAGATACAGGTTCTGCAAGGCGTCACAGAATTCATGGTGGGTGGTGGCGCCAAAGTTGCCGATACGGATATAGCCGATGCCGGGACGTATGATATAGGCGGCATCAACGCTGTGGACGGGAATCTTGTCGCGGATGACGGTGAACGTCAGACCTTCGTGTCCTTGGGACCGCGCAGGCGTCGCATAATCTCCTCCTTCGACATCTTCACACCGGCAATGGCCGTGTCGTTGACCGAGACGATACGGTCGCCAGCCAGAATGCCGACGCGCTCTGACGGTCCGTTGGTGACGGGCTGAATGACCATGAGCGTATCGTCAATCATATTGAACTGCACGCCGATGCCCTCGAAGTTGCCGTTCAGCGGCTCGTTCATCTGCTTCACCTCCTTGGCGTTGGAATAGGTGGAGTGCGGGTCGAGCTTCTCCAACATGCCGCGGATGGCGTCCTCGACAAGTTTCTGTTCGTCGACGGAGTCTACGTAGAGGTTGGTGGTAGCAAATTCGGCTATCTGTAACTTGCGCATGGGTGAGTCTTCACTCATATTGATGCGCATCTGGGCCTGAGTACTGACGGCGGCGATGAGGCTGACAGCCACCGTTGCTATCTTCATTGCTTTCATCTTGATGTCGTTAACAATTGTTTGCCTGCAAAGGTACTGCAAAATAACAAGAAATCGGCAGAAAAGTCAAAAAAAAACTATAATTGGCTTACGAAGCGGCCTTTATGCGCCCCTTTCGTCGCATCAATCAGACAAAAACGTGCACCAATTAAACAAAAGGGGCACGTGGAAACAAGCGGATGTCTCCCCTGCGGTTAGGACCGACGACCAAAGCTCCCATTCTGCACGAGGGAACATGGCGTGACACGCAGTAAAAACAACTTGGTATTTTTGTTTGACGACAACTTGGTATTTTTATTTAACGACAACTTGGACAACTTAGACAACTTTTTTTATTCGATACCATCCGAATGGTTAAGTTGTCCAAGTTGTCCAAGTTGTCGTTTAAAAAGATACCATCCGAATGGCTAAGTTGTCTAAGTTGTCCAAGTTGTCGTTAAAAATCATGCGATTTATTCGTACACGTCTTCTTCGGGCCGGTCTTCCTCGATGACGAGGTTGTCGATGATGAAGTTCTGGCGCTCCATGGTGTTCTTACCCATATAGTATTCAAGGAGCTTCTGCACCTGGTCGGTCTTGTGGAGCGTCACCTGCTCCAGCCGGATGTCGGGACCTATGAAGCCCGCAAACTCCTCGGGCGAGATCTCGCCGAGACCTTTGAATCGGGTAATCTCCGGGTCGGGGCCTAACTGGCTGATGGCCTGCAGGCGCTCTTCCTCGCTATAGCAGTAGCGCGTGATGAAGTCGGATTTCTTTTGTTGAGTGTTTAGTGTTGAGTGTTTAGTGTCTTCGTCAGTTAAGACCTGCTTGTTCTTGATTTTCGTACGGCGGTTGCGTACGCGGAACAGCGGCGTCTGCAACACATAGACGTGACCCTTCTTGATGAGTTCCGGGAAAAACTGCAGGAAGAACGTGATGATGAGCAGGCGGATGTGCATACCGTCGACATCAGCATCGGTGGCCACTATCACCTTATTATATCTAAGGGTGTCCATGCCCTCCTCAATGTCGAGTGCCGCCTGTAGCAGGTTGAACTCCTCGTTCTCATACACCACCTTCTTCGTCAGCCCGAACGTGTTCAGGGGCTTTCCCCTTAACGAGAACACCGCCTGCGTGTTCACGTCACGGCTCTTGGTGATGCTGCCGCTGGCGGAGTCGCCCTCGGTGATGAAGATTGACGACTCTTCCTTACGGTCATCCTTCACGTCGCTGAAGTGGATGCGACAGTCGCGCAGCTTGCGGTTGTGTAGGTTGGCTTTCTTCGCCCGTTCGCGGGCCAGCTTGGTCACACCGGCTATCGCCTTGCGGTCGCGCTCGCTCTCCTTGATCTTATTCTCTAAGACCTCTGTCACGTCCTGGTGGATGTGCAGGTAGTTGTCCACCTCCTGCTTGATGAAGTCGCCCACGTACTTGTTGATGCTTACGCCGTCGGGGGCCATTGTCAGTGAGCCGAGCTTGATCTTCGTCTGACTCTCGAACATCGGCTCCTCGACGTTGATGGCGATGGCGGCGACGATACCTGTACGGATGTCGCCGTATTCGTATTTGCCGAAGAACTCCTTGATGGTTCGGGCAATATGCTCCTTGAAGGCGCTCTGGTGGGTGCCGCCCTGTGTGGTGTGCTGACCGTTGACAAACGAGTGGTACTCCTCGCCGTACTGGTTAGCGTGAGTAAAGGCTATCTCGATGTCCTCGCCCTGCAGGTGAATGATGGGGTAGAGTGCCTCGGTCGTCATGCGGTCTTTCAGCAGGTCTTCCAAACCGTGGCGCGAGAGGATGCGCCGACCGTTGTACATGATGGTCAGCCCTGTGTTCAGGTACGTATAATTGCGCAGCATGTTCTCCACAATCTCGTCGTGGAACTGGTAGTTCAGGAACAGCGTGTCGTCGGGCTCAAAAAAGATGTACGTGCCGCTCTCGTCCTGCGTGTCCTCCGTACGGTCGCCGGTAATCTCGCCCCGTTCGAAGGTGGCTATGCGCACCTTGCCATCGCGGAACGAGCGCACCTCGAACTTGGCGCTCAAGGCGTTCACCGCCTTGACACCCACGCCGTTCAGACCTACAGACTTCTTAAATGCCTTTGAGTCGTACTTGCCGCCGGTGTTCAGCACCGAGACGGCTTCAATGAGCTTACCCTGCGGTATGCCGCGGCCATAGTCGCGTATCGAGACGCGCAGGTTGTCCTCGACCGTTATCTCTATGCGGTCGCCGGCGTGCATTTTAAACTCGTCGATGCTGTTGTCAATAACCTCCTTCAGCAATACGTAGATGCCGTCCTCGGGCAGCGAACCGTCGCCCAAGCGGCCGATGTACATACCCGGACGGGTACGCACGTGCTCCATATCCGACAAGTGACGTATATTGTCGTCGTTGTACTCAACAAGACTCTCCCCCTGCCCCTCCCTGTTAGGGAGGGGAGTAGCTACTCCTTGCGTTTCTATTGTATTTTCCATTAATTTATCGTATTACCTTTAATTATCACTAAATGTAACTACTCCCCTCCCTCACAGGGAGGGGCAGGGGGGAGGGTCTTCCTCTTAGAGCGCCTTCTTATAGCATCTCCTCCGCTTGTGCTGTTCGTTCTCCAAATACTGCCACTGAGCCTGGACGGCGGTGTTGCTCTCCATGTGGACGTGGGTCTCGCCCCACTTGAAACCGTATTTCTGGTAGATGGGTATCAGGTGGTAGAACAGCAGGGCGTTGGCACCCTTGGGACGGTACTCCTCGAGGACGCCCACCAACAGGCAGTCTACGATGTCGGTCTTCTTCAAGTAGAGGGCGCGGAACAGGTGCCACCAGCCGAAAGGCAGCAGACGACCCTTGCGGCACTTCTGCAGGGCACGGGTCAGCGACGGGATGCTGATGCCGACACCTACCACCTTGTGGTCGGGCGTGTTCCAGTCTTCGATGACGCAGAGCATGTCCATCGAGAAGAACTTGAAGTACTCCTTGACGTAGGTGTCTATCTGGCGGTCGGTCATCTGCGAGTAACCGTAGAGGTTGCCGAATGTCTTGTTGACCACCTCTAACACCTTACGGCCGTAACCGTCGGGGCCGAACACCTGACTGCGCTTCAGCTTGGGGCAGTGCAGGTTGTAGCGCTTTTCGACCATCTGGGCCACCTTCGAGAACTTCTCGGGCATATCACCTTTGGGAACGAAAGCCTTGTACTCGACATAGTCGTTGTCCTTTTCGTAGCCTTCCATCTGTTCCATCAGCTGAGGGTAGTACTCGTAATTATAGATGGTGGCCATCGTGCCCAACTGGTCGAAACCACGGATGAGCATGCCCTCGGGATCCATATCGGTGAAACCCAAGGGGCCGATAATCTCCGTCATACCCTTCTCGCGGCCGTAGTTCTCGACAGCACCAAGCAGGGCGCGCATCACGTCGGCATCGTTGATGAGGTCTATCCAACCGAAGCGTACAGCCTTACGCTGCCACTGGTCGTTGTAGCGGTGGTTGATGATGGCAGCCACGCGGCCCACCAATTTACCGTCTTTATAGGCTAAGTAATATTCGGCCTCGCAAAACTCAAAGGCGGCATTCGTCTCCTTGCTCAATGTGTGCAGCTCGTCGCTATACAGATTGGGCGCATCATACTGGTTGCCTTTGTACAACTCATAATGCAATTCAATAAAAGCCTTTAAGTCCTTCTTGTTGGTTACTTTTTTAATCTCTACTGATGCCATCTTTTCTCTTGAAATTAGCTGTTTTTACAAATTATGTGGCAAAGATACGTCATTTTTCTCAAAAATAGAAAGAAAAATTTGGATTTTTCAATAAGTTAAGCTACTTTTGCACGTGAAAGTATAATAACAAAAGGAAAAAATCATTCTAATTGCAATTAAGTATGAAAAAGATTCTGTCAATTGCAGCCGCTGCGCTGCTCATGTCGAGTGCCGCGATGGCACAACACTGTTGCGAAAAAGGTCCTAAACTGAAGTCCTACAGCTTTGTTGAAGTTCAGGGCGGTATGGAGTGGACTGCAACCGATGCCAAGATAGACAAACTGTTGTCGCCCATCGGCGCCCTGTCAATCGGCCACTATTTCACACCGGCTGTCGGTGCCCGTCTGCATGTCTCAGGTCTGGAGGCCAAAGGCCGCTTCGAGGAACTGAACAAGGATTACAAGTGGAACTTCATCACGACTGATGCCGACCTGCTCATCAATCTGTCGAGTCTCTTCAGCTGTAACTACGCCCGTCCGCTGAACGTCATCTTCGTTGGCGGTATCGGCTTGACCAACGCTTGGAAGAACGACGACATGAAGGAGATTATCCAGCAGAACCCCAACTTGGCTCCCTTAGCTTGGGGCAAGGACAACCGTCTGAGCCACAACCTGCGTGCCGGCCTGCGTTTGGAGACGAACGTCACCAAGCCCCTCGGCCTGTCGTTAGAGGTGGCTGCCAACAGCCTTGACGACCGTTTCAACTCGAAGACCAACGATGCCGACGACTGGATGATCAGCGGTATGATCGGTCTGAGCTACCGCTTCGGCCACAAGTACACCAAGCCCATCAAGGTTGTCCGTCAGGTGCCCGAGGAAATCTGGGTGGAAGTGCCCGATACGGTTATCGTCAAGGAGAAGCGCCCCATCGTGACTGAGGAGCAGAAGAAGATCGAAGAGGCCATCTTCTTCGAGATCTGCAAGAGCGACGCCAATGCCGCTCAGGGTACGGAGAAAGCCATTAAGGACGTGGCCGACCTGATGAAGACCTCTGAGGATGCCAAGTTCACCGTTACCGGTTATGCCGACAAGGGAACGGGTAACCCCAGCATTAACAAGATGTATGCCAAGAGACGTGCTGACGATGTCACCAACAAGCTCATCAACGAGCACGGTCTGGATGCCAGCCGTCTGACAACCGACTCAAAGGGCGACACCGTGCAGCCGTTTGCCGAGAACGACAAGAACCGCTGCGTCATCATCACTGGCGAGGGTACGTTCAAGGTCACCAAGTACGAGGAGTACGACGCTCAGAAGATCACCACCAAGAAGGTGAAGAAGACCGTCATGCGCGACGTTGTTGAGGAGGAGTGGCCTTCTTGCTGCAGATAAGCAATACTTTTTCCCCATTGGCGAGGGTGGTAGCAAAGATATACGTGCTGCCACCCTCGCTCAGTTTCAGGCGCTTGCGCAGTTCGGCCACCGTCAGCGGGAAATTGCGCACGGTGATGTTGGCCTGCGTCAAACCGCCGATCTTCTCTTTCAGTTCGCGTTTGTTCAGCGACGTGACGGCGTCTATCAGGAATGTACGGCCAGGAAAACCGTCAACCATATCGGCTGACACGAAAAGATGGCTGTTCGTTGCTATGGGCGCTATGCCGAAGTGCTGCGACAGTTCGGCAAAACATCCCGCCTTCATGATGGAGGCGTTGGGTTCGTAGAGAAAAAGACAAAGACCCACCCCCGGCCCCTCCCTAAAGGGAGGGGAGTAATTACCACTGCAAGACAGAAGCGCCTCAACGACGTTGTTACTACTGGAAGGAAGAGCCGCCTCAACGACGTTATTACTACTGGAAGGAAGAAGTGCCTCAACGACGTTGTTACTACTGGAAGGAAGAGCCGAATGAAACGTCTGTATATAATCGTCAGAAAGAATGTTCACACACGCTATTGGAGTAATTACTCCCCTCCCTACAGGGAGGGGCCGGGGGTGGGTCTTTGTCTCTACCACCATCTCCTTACACTCATTACCGACCGACACGATATGTACTTCGCTGACATACTGCTCGCCAAGGTCTTCGACGGCTTTGCGCCAGTCGAGCATCGGCGACAGCTTGATAATGACACGGTCGGCTTTCTCTATTAACAACGGCTTGAGCGCTATGACATCGGGGGTGCAGTCGCTGATGCCATAGGTACGTCCACCGTGAGTGTCGCGACGGGCGGGGTCAATATAAATAAGGTCTACTGGCTCCATCTGCCGCAGGTAGTCCTCGCTGTCGGCGCAGACTACCTTGGCCTGCCGTAATCCTAAGACGTCGAAGTTCTGGCGGGCGATGTCGCAAAGTTGAGGCTGACGTTCCACATAGACGGCTTCGGAAAAGCCCCGCGCTATGAAGGAGAAGTCCACGCCAAAACCGCCTGTCAGGTCAACCATCCGCTGGCCACGTCCGGCCATCTCAGCCTTATACCTTGCCGTCTGCTCGCTGGAACATTGCTCCATCGACAGGTGAGACGGGTAGACGACACCCTCAACAGCCGCCCATGAGGGCAGCTTCTTCCGCGCCGTCTGCCGCCCGGCAATCTGGTCGAGGGCAAACGCCAGGTCTACTTCCGGATCTTTCGTTCCCCGTAGTGCCAACTGCCGTATGTCGCCGTCGGCATTCTCTTGTATAAATGCTGCTGTTGCCTGGTTCATATCCGTTTCTTTTTCTGACAAATGTTTGAGGGTGGCCGCCCGGCATCCAGTTCGGCCTTCATATAGTCCATATCGGCTGCCACGTGGTCGAAAAACTGTCGGTAGCCAGCGCACAGGTAGTTCAGGCCAGACTCACCATATTCGTCGTGCACGAAACGGTTCTTCGGGCACTCGCCGTGGCAGGCAAAGAGATAGCGGCACTCGCGGCATTGGCGGGGCAACGCCGTCTGCTTCATCTGACTGAATGTCTGCTGGCGATGGCCGTAGAGCATGGCTGTCAGCGACTGTTGCCGGATGTTGCCCAAGCGGTATTCAGGAAAGACGAAATGGTCGCAGGCGTAGACGTCGCCGTTGGCCTCCATGACAGCAGCATGACCGCACATCGACGACAGGGAGCAGACGCCGGGCGTGACACCTGCCCAGTTGGCTAAAGTGGTATCGAACGTCTGAACGAAAACTTCGCCGACATCGTGCCTGACCCACTCGTCGTAGACGCCACAGAGGAAGTCGCCCCATTGGCGGGGTGTCACAGAGTAGGGCGTCAATTGTCCTCCTTCTGCCATTCCCGGTGCTAAGGTCAGACCGTCAGTGCGTTCCATGGTGCGCTCCACCACGGGCGTGAACTGCAGAAATTGGCAACCGATGCTCTTGAAGAACTGGTAAAACGCTTGCGGATGGTCGACGTTCGCCTGGCTGACGACGGCCATCGCGTTCCACTCCACCCGATGCTTCTGCAACAGGCTGATGCCTCGCATCACCTCGTGCCACGACGGGCCGCCGCGTCGAGTGTGGCGATATGCGTCGTGCATGGTCTGCGTGCCGTCGATGGACACACCCACCAAGAAGTTGTTCTCGCGCAGGAACTCGCACCACTCGTCGGTCAACAGCGTGCCGTTGGTCTGCAGGCAGTTGTCAATATGGCGACCGCGGGCATAACGCCGCTGCAGTTCCAACGCCCGCCGATAGAAGCTGACAGGCCGCAGCAGCGGTTCGCCGCCGTGCCAGGTGAAGAGCACGTCGGGCAGCGTCTGTGCCTCGATGTATTGCTGTATGAATGTTTCCAATAGCTCGTCGCTGATGACAGGATGGGCCTGCTGATTAAGCTTCCGCTTTTCCAAATAGTAGCAGTAGTCGCAGGCCAGGTTGCACTGGCTGCCGACAGGCTTCAGCATGACATAGAGCGGACGGGCAAAGGGACTGGCTGTATTCACGGTTCAGTCAAGTGTTAAGGACTTGTGTAGAAGTCGGTGATGCGGACGATGGCACGCGAGCAGACGGGACAGAAGTCGGGCGACTCGTTGGTTCGCATGCGGCAGTCTTCCGACGGGCGCCAGACGCCCTTCGACTGGTAACCGCCACCCTCGAAGAGTCCCAGTCGGCCTGTGGGGTCGGGCAGCAGGTCGGCCCATTTCTGTTGGAAGTCCACCTTCGTCGTCAGGTTGGGTTCCCACGGCTCCGTATCGGCGGGGTACTGTGACTCAAAGCCGTCGTCGTAGGCATATTCGTCGCCCAGCCCGGCATAGCTGTGGCCGAACTCATGCACCAGCACCTGACTGAACGTAGGATGGCCAGTCGTCGTGACGAGCAGCTGGTTGTAGATACCGCCGCCACCGTAGACATCGCTGTTGACCAGCACGATGATATGTTCAAAAGGTACGCCCGTGAGCAGGTCGTACAGGTGGTGCATATCTTCGGTCATCAGGTAGCGTTCGCTGTAGAAGGTATCATAATGTGTACCGACGGCCGTACGGTGCCAACGGCCCTTGCGCGGAATGCTCGGTCCGCTGTCCTGCGACGGTGTCGCTACGGCCACGACGTTGAAACGCTGTTTTAGCGTGGTGAACGGCTCATGGGCAAACAAGGCGTCGACGACCCGCTGACAGTCCTGGTAGAACTTCTGCATCTCTGCCTCGGTATAACCCTCGGCCACAATGGCCAGGTCAATGCAGCGCGTCAGGTCGGGCACACTGTCGGGTGACCAGATGTAGCGGTGGGCAGCACCGTCCGCTCCGGCACGGCGGATCAGAATGTCGGTCGGCTCCAACGTATGGGTCATCTTCCCCACGACACGGTTGTGGAAGTCGGTCAGCGTCACGCTGATGTCGACAGCACGCTTTGGCATCGGCACCAGAAAGCTGGTGGGGAAAGCCCGCTGTACCAGCGTCGCCTCCTCCGTTGCCTGCCATTCTTGGAACAGGGTCGAGAAGGTGTGGACATACAGTAACTGTCCCGTCTGATGATCGCTCAGACGTATCTGTCCGTTGCCGCGTAGGGGCGCCTCGCTGAGTTGGCTCTTGCGGCCTGCCCAACGAGGGGTGGCCATGGTCTGTTCCAGGAAAATGTGCTGAGAGCGGTTGTCACCCGCAAAGACGTAGTCCAAACGGAGTGTGCTGTCTTTAAACCACTCGTCAAACGACTGGGCACTGACCATGTTGGCTGTCAGGCCGAGAAGGATTGTCAGGATTCTTAATCGTTTCTTCATCATTCTGCCTGCAAAATTACTAAAAAATATCAATTATCATCGTTTCATTATCATTTATTTTGTAACTTTGCAGTCCTATGACAAAAGGACGGTTTGCACCCTCGCCGACAGGGCGTATGCATTTAGGCAATGTTTTCAGCGCATTGCTGTCGTGGCTCTCGGCCAAGAGTCAGGGCGGCGAGTGGCTGTTGCGTATCGAAGACATCGACCCGCAGCGCTCGCGTCAGGAGTATGCCGAGTGGCTGATGGACGACCTGACGTGGTTAGGCTTGACATGGGACGGCGAACCAGTCTACCAGAGCCGGCGCAGCGACATCTACGAACATTACTATCAGCAACTGAAGGAGCAAGGCCTGACCTATCCCTGCTACTGCACACGGGCCGACCTGTTGGCGACACAGGCGCCCCATGAGAGCGACGGTCGTGTGGTGTATGCCGGCACTTGTCGGCACCTGCCGCCGAAGCCTGGATGTCCGGCAGCTACACGTCTCATTGTCCCCGACCGCGACATCACGTTTACCGATGGCCACTACGGTCGGCAGACGGTGAACTTAGCCCGTCAGGTGGGCGACTTCATTATCCGCCGTAAGGACGGTGCCTGGGCCTATCAGTTGGCCGTCGTCGTTGACGATGCCCTGATGGGCGTGAATGAGGTGGTGCGTGGCCGTGACCTGCTTCTGTCGTCGCCTCAACAGCTGTATGTGGCTGAGCTGCTGCACTTCACGCCTCCACGTTTTGTCCATCTGCCATTGCTGTTGGGCGATAGCGGTCAGCGCTTATCAAAACGTGACCGCAGTCTCGATATGGAGCATCTGCGGTCACGCCGTAAACCTGAAGAGATCATCGGCCTGTTAGCCTTTACAGCAGGACTGCAGCCCGAGCCACAGCCCGTGACACCTCAGCAACTGCTGTCAGGCTTTTCATGGAATCTGGTGCCCCGTCACGACATCATCATGACTGCGCAATAGCTCGCGACATTGTTCGAGGATGGCCAACAGGTCGTCCATCGTCTCGGCCCGGAGCATCTGGATACGCGTTTGGCGGAAGTTGGGGATACCCTTGAACACCGGCGTAGCGGCCAGATGGCGGCGGGAGTGCAGGATGCCGCGCTTCTCTGCCGAGGCTTCTGTCTCGCCGGGCTTCTGATTCTCGCTGATCCGTCTGACATTGATGCGTAGCTGCTCTTCGAGGATGTCTATCTTCTCGTCAACCGTCAGTTGCTCATGGCTGAAGACCCAAGGTGCCCCAAAGGTGGCGCGACCAATCATGACAGCATCGACACCGTAGCGGTCGAAAGCGGCGTCGGCCTCGTCGAGTGAGGTGATGTCGCCATTGCCGATGATGGGGATGTGGATTCTCGGATTCTTCTTTACCTCACCTATCAGTGTCCAATCGGCCTCCCCCGTGTACATCTGCGAGCGGGTACGACCGTGGATGGTCAGTGCCTGGATGCCACAGTCTTGTAGCTGTTCGGCCAGTTCGGTGATGATGAGCTGCTCGTGGTTCCAGCCGAGGCGCGTCTTCACGGTGACAGGCAGCTTCACCGCCTGTACCACTTTCTGCGTTATCTCTAACAGCTTCGGGATGTTCTGCAGCATACCGGCACCGGCGCCTTTGCCGGCTACCTTCTTCACGGGACAGCCAAAGTTCAGGTCGATGAGGTCAGGACCAGCCTGCTCCACGATCTTCGCCGCCTCGACCATGGCGTCCACGTCGCGTCCGTAGATCTGTATGCCTACGGGCCGCTCCTCGTCACAGATGGTCAGTTTGCGAACGGTTGTCTTGATGTCGCGCACCAGTGCTTCGGCACTGACAAACTCCGTGTACACCATCGCCGCCCCGAACCGCTTGCACAGCATCCGGAACCCGATGTCCGTCACGTCTTCCATCGGCGCCAGGAACAGCGGACGTTCTCCAAATTCTATATTTCCTATCTTCACAACTCTTAAATCTTAACTTAATAAATGGTATGTGCCGCCAGCCAATGGTTTTACCATGCCCTTCATCTCAAGGTTAAAGAGCAGGGCGGTGAGCTGACCGATGGGGATGTTTGTCTTCACCGAGAGAATGTTCAACTGCAGGTCGTTGGTCTGTTGCAGCAGTGTGACGACGGCTTGTTCTTCGGGCGACAGGTCGGGGAACAGCTGGCGCTCGACGGGTTCGGACTTCTGCTGCTGTGGCTGCCAACCCATACTCTCGACGAAGTCGTCGGCCGAGGTGATGAGGGCAGCGGTGTTGTTGCGTATCAGGCGGTTACAACCTTCGCTATAGGGCATGCCCACAGCACCGGGGAAGGCAAAAACTTCGCGACCATACTCCTGGGCGATACGACAGGTGATGAGGCCGCCACCCTTGTAGGCACTCTCCACAAGGATGGTAGCGTCGCTGAGACCGGCGACAATGCGGTTGCGCTGTCGGAAGTTGTTGGCGAATGGCTCCGTCTGCGTCATATATTCCGTCAGCAGACCGCCGTGACTGACCATCGTGGCTGCGGTCTCGCGGTGGTGGTTAGGGTATATCTGATCCAGACCGTGAGCCAGCACGCCGACGGTGTCGTAGCCGACGCTGAGAGCCTGACGGTGTGCACAGATGTCAATGCCATAGGCCAGTCCGCTGACGATGAGCACGTCGGGGCACAGCTCTTTCAGACGACTGACAAACTTGCGGATGAGGTCCTGGCCGTAGCTGGTGCAGCGGCGGGTGCCGACGATGTCGATAATGCGACGTTGGTTCAGGTCGGCATTACCTTTGTAGTAGAGCACGACAGGAGCGTCGGGGCAGTCGCGTAGTCGGGCGGGATAGTCCTCGTCGTTCAGCGTCAGGGCACGGATATGGTGCTTGGTAACGAACTCCATCTCGACGGCAGCCCGCTTCAAGGCGTCGTCCCAGTTTTTTAAGGCTTCGACAAGGCGCGGTGTGGCGTCTGGTAAGACGTCGCCAATATCGTTGCGCTGTTCGTAGACGGCCTGACCGCCGCCCAACTCCTGATAGAGCTGTAACGCCTGTTGCGAGTTGAAGCCCGTCATGCGGGTCAGGGCTATTGTATAATATATTTCGTTGTTTGACATGAGCACGTTTTTAGACAGGAGAACTTTTTAGACAGGAGTACATGAGAACTTTTTAGACATGAGTACAGGAGGACAGGAGTACAGGAGTACGTTTGGACAGGAGGGCAGGAGGACTTTATTAGACGGGAGAACATGGGGTGGTTATTTGAATGGTTTTCTGTATATTCTATATTTATGGCGAATATCTATTTTTTCGCCACCGAAGTTGATGAGCAGTCCATCATCGATGCCTGTGGCAGTCAGATAATTGACGAGTTGCACTTCGTGGGCAGTGCATAGATTCTGTACGGCTTTCAATTCCAGGATGAGTCGGTTGTCTATGATGATGTCGGCTTTGTATTCGCCCACGGGAAGACCGTCGTAAAACACCTTGATAGGCTTTTCGGTCTCGAACGACAGCCCTAATTTCCGCAATTCAATAACCATGGCATTTTTGTACACGGCCTCCAAATACCCCTGAGGCAGTTGACGCCGTATTCTCAATGCACAGTTATTGATAGCTTCTATCAACTCATCCAAATCTTTCATTTCTTTTTTCTCTCTTATTTTATTTTTATTACCTTACTATATACTTCTGTACTCTTGTACTCCTGTCCAAAAAGTACTCCTGTACTCCTGTCTTTCGAAAAGTACTCTTGTACTCCTGTCTTCTAACAGTACTCATGTCAAGAAACGGGCAAAAGCAGCATCATAGTCGGCGCTCTGTCCGAGCCGTCCGTCAACGATGCACACTAACGTGACATCGCCGCGGAAGCAGAGGGCTTCGTCGGAGGCGCGGAAGATGTCGTGATGGAACACGTACTTGATGCCCTCCTTGGTCAGTCTCATCCGAGAGATGAACTCGTCGTCGGGACGCAGGGGTGTCTTGTACTGCAGGTTCATACGGGCGACGACAGCGTCGACACCCTTCGCGTGCATCTCGGCGAACGACAGTCCACACTCCTTCAGGAAGAGGTGACGGGTGTGCTCGCAGTAGTGCAGGTAGTTGGCGTTGTTGACGATGCCCTCGATGTCACATTCGTAGTCGCGCACCGCCATACGGGTTTCAAAACAGTATTTCATTTTTACATTCTTTATTCTTTTTTCTTTAGCGCGAAGCGCGCAGATATTCGTAGCCGATGCGGCAGCGCAGGCAGTCGCGCTTGTCGCAATATTCTTTCTTGAGTTGGATAAGTGCCTGAGAATCACCGGCTGACATGACGGGCAAGCCACACTGCTGCCACATGCGGATGATGTGGTTGTTCTCAGGCTTCAGCTGTTCGAGCAGGTCGAAGGCGCGGTCGCAGAGTTCCTCTTTCTGGCGGTGACGCCCCACGGCGAAAAGCATGGGTATGGCCGTGTTGATAATCAACAGGTTCAGCGAACCGTAGGAGAGATGTTTTTCGTTTTTGGCACTGAGCGAGCCGAAGGTGTAGTGCGTCTCCCAGTAAGGCGTAACGTGCGACGAGAGTAGTGTTTTAAGCTGGTCTACGGTCTTGCACTCCACAAGCTGGCTCAGTCCTGCCTTCCGTTGGTAGTAGAGGTTGGCCAACTGCGACAGCCGGATATGCGGGAAGTTCTGCGGTCGCAGCCGCAGGAAGTTCCAGCGGGCGGCGTCCATCGGCTGCATCGAGAACTTATGAGCCAGATATTGGTATTCGTTACGCAACTTGGCCAAGTATCCGTCGTTCAGTGCGTCCTGCTGGTAGTGCTTCGGCACGGTGTCCAATTCCAACAGTCCTGCCTGTCCCATGAAGATGGCCTCTATCTGGAACAGGTCGTCGCGGTGATGGTCGACAGCCTTCAGTGGTATGTTCAGCGCCCATTGCTCAAACGTGTCGCTGTTGATGCCGAAGCCGTAGTTGCGGGCCAGGGTGACGAAGTAGGCATCCTCCCACGAACCGCCGCAGCGTTCTGCCCGCCGTCGTATGTCGTCGGTCTTACGTTCTAAACGCTCCGTCTGCAGGGCCGCCATCCAGGAGTGGACGGTCAGCCGCGTCAGGTCGGGAATGATCTTGTAGCACGGCGGGTACTGGTCCGTCTTCTGCAGTTCGTCGTAGTTGTCGCGAATGTGCTGTGGCACGCTGAGTTGCATCTGCGGCAGGTAGTGGCCTACAGAGTTCTGCACCTCGCGGTCTACCACCTCGCAGACGTGCAGCACCACGTTGTCATAGCGCGTGTCGCGGTCGTGGCCGTGCTGATACCAGTCGGAGGCGCGGTCGTGAATCTCGACATTGCCCACCCACAGTGTGCCGTCAATCTTCACTTTGGCGTTGAAGAAGTCGGGTCCGGCGTTGTGGTTATGCAGTCCCGGGTCAATAATCTCTACTCGTCGGCCGTCGGTAGTCGTCAGCTCCGTCAGTGGCAAGAGTCGGTGCTTCCAAGTGTAGTGTAGCAGCTGTTCCATCGTGTTAATTTCTGCTTTTTGCTCGCAAAGATACTAAAAAAAAGTTTATTCCAAAGTTTTTTCAGAAATTATGATTAATTTTGCAGCGATTATTCTATAAAAACGAAAACAATGAAGAGAACCATTACTACTCTTTTCGCATTGCTGGCTTTAGCTACTACTACTGTGACAGCTGTCACCCTGAAACGCGTGAGCGTACATGACCCCAGTGTCGTTTACAATCCCAACGACCAGTATTACTATATTTTTGGTACCCATCGGGGATTGGCACGTACCAAAGATATGATGAGCTGGAGTGGAACGACCTACTACTTCAGGTATAAGGATGCGTCGGGCTCGCCCAAGGTCATTAACAACAGCGTTGGTACCGCCAATGCCTACAAGCCCGTGTTCGAGACGAACTATACCACGACCGTCACCGTCGGCGGCGCTGAGAAGACCTTTGGCAACTTTGATGCCTTCGCCTGGTCGAATGCCAGTATCGCCAACTACGAAATTAATGGTAATATGTGGGCCCCCGACGTCATCTATAACAAGAAGATGCAGAAGTGGTGCCTCTACTTCAGCATCAACGGCGAAAGTTGGAAGTCGAGCATCGTCCTGCTGACTGCCGACAACATTAACGGCCCTTACGAATATCAGGGTCCTGTCGTCTTCTCAGGCTTCGAGGCGGCCTCAAGCGCCAACTTCAGCTATAAGAAGACCGACCTGGAACTGGCCCTTGGCACGCAGTCGAGCCTGCCCTCGCGATACACCGCCTATTGGGGCAACCGCTGGCCTCACTGTATCGACCCCTGCGTGTTCTACGACGAGGAGGGCAAGCTGTGGATGACCTACGGCTCGTGGAGCGGCGGCATCTGGATGCTGCAGCTGAATGAGGACAACGGCCTGCGCGACTACGACGTGAAGTACAACATTGCCGGCTCTGGCGACGGCGTTACCAGCGACCCCTACTTCGGCAAGAAGATTGCCGGTGGCTTCTACGTCTCTGGCGAGGGTTCCTACATCAAGCATATCGGCGACTACTACTATCTCTTTGTGACATACGGCTTCATGCTGTCGGCAGAGAACGGCACCGACGCTCAGAAGAAGCAGGGTGGCTACCAGATGCGCGTGTTCCGCTCAACCGCCCCCGACGGGCCGTACAAGGACAACCGCAACCAGAACGCCATCTTCACCGGCGGTGCCACCAACTTCGGCCCGAAGGACAACACCCATCGCGGCATCAACATATTCGGTGCCTACAGCGAATGGGGCGGCATGACCAAGGGCGAGCGCGAGCAAGGCCACAACTCCGTCGTCAACGGCGAGGATGGCCGCTCTTACCTTATCTACCACACGCGTTTCCAGGATCCCGTCATCCCGCAGGGTCACGCCGTGCGTGTCCACCAGCTGTTCGTCAACAAGGACGGCTGGCTCGTGGCAGCACCGTTTGAGTACACTGGCGAGACGGTGAAGACCGCCGACATCGCCACCACCCAGCAGGTAGCCACCGCCGACATTCCTGGCACCTACAAGCTGATGATTCACAAGTACGGCCTCAACTACGTTTGGGGCGCACAGGAGACCGTGACACCCGTCGACGTCACCCTCCATGCCGACGGTACCATCAGCGGTAGCCGCACGGGCACGTGGAGCGTGGAAGAGGGCACGTCGTATGTTACCATGAACATCGGCGGAGCCGTCTACAACGGCGTGATGGTCGACCAGGTTATTGAGCCAAACACCGCCAACTCGAACATCAACTTTACCGCCACGGCAAAGAACAAGACAAAAGCCTTCACGGGACTGGCCACCAGCGGCGTCACTGCCTGGGCCTACCGTACGGGCGACGACCCGACATCGGTGAACGGCGTCATCAGCCGTCCGGCGGCAGGTATATGGTTCGACCTGCAGGGACGCCGCATCACGACGCCTCAGAAGGGCAACATCTACATTCAGAACGGAAAGAAATACATCAACAAATAAACAAGAATATGAAAATAGCACTGATAGGCTACGGCAAGATGGGCAAGATGATTGAGCAGATTGCCTTAGAGCGTGGCCACGAGATTGTAAGTATCATTGACATTGACAACCAAGAGGACTTCGACAGTCCTGAGTTTGCATCGGCCGACGTGGCCATCGAGTTCACCGCTCCGCAGGTGGCCTACGGCAATTACCTGAAGGCCTGGGCCAAGGGCGTGAAAGTGGTGTCTGGCAGTACCGGCTGGATGAAGGAGCACGGCGATGACGTCCGTAAGGCATGTGCCGACGGCAAGACGCTGTTCTGGGCCTCGAACTTCTCCATCGGCGTGGCTATCTTCTCGGCCGTCAACCGCTATTTAGCCAAGATTATGAACCAGTTCCCGCAGTACGACGTGGAGATGGAGGAGACCCACCACGTGCATAAGCTCGACCACCCCAGTGGCACGGCCATCACGCTGGCTGAGGAGATTGTGGCCGAGATTGACCGCAAGTCCGCCTGGGCCGAGGATACCACCGACCCCAAGATGTTACGAGTAGATCACATACGCCGGGGCGAGGTGCCTGGCATCCACACCATCCGTTACGACTCGGACGCCGACCTCATCACCATTACTCACGACGCCCACAGCCGCAAGGGCTTTGCCCTCGGTGCCGTGCTGGCTGCTGAGTATACCAAGGATCACGAGGGTCTGCTGACCATTTCGGACATGTTTTCGTTTTAGGAGTAAGGAGTAAGTAGTAAGGAAAATGGTAAAAAAGAAAGAAAAGCTGAATCCTAAGAAGCAGTGGGCGAAGTTCATCGTCGTACTGGTGCTTTACCTGCTGTTCCTCTACTGGGTCAAGTCGTGGTGGGGACTGCTCGTCGTGCCCTTCATCTACGACGTCTATATCACCAAGAAAATCAAGTGGCAGTGGTGGAAGGAGTCCGAGGGACCCGTACGCTGGGTCATGTCGTGGGTTGATGCATTGGTCTTCGCCCTCGTCGCCGTCTACTTCATCAACCTGTTCTTCTTCCAGAACTACGTCATACCTTCCTCGTCGTTAGAGAAGTCGCTGCTGACGGGCGACTACCTCTTCGTGTCGAAGGTGAGCTACGGCCCGCGCATCCCTGAGACGCCGCTGACCATGCCGCTGACACAGCACACGCTGCCCGTCTTCGAGTGCAAGTCGTACATCGATTGGCCGCACTGGGACTACCGCCGCGTAAAAGGTCTGGGTAAAGTCGAGCTGAACGACATCGTCGTCTTCAACTTCCCGGCTGGCGACACCCTCTGTTCGGCGCCCCAGTATCAGGCCTACGACTTCTACCAGATGTGCTACGGCATAGGCTACCAGCTCTATCCGCAGCGGCCAAACCCCGACTCGCTCACGGCGGAGCAGCGGCTGAAGTTCTACCAGACGGTCTATCAGGCCGGACGCGCACAAATAGCTGCCAACTTCGCTGAGTATGGTGACATCATCACTCGTCCTGCCGACCGTCGCGAGAACTACGTGAAGCGCTGCGTGGGTCTGCCGGGACAGACGCTACAGATTAAGAACCGCATCGTCTACCTCGACGGCAAGGCTAACAAGGAGCCCGACAACGTGCAGTACACCTATTACGTGAAACTGCGCCAGGGACTGCCCGACGAACTGATGCAGGACCTCGGCATCTCCATGGAAGACCTCATGAGCCTGAACCAGATGGGCTACATGCCGCTGACGCAGCACGCCGTCGACGTGCTCGGCGCCCGCAAGGACCTGGTGGAGAGCATCAAGCTCGTCACCGACGCCAGCGACACCGACATCTACCCGCTCAACGGCAACAAGCACTGGACGCGCGACAACTACGGCCCCGTCTGGATTCCCAAGAAGGGAGCCACGCTGAAGCTCACACTCGACAACCTGCCCGTCTACGAGCGACCCATACGCACCTACGAGGGCAACCAGCTCGAAGTACGCAACGGCAAGATTTACATCAACGGCAAGCCGTCCAACGAATATACCTTCAAGATGGACTACTACTGGATGCAGGGCGACAACCGCCACAACTCCGCCGACTCCCGCTACTGGGGCTTCGTGCCCGAGGACCACATCGTCGGCAAGCCCATCTTCATCTGGTGGTCCAGCGACCCCGACCGCCGCGGCATCAACGGCATCCGTTGGCACCGCCTCTTCCGCTTCGTCGATAATATTAAGTGAAAAATGGCCTGAAGTTTCTGCTTGCGCTCGCCGTCGCGTTCATCGTCATGCTCGTGTTCCGGGCGTTGGTCTTTACCATTTACACCGTCCCCGATTCCTCGGGGGATCCGACCTTCAAGGCGGGCGACCGTGTGATGGTAAACCGTTGGTCGTATGGTCTGCGTACGGGCGACGACGGACTCTTCAGCTACGGACGGCTCTGCCGGCAGTCGGTCAGTAAAGGCGATCTGGTGGCCGTCGACGATTCCTTGGGACAGGTGATGATAGGCCGCTGCACGGCCTTGCCTGGCGACACCATCCGCCTGCAGCAGCGCACCTTCATCGTACCTGGCCGCGACGCCACCTGTGCCCATCACGACTATTATTTCATCGACCGTGTCGGTCTTGTTCGCGAGGCCCAGATTATAGGCCGCGTCTTCCTCGTCGTTTATAACCATACGCCCGGCTATGTCTTCTGGATGGGTAACGACCCGTCGCGTGTGCTGTTACCGCTATGAACGCCCTCCTATCCACCACCTACTTCGGGCCCATACAGTGGTACCAGAAGCTTTATCGTGCCGATACGGTGCTGATAGAGCGCTGCGAGTCGTTTCAGAAGCAGACCTACCGCAACCGCTGTCTTATTGCCTCCACGCAAGGCGTTCAGGCACTCACCGTACCCGTAAGAATTGAAGGCTCGTCACTGATAACTAATAGCCGCATCAGCGACCACGGCAACTGGCGTCACCTCCACTGGAACGCCCTGAAGTCGGCCTACGGCGAGTCGCCTTTCTTCGAGTATTACGAAGACGACCTACGTCCCTTCTTCCAGCCCGACTGGGAGTTCCTGTTCGACTTCAACGAAGCCATCCGCAAGAAGATGTGTGAGCTGCTCGACATCCACCCCAACGTTCACTACACAGAGTCGTTTACCTCACCCCTCGACATTTCTCGCACCTCGCACCTCGTACCTCGTACCTCGCACCTCGACTACCGCCACGCCATCCAGCCCAAGCACCCCGCGCCCGATGCCGACTTCACCCCTCGCCCCTACTACCAGGTCTACCGCGAGAAACACGGCTTCCTGCCCAACCTCAGCATCCTCGACCTGCTGATGAACATGGGTCCGGAAAGCATCTTCTACTTATAAGTAAGGTCATGACCCTGTATCGTCTTTTTCCGTTACTTGATAATCCATTCGAAAAGACCGGCAGAATTGTCGGAGGGTAGTGTCACCTCCAATCGTACGGCCTTCGTTGTAACAGGATCGAAGTTGACGGTACATGCGGAACCTTTGTCTGTAGGATAGCCATCGGCTCCAGTGACAGGCATCCACCGTCCTTGGGCGTCCTGATAAAGGACACGCCATGACTGAGGTACACGGCATCCGCCCCAAGGACCGTCGTCGTACCAATAGACAGTGGCACTCTGAACCGTACTCTCAGCAGGGAATTCGTAGCCGATCCACTCTGTTGTACCGTTTTTGGGCCACCAGTGAGTATATGGGATGGAGCGGTCATACTCGTCTTTCGGAATCAGACGGTCGTTGACTGATGACAGCGCCGGAACGGGTGAGGAGCTGCTTACTTTACTCTCTGAAGCTAAGGTTGCTGGTTGAGTAGGTGTCGTGGCGTTCAAATCTTGTGGCAGCCAGACTCTCATCTTGCCACTTCCGCGATGACACCAGGCATAATATGGAATTAGTGTCAGTGCCTGTTCAGTTGTCTCTAATCGCCCCTGTTTGTTGAAGTTCAAGGTTTGGGCGTCGGTCGTTAATGTCAGGATTGGAGTGCCTGCAATCTCGCCTTTGCCGAGCCGGAACTGGGGGTTCTGATTGATGAGGGCACACATGATGTCGAAGCAGTTGTCGGGATGTTCTGCACAATACACGAGCGGGCCGCGCTCCACACTCACCATACCACGGTCGGCCGCTACCTTCTGATTGGCTCGGACGGTACGAGGCTCCATGTCAAAATGAATATGTATCTTGTCGCCCTTCTTCCATTTACGGTCAATGGTGTAATAGCCGTCTTGCGTCAAATCTCCAGCGACCTCACGCCCGTTTACCTTGACAGCGTAGCCTAAACGCTTATTGTCATAATACTGATAGAGGTTTGAGGGAACCACTTGGCCACGCACCCAACCTGGAATACGGATTTTCATGGCAAATTGTCCGGCGGTATTCTGGTCAATCGAAACAATAATATCGCCATTCCAGGGGTACTCTGTTGTCTGACTCAGACTCACTTTCTTGCCGGCAACTCTCAGACTGCTCTTGTTTGAGAGAAACAGATTAACGTAGACATGACGATCCTTCACGGCGTAGACGTAACCGGGCACGGAGGGGATAAAGCGACAGATGTTGCTTGGGCAACAAGCGCAGCCGAACCATGCCTGACGCTGATGCTGTCCCATCGACTCCAAGGGGTTGGGATAGAAGAAACCGTTGCCTTCGAGTGATACACCGCTGATAAGTCCGTTGTAGAGTGTTCTTTCCAGAACGTCGTAATATTTCGACTCGCCATGTAAAAGGAACAGGCGGTAGTTCACATACACATGACCAATGGCTGCACAGGTCTCGCAATAGGCACTCATGTTGGGCAGTTCATAATTCTTGCCAAAGGCCTCGCCACTGGCTGTCGCACCAATGCCTCCGGTAATATACAGTTTCTTGGAGACGATATTCTCCCAAATGGCGTCGATGGCTTTGACGTAGTCCTGGTCACCCGTAAGTGCAGCCACATCGGCCATACCGGCATACATATAGGCAGCGCGGACAGCATGGCCTACAGCTTCGCCCTGTTCGACAACGGGTTTGTGGCTTTGCGAGTATTCGGTCTTGATGGCTGTCTTTCCGCGATGGTCGAGAAGGAATTTGGCAAAGTCAAGGTATTTCTTCTTGCCAGTAGCCAGATAGAGGCGGGCCATAGCCATTTCTGCTATCTGGTGGCCAGGCACGACGCGCATCTGTCCGGGAAGTGGCCCCACCTCCTTGCAAGCCACGTCAGCGTAGCGACAGGCAATGTCTAAGAACTTGCGCTTGCCTGTCGCCTGCCAATAAGCTACGGCACCCTCTACCATGTGGCCAAGGTTGTAAAGCTCATGGCTCAGGTCTTCCTCCTTCACCCATCGACGGTCGCCAGCCCAGTGGTGCGGGTCGGCAGGGTTCTGGGTGCGCGCGGTGTAGAGATACCCGTCCGCCTCCTGTGCTTTCCCGATGATGTCAATGACAGAGTCGCAGTAAGCCTCCAAACGTTTGTCCGGATAGGTCTGAAGGATGTAGGCGGCTCCCTCCAGCGTCTTATAGGGGTCGGTGTCGTCAAAAGAGTAGCCCACGCCATTGACCTTAAACACCTTCGACGGGTCTTCGAGGTGTGCTGCTGCGTTCTCGAAGTTCTTGTACCGCCCTTCGCTCTCACATTTAGAGAAGGCAAGAGGTATCGTGACCTTACGACTGGCCTCTAATCGTTGTCCCCAGAACGTGCCAGCGGTTATCTTGACACTCGTAAACGGTACGGGATCGATAGCGTACCCGTGCGCTGTAGTCTGTTTCCCTTGTGCGCTGGCCAACAGACTCACCATCAGTCCCAGCACCGTTGTTGTTACTCTTTTATTCATAAGTTTTCAGCACTTCTTTAAGTTGGTTGGTTGCTCGTTCAATCATATCCATCGTACCACTACCATCGCTCACATAGCGTATGACCATGCCAGCGTAACCAATGGCACGGTTGGCTCTGTCGTTGTCTTCTGGCAGCTGCTTGGCTTTCTCTAAGAGAACCATCAGTTCGTCCAAATCCTCCAACTCCGGTAGATTGCCGGGGCGCATCGTGTTAATAGCGGCATTCAGGGCTTTGGCCATCTGGTCTATGTCGTCCTGAGTGTATTGGCCGTCAGGTGCGTTGATATAGGGTTGGGATTTTTCGTATTGACTCTTCATGCGGGCAAAACCGTGTTTGGCCCAGGGTGCATATTCCGGAACCTTTACAGCCAGGTCGTTCCACGCTTGTTGTTCGTCATTACGGCTCTTGGCAATGAGAAGTAGCTCCGTGAGTTGCGACTTGTCAACAGTCGAGTTTCCGTTATTGACGGCCAAGGTCTCGGGGCCGGTCTCCATATTCATGCGGAAATAGTGGGTCAGGTGCTTGTCGCCTGCATAATCGGGAATAAATGTGCGGCCACCGTGGCTTAGCGTGTAGAGATGAGCATCGGCCCCTGTGCCCTCCTTGGCGCCCAAAAGCGTGACGTCACTGAGGTCAGACGCTACGTTGACAGTTGCCTCGTCCCAATCCTTGATGCCCGTGGTTGTCATGACGAGCGGACCGTACATAAAGGCTCCTGTCCACATGGATGCGTATTTGTCGGGGCCGAAATCAAGGTGCTTGGTGAATGGCATCACAACCTCTACTATATCTTTATCTGTCCAGCGACGGGCGGGAATCTCCACATAGCTCGATGGCTGGTAAGAGGAGGCAATGCTCCTGCCGTTGAGCCTTACATCGAATCCCTCAGTAGCCCAATAGGGCACACGGAGCTTCATGGAGAATTGAGGGTGAGTGGTGAAGGGTGAAGGGTGAAGGGTTTCGATACGTATGACAGAGCGCTCTGCGGGCCACTGGCACTCCTGTTTTAGGGTGACGCCTTTCGCTGTCCACCGTGCTGTCGTGGGCATGTAGAGTGCCACCCAGATGGTGCTATCATTGACAAAATAGGTTGCCTCCTGATATTTTACGTGGTTTTCAACGCCAGTGCCGCCGCAACAAGTGGCCTGTGGGGTCTCATTGCCCCAAGGCTTTGAGGCGTCAAGCCCAACGGCATACTGGTAGACGGTCTGATACTTGTGAGGATTTACCGACCCGATGATCTGGTTGTAAAGCACTCGCTCGTAGTAGTCCATATATCTTGCATCGTCGGGATTGAAGCAGTTCAGATCCTTTGTGAGCTTAGCTAAGTTATAGGCGCAGCAAGTCTCGTTGATGGTGGGTTCCGGACGCTGCTCCCGACCGTTCCAGCTGGCGACATTGGTACACATGGCGGTTATCTGAGAGTAGGGCTGTCGGAACATTTCACCGTTACCCACACCGCCCATAGCATAGCGGTATCGCCCTTGGATCATCGTCCAGAAGTTCTGCGCAAGGTTATAGTAGTAGGGGTTGTTATTGCCTCGGAAGGAACGGAGCGCACCGGTCACCATGGGTATATGCTGATTGGCATGACGGGTGCGGATGGCATCGATGTTCTTCGACAGCGGGTCAAAGAAAGCAGGACTGTCGAAATAGTTGGCGGCTTCCAGCAGGTGTTTCTTCTCTTCAGCCGTTCCCGTCATTTCTGACAGGCGTGCCAATGATTCCGCCATACCGCCCACCTCGCCGGCAATGTACATGTTCCACATCTCATAGCGGTTGCCCGGACGTGCCCGTCGTTCATCCTGAGGGCCGTCGCTCTTGACGAAGGTGCGATAGTGCAGACGGTTCCATACCCAGAGTCCCATATCCTTGGCTATCAGCAGGGCCTTGTCGGCCGTAGTTTTTTCATCGATATAGGTGGCAATGTCAATGAGCCCGGCCAGTTGCTTATGTACGGAATAGTAAGGTGCCCACACCCAACTCTCGTTGTTGTAGGCACGATACATTTCTATCAGCACACAGTGTTGTGCAGGAATGGCGTTCAAGTAGCCATAGCCATACTTCCCGCACTCTTTCTTATACCGGTCAAAGTCTGTCCATGAGCCCTTCATCTGCTTCAGCTCCTCTTCAGGTGCAAAGTCGCGGGCTTCCCAGTAGCGTCCCAACTGCTCGTTCCACACGAAAGTCAGTTCCTGGCACCGTCGCAACTCGTCGACCATCATCCTTATATTGTTGCGGATGATGTTCTTTTTAGCCTGCTCCTGGCAACTGGCAAAAGCCATGGCCATGGCCGACATATAATGACCGGAGCCATGCCCCTTCAGCTTTGTCGTCGGCGAATCCCAGCCGTCAGCCTCAGGATAGCCTTCCGTGGAGAGTCCATAGGTGTCGCGATAATTGTAGAGCTGCTGCTTCACGGGCAGGCTGATGAGCTGGTCAATGTCAAGATCACGATTCCATGTAAGACGGTTGTCACCATCGATACTCACCTGGTCGAGCGGTAGCGTTTCTGCAACAGGATTGTTCGATGGTACGGCGTATGTCCCTTCAACAATCTTGACCTCTGCCGATACAGGATAGCCGTTGGCCGTTGTGTTGTCGCCAATGATGAATCCGCGAACTTGATATACCTTGCCCACGGGATAAATGGCCGGGGTAGCTTCGGCGGTCTCGGTGGCCTCCGAAGCGTTCGACCATTTCACCTGACGGTATTCCCCCCTGTCGTCGGTATATTTCACCCATAACCGATAGGGCAGTCTGGGAGCGTTGCCCACGGGCGTCTCCACGCTGACACGCTCAACGCTCGCTATTGACCGATGCTCCTGTGCTTCCCCATGAAGTAGTCCTGTAGCCAGTATACCAATCAGAAAGATTTTTCTCATAGATGTTTTAATAGATGGTGCAAAGGTAGCGAAAAAAATGCAGAAGACAAACAAGTATCATCCAAGAATTTTTGTAACTTTGCACCCAAATGAAGACAATTGAAGAAATTAGAAACGGAAAAGAAGGTCAGACGTTTGACATGAAAAGCATACAGATCGACCCGAAAGCACTGGCAATCCCTATCGTGGCGATGGCCAATGCCGATGGTGGTATGCTGGCAATTGGCATATCTGACAAGACAAGAAAGATTGAAGGCGTAAACCAACATACTGCGAAGTTGAACGAACTGCTTCGTGTGCCGTTTGACTTTTGCAATCCGTCTGTCCCGGTAGCTTGTCGCTATATGGACTGCACTGACGATGAAGGCAATCCTAATCGTATTCTGCTGATGGATATTCCCGCCAGTCAGTTCCTTCATACGAATCAGGCTGACGAGGCCTATATCCGTGTGGGCGATAAGAGCCGCAAACTGACATTTGACGAGCGGATGCAACTGATGTACGACAAAGGCGAACGCTCCTACGAAGATACGGCTGTATATGGTGCAACTATTGATGACATCGATACGGATGCTGTTGCCGAATATGCTAAATTGGTAGGTTACGGGAAGTCACCACTTGAATACCTGCGAGAGAATAACGGCTTTGTAACAACCAACAAGAAAGGTGAAGAAGATGTTAGCGTTGCATGCATCCTGCTTTTCGGAAAGAATCCACAGAAGTTCTTCCCTCGCAGTCGTACCCGTTTCATTCGATACGAAGGTGTTGATGAGAAGGTTGGCGCAGAGATGAATGTCATTAAGGATGTCATTTTTGAGGGAACCATCCTGAATCAAGTCAGGAAAACTATAGAGTTCATCGAGACTCAGGTACGTGAGCATACTTTCTTGGGACAGCACGGACAATTCGTCACACGTCGTGATTATCCAGAATTCGTCATACAGGAGATGGTGGTTAATGCCTGTTGCCACAGAGCCCACAACATCAAAGGAACAGAGATACAGATCAAAATGTTCGATGATCGATTGGTGTTTGAGTCGCCTGGCAAGTTGCCGGGTCAGGTGAAGCCCAGCAACATCCGCAACACCCACTTCTCGCGCAATCCAAAGATTGCCGCCTTCTTGAAAGCATATCACTACGTGAAGGAATTCGGCGAGGGTATGGATCGTATCTGTCGGGAACAGGAGGCCAACGGTGCCCAAGCCCCATCTTTCCGAACAGATGACTTCATCTTGAAGATTACAGTGCCAAAGGTGACTGAAACCGAACAGAAGTCGAACAGAAAAGTGATAGGAGAATTGTCTGAAAGCGAACAGAAACGAACAGAAACCGAACAGAAACCGAACAGAAACCGAATTGTGAATGGTGTGAAGATGACAGAGACACGTATTACAATGCTGCAATTGATGAAAGAAGATCCTTATATATCAAAAGCGAAATTAGCAGAAATATTAGGGATACATCCGTCTGCTGTGTCACGTAACATAGAAGCTATGCGTGGTAAATGTCTACGTCGTGTTGGCGCGGACAGAGGTGGTTTCTGGGAAACAATAGAAGAAACATGGAAAAAAGACACAAATTAGGAAACAGGACTATTGTTGTCAAAGATTTCTTTGGTGAAAATGAACATCTCATTTAATAATGAACAAAGATTTTAAGATTTAAAAGATTTTGAGCTATCCATAGATAAGGAGGCCGTGAAAATTTCATGAGAGGCCGTGACGTTTTTCTGAGCGGCTTATATTTTTTACGAGCAGCCGCTACGTTTTCTCACCTCTCAGTTCTCACTTTGTCTGTAATTCTCATTTTGTCTCGTGATGATATTCACTACATTCTGTCAATAAAAAAAAACAGGTGACACCTCTTACACCTGCCACTTAACAGTCTGAAAATCAGTGGCTATTTTTCTGAGGTAAGTAACACCTATAGTCGCACCAGAGGTGACACCTGGTCATATTGTCATGCCGTGAAACATTTACGAGAGGCTTATACTTTTTTACGAGCGGCCGTTAAATTTTTACGAGACGCTTGTACGTTTTCAGCTTTTCGCGTGAAACATTTTCGGATACGCCAAACTCACAATAATGAGCATTAACAAAAAACAAGTCGTTTTTTTTAGAAAGAAATCAGCAACAATAAGAAAAAATTCATCTCAACAATTCTTGGCTGCCAAGAATTGTTTTCCAAAAAAATCTTTCTTTGTAATTCGTTTGACCTACTGGTGTGGGCATTGGTGCGACCATTGGTGCGACCATTGGTGTGGGTAAACGCCGCTGTAACATGCTGATAATCAGTGGTAGGTGTAAGAGGTGTCACCAAACTACAATCCTGTATGCATAATACGCGCGCGTATGCAAGCTTGAGCTCATACCCCTCGTTCTTTTTGCACCGAAATTCGGGTCTGATGTTAATATTTAGGGAAAAAGTACACCCAGTCTTACAAAGTACACTTTTAGTAAACCTCAGAAAAACAAAACACCCTGCAAGTCAGTAACTTACAAGGTGTTCCAAGTACCCAGAGCCGGGGTCGAACCGGCACGGGTTGCCCCACTGGTGTTTGAGACCAGCGCGTCTACCGATTCCGCCATCTGGGCCTTTTTGCGGGTGCAAAGGTAATAAGAAAAAATGAAATGACAAAAGTTTCCGCTAAAAATCTTAAAAATACTTGTTTTTCTCAATAATATTCCGTATCTTCGTGGCCGAAAACCTATTAACTCTTCAATCTATACGTGATGGAAATATCAGAAAAACATTTCGGCATCATATTGGCCGGTGGAAGAGGGCGGCGTCTGTGGCCTTGCAGCCGTGAGCAAAAGCCCAAGCAGTTTATCGACTTTTTTGGCACTGGCCGTACACAGTTGCAGCAGGCCTACGACCATCTTATACGTCTCATCCCTCGCACAAACATTTATGTCAGTACGCAGGTGGAGTATGCTCATTGGGTTAGTGAGCAGCTGCCGGAGTTGCCTTCCGAGAATATTCTGGCGGAGCCGGTGGCCCGCAATACGGCGCCGAGTGTGGCGTGGGCTGCCTATCGCATTTCGCATGTCTGTCCTGATGCTCGTGTTATTATCATACCGTCCGACCAGGCCGTCATCGGCGACGATGCCTTCCGGCGCGACGTGCTCAACTGTCTGGACTTTGTCGGCAAGAAAGACTGCCTGATTGCCATGGGTGTGAAGCCTACGCGTCCTGAGCCAGGCTATGGCTATATCCAGATGGGTGAGGAAACGGAGACGGAGGGTCTGTATCGTGTGCAGTCGTTCACTGAGAAACCCGAGCGCGATTTTGCCCGTATATTTGTAGAGAGTGGTGAGTTCCTGTGGAACACCGGCATCTTTCTGGCCAATGTGAAGCATCTCGTTCACAGTCTGCGGCGTATTCTGCCCGTTGTGTTGCGCCTGATAGACAAGGAGGATATGGTGGTGACGATGGAACAGGAGCTGGCCTTTGTCAAGGAGAATTTCTCGAAGTTTCCGAACCTCTCGATGGACAACGGTGTGCTTGAGAAGTCGCATGGCGTGTACGTCATGAGGTCAGGTTTCGGATGGGCCGACATGGGTACGTGGCACTCCATCTACGAGAGCGAGCAGAAGGGTGATGGCGACAACGTCGTGATTGACTCTGAGGCGATTTTGGAGAACTGCCGTGACAATATCATTAAGATGCCCAAAGGACATCTGGCCGTCATCAACGGTCTTGAAGGCTATATCGTGGCAGAGTCTGGCGATGCTCTGCTGATTTGCAAGAAGGGCGACTCGTCGGCGCTGATTCGGAAATATGTCAACGAAGTCAGGCTGAAATACGGTGAGGAGTTTGTCTAAGAGGTGAGAGGTGAGAAGTGAAGAGTGAAGAGTGAAGAGTGAAGAGTGAAGAGTGAAGAATTTCCTTCCGGAGTCCCGCTGGTTATGTTGCAGGAATGGCGGTAGCAAATTCTTCACTCTTCACTCTTCACTCTTCACTTAAATTCTGCAAGAATTTTCGCTGCTATTTCCTTGAACTCCTCTTCCGTCAGCTTCAGTTTCTCGCGGCGGAAGTCGGCGTCCTGCTCCGTCTGCATGGGGATGAGGTGGATATGGGCATGAGCCACTTCAAGTCCGAGTACCACCTGTGCCACCTTGCGGCAGGGGAAGGCGCGCTTGATGGCGACGGCCACACGCTTGGCGAACTGCTGGTAACGGGCCAGTTCGTCGTCGTCCATATCAAAGAAGTAGTCTACCTCGCGGCGTGGAATCACCAGTGTGTGACCCTTCACCAGCGGGTTGATGTCGAGGAATGCGTAGAACTCGTCGTTCTCGGCGCACTTGTAGCTGGGAATCTCGCCAGCAGCAATCTTACTGAATATATCCATAATACGATGATTTATCCGACGGTAATATTGTCAATTCTCAGTTTGATGGTGCCGCGTGGAATCTTCACCTCCACCTCGTCGCCAACCTTATGGTTCAGCAGTCCCTGGGCTATCGGCGTGGTGATGCTGATCTTGCCCTCGCGCAGGTTGGCCTCGCTCTCGCTGACGATGGTGTAGGTCATCTTGGCCTTGTTGGCCAGGTTGGTCATCTCCACCTTCGACAGGATCTGCACCGAGTCGGTCGACAGTCGTGAGGTGTCCACGATCTTTGCTTCCGAGATGGCCAGTTTCAGCTGGTTGATCTTGGCCTCTAAGTGGCCCTGAGCCTCCTTGGCGGCGTCGTACTCGCTATTCTCACTCAGGTCGCCTTTGTCGCGTGCTTCAGCGATGGCGGCCGATGCCTTGGGGCGTTCCACGCTCTCCAAGTGTTTCAGTTCGGCTAACAGTTTGTCGTAGCCTTCTTGTGACATATAGGACATATTTACAATTTATTAATTTACGATTTACAATTTATTTTCGATTTAATGTTTATACTATTTATAAATTTTAGGCAGACAAAAAATAAAGAATTCCGACGCACGCTTCTGATGTCGGAATCCTCGGATTAGTATGTCTGTGTTATCTGCCTGCAAAGATATGTGTTTTTTTTGACATTGCCAAATTTTCAGAAGAAAAAGTGAGAAAGAAGCGAAAAAATGAGTAACTTTGCAGCATGATAGTGACAGAAGACGAGCGTTGGATGCGACGCTGCATCCAGTTGGCGAAGAATGGTCGGCAGAATGCCAAGCCTAACCCTATGGTTGGGGCTGTGATAGTGGCCGGTGGACGAATCATCGGTGAGGGATTTCATGTGCGCTGCGGCGAGGGCCATGCTGAGGTGAACGCCTTTGCCTCAGTAGGCACCGAGGACGAGGCGCTGCTGAAGGAGGCGACGATGTACGTATCGCTGGAACCCTGTTCGCACTACGGCAAGACGCCGCCCTGTGCCGACCTGATTGTGCGCAAAGGTGTGCGCCGCGTGGTTGTGGGCTGCGTTGATGAGTTTGCTGAGGTTCAGGGACGCGGCATCCGACGGCTGCAAGAGGCAGGTATTGATGTTACCGTTGGTGTGCTCGAAGCGGAGTGCAAGGCGCTGAACCGCCGTTTCTTCACCTTCCACCGCCTGCATCGCCCGTACATTATATTAAAATGGGCGCAGACGGTCAACGGTTTTATTGACGACCACGGGCAGCCGCTACAGATCTCGTCGGACTTCACACAGATGCTCTCGCACAAGCTGCGTGCCGAGGAAGACGCCATCCTCGTGGGGCGCGTCACCGACGAGCGCGAGCACCCGCAGCTGACCGTCCGCCACTGGCGCGGACCGTCGCCCCGTCGGCTGGTGGTCGACCACCTGCACCCGTTGAACCTCGAGAGCCTGCATGCTCACGGGGTGCAGTCGTTGATAGTGGAGGGTGGTGCCAAGACGCTACAGTCGTTTCTTGATGACGGACTGTGGGACGAGCTGCGTGTGGAAACCAACTTAGCGCTGACCGTCAGCGACGGGACGCCTGCTCCACAACTGCCTGCCGCCATTGCCGTCGACCATCGGGAACAATACGGCGACAACATCATTGTCAGCTACAAAAAAAGAAACGAATTATCCTAAATTTAGGATAATTCGTTTCAAAAAGACAAGTTTATTATTACTTCGTCAGGTTCACCAGCGTGTTGCGAGCGGAGGCAATCTGCTCCTTAGCCTCAGCCAGCTGCGACTTCAGCTCGTCGACGGTAGTAGCGTTGAGAACTGCCAAAGGTGCGATAGCCTGAGCAACGGGCGACACCTCGGGATCATACTCTGTCAGACGGTCGAGGGCGTCCTGGATGAGGATGATGCGGAAAGTAACGTTGGCAGCAGCGTCGTCAGTGAACGAGCCAATGAACTTCTCGGTGTTCTGCGAGGTGATGTAGAGCTGCTCGATGAGCGAGGTAGCTACGATCTGCCAGAAGTAGTTGATGCGGCCGTTCTCGTTCATGGCGTCATACAGAGCCTGTGTGGCCTCGTAGATGCCTTCGCCTTCCTTCACAGCCTTGAACGAGGGGTCGTTGATTTCGGCCACCAGCTTGCCGATAGCCTTGTCATAGTCGTCAACAGGCATCTCGTAGAGCTTAGCCAGCTCCTTGTCGACCTCGATGGCGCTGAGCACGCGGTACTTCTCTGACAGCGTCATGGCATTGTCGGCAGCGGCCAGGTCTAACAGATAGTCGGGCTTCACCTGCTTCTCTTCCTCGGTCAGCGTAATCTGGCCGTCTTTCTCGACGACGGGCAGCTGCTTGAGCTTGCCTAACTCTGAAGCGAGGCTGTCGAAGTGCATCTTGATGCTGGCCTCAATCTGTTCCTGTTCGAAACTCTTTACCGAATCCTCCTGCTCAGCGGTCTGAGCGGTTTTGTTGCCACCGCAGGCGGCAAACATCATGGCTGCAAAAGCCACGGCAAACATTGATAATTTCTTCATTTTACAAAAATTTTAGTTATTAATAATACTATTACTATCATACTCATGAGCAGCATCACGGCCAGGTTAAACCACAGGGTCTTCACCTTCCACGGGCCTATTATCTTCATGCTGCTGTAGAACGGGGCACGGCCGATGTGGCTCGAAGGCGTCAGGAACACCAGTCCGGCACGGGGCACGATGTGGTTGTCGACGACGTCGAGCATACGTCCTTGGTCGGCACCTGCCACAAACTCCTCTAACTTCAAGTTATAATTGTCGCGCTTCAGCTGGAGCATCTCGTCCTTGCCGTTCTCACGGATGAAACGGCTCATCAGACGGTCGCCCCGTAGCGTCACCTCATTGCCGAGCTTGCTCAGCACGCGTCCGGCATCCTTCAGATACTCGTGCAGCGAGGCGTAGTCGTAGTTGCCGCTGTAGGGCTTGATGCCGCAGAATGCTGTCAGCACGGGCAGGTTCTCCTTGATGGTCAGCAGGTGGTTGGGGTTTACCTCGCGCCCGCGTTTCTGCTCGTCCTTCATGGTCTCCAACTGCGACTCCAGCTCGTAGCGTACGCCCATATTATAATATTGGTTCTCGTACTTCTCGCGGTCAATCTCGAAGAACGGCTTCTCGTAAAGGTTGTCTGAGAACGACGTGACGGCCAGTGCCTCGTAGGCCCATCGTGAGGGTATGAGGTCGCCTATGAGCGGCACGTTGCCTGTGGTGCTCTTCGGCGTCAGGTCCGAGAAGCTGACCACTAGTCCGCAGAGCAGTATCTGCGGTATGAGGAGTATCGGTATGCTGATGTAGATGGCCACCACCGAACTGAGACACTGCGAGAGCAGCAGACCCGTCAGGCCGGCCAGGAAGGCGGTGACGAAGAGGACGAGCCACCACACGCCAAACAGTCCGTGTAGCCCCATGATGGTGTTGCCCACTATAATAAATAGGAACGTCTGCAGGAGCGCGACACCGGCCATGAAGAGAATCTTCGACCAGATATAACTGCCATACGACAGGTGTAGGAATTTCTCACGCTTCAGCAGGGCGCGGTCGCGGATAATCTCCTCGGCCGAGCCGCTCATACCGATGAACGTGGCCACGATGACAGACATGAAGAAGTAGCTCACCAGGTTCTTGTTGTCCATCACGGTATAGCCGCTTGGCGGGGCATAGCGCGTCAGGAACGAGCATACCAGTGCCAGCAGCGGTGCCTCCAGCAGCGTGATGAGCAGGTATTGCAGGTTGGTGATCTTCGTGCGGAAATTGCGGTGCAGGAAGATGGCCAACTGCTTCAGCGGTCCCGGTTTGCGCTGGTCTGAGGGTGGAATGTTGCTGACTGCGGGCTGCTTCATCGGCTTGCGCTTCTTCAAGTACAGCTCGTGCCACTCCTGTGGCGTCATCTTGCGCTCGTCAGACAGTTCGCCGGTGCTGGTGAGTGCCTTCTCGTCGATGATGTTCAGCACCACCTCCGGGTTCACGTTGCCACACATAGGACAGGCGCTGGTTTCGGCGTCGGCGTAATTGGCGGCCTCCTTGAAATAGGTGATGGCGTCGATGGGGTTGCCGTCGAAGACGGGGTAGCCGCCCTTGTCGAGCAGCCACAGGCGGTCGAACAGTTTATAGACATCGCTCGACGGCTGGTGAATGTTGACAATGATGAGTTTTCCCTTGAAGGTCTGTTCCTTCAGCAGGTTGATGACCTTCTCGGTGTCTGACGACGAAAGACCCGACGTCGGCTCGTCGAGGAAGAGCACCGCCGGCTCGCGTATCAGCTCCAAGGCAATGTTCAGGCGCTTGCGCTGTCCGCCGCTGATGAACTTGTTGATGGCTGAACCCACCTTCAGGTCTTTGGCAGCCTCAAGTCCCAAGTCCTTCAGAATCTTCATGACGCGACGGTCCAGCTCGTCGGCGGCCATACCCTCGAAACACAGCTTGGCCGTGAACCACAGGTTCTGGTAGACCGTCAGTTCCTCTATCAGCAGGTCGTCCTGCGGCACAAAGCCTATGAGCGACTTCGCCGCCGGCTCCGAGATGTCGTGGCCGTTGATGGTGAGCGTGCCCTCCTGCGGCTTCATACTGCCGTTCAGGAGCGAGAGTAGCGTCGTCTTGCCCGTGCCGGAGCCGCCCATGACGGCCAGCAGTTCGCCGTTGCGGAGTGTGAAGCTCAGGTTGTGTATGCCGTTGTCGCTGCCGGGGAATCGGAAGTTGATGTCGCGTCCGCAGTACTCTACCGGGTGTACCTTCTCCACCTTTCCGCCCATCCTTTGCTGGTAGGCTTCGATGATGGTGGAGTAGTAGACCGGCTGGCCGTTGCGGCTCTTCAGCACACTGCTTTGCAGCATCACCTGATAGGCCCCCGGCAATACTGGCACGTCGTTCAGCAACAGGCTGTCCGTGCCGGTATAGGTGAATATCAGCACGCCTGTCGACGGTTCAAGAAGCGTCTTCACCTGTCCGTCGCTGCCCTCTAATGGGAGAATCATCACGTGCTCCGTCTCACGGCCACTCACGTAGTCCTTATAATCCGCGAATACGCTGTTGGGGATATGGAACTGCTCGGCCATCGCCTGGAACATCGCCGGCGTACTCTCTTTGAATCCGCAGAACTCCATCAGACGGAGTAATAATAGCGACTCCTCGCGCGCCGAACTGTTGCCATGCAGATTCGCGCAGATGGTCTTCACCGTCTCCGTCATGTCCATATCGTCCGTCAGCTCATACGCACTGCGCATGTCGCTGTACAGGTCCAGATAGGCGTCGATGTTGCGGATGCCGAAATGATGGCGCAAATAGTTGCTCAGCATGGTTTTTGCCCATGCCTCGTCTACTTGCTCTTCCTTGCCAAACAAGGCAAACAAGCTAAGAAAACTGGATAAGATGATATCGGTCATTCGTTTCTTAGCATTCAATTAACGTTAATTGCCTGCAAATATATGAAAAATTGCAGACTTAGGACTTGTCGTAAAAGTTAAAAAGAATTAAAGGCAAAGAATTGGGCTATTTATGCCCGAAATCGGCAGGCTTTTTACCTGCAGTTCAGTTCCAACACCTTGCGCTCTTCAAGCCATCCTTCCAAGTGGTCGCCGATATTGACAGGCCCTACGCCAACGGGAGTTCCCGTGTAGAGCAGGTCGCCCGTCTTCAGCGTGAAGAACCGCGAAATGTAGCTGATAATCTCGTCTACCGTGTAAAGCATGTCGCTCGTCCGTCCCTCCTGCACCGTCCGTCCGTTGATGTCGAGATGGAACTGCAGGCGCTGAATGTCGATGAATTTCTCCTTCTCTACCCATTCGCCGATGGCCGCCGAGCCGTCGAAGCCCTTGCAGATAGTCCACGGCTGGCCAGCCTCGCTGGCTCGTCGCTGCAGGTCGCGGGCGGTGAAGTCGATGCCCACGGTCACAGCGTCATAGTAGCGGTGGGCAAAGCGGGTGGGAATGTTCTTGCCTAAGCGGCAGATGCGCACCACCACCTCTGCCTCGTAGTCGATGCGCCCCATGTCGTCGGGCACGAAAAACGGCTTGCCGCGTGTCAGCAGTGCCGAGTCGGCCTTGGTGAATATCACAGGCTCGTCGGGCCGTTTCAGCGTCCCGTGAAGTTCCTGATTGTGTGCGGCATAATTCATGCCAATAGCAAATATCTTCATACGCAAGAACTATTTTCGTCCGAAGTCGGCAGGCACCTCCCCCCACTTCTGCGTCTCCCATTTAATAATGGGATTACGGAAGTCGTGGGTCTGCAGCCACCGTTCGGCTCGTGCGATAATCTGGTAGAGCGGCTCCGTCTCCGGCGTCCGTTCCAGCTTGGTCTTACACTGCCGCTTCTTCACCCACAGCATCGCGTTCACCGAGTCCGAATAGATGGTCTTCGTGTACAGCCCCTGTTGCCAGCAGAGCGCCAAGGCGTGGACGATGGCCAGAAACTCGCCGATGTTGTTCGTCCCCTTCATCGGTCCGAAGTGAAACACGCGGGCACCGGTAGCCAGGTCGATGGCCTGATACTCCATCGGCCCGGGGTTGCCCGAGCACGCCGCGTCCACGGCCCACGCATCGGCTGTCACCTCCATCGGCAGCGGCAGCACCGTATCGTTACGGTAATCTGGCGGATTTATATTTTCAATCTTCAATTCTCAATTCTTCAATTCTCTTCGGCTGCAAAGGTAGTGCTTTTCTTTCCATCTCATGGCCCATTTCGATTTGTTTAACACAAATTAAGGGGGCGGCAACGCCTATTTTTGAGGATTATACATGTCATCTCAGAAATTTTGTCTAAATTTGCAATCCGATGACAGTAGACGAATTGTTTGGACGGTGTAGCGAGTTGGCGCTGACGGAACCTTCGGCAGCGGCACTGCGCTTTATGCACGAAACGCTGGTACTCTGTTGTGCCGAAGGGCTGAAGACTGTGGGTACGGGCTTCGGCAGTCTTTTCTCGCAGGTGGATTTCCTGACGAAGCATAGCGGTATGACGGTGGCCGAGCGCATAGCGATACAGGCTGTGAGGCGACGCTCGAACCATACTGAGGTGCCTCCCCGTGAACAGTGGCTGCAGGATGTGCGGACGCTGGCACGCTTCATCTCGGCGGTGTTCAAGACCAGCGTGCCCGACGGGCTGACGCAGCTGATACCCCATTCGCCACAGACGCCTGAACACGTCGCGCCCACCATCAACCGCCGCTACCTGAGATGTATTGTCAGCACGTGGAATGAGCAGACGATAGAGGCAGACACGGCTGACGGCGCACACATCACTATCGACTACACGGAACAGGCTTACCTGAACAAGGTATTACGCGAGGGCATGCAACTGAACCTGCTCGACTGTCATGTGGAACACGACACGCACATACAGCCAGGCTTAGTGGTAGTAGAGCCCGACTTCCTGATAGACATCTCGACGCTGGCTCGCTGCTTCCAGGCGGAATACGGTCATCACCCCCTGCTCTACACCATCGAACGGCTGAAGCCGCGTGCCAACTCGCAGGCCATCCTTCTTGGTAACTTTGCCGGCACGGCGTTAGACAATATCATTAACCAGGCCGACCACCGCATCAGCGACAGCATCAGCCAGTCGTTTCGCGAACAGGCCCTTCAGTTCTGTACCTGCGAAGACTTCAACCCGGCAACCTTCGTCGCCGACGCACAGCAGCAATGCCAGAACATCAGCGAGGCGGTAACGGCACTCTTCACCGAAGCAGGCTACGACCGCTCGAAAGCCCTGCTGGAACCGTCGTTCGTCTGCGAACGCTTAGGTCTGCAGGGGCGTGTCGACTTGATGACGAGCGATATGCGGCTATTAGTAGAGCAGAAGTCGGGTAAGAACTATAGCATCGAGCGGCCGACAGCCAACATCCAGCACAAGGAAGACCACTACGTTCAGCTGCTGCTCTATTACGGCATCCTGCGCTACAACTTCGGACGGACAGACAGTCAGGTAGACATCCGCCTGCTCTACTCGCGCTATCCCGCCACACAGGGTCTGCTCTACGTCAACTTCTATCGCGAGCTGTTCCGAGAAGCCATCCGGCTACGCAATAAGATCGTGGCCACAGAACTGCTGATGGCTCGCGAGGGCTTTGGGCGCATTCTGCCGCTGCTGCAGCCCGCCGTCGTCTACAAGGAGGCTAAGAAGGACGGTTTTTACTACCGCTACATCGAACCTCAACTCTCAGTTCTCAGTTCTCAGTTCACACCTCTCAGTTTGACCGAGCGCGCCTACTTTGAGCGCATGATGACCTTCGTCTATCGTGAACAGCTACTGCAGAAGGTGGGGCGGCAGGAAGGCCATGGCAGCGCGGTGAGCGACCTCTGGAACATGCCACTGACCGAGAAGATAGAAACGGGCAATATCATCACCGAGCTGTCGGGTACTGACTTAGCCAACTTCCGACGGGGCGACATGGTGTACGTCTACAACTACGAGCAAGAGCCCGACGTACGCAACGCCATATTATATAAAGGTACGATAGAAGAGATTGGCAACGGCGGCGTGAAAGTGCGGCTGAACGACGAGCAGCAAGGTTTCGACCCCATGAACGAGCCGCATTGGGCCATTGAGCACGCCAGCAGCGACCAGAACACCACCAGCGCCATCAAGGGTCTGTATCAGTTTGTCACAGCCAGTACCGACAAGCGCACCCTGCTCTTAGGACAGCGGACGCCACGCGTCGACAGCAGTCTGCAGCTGTCGCACAGCTATCACCCTCATTACGACGACATCCTGCTGCGAGCCAAGCAGGCGCGCGACTACTTCTTACTCGTCGGTCCTCCGGGTACAGGCAAGACGTCGATGGCACTCCGATTCCTGGTGGAAGAGGAACAATCCTCTCTCCTCTTATTATCCTACACCAACCGTGCTGTGGACGAGATCTGTGCCATGCTTGAAGATGCCGGCAAGAACTACCTGCGCATTGCCAACGAAACATCGTGCGACCCGCGCTTCAAAGGGCGGCTCTTAGAGACCATGCTCGAACAGCATACGAAGCTCGACGATATTCGGCAACGTATCATAGAGACACCCATCATCGTAGGTACCACCTCCATCATGCAGGCACGGCCCTACATCTTCGCATTGAAGCATTTCTCGCTCTGCATTGTCGACGAAGCCTCGCAGATTCTGGAGCCAGGACTTGTCGGCTTGCTCAGTAGCGACCGCATCGACCGCTTTATCCTGATAGGCGACCATAAACAGCTGCCGGCTGTCGTACAACAGACAGAGGAGGAGTCGCGGGTAGACGACCCCCTGCTCAACGACATCGGCATCACCGACTGTCGGCAGTCGCTCTTCGAACGGCTACTCAACTGGGAGCGCCACTGCGGACGAACGGCATTGACGGGCATCCTGCGAAAGCAAGGCCGTATGCACCCCGACATAGCACAATTCCCTAACCGTATGTTCTACCACGACGAGCAGTTGGAGCCTGTGCCGTTGGAGCACCAGTTGGACACGTCGCTACACTACGACCTGCCGTCAGAGGATGCTACCGACGACCTGCTGAAACAACGGCGCGTGGTGTTTTTTGATAATAGGTCCTATGGGTCCTATGGGTCCTATAAGACCTATAAGTCCTATAAGCCCCATGAGTTCTCCGACAAGAGCAATCCCGCTGAAGCCCGCATCGTGGCCGACCTTCTGCGGCGCATCCATCGCTTTTACGGCCCGCGTTTCGACTGTGCCAAGACGGTGGGCGTCATCGTGCCTTATCGTAACCAGATAGCTACCATCCGCAGCGAGATAGAGCGATTAGGCATCGACAGTCTGCGGCACATCTCCATCGACACCGTTGAGCGCTATCAAGGCTCACAGCGCGACGTTATCATCTACTCGTTCACCGTCAGCCGCCCCTACCAGCTTGACTTCCTCACCTCGAACTGTTTTGAAGAGAACGGCCGCACCATCGACCGCAAGCTGAATGTTGCCATCACTCGCGCCCGCAAACAACTGCTGATGACGGGCAACGCAACACTCCTCAGCCGCAACCCCGTCTTCAAGCAGCTTATCGAGTCGGCAGACGCAAAATAAAAGAAAATCGTCAAATTATTTGGTGATAAGTAGAAAAGTGCTTATCTTTGCAGCCTTATGAATAAAGACTGTGTTGAACTACGCCAACTGAGCATCGGCTACCAAACCAAGAAAAACACCAAAGTGGTGGCCGACGGCATTAACGCTACCATCCACGAGGGTGAACTGACCTGTCTGCTCGGTGCTAACGGTGTAGGCAAGTCAACACTGTTGCGCACGTTGTCGGCCTTCCAGCCCAAGTTAGGGGGCAGTATCGTCATCGATGGCCGCGAGATTGACGACTATACAGCCGCAGAACTGAGTCGTGCGGTTGGCGTGGTACTGACGGAGAAACCCGACGTGCGCAATATGACCGTCGACGAACTGGTCAGTCTGGGGCGCTCGCCTTACACTGGGTTCTGGGGCACCTATTCTGACGACGACCGGCGCATCGTCAGCAAGGCCATCGAGCAGGTAGGCATCGCCGATCTTCAAGACAGGCTGGTAGACACCCTGTCGGACGGTGAGCGCCAGAAGGTGATGATAGCAAAGGCACTGGCCCAGCAGACGCCTGTCATCTACTTAGACGAGCCGACAGCATTCCTCGACTTCCCCAGTAAGGTGGAGGTGATGTTGCTGCTCAGACAAATCTGTCAGCAGGCACGGAAGATTATCTTTCTGTCGACACACGACCTGGAACTGGCCCTACAGGTGGCTGATCGCATCTGGCTGATGGACCGCTCAGAGGGACTCTGCATCGGCACCCCGCATGAGTTGGCTGGTAATGGTGTACTTAGCCGGTTTATAGAGCGGCGCGGCATACGTTTCGACAGCGACACACTGACAATTAAAATAGACAAGACAGCATGATACATGGACACGGCGACGACGCCTTCCGCTACGACGCCATCAAAATGAACTTCAGCTCAAACCTGCCAGGTTTCGCAGACCTGACAGCACTGAAAGCGCATCTGGCCACCAAGCTCGATGTCGTCGGCGCCTATCCCGAGCCTGAAGCCACCACATTGGAGGCCATGCTGGCTGAAGAACTGAACATTCCCCCGTCCCATATCTTGGTGACCTCGGGTGCTACCGAGGCCATCTATCTCATTGCACAGCTCTATCGCGGCTATGCGTCCGTCATTCCACAGCCAACGTTCAGCGAATATGAGGACGCCTGCCGTATGAACGGCCATATCGTATCATACTACGACAACGACGACATGGAAGTGTTGCCAGACAACCGCGTCTACTGGCTCTGCAACCCCAACAACCCGACAGGTAACGTGATGCTGAAGGCACTGATGAGCCACGTCATCCGCGAGCAGCGAGCCTATACCTTCGTCGTCGACCAGTCGTATGAGGGCTATACGATGAAGTCGATGCTTGTTCCCAACGAGATGCTCGACTGTCACAACCTCATCTTGCTCCACTCGATGACGAAACAGTATTGCATTCCCGGCCTGCGCTTAGGCTACGTCACGGCCTCGCCTATCATCATCGACCGTCTGCGCCTGCTGCGCCAGCCCTGGACGGTCAATGCCTTAGCTATCGAAGCAGGCAAGTTCCTGATAGAAAACCATATTGAGGTGATTCCCGACAAGCAGGCCTATCTGAACGAAGCCCGCAGGCTGCACACAGCATTAAGCCAGCTGCCGGGACTGATGCTCATGGACAGCGATACCAATTTTATGCTCTGCTATCTTGAAAGGAGCCATTCGGCCCACCTGAAACAGTGGCTCATCGACAACTATGGCATCCTGGTTCGCGACGCCTCCAACTTCCACGGGCTTGACAACCATTGTTTCCGCGTATCAGCACAGACGCCAAAAGAAAATGAGGCACTCATTGATGCTATCAAGGAGTACCTCAATAATAATTGAGAAATGAGAAATGAAGAGCGCGATGCTCTTCTTCCTTATGACTCAGCAAAGGCGGCAGCCTCAGCTGCAGCGATAATATCCTCGCGCGACCGCTCTTGCGGCGTAGCCGTGATGTCGCTCAGGTCAAACTCATCGGTGGTCTCATCATGGGTCTTATGGGTCTCATAGGACTTATGGGTCCCATTAGTCCCATAGGTCCCATTAGTCCTATTGGCCTCATTGGTCCCAGTCCCCTCTTCCTCAGCCTCCGGCTGATGAATGACGAAGTCCTGTTCCTGCTCTGTCGAGGGAACGGCCATCGTAGGCATCTCCTCCATCTTCGTGCGCTCTGACTTGGCATTGAAGATGGCATCGATGAACTGCGGTTCGCGCTTGAGACGCTTCAATGTAGCCTCTGACGCCAACTGCTGTGCTTCCTTTTTTGAGAAGCCCTGGCCACTCTCACCGGCAACGCCCTCCATAAAGACCTGGAACTTGAAGATTGGCGACCCGCTTTCCTTGTCCTTATCCTGCTTCTGCATGCGGAATTCCATGTGTACGCGGTTCTTCTGACTCCACTCCAAGAGCTTCGACTTGAAGTTCACCTCCTTGTAAGCCACCTTGTCGATATTGATGACGCGGGCCAGGATACGTTTCTTCATAAATCGCATGACGGCATCGTAGCCCTGATCCAGATAGATAGCTCCCACCAACGCCTCAAAAGCGTTGCCAGCCATATAGCTGTTGTGCGAGTTGCTGTGTCCACTACTGAGAATCAGGCGCGTCAGCCCCATCTCCTCAGCCAGCTTGCCCAACGTGTCGCGACTGACGAGCTTCGAGCGGGTGTTGGTGAGAAAACCCTCACGCTTGCCGGGGAAATGGTCGTAGACGATGTGGCCGACAACGGCATCAAGCAGTGCATCGCCTAAGAATTCCAAACGCTCGTTGTTCAGCGGACGGCCCTTGTCGTTGCGACGGCCAATACTCTTGTGCATCAGCGCCTGCTTATAATAGCTGATGTCGTGGGGATAGAACCCCATAATACCGTAAAGAGAAGAAAAAAGCTCCTTCTCCTCGCGGAAAGGGAGCTTTAAACGTGCGATAATATCACTAAGCCTCATACTTCTTAAAGACAACACAGGCATTGTGTCCACCGAAGCCGAACGTGTTGCTGAGTCCGGCACGGACGGTACGCTTCTGAGCCTTATTGAAAGTGAAGTTCAGATTATAGTCAATCTCAGGATCGTCATCGCCTTCCTCGTGGTTGATGGTCGGCGGCACGATGTCGTTCTGCACGGCCAGCACGGTGACCATAGCTTCGACAGCACCGGCAGCACCGAGCAGGTGACCCGTCATCGACTTCGTCGACGAGATGTTCAGCTTGAAGGCAGCATCGCCGAAGACTTCCTTGATAGCCTTCGCCTCGCTGATGTCGCCCACATGGGTCGACGTGCCGTGAACATTGATATAGTCGATGTCTTCGGGATTCAGATCGGCATCCTCCAAAGCGTTCTGCATGACGAGCTTGGCACCTAAGCCCTCGGGGTGAGAGGCAGTGATGTGGTGAGCGTCGGCACTCATGCCGGCACCAACCATCTCGGCATAAATCTTGGCACCACGGGCCTTGGCGTGCTCCAGCTCCTCAAGGATAAGGCAGCCGGCACCCTCGGCCATGATGAATCCGTCGCGGCTGGCGCTGAACGGACGGCTGGCCTTCTCAGGCTCGTCATTGCGTGTCGACAGGGCGTGCATGGCATTGAAACCGCCTACGCCACAGGCACAGATGGCAGCCTCAGCACCACCGGCAACGATAGCGTTGGCCTTGCCCAAACGAATCAGGTTGAAGGCGTCTGCTAAGGCATTCGACGATGAAGCACAAGCCGAAGCGGTGATATAGTTAGGACCGTGGAAGCCATACATGATACTAATCTGTCCGGCAGCGATGTCGGCAATCATCTTCGGAATGAAGAAGGGGTTGAACTTAGGACCGTCGGCCTCATGTACACCATAGTACTTCACCTCGTCCTCGAACGTCTTGATACCACCGATGCCCACGCCGAAGACCACGCCAATGCGATTCTTGTCCTCGGTTTCCAGATCCATCGAGCTGTCCTCTACAGCCTGCTTGGCTGCAATGAGTGCCAGCTGTGTGTAACGGTCCATCTTACGGGCCTCCTTACGGTCCAGATAGTCGTTCACGTTGAGGTTCTTCACCTCACAGGCAAACTTCGTCTTGAATAAGGTTGTATCGAAACTTGTAATAGGTGCGGCACCACTGACTCCTGCCAAGAGGTTCTCCCACATCTCTTTAGGAGTGTTGCCGACGGGCGTAACAGCGCCCAAGCCTGTTACAACTACTCTTTTTAATTCCATAATTTATTCAGTGAAGAATGAAGAGTGAAGAGTGAAGAATTTGCTACCGCACTCCACAATTGGTGAAGGTATGGCGGTAGCAAATTTTTCACTCTTCACTCTTCACTTTTAACTTATTATTTTTGATTCTCCTCGATATAAGAAATGGCGTCGCCAACAGTGGCAATCTTCTCAGCCTTATCGTCGGGAATTGAAATACCAAACTCCTTCTCAAACTCCATGATGAGCTCAACGGTATCTAATGAATCAGCACCGAGGTCGTTGGTGAAACTTGCTTCGGGCTTTACTTCAGCCTCGTCAACACCCAGTTTGTCTACAATAATTGCCTTTACTTTGCTTTCAATTTCTGACATAATTTTTAATACTTTAATTGTTAATAATGATTTTGCTATCTTGAAATTTTTACGGTCTTTCGCCGTTTGCGGGTGCAAAGTAACACATTTTCCGTCAGTTACGCAAATTTTTTCGAGAAAAAGTGATACCAACTTGCACACGGAGGGGGTGATTGTGCAAGAAAAAGGGATTTTTTCGTGTATTTTTTACCATTATTTTGCAAATTTAATTGAAAAACTTGCTTTTTAGTTGCAGATGTCGAAAACTTTCTGTAGCTTTGTAGCCTAAAACAGCAGAGACATGACTTTTACAGAAAACGCAAACAAAATTTTCAATCAGGCAATCAATGATTACCATGTGACGGACAACGTTGACACACCCGTCAAAAATCCGTATCAGGAAGGCTCTATTGAGAACGCCTTATACCAGAAGTGCTGGATTGATACTGTTCAGTGGCATTACGAGGACATCATCCGCGACCCAGACATCAATCCCGTGGAGGCTTTGACGCTCAAACGGCGTATCGACAAGTCTAATCAGGACCGTACGGACCTGGTAGAACAGATTGACTCCTACTTCCGACAGATCTACAGCGAGGTGAAGCCGCTGCCGACAGCACGGCTCAACACCGAGAGTCCGGCGTGGGCCGTCGACCGTCTGAGCATCCTTGCCCTGAAAATCTATCACATGCAGGAACAGGTAGAGCGCACCGATGCCTCAGCCGAGCACCTCCAGCGTTGTCAGGCCAAGCTCGACGTTCTTTTAGAACAGCAAGTAGACCTCTCTGCAGCTATCGACCAACTGCTTGAAGACATTGCTGCCGGGCGCATCTATATGAAGGTCTACCGCCAGATGAAGATGTACAACGACCCGTCAACCAATCCCATACTCTATAAGAAGTGAAGAGTGAAGGGTGAAGAGTGAAAAGGTGAAGTAATAAATAATAAGGTGAAAAAAGAGCACATTCTTATTATTCGATTCTCGGCCATGGGCGACGTGGCTATGGCGGTGCCGGTGGTCTACTCGTTAGCCACGCAGTATCCTGACATACGTGTCACCGTCCTTAGCCGTAAGTTCGCACGGCCTTTCTTCGAAGACCTGGCACCTAATGTCAATTTCATGGAGGCCGACCTGAAACGCGAGTATCATGGCGTGAAAGGTCTGAACGCCCTCTACCGCCGACTGACCTCCAAGCAGTTTACCAAAATTGCCGACTTCCACAACGTACTGCGGTCAGAATACCTACGGCTACGTTTCAACATGGGACATTACCGGGTGGAGCATATCAACAAGCACCGCCGTGAGCGTCGACGCCTTGTCTCTGCCAACAAAAAAGTATTTCGCCCCTTACCCACGCCCTTTGAAAACTATGCTGAGGTACTGGCAAAGTTAGGCTATCCCGTCAAAGTGGAGTTCCACTCGCTCTTCTCGCCCGAAGGCGGCAACCTCAACCTGCTGCCCGCCATCATTGGTCCGAAAAAGAATTTCGAAAAGTGGATTGGCGTGGCTCCCACGGCTGCCCATCCCGGAAAGGAATATCCTACCGACCGTACCCGTCAGGTCATCGAGCAACTCCTTCAGCGGCATCCCAAGGCTCGCATCTTCCTATTCGGCAAAGGCAAACAGGAAGATGAGCTGTTCACAGAGTGGTGTCGCGACCTGCCGTCATGCGTCTACGTCAGCCAGCATCTTGAGAATATGCATCAGGAACTGATCCTGATGAGTCACCTCGACGTGATGTTCTCCATGGATTCGTCGAATATGCACATGGCTTCGCTGACGGCCACACCTGTCGTCAGCGTCTGGGGAGCCACACACCCCTATGCGGGCTTTATGGGGTGGCAACAGCCTGCCGAGAATGCCATACAGGCCGACCTCGACTGCCGTCCCTGCAGCATCTATGGCAACCGTCCGTGCCGTCGCGGCGATATGGCCTGCATGAATATGATCAAACCCGAACAAATCATAGAGAGAATCGAACAGATTATTAACCCTCAAACAACAACAAGCTTATGAAAAAGTACGTATGCAATGTATGCGGTTACGTGTACGACCCAGCTGCTGGCGATCCCGATAGCGGCATCCAGCCCGGCACAGCCTTTGAAGACATCCCCGAAGATTGGGTATGCCCTCTCTGCGGTGTAGGTAAGGACGATTTCGAACCTGCTGAAGACTAAAAAGAATCTTTAATAAGGTGGCTCGCGAGCCACCTTATTTTATAATAATAGAAGTTGTTCGGCAAACTTATAAATGACGATACCTGCCGTCACGCTGACATTCATCGAGTGCTTCGTGCCAAGCTGTGGAATCTCCAAGCACCCATCCGAAGCATCCACCACTTCCTGATGAACCCCCTTCACCTCATTACCAAGTACGATGGCATAACGGCGCGACTTCTCAGCCTGAAAGCGCTGGAGCTTCGTGGAGTGTTCAACCTGCTCTACACTATAGACGGTATAGCCGTCGCTCTGCAACTGACGGACAGCCTCTAACGCCGTCGGGAAATAGCGCCACGTCACACTATCCTCAGCACCGAGTGCCGTTTTGTGAATCTCTGCCGACGGCGGTGTCGAGGTGATGCCACACAGATAAACGGCTTTTACCCGGAAGGCATCTCCCGTGCGCAGGACGCTGCCCACATTGTGCATCGACCTGACATCGTCGAGCACCACCACCAACGGCAGTTTTTCGGCCTCGCGGAACTCTTCAACCGAGAGACGCTGCATCTCAATCGTTCTTACTTTCTTCGGCATAATTCTAAACTATTACCAGGGTGCAAAGTTACGTTTTTTTTCGTAATACGACAAGCATTCGTCTCCTTTCTTTTCGAAGATGTTTCTCATCATGCCTTTTTGGCCGAAAATGATGATGCTTTCAGCTTTTTTACTTACTTTTGCAGGCGTATTACGCACCTATTAAACATAACAACCATAACAAAAAGATGAAAAGAATAGCTTTCGTAGCAGCTTGTCTGCTCGCTGTTGTCACGGCAGTGGCCAACAACCATTGGGTAGGAACGTGGGGTACGGCTCCGCAACTCGTAGAGACTCATAACAACCCGCCTTCGCCCGGTCTGAGCAACAACTCGTTGCGCCAGATTGTGCAGGTGTCGATCGGTGGCGAGAAGGTGCGCCTGAAGCTGACCAATGAGTTCAGTTCGGAAGCCACCGTGATAAAGGCTGTGGAACTGTCTGTCGCCAAAACTGCCGGCAGCAGCAGCGAGATTGACGAGACAACGACCGTGAGCCTGACCTTCAACGGTCAGGCAGGTGTGACCATGCCGGCAAAGGGCAAGGCAGTGTCTGATGCCGTGAACTTCCACATCGGTAACCGTGAGAACGTGGCCATCACCATTCATTATGGCAACACCTCGGCCAGCGTCAGCGGACATCCCGGCTCGCGTACCACTTCCTATCTGAAGGCAGGCAACACCACCGACTTCAGCGGAGCCGTCAAGACCGACCACTGGTATAGCATCTTAGCATTAGAGGTGGAGGCTCCCGAAGAGGCAGGAGCAGTGGCTATTCTTGGCAACTCGATTACCGACGGCCGTGGCTCGACCACCAATCAGCAGAACCGCTGGGCCGACGTGCTCTCGCGCCGCCTGTTGGCCAATGGGCCGACCAGTAAGGTGGGTGTGCTGAACATGGGTATCGGCGGCAATCTGGTGTTAGGTGCCGGTCTGGGGCCTGCTGGCAAGGACCGCTATCAGCGCGACTTGTTAGGTCAGGAGGGCGTGAAGTGGATTATCCTCTTTGAGGCTACCAACGACTTAGGTTACTCAGGCAATGGTGTGCAGACGGCCAAGGGCGTTATCGAGGTCTTCAAGCAGATTATCCGCGAGGCCCACCAAAGGGGCATCTATGTCTTCGGTGGCACCATTACACCGTTTAAGAATAGCGGACACTATTCTGCCGACCGCGAGAAGGGTCGCAGCACATTGAACAACTGGATTCGCACGACGAAGATGCTCGACGGCGTCATCGACTTCGACGAGGCCGTGCGCGACCCGCAGAACCCCGAGGCCATGCAGTCGCAGTTCCTGTTCGAGAACGACTGGCTGCACCTGAACGCTCAGGGATACGAGACGATGGGCAACTGCATCGACCTGAACCTCTTCACCAAGACCGACCCGTTGGCCGCCGATGACGAGGAGGACAGCTACGGCGAGGCACTCTGGATAGAGGCCGAGGGGCTGCGTACGAACACGATGGGTACGGCCTTTCAGGTGGTCGAGGATGCGTCTGCCTCTAACGGCCAGTATCTCCTGACAACCACGCAGACGACCACGCCGCCTGCCGACAACGCCTATATCCTGAGAGCCGACTTCACCGCGAAGACAGCCGACACCTATTATATCTACGCACGCGTACTGTGTCCCACGTGGGATGACGACAGCTATTTCGTCAGTGTCGACGCGCCGTTGGGCAGTACGTTTGCCAACGGTCTTCAAACGAACAGTTGGGACTGGAAGGAGCTCTTTCACGGCAGTTTACAAGCCGGCTCCCACCAGCTGTTCATTGGCGGACGGGAAGACGGTGCCTGTCTTGACAAGCTTTGCATCACCACAAATTCAGAGCCGCCCACGGGTATGGGTGGCTCTTCTACTACTACAGCCATCGTGACGGTTGAGCGCGGCATGACGACAGCCACCCCGTCCAGCCAGCCTCATCATGGAACATACGACCTGAGCGGCCGACGCGTCAGCCAGCCGAAGAAGGGACTGTACATCGTAGACGGCAAGAAAAGCATTCATCAATAGTCTTTATTCTCTTTCACAGAGACGAAGTGGCTCGACGTCGGGTTGAGGTGATGCTCGCGGAAGACGTCGACAATATGCTTGTGTAACTCGCTGTAGACTTCAAACAGCTGTTCTGCTTCTTGCGTATAGGCATTGATCTCGTAACGCGTGTAGAAGTCCTCGAGCGCCGTCACCAGAACGAAAGGCTTGGGGTCTTTCATCAGCAGTTCGCAACGGGCCGCCCCTTCGAGCAGATACTGTTCTATCGTCTCACGGGGCACGACGTATGTGAAGGTGAAGTCTGAGTGTACGATGGTGCCCTCGCCGTGGCGCAGGGCTGCGCTGTAGTTTACTGTCTGTTGCGACAGAATGGAGTTGTTAGGCACGGTGACAATATTCCCCTTGATATCCTTCAGACGCGTGATGAAGGCATTCTTCTCGACCACTACGCCCTCGCGGCCGTCGATGCGGACGAAGTCGCCAATGAGGAAAGGTCGCATATAGGTGATGATGATGCCCGAGATGAGGTTGCCGATGGTGGTCGTCGAACCGAGTGAGAAAAGGGCAGCGACGAAGATGCTGACACCCTTGAAGACACCCGACTCCGAACCAGGCAGCAACGGCCAGATAACGACCACGGAGAACGCAATGACGAAGATACGTATGATATGATACGTCGGCTGCGCCCAGTCCTGATAAAAGCCGTCAATCTTCAAGTTGCCAGCCTGTAGCTCGTCGGCCACATGGCGGATGGCACGCAACAGCCAGTGGACGACATAAATGATGACCACAATCTTGACGATATTGGGGAAATACATGATGACAGAGAGCGCAATGTCGCGTAAGGGCGACCACACGTAATTCACCATGTTCCACGTAAACTTCTCCGTCTCAGGGAAGATGCTGAACAGCAGCGGCAGCGAGATGAAGAGCTGGACGATGACCAGGAACACTTGCAACACACGGGCTAACAGCAAAAGGATGCGTTTCCACTGATGGATGTTGAGCAGTGTGTAACCCTTGATGACTAACGGTTTGATCTTACCGCCGAAGCCGTCGATAATCCTGCGGCGCAGATGACGGATGAAGCGAACGGTCAGTATGAAGAACACCACCTGGACAACGACAAGGAATACGGCCCATCCTAAGCCTTGCAACTTAGCCTTCAGGCCATACTCCGCTTGCAGACGCTCTATCTCCAACCCGATGATGCGCATATTCTGTTCGGCCAGTTCGCGTCGCGACATGCCTTGCCACAGGCCGTCAAGGTCGCTGACACGCATCACCACCTGTTCGCCCGACATAATATCGGCCGTATACTCACTCTCGAAGATACGCATGGTGTCTGTCGTCATCTTCAGACTCTTGCCTATCTGTAGAATTTTGCGCTCGATGCTGGCCACACGGTGTACGGGGTCGTCGCCGCCAAGGCTCGCATAGACCACCAACAACGTATCGTCCTCAATAATCAAGGGGACGCCGGGTGTCGTATTGCGCAGCGAGTCAATCCGCTGCTTCTGTGCAGCACGACGCAAGGAGTCGGCCTTTGCTGTCTCGCCATTCTTGTCGAGCGCCTCCTGCATCAGCAGTTCCTTCAGCTTCATCTCCTTCAACTCACGCGTCAGCGAGTCAATCATTAGCTGAACCGTATCGTTTTGAGCGTGGCCGGCAAAGACGACGCACAGCATCAAGCCAATCGCCAATATACCTCTTTTCATAGCAAATACCTGTTTTTCAGTTGCAAATATAGACACTTTTTCTGAATATACCGCACAAGAAGTCGGGAAAAATCACTTTTTACTTTGTCATATCATCATTATTTCGTAATTTTGCGCCTTGAACTACCTAAAGCTAAAAGAATATGCTAAAGAGGCACCTTACTACCGCATTGGCGGCTATTGCCATATTGATGACTGCAACAGCCCAGACCACCGTGACTACCCACTGGCCCCTCGACCAGGACGTCAGAGGGATGGATGCTGACGGTGACGCCATCAAAAAGGCCACCGCCGCCACCATCAGCTGCGAAGGCACCGACGTATCGAGTCAGATAGAGACAAACGTCGTCTTCGGCTCTAAGTGGAACTGCCAAGGCACCATCACACCAGCCAACTACACGACGAAGGAAACGGGACTGCGGATTCTGAGATTCCGCTCGAACGGCACTTCCGACGGTACTGATGACTACGGTGTGACGCTGACGCTGAAACCTAATGGCGACCTGGCATTCGTACCGACGACGGTCAGTCTGAGCATTGCCGCCTGGACAAAAGACGGCAAAGACGCTTTTGAGGTACTGCTGCGCAAGCTGAACGCTGCCGGCGAGGAGGCACAGAGCTATCAGTTAGGCATCGTCAAGAGTCACACGGACGTCAACGCCCAATACGACGACCTGACCTACGACATACCAGCGACGGCAACGGCCAGCAACGATGCCTGGCAGGTGGTGATACGCATGGTGGAGGGTTATAACAACCAGATAGCTATTGGCAACATCAAACTGACGGGCACCGCCACACTCGGTGGTAGCGTGCAGACAAGCACGTTCACAGCCACGGTCACACCCGAGGGAGCCGGTACGGTAACGCCGGCGCAGACATCGGTCGTCACGGGCGATAACGTCACCTGTACGGCAACACCCAACATCGGTTACGCCTTTGAAGGGTGGTACACGGGTGGCACACAAGTATCCAACGAGAATCCCCATACGTTCACGGTGACAGCCGACACGCAGGTGGAGGCTCGTTTCACGAAATTGCCTGAGGCCACGCTCACCTATGGCACCGACACCCCGTCGATGGGTCAGGTGACGGTCAGCCCTGAGGGCGAAGGCGGCAGGTATAACGCCGGCACCGAAGTGACACTGACCGCCACAGCCGCCAAAGGCCATTATTTTGTACGCTGGGTGAACGGCAGCGGTCAGCAGCTGTCCACCAACCCCGTTTACACCTTCACGCTGAGTGAGGATATGACCGTCAAGGCCGTGTTTGCCGTCATCGAGAACTACCAGGCTAATCTTGTGGCCTTCCCTGGTGCCGAGGGTTTCGGACGCTTCACCACGGGCGGCCGTATGACCGACAGCCGCGGCGCTAAGGTGTACTATGTCACCCGCAACGATGACTGTACGGATGCCAACCTCGTGGAAGGCACTCTGCGCTGGGCACTGCGCACCGGCGACGATACACCGCGAACGGTACTCTTCCGCACTTGCGGCACGATCTATCTGACATCAACCCTGTCGCTTAATAACGGCAATATCACCATCGACGGCTCAACAGCACCGGGAGGCGGCATCTGCATCGCCGGCTACCCCGTCAAACTGTCGAAACCCAACATCATCGTGCGCTATCTGCGCTTCCGTGCCGGCGACCTGCCCAACAAGTCGATGACGTCGCTCGACGTAGAGAATACCCACCATATCATCATCGACCACTGCTCGCTGACATGGTCGATGGAGGAGAACCTGACGATGTATGACTGTGACTCGACGACCGTACAGTGGACCATCATCAGCGAGGGTCTCTATAATTCAAAGAATGATAAAGGCGCACGTTCGTATGCCACACAATGGGGCGGCGAGCACGGCACGATGCACCATTGCCTCATCTCAAACGTCAACAACCGCACACCGCGCTTCAACGGTGTACGCAATGAGAGTGTCACACGTGGTGCCCATGACCAGTTCGTCGACAATGAGTTTGTCAACAACGTCATCTTCAACTGGGGCAAGCCTAACAGCATCTACGGTGGCGAGTGTTATGCCGATATCAACGGCGGCAACAGCTACAACCGCGTCTACATGCTGAACAACTACTTCCGCCCCGGCCCGACGACCCAGGCTAACGTCAAGAACAGCCGCTACTTTGCCGGAGCCTCGTCAGGCGGTCGCGGCTTGGGCCAGTGGCTGCTTCGTGGTAACAAGTTCGAGTTGTCGAGCAAGTTTGCACCAGCTACCAACGTCTGGAACAACGCCTCGCTACAGAAGGTGAACGACGATAATCTCTTCGGCTATACCACCGCCAGCAGCGAACGTGCCTTCGACACCGAGGGCGGATGTTCACAGGCGATATACGACAGCTACGTGCTACAGGAACAGCCCGTCAGCAGCGGACTGCCAACCACCGAGACGGCGGACGAAGCCTACCAGCGCGTCACCTCTCAGGCCGGTGCCGCTTTGCCTCGTTATGACGAGGTAGACCAGCGACTGTTGGCAGAGGCTGCCGGCACCATCGACCCACAGTTCGGCGGACGCAACAGCAGCGGCACGCTGGAGCGCGGCTTGGGCATCATCAACTCGCCCGCCGACATCACACTGGCACGCTGTGACGAGTTCTACGCCCTCGACGAGGCTACGGGCGCGACCATCAAAACGACAATGTGGCCGTGGCTCGGCCGTGAAGACGGCGAACAACTGATACAAGACAGCGATAACGACGGACTGCCCGACGCCTATGAGACAGCACAAGGACTGAATCCCAACGATGCGTCCGACGGCTACCTGCTCACCGAGAGCGGCTACTCGCATCTGGAGGTGTTCCTGGCAGGTGTGGCTGATGGCACCATTGACCTGACGCCTTATAAGACGTCATCGTCTGACGGTATCCGACGGGTAGTGGAAAAAAGCCAGCAGCCGACGGCCACGTATAGCGTCAGCGGCATACGGCAGCCTCAGCTTCGGCACGGCGTCAATATCGTCAATGGAAAGAAATACATCAAGAAATAATCAACCCCAAAAACAAATAGCAAAGTGAAACGATTTATCTGCATCCTTGGCACCATCCTTGGCACCTTATTGCCAGTCAGCGCACAAAGCGGCGACGATTTCGGTATGTGGTACGAATTGGGGGCCGAGAAGAAAATTTCAAAGAAATGGAGCGTCGGGTTAGACGGCGAATTCCGTACACGCAACAACACCCGCACGGCCGACAGATGGAGCGCCGGCCTCAGCGCTGAGTACAAGTTCTTCAAGGGCCTGAAGGCTGCCGCCGGCTACACCTTCCTCTACGATAACAACAGGGAGGAACTGACTTGGAAGAAAAATCTGCCCAACAAATGGACACCCTCCTATTGGGGAGTGCGCCACAGGGTCTTCGTGCAGTTGGCCGGCAGTGTCAGTGCAGGCAACTTCAGCTTCTCGCTGCGCGAACGCTGGCAGTACACCTACCGGCCTGAGGCACAGGACAAGAAGTACAACTTCAAGTGGGCTGAAGACGCCGACGACAACGACTACATCTCGGGCTACGCCATGGAGCCCGTCAAGGGCAAGGGAAAGAACGTGCTGCGCAGCCGCCTGCAGGTGAGCTACGACATCCCGAACAGCAAGTTCGAACCTTTCGCCAATGCTGAGATGTTTAACGACAATGACGGCATCAGCAAGATGCGCTACCAGATAGGCACCGACTACAAAATAAAAAAGAAGCACGTGCTCTCGCTCACCTACCGCTATCAGACCGTCAACAGCAATGACGACGAGGGCGAGGGTAACGCACACCTTATCGGACTTGGCTATATGTACAAATTCTGAAGAGAATTCACAATTCACAATTCATAATTCATAAATTATAATGAGATGAAGAAGTTTTTTTCTATGATATTGGCGGCACTGGCCGTCACGGCCTGCACTACCGACGACGCATACACGTTGGACGACTTCACGCAGAAGTACAAGCAGGCGGAGGGACAAGACCCTACACCGACACCCGAGGCTGACACGCTGAATGTGGCTATTGTCTACGCCGGCACCACAGCCACCGCAACAGGCGATGTCGACAAAGTAACCATCAATAAGAACGGCGCTGACGTCACGGTGACCGTGACCACAGAGAAGTTCCTGCGGCTGACGCTCAGCGGAACCTCCACCGACGGCTCGCTACTCGTCTACAGTCAGCGGGCTTGGGGACTGGTGCTCAACGGTCTGCAACTGACCAACGCCGACGGCTCTGCCATCAACAACCAGTGCTCGAAATGGCTCTACGTCACACTGGCCGACGGCACGGAGAACACCCTGACAGACGGCACGGCCTACACAGACCAGACTTTCGACCAGAAAGGTACTTTCTTCAGTGAGGGACAGATACTCCTTGCCGGCACGGGCAAACTCACCGTCAACGGCAATGCTAAAAGCGGTATCGTCAGCGACGACTACATCGTCATCGACGGCGGTACGTTGGATATCAATGTCACATCAACCGGCGGGCGCGGCATCAAGGTGAACGAAGGACTGACCATCAATGGCGGCACCACCACCATCACCACTTCAGGCGCATGTAAGATTGAGACCGCCGACGGCGTGCGCGACACGACATCGGCTGCGGGCATCAAGACCGACAGCCTGTTTGTCATGACGGCAGGAACACTGACCATCACCAGCAGTGGCGACGGCGGCAAGGGCATCAACGCTACTGACAGCGTCATCGTCAGAGGCGGTACGCTCAACATTACCACGACGGGTTCCAACGATGTCGGCAAGCCCAAAGGCATCAAGAGCGACAAGGCCATCGTCGTCAGCGGCGGTACCACCATCGTCAAAGTCAGCAAGAGCTGGGCTTGCGACAACGGTGTAGAAACGGAAGACCCGACGAAACGCCTCACCGTTGAAGGCTCTCCGCTCGTTAAGAAACTGGAGAAGCGGACGGTGGATATCCGTTACGAATAAGCGATAAAGTAGTAATAGCTGTTAGCGGGCATAGTACGCTGTCACCGCCGTCAGGATGGTGTCGGGTACCATGCCCGCTATGGTTTTGCCCTCACGGACGCGGCGACGGATGTCTGTGCTCGAAATATCGAGCAGCTCGGCTTCCACGACCTTCACCATCGGGGGTAGGGTGGTGCGGTCTATGTCGTTGTCGCGGCGGGGATAGACCACAATAGGATAACGCGCTACGATGTCGTCGGCGCGATACCAATGCTGGAACCGTTCCCAGTTGTCGCCGCCAATCATCAGCACCAACTCACGGTCGGGAAAGTCGCGCTCCAGGGCTTGTAACGTGTTCCAGGTGTAGGATGGCCGGGGCAGGTGGAACTCATAGTCGCTGACCACGATACCTTGTTCGCCGCCAACGGCCTGCCGTGCCAGTTGCAGCCGCAGGTCGTCGTCGAGCAGGTCGGCCTGCCGTTTCAGCGGGTTCTGTGGCGACACCATCAGCCACACCTCGTCAAGCCCCGCCGCCTCGCGAAGGCTGCGCACCAGCTGAATATGGCCGTTATGGATGGGGTTGAAGCTGCCGCCGAAAATACCAATGGTGGGCCTCCCCCGACCCCTCCGAAGGAGGGGAGAAGCCTCCCCCAACCTCTCCGAAGATGGAAGAGCCTCCCCCAACCCCTCCAAAGGAGGGGAGACCGGCGTGCCATACTGTTTATATTTGTATTTCATATTCTCTTTGGGTATTCATCCCCCTCCTTCGGAGGGGCAAGGGGAGGCTTATTCCCCCTCCTTCGGAGGGGTTAGGGGTGGCCAAATTCTTTGATAATCTGAAGTGCATCTTGCTTTGCTGTCTCTAAGTCGTCGTTGACGATGACACGGTCGAACTGTGGGGCGAAAGTCAGTTCATACTCAGCCTTGGCCAACCGTTCTGCAATCGCCTCAGGGGTGTCGGTGCCGCGACCTATCAGCCGGCGGCGCAGCTCTTCTACAGACGGCGGCTGGATGAAGAGGCTCAGTGCCTCGTCGCCATAGAACTTCTTGATGTTGACACCACCTTTGACGTCGACGTCAAACACCACGTTCTGGCCCTGTTCGCGCTGCCGCTCCACCTGAGCCTTCAGCGTACCATAGAAGCGGTCGTTGTACACCTCTTCGTATTCCAGAAACTCGTCGTTCTGGATCTTGGCCCGAAACTCCTCGGGGGTCAGGAAGAAATACTCGACACCATTCTGCTCAGTACCACGCGGCGCACGCGAAGTACAGGAAATGGAGAAATAGAGGTTCAGCTCAGGATGCTCCTGCATCAGCCAGTTCACAATCGTGCTCTTCCCGCTGCCGCTGGGGGCAGAGATTATTATTAGCCTCCCCCGACCCCTCCGAAGGAGGGGAGTGGCTGCGCATGATGTGGCGCTCTCCTGGCTCTCCTGTGGGAGGGGAGTGGCTGGCGCATCATTCTTGATAGTTGGTAGGTCGTTCATTTTATTCTTTATTAATTCGATGATGATATTCGTATTGCCAATTATTTCGTCATTAGTAAAACGTAGTACTTCAAAGCCTCGCTGATGAAGGTAATTAGTACGCTCTTGATCAGATAGTAGTTGCTTACCTATAAAGTGATAACCGCCGTCTACTTCAATAACCAATCGTTTGGAAAGGCAAACAAAATCGGGTATATACTCTCCTATCGGATGCTGACGTCTGAAACGGAAGCCAAGCTGTTTTCCTCGCAGTAATTCCCATAGAGCAGCTTCTGCGGGTGTCATATATCGACGGTTGTTTCTCGAAAACGATTTCAGCAGTTTATACGTTACCCCTGCCGTCTCATATCCGAAAATCCGTTCCTTTTTCACCTTTCCCTTTCTCTATTAATCCTGTTTTTACTCACTTTTTCCGGCGCAGCTCTCCCCCTCCTTCGGAGGGGTTAGGGGAGGCCCCTCTACAATGCGTTCAAGACCTGTTCCTTAATTTGTTCCAACTCATCCTTCATCTTCACCACGATGTTCTGCATCTCTGCCTGATTCGACTTCGAGCCAGTGGTGTTGATTTCACGTCCCATCTCCTGAGCGATGAAGCCTAACTTCTTGCCCTGTCCGGCAGGTTCGGCCATCGTCTCGCGGAAGTATTTCAGGTGGTTCGTCAGACGCTGCTTCTCTTCGCTGATGTCTAACTTCTCGATATAGTAGATCAGTTCCTGCTCCAAGCGGTTCTTGTCGTAGTCGACACCCGGAATCTGCTGCAGACCGTCGGTGATACGCTGGCGAATCTTCTCCACGCGGCTCTTTTCGTAGGGCTCAATCTCGGCTAACAGTTGCTGGATATTGTCAATCTTCTCAGCGAACTTCTTCTCAAGGGCAGCACCCTCTTGGGTTCGGAAGCTGACCAACGCACCAAGCGCCTCTTCGACAGCCTGACGCGCCACAGCCCACTCCTCGTCGCTAAGCACCTCGACTTCAGTCTTCGTCAGCACGTCGGGCATTCGTAAGAGTGTATAGAAAGGGTCGGCAGCCATCGGAATACCCGTCTTGTCGCTGATAGCCTTCATTTGTTGGTAGTAGTTCTCCACCAATGCGGCATTGATGGGCGTAGCATCTACCGTCGTGTCGCGCTCTATCCATAGGCTGAAGTCCACCTTGCCGCGGATGACGGCCTGAGCCACCATCTGGCGCACCTCCATCTCTTTCTCGCGGTAGAGTGGGGCGATGCGCGTCTGCAGGTCCAGCTGCTTGGAGTTCAGCGATTTCACTTCTACGTTAATTTTCTTGTCTTTGTAAGCTACGACAGCCTTGCCATAGCCTGTCATTGATTGTATCATATTTACGCTATTCTTAGATTTCGACCGCAAAGTTACGAAAAGTCGAGAGAAGAACAAAACAAAATCATTTGTTTTTTCTTCCGAGACGGAGAAGTTTCCTTGAGCAAAGCGAAAAAGTTCGCCATCTCTGATGGCAAAGTTACCCTTCACCAACAGCAACTGGAACTTGGGGCTTATCCACATGCCAAAGTGGTAAGCTATATCTCGGTGAGCATAAGTGCCACCATAACGACCTGCTTTGGAGAAGATACCAATGGCGTTAGTCTTTTCTATCCAGGTCTTGACAGACAGAACAAAGTTATTACTGCCCGCCATATTTCTAAATGTACCGAATTCGGTACAATCAGTGAGTTACCTTTGAATAGAAAAGAGACAGGTAACACTTTAGAAACGAGAGGACTTACATATTTCTACACGTTTTACACAATTCCAAAGCGCTCGACCTATGGTCGCTTCGCCTCTGCGAAGAACGCTCATCTTGGGTGCAAAGGTACATAATAATTTCCTTTTTGCCAAATGGTGTCATATACTTTTTTCAAGTTTATTGCGATATTCTTTCTTATAGGGATACAAACTACTCTGTTCGGTCACTCCGACGAACAGAATCCTATCTGCCATTTCACATACATATCTGTTCCTAGTCATTGCTGTCACCTTTGACTGGCGGATGGCATTACTAACGGAGATGATCAATAGACGGTTTTGAGCCAACGGCTCTTTTAATTCGTCTGGAATAACCTTATACATCTTTCGTGCAAGCACAATGATAATGGGCTGACTGCCTTTCAATAGGAAATGAAGCACGTCTTGCTCCAACTTGCTACTGAAACCGCTGACCACACACTCCCCTCGATTGCGCATCTCTGTTGCCCAGTCATACACTTGCAGCACCGTTTCCGAAGAAATGGTGCTCGATGCCAAGAAGGCAGTCTTCCTCAGTTCCAGCAGTTCCTGATTGCCAAGATACTCTACCGTCATAGTCCCTCAATTAGGTCTCTGCATTGTTTTCAATAATTTCCCAGTGACCGCTATAGCCACTACCTACATAACGAATATGTGGCATTTTAGCGAGATGGCGCTTGATGGTTTTTGAACTTCGATTACTCAATTCTGCCAAATCTTCTGTTGAAATTTGAGGGTTATTTTGGATCTGTTTCTCTATCCAATTATCAAGTTCATTATCTTGAGGGACATCTTGAGGGACATCTTGAGGGACATCTTGAGGGACACCCTTTGCTGGTCTCTTAAATGTCACCACAACAAAGCCACCATTGACAGTCCATGTAGGTGCAGCGACACCTCTCTTTTGGCAAGCCTCCATGATGCGTTTCACGCCCGAGCCCCAGTTCTCAATATAGGTTGTACTATATAGCACATTAGCAATAAGCGGATTGTATGGATATGAGATATGTGGCTGGAGGATGTTCTCAGGTGTAATCTGTGGTGGCAGAATGCCTGGATTCTCAATTTCGATACGATCATCATAGATGGCAATACCTATGGTCAGATTATATCGTTCGTATTGACGATGGCAAAGTGCATTCAATACCACTTCACGCAGAGCTTCAGCAGGGACCTCCAGATATTCATCACGAACGAGCCCGACTATTTTACCATGCATGTTCAGGTGCTTGCGGAAGAAGTTCATAGCTTCATTGAGTAGTACGAAAATATTTCCCTCCACTCGTTGGTTGTCGATAAACTCATTCTTATCAGTTCCTTGGAAACGAGCCAAGCGCATAGTGAACTGCGTGTACATGCCTGTATCTTTTGTAAAGAGTGCGGTGGCAGCGTTTAGAGGTTTGTTACCTGTCGTCAACTTCCATTTTCCTAACACATCCTCAATGGGTTCTGTTAGAGCCAAATCTGACAACCGACCTCTTTCAACACCAAGACGAACAACACCACGTATCAGTTTCTCGTCCAATGAACAGATATCTGTAAACTCCGATGGTTGTCTTTCCCATGCGAACATGTCTGGCTTACTTCTACGTAACCGCTCTTCATACATGTCGCGTGGCATCTCTTTCGTTGTACTCTCCACCTTGTAGTAAGGACAACCATGATAAGTATAAGGCACCATGCCCCATGCCCATCCATCAAAGTGCATGGCAATCACTTTGTTGTCTGGGTAATCTGGAACATCAATATACTCTACCCGAACATCAACCTGTGGCTCCATGTAACTCAGAGCCTGGGCAATCTCACGTTGGGTGTTGTCAGTAACCTGCTGGCCCTGAATCTTCAATGATTTGGGAGCAACACCGAAGATGAGCCAGCCACCTTCGGTGTTCAAGAAGGCGCAAGCAGAATGCATACCATCCTTCAGTTCACCAGTGGTTTTCTTCAGTTCCAACTGACGATGCTCGTCAGCTTGTATCAGTTCCTTCAATTCATCTATTGTAAGTGCCATATATTTATAACGTTTCTATTCTGTTCTATATTATGAGTTCTTACATCTTACTCATTTTTATAAAGTCAAATTGTCTCTGCAATTTCTACCATTTTCTCTATGGACTGTTTTAATTCATCATAGGTGTACCGAGCATTCTCATCATTTTCTGGATGATGAAAGTAATTACGTATATATGTTTGCAATGTTATTGGCTGTGCAGGTTTAGCTACTCCACGAAAAATCCTAATCCACGACTTACTTGTTAAACACCCTTTGCTTTGCAACCAACGTTCAAAACCGGCCTCTTTTTCATTCTCTGGATTCTCATCAACTGCTTTAGCTTGTAAATATCCATATAATTCATTGTGATATTCTTCAGAAATATCTCCGAATGCCAAATAATTAACTTCGTTCAAAGATGGAGAAGGTAAAATTCTTTGTGCAACCATTTTCACATCTTTACCGTCTATTGCATTATTGCAGATTAAACGGATATTACCAAATTTTAAGCATTTGACAATATCTGAGCTATGGGTGGTGATTATTACCTGCGTATTATTCTGTTGTGAAAGATCATGTAACGCTTCCATTAAAAGCCTTTGATGCTCCTTATGTTGAGACGTTTCTGGCTCTTCTATTGCATAGATTATACCAGAACTTGTAGTTTCACTTCGTTTTCTTTCTGCTTCTGCTCTAAAGAAGTTGATTAAAATAAGCCTTTTTACACCACTTCCTCTTTTGTTTATTGGAATATCATTATCTCCTGATATAGATACATTCTTGAATACATCAGACCATTTGAGATTGTCAAAATTAATATTTGGATGTAAAGAATTTGCAATTTCAGGATTCATCTCCCTAAGTTTAGCAAGTGTTAAATCTGAAACATGCTGTAATGTTTCTTGTACACTTATTGCCACGTCATGTAATTTTCTCTGTAATTCTCCATCATTTAGTATTTGTTTGACGGCAGCTTTCAATGGATCCTGAACCTCATCATCTCCATCGCAATTTTTTCTATCTGCTTGAAAAAGAGAGTAAAACGGCAGAGAATCCTGAAGTTTTTCCCAAATAGATTTTATATCTCCATCTTTAGACGATACATCTATTTCCGTGTCTGATAATTGTAAATCATCATGAAAATGATTCCAAATAGCTTTACGCATTAAGGCATTCTTTCTTTTATCTTCACATTCAATGCCAAGTTTTTCTATTATCTTGACTAAATCCGCTTGTTTCTTTTGAAGTAATTTGTCACATTCTGAGTTTGTTGGATGATTGGCAAGCAACGAAACTTTTATATTAGAAGATGTCGTACTGCCCCCCTTAAATGTTTTTTTTACTTGCAAACACCCATCAGAGTTAAGAAGATATTCGTCTTGTAGTGTCGTGCTATTTGTTTCGTCTAGGATAACACTTGTAGGTAGTTCTTTAAAGGATGCAGTAATTACAATATCTGTATCCCCACTATCGATAGCGTTTTTATTTATATCTTCTTTGTCTAATTTTATAGAACCTTTCCCGTCATGAAAGAACACATCAAGAGCCTCCAATATCGTAGATTTGCCGACATCGTTTTTTCCAATAAAAGCAGTTAGATTATCAAATGAAATAGTGGTCTCATTCATATAACTGCGGAAGTTCTTTATGCTAATTGACTTTATTTTCATATTATATGTTACTATTTTTCATTTTACACTCTATCAATAACATTCTCCAAGCAATTCAACTTGACCAGCATGAATGCCATACGTTCATTTCCCCAATATTTATTAGGGATGTCTTTGACGTTGAATAGCAACTTTTGTAAATCAACGTCTGTGTCACTTGGCTTTCTTATTCGGATCATGAAATAGGCAGAATGACTGGGAGCATCAGGATAGTTCCCTTCTACCAACTTTTCCTTTGTCCATACATCATGCTTTGTACGGACAATCTTACAGAGATTGCCCACGAATTTCTCTCCCTTGACATACAAGAGCAAATACTTCGCTTGGTTCCATGGAGAATCGGCTACTTTATCCAAAGGTATGTTGTACCAAAGATTGTCAAATGTCCATTGACGTTTCTCTTCGCTGCCGGCAATAGCAATCATCACCAAATCATCAGGCAACATTCCTGCCTTTTCTTCTTCAGTAACGTATGCCAATGTGCGTTGTGGTTTGGCTTTAGCCACATGAGTATCTGCAGCCGTATATTTCATCAAGATATCATCCAAATGCGCTCTCAGTAAGGAGTCACTATTTGGCAGCAAAGGGAATGCTCCGATATTCACACTCTCTACACTCGCACTATAGTAACGTTTTTTGACGTATTCGTCGCTACCACGACCAGGGAAAAGAATGTAGCCACCAATTATTTCCTTAGAGCGATATGGTTCATGCTCTTTACTATAATAAATAGCATCACGGTAGCGGTGCATCTGATTGATTGCATCCGTTGGCGGATAATCTCCTCCTGGCAAATCTGCCATTTCGACAATATCTTGTTCCTCAAAGTCTTTGTCAAGCTTCTTGTCGTTGATGACACGATACTTCGCATCATACAGATAGGTCAAGACAACTTCGCCAGATGCCTTGCGAATATTAAGCACAATGTCTGGACGTTGCTCTGTTGTTGCCGTATTGATGCCCATGCCATACTCATCTTTACCACTTGTGCGGTTAAACGTATGCTGGTAATGAAGGGTAACCACGTCACGCTCATGTGCAGCAAGTTGTGCCTTGCGTTCTTCCGTATCATCCTCCTCTGCTTCTGGATAACGATATTCTACAATATGTTCCAACGAAGAATTTGTAAATGGATTGAGTAGCGTTCCTTTTGGCTCTGTTATCAGTTGTTCATGCGAAGGCTTATTATGATCAATGCCCATAGCATCGGCCACAAGCTTCTTCATTTTGATAAAACACCAAAGCTCGTAGATCTCCCATATCTGTAGGGTGCCAATGTTCGCAGCTCCATTATACAAGTCAATTCCTCGTTTCAGTTTGATCCAATCTTTATATATCTGTTGATAACCCAATCGGCTTTGCAGAACAAGGCTTTCTTGTTTCATTCCATCGAAACGGCCTACAGTCTTGAAGAATGGGTGTTTTGACAGTCTTCTCAAAGAATCTTGATAGTCTGTCCACATCTTGCGATGACGTTCTGAGAGTTCTTCTTGTGAGGAGTTGAGTACGGTGGTTATTACAGAAGAAAGTCGTCGTCCAATGCTTTGAAGAGTATATTTCACGAAACGGTTCTCCATCGTGTCGTGAGTAGAACGCACTTCATTATAGCCAAAGTAATATTCTTCCAGTTTCCCTTCCTTCTCCACTTCGCCATAGCGTTCTTCCATGGCAGGAGTCCAGAACTTGATTTGTTCTGCTTTTCGTGATGTACGGAAGTTCACAATCTGTGAATGTGGATTCTGAATTACACGTTTAACGTTCTTCACGTAATCATCAACAACGCTTTGGAATGCAGCCATCCATGTAGCATCGGTATTGATTCGTCCTCTACTGAATTGCTGAAGAGTGATGCTCAGATAGCGATATATTACGTTTTCATACTCCTCGTTAACCTCTCGCAATAGCGACTTATAATCGTTCTTTGTGTCGAGTTTGGGCGATACCACATCAAACGTAACATAGCTGTCTTTACGGACACCATTCTTCTGATAGGAGAAATCTAGTTTGAACACGCCTGGCTCATTCAAGAAGTCTAACTCTCCCGTGAGGGATTTTTCTTCCCTTCCATTCAACTCTTCATCAACAAAGAAGCTATCCTCTATGTCTTTTCGTACATGTCGGATTTCTGGGACGGAGTCCTTATCAACACCATGGAATAGTAAACGGACTTGATATTTGCAGGTTTCAAAGATGACAGGCCACACTTTATCCCACACCTTGCCTGCATCAAGTCTTGTTTCCTCTTCCTCATCAGTATTCTTCCCTATTATAGGACTATATAGGCAAAGTTCACATTCATCTTTTGAGGTGTAACGGCAATAAGCCTCTGGCGCATCAATATTAGGATTGTCTCTCCTTGAATAATTGATGCGTCCCTTGAAGCGTTCCCACGAATAGCTAATGTCTTGCGTGCGGACAATCACCTCATAGTCGGGATGAATGAATCTTAAAACCTCTGTCTGCATATATCCTTTCTATACGATTATGGCCAGAAACGAGTGAACTCCTGATTATTCAGTCGGTCAATCATTTCTTGTATCTTATCTTTTGCAGTAGGTTGGTGCTCTTTGACAGCTTCTGCCTTTTCTTCTGTATCGTTATTATCAGATTCGGCATCAGTCAATGGTTCCTTGATGTCTGGCGCAATATTTTTCAACCATTCCAATCGGTTATCATACGTTACACCAACTTTTGTCTTGTATTCTCTTGACAATGCAAACATTTCAGCATCACCTTCAATGCGTGGCAAAATCTTCATCAATAGAATGTTATTCACCGATTGTGCGATGGCATCATCTAAATCCATACCTTCATCGAGCATCACACCAACCATAATAGTCAGTTCGTTCAGCACGCGATAACTAACCTCAAAAGGAGTTCCTTTCAAGGCCAAATTAATTTGTTCCAAGCATGATGGAAGTATATCTTTCAGTTCATCTACTTCATTTGGATGTGCTTCCAAGACTTCGTCAGCAGTCACATATCGGCGAGTGAATGCATTTTGCCATTCCTTTAGCTTTTCATCAGGAAGATACTCCAAGTTCTTGCTGCCACCGAACATTGTGCGCAGATTGCCTCCATTCATTTCTATAGTCATGGCACGGTCAATCACCTTACGGGAGAACTGATGCGTGGTATCATCCATATTGACGGTACCAATGATTACAACATTGTCAGGAAGGGTTAGACCTTCGGTTTTTAGGTCAGTACGTTTGCCTACCGCTTCATCGATATCACTTTCTGTGTCTATGTCGTACAGTTTCATGTAGATGTCACGATCTGTAAAGTTCGGTGCAAAACCACCTATCTTCCCGAGAGCCTTAAAATGTTCTGCATCGATGATGGCTTCTGTCTTTATGGTCTTGTTGCCATCTTCTCCTATTACCACTTTACGTGTTTCTAATATACTTAGAATTTCAGCAAAGTATTGTTCCACAGGAGCCAAATTCATTTCATCTAAACAAACAAAGAATGGCACATTGGGGTACATCTTGGCCTTCACCAAGAATTTAACGAACTTCGTAAACTGATACCCTGGCTTACTCCCGAGACGGCTATAGTACCCCAACAATTCGGTTGAGTCATGCCAATTCGGTTTCACCTCTATCATGCAGTAGTTACCTGGAGTTGTACCGTCCTTATCTTGTAAATAGTTAGGACACGACTTAAAGGCAAATTCACGAACTATACGACTCTTTCCCGTGCCTGAAATACCTGCGAGCAACAAAAAGGGTTTCGATTTAATGGCCTCAATGTAAAAATGATAATTGTAAATTTCATCCAGTGACAAAGAACGATTATATGATTGTTTATTCGTGTCCTGCAAAGAATTTATATATGGTCTGGAGTCGAAAATGTTAATAAATTGCTCAAAGGTATCTTTCTCTGGAGCATCAGGTGTTCCTATATAAATAAAGGAGGCTTCGTTGATATCTGCTTTGTAATTGGCACGAGTACATTTAAGAAATTTTCTTCCGTTCAATTTCTCATTTGCATAATCATAAATACTTCTTAAATCTCTTCTAGAACCTTCGGTGTCAAGATTGGTCTCTATTGAAATAACATATTCTTTGGGATTAAAATTTGTTAATCCTCTAGCCATTTCATCTTCTTTCGTAAAAATCGAAAAAAGATAAAACCGTAATTGATGCTTTTTCGCAAAATAAAAAGGTTTCTTATACTCGTCAAGAAATACTCTTAATTGAGGCTTAGCTCGATCTGTTCCCGTAATACTAATATTGGTATATGCTATTAATATTACTTCCTCATTATTAATCCGATATAACTCACTCCAATCTTTCCTAAAATCAATTTTCTCTTCGTAATCTGAGAAATTGACTATTTCCCAATCAGGGAAACTGTTGTGGATAAAGTTCTTAATTCGTGTAATAGAATCCATAATTATTCGCTATTAATAATTTGTTATTATCAAATGCATACTTTCAGACTTGAACCTGTTTCGTATATTAACTGCGTATTTCTTTTCATACTCAGCTTTTATAAATGGTCTGTATAAATCTTCTGTGAGTGGCGTTTTACCTATTACCATCAATGCCCTTGAAGGTAAATTTCTAAAATCTTGCGCCAATCTTACATGATCGTCTTCTGTAAAATCATTCTGTTCAATATTACCATAATCGGTAAAAATGCAATCGTATGGAGGATCCAAAAAAATGAAATCATTTGCGGTACACCTGTTAAATACATCAGAATAATCAGTATTGGTAATTTCTGCCTTATTTAATAATTCAGAATGAGCCTTAGACACAAATTTCGTATTAAAATTTTTATATCGACCAAATGGTACATTGAATTCTCCTTTTGAATTAAATCTCAACATACCAGAATATGATGTCTTATTTATAAAATAATATAAAGATGCGTCAGAATATTTCTTTTCAATTTTAGCATTGAACATATCTCTAAGCAAATAGTATAAAGCTTCATTTTTGTTCTCAACATAAATAGAAGTTGTATCTGTTGCTTTTAACTTCTCATATGCTATTTGGTTAGAGATATAAGTTGTTTCTAGACTCGTGAGTTCTTTTCTTAGTGCATTAAAATTATTTCTAACCGACAAATAAAAATTAATTAATTTGTCGTTTATATCATTTATTAATGCGGCATGCGGTTCTAAATAAAAATAAAGCGCAGCTCCTCCTAAAAAAGGCTCCACGTATCTATCATAATTCTGGGGGATAAATTGTATGAAGTTGGGGATTTCTTTGCTTTTGCCTCCCCTATATTTTATAATTGGCTTCATTCCTTTGACATTGATTTATACTACCTTATTCTATTTTGCTATCTGCCAACAAGTCCTTCATGTTGACATTAAGAACTTTTGCTATTTTGTTTAATGTTTGAAGGTCTGGCTGTGATGCATTTGAGCACCAGCGGCTTGTGGTTGTAGTGCTAACACCAAGTTGCTCTGCAAGCCACTTGCCAGTTTTCTTCTGTTCAACCAGCACAACCTTTAATCGATTCAAATCGTCCATCGTAATTTTATTTAAGTTCAATGCAAAGATATTAACAATTTTCGGAATAGCCATGATAAAGGCTTTTTTTTTATGCTTTTATAACGAATTTGTAGCTGAATCATCGGTTTTTAGTTTTTTTATTGTTTTTCTTTGTGCAAAATTAGCAAATAAATTTCTCGTATGCAAACATCTTTGGCAAAAAAGTGGGCACGAATCGCGATTCCTTTATGGAGCCTCCCAATATGTACGTTCTTCTTCTGTCATATTTACATTTTTCTCTTGCAATTCATGGACAAGCCACTATGGCACAGTTTTCTTCACGCCATTAACGTGTAAAAAATGCACGTTCTTGTTTTGAACTTGTGCAATTATTACACAGGTTGTTTCCTTCTCCAATTCGTCCAATTGTCAAGTATTCCTTGACTGTTGCTTCCTTTTCCAGTTCTTCTTCATTGTAGTGCAGAGTGGTAGTCGCATAAAATGCGACTCATTACAGTATCTCTCTCGCAATCCAAGCACAGGCTTCTGCATCGGCAAGGGCATGATGATGATTTTCTAACTGGTAACCACACTCTGCGGCAACGGTATGCAGCTGGTGGTTTGGCAAATAGGGGAACGTACGACGAGAGACACAAAGCGTATCGTAGAACTCATAGTCGGGATAATCCATCTGATAGACACGGAACACGGCCTTCAGACAACCTTCGTCAAAGGGTTTGTTATGGGCCACAAGGGGCAGGCCCTCAATCAATGGTTCTATTTGTGCCCAGACCTTTGGGAACACTGGAGCTTCCTCCGTGTCTTCGCGACAGAGCCCGTGAACCTGACTGCACCAGTAGTTATAATAGTTTGGCTCGGGCTGAATGAGAGAATAGAATGAATCTACAATCTCGCCGTCGCGTACTATCACCACACCCACAGAACAAACAGAGCTGCGCTCATTGTTAGCCGTCTCAAAATCTATTGCTGCAAAATTCTGCATTTCTTGTCAATACTTTTTGGTGCAAATATAACACAACTTTTGTTATTAGTGCGTTTTAAGAAGCGAAATATTGTTTCCATTTTATATTTTTTAAGACGGGTAGATCTCTCGCTCGCGGCACCAGGCGAATATTTTCGTTGCGAAATTTTCGTATGATATTTGGAAGTATCAAACAATTGTAGTAAATTTGCAGCCGTATGCGAAAGACTATCTTAACCATCCTTGCTATTCTGCTGACGCTGACTGCTGTCGGCAAAACGGAAGATCCTGAGAGTGAACGCCGTTACGACCACCTGACGTACCTCTATAACAACGACCTGAATGACTCCCTTATCATGCAGGCCCCGCTCGACATGAATTATTACAAGGAGACGGGGCATTGGGAGTATTACTATCGGACATGGACGCATTTAGTCAACACCTACACCTTCAGCGGTCAGGTCAACACGGCCTTGAAAGAGGTCGAACTCATGCATAGCGACGCCACCAGACGCCACGACAAGTTCGGGCTTGCCCTGGCCGACTATGCGATGGGTAATGCCTATAACAATATGGGCTATTTGGACGAGGCCATCAGCTGCTACAACAAAAGTCTGGAGCTGATAGACGACGTTGACATCAGTTCGTCGACCGTGAACGACATCTTCTCATATTATTGTGACGCCTTGAACGAGAAGAAAGAGTATGAAGCCATGACGGCCATTACCAACAAGTGGAAAGCTTTTTTAGACAAGAAAGAGAAAGCTGGCGAGATGGACAAGGAAACGCGAAAGGTGTGGTACGCCTACTTTTACATCGCCTGTGCCCAGCAGAACTTAGGGTTGAACCGGCTGAGCGAAGCGGAAGCAAACATCAACGATGCAGACAAATATAAGGTTGACGGGCAAGTATTCATCGGACTGAGCATCCTCTACTATCGCGCACAGCTCTACCTGCAGCAAGGCAACTACGAGAAGGCGCTCGAGCATAACACCCGGCGAATGGAGCTGAGCAAGGGTTACGACGACAAGTCGTCGATGGTGCTCATCTACCAGCAGCGGGCGCAAATCCTGATGGGTATCAGGCAGTTTGAAGAGGCAGCCGTGATGTATCGGAATGTCTCAGAGCTGACCGACTCCATCTATAAGAAGGATGCCCGCACCCAGATTACCGAACTGAACACCTTGTTCCGTGTCAGTGAGCTGGATATGGAGAAGCGCCTGGAGCGCAATCGCTATCTGATGATGACCACCATCATCATCAGTATCGCCCTGGCCTTGCTGGTGGGCTATTGGTACTGGATGAACCGCCGTCTGAGGAAGAAGAACGAGGAGCTGGCCGTAGCCCGCGACAAGGCGCAGGAGTCGTTACGCATGAAGTCGGCTTTCATCAAGAACATCTCGCACGAGATACGCACGCCGCTGAACATCCTGTCGGGCTTTACCCAGATTATCTCACAGCCAGACGTGGACCTGCCGCTCGAGATACGCAGGGAGGCAAGCCAGAACATACAGGAGAATACCAACCGCATTACCTCGCTCATCAACCGCCTGCTGGCGCTCTCCGAGTTGAGCAGCCTCAACTCCATTGAGCGCTCCGACAGCATCAGCGCCAGTGAGCTTTGCCAGGAAGCCATCCGGCAAAGCGGCATAGCAGATAGACCACAGCATCGGTTCAGCTTCGTCAGTAGTGTTGACGATACCGTCATCGTGCAAACCTCTTTGCGCTATGCCACCTCGGCCCTTGTCCACCTGCTCGACAATGCCGAGAAGTTTACGCCCGACGGCGGCAGCATCGCCATGAAGTGCGACGTCAGCGGGAAGATGCTACGTATCAGCATTGAGGATACCGGCTGTGGCATTCCCGAAGACAAGGCCGACACCATCTTCGACGAGTTTGTGCAATTGGATGAATACAAACTGACGCTGAGCCGTAACACCGTCAGACGCTTAGGTGGCGACATCATGCTCGACGCCACTTACAACAAGGGCGCCCGATTCTTCATGACGCTGCCTCTGTAGCGTTAATTTCTCTGAAACATGCACGTATTAACGGGAAAAAGCGTACCTTTGCACTTTAATTGATTTATTGACAAGAAGAAACAATGGCTTGCATACTACATATTGAAACCAGTACCGACGTCTGCTCCGTAGCCGTCAGCGAGGATTCGCACGTCATCTTTGAGCAGACAGACCGCACGGGACCCAATCATGCTGAACGTTTAGGGACATTTGTGGATGAGGCCCTGTCGTTCACCGACAATCACGCCATCCCGTTCGACGCGGTAGCCGTCAGTGGCGGTCCCGGCAGCTATACCGGACTGCGTATTGGTGTGTCGATGGCCAAAGGCATCTGCTACGCTCGCGACCTGAAGCTCATCAGCGTGCCGACGCTGGAACTGCTCTGTGTACCCGTCCTGCTGCGTGAGATGGTGGAGGAGGGCGCCTTGCTCTGCCCAATGATTGACGCTCGCCGTATGGAGGTGTATGCTGGTGTGTACGACCGTGCCCTGCGTCCTGTCCGCGAGGTTCAGGCCGATGTTGTCGATGCTGAGACCTACAAGACTTGGCTCGATCGCGGTAAGGTCTATTTCTTCGGGGGCGGTGCCAAGAAGTGCATGGAGACCATCAACCATCCTAACGCCTGCTATATTGACGGCATTGAGCCGTTAGCAAAATGGATGCAACCCCTTGCCGAGCGCCGACTGATGCAGGAACAGACCGAAGACGTGGCCTACTACGAGCCTTTCTACCTGAAGGACTTCGTGGCCAAAATGCCAAAGAAACTGTTGTAGAGTTGAGAATTGAGAGTTAAGAATTGAGAATTAAGAAATATAAATGGAAATACAAGGATTAGACTACAACACTCAGCGCGAGAAGCTGCTGATGCCCGAATATGGTCGCGAGATTCAGAAGATGGTGGACTATGCCGTCAGCCTGCCCTCCCGCGACGAGCGTCTGAAGTGTGCCAAGAGCATCGTCAGGATAATGCTGACGAAGGTGCCCCAGATACGTGAGAATGTCAACTACGAGCAGACGCTTTGGGACCATCTGTACCTCATGTCTGACAAGCAGTTGGATATCGACTGGCCCTTCGACGTCAGCGGTGCTGAGAAGATTTACTCCAAGCCGCAGCCCATCCCCCTGCCTCAGAACCGCATCAAGCTGCGCCACTATGGCCGGTTGGTGGAAGAACTGTTAGGAGAGATCAAGGAGATGCCTGCTGGGGAACAGCGCGACGAGCTGGTGCGCCAGACGGCTAACCAGATGAAGCGCGACCTGCTGACGTGGGGCCACGGTTCGGCTGACGACGAGAAAGTGGCCGACGACCTGGCCCGTCTGACCGACGGCGCCATTCAGTTGGACTTGGGACAGTTCAAGTTTGACAAGGTGACGGCCATCACCGTCGAAGAGGGTAAGAAAGGACGACGCAAGAAGTAAGACTATGGCATCATTCAAGATAGAGGGTGGACACCTGCTGAGTGGCACTATCACGCCGCAGGGCGCCAAGAACGAGGCGCTGCAGGTTATCTGTGCCACGTTGCTGACGAGTGATCCTGTCACCATCAGCAATATCCCGGACATTCGCGATGTCAACAACCTTATCCAGTTATTGAAGGATATCGGGGTGAAGGTTAACTCGAGGTGCGAGGTGCGAGGTACGAGGTGCGAAGAAAGAACCTACACCTTCCAGGCCGATGAGTTGAAGCTCGACTATCTTGAGAGCGACGAGTTCGTCAAGAAGTGTGCCGCCCTGCGTGGCTCAGTCCTGATGATTGGTCCGCTGCTGGCCCGTATGGGCAAGGCCGTTATCACCAAGCCCGGGGGCGACAAGATTGGCCGCCGCCGTTTAGATACTCATTTCCTCGGTTTCGAGAAACTGGGTGCCGAGTTCCGCCACATTGAGAACCGCGATGTCTATGAGATTGCCGCTGGGCAGCTCAAAGGCACTTATATGCTGCTCGACGAGGCTTCGGTGACGGGTACGGCCAATATCGTTATGGCTGCTGTCATGGCCGAGGGTGTCACCACCATCTACAATGCTGCCTGCGAACCGTATATCCAGCAGCTCTGCCACATGCTCAACCGCATGGGTGCCCGCATCAGTGGCATCGGCTCGAACCTCCTGACCATCAGCGGCGTCAACGAGCTGCACGGCACAGACCACCGTCTGTTGCCCGATATGATTGAGGTGGGATCGTTCATCGGTATGGCCGCCATGTGTGGCAATGGTGTCCGCATCAAGAACGTCTCGGTAAACGATCTTGGCATCATCCCCGATGCCTTCCGCCGTTTAGGCGTCACGGTCGAGGTAGACGGCGACGACCTTTATATACCGCACCAGGAGCACTACGTCGTCGACTCGTTTATCGACGGCACCATCATGACACTGGCCGACGCCCCGTGGCCTGGCCTGACGCCCGACCTGCTCAGTGTGCTTATTGTCGTGGCCACCCAGGCCTGCGGTTCGGTGTTGTTCCACCAGAAGATGTTCGAGAGCCGCCTGTTCTTCGTCGACAAGCTCATCGACATGGGTGCACAAATCATTCTCTGCGACCCCCACCGCGCTGTCGTCGTAGGTCACGACCGCAAGCTGACGCTCCGTGCCCAGCGCATGTCGAGCCCCGACATCCGTGCCGGCATCGCCCTGCTGATAGCGGCTATGAGTGCCAACGGCGTGAGTACCATCAGCAACATTGAGCAGATTGACCGCGGCTACGAGAATATCGAGAGCCGACTGAATGCCCTCGGTGCTAAGATTGAAAGGATAAGATGATTAAGCCAGAAGAAGTCTATCGCATTGGCCGCTTGGGCAAAGCTCACGGTGTGAAGGGAGAGGTGTCGTTTCAGTTCGACGACGACATCTTTGACCGCGTCGACAGCGACTACCTCATACTCGAGGTTGACGGCATTCTCGTACCTTTCTTCATCGAGGAGTACCGCTTCCGCAGTGACACCGTTGCTCTGGTCAAGTTCGAGGATGTCGACACCCAGCAGCGCGCCCAGGAGCTGACGGGCTGCGACGTCTACTTCCCCCGTTCCCTGGCTGATGACGACGAAACCCCTTCCCTCTCCATGCTGATTGGCTTCGATGTGGTCGACGTAACCACAGGAACAACCGTAGGCCGCATCGCCGCTATCGACGACTCTACCGCCAACCTGCTCTTCGAGTTAGAAGACGGTCGTCTCATCCCCGCCGCCGAAGAACTCATTACCAATATCGACAGCAAGCGTCAGCAAATCAGCATCCAGATACCGCAAGGACTTCTCGAACTGTAATCACTTTCAGTCTATTTGCTATTTTTATGAGTAGCAAAGCCAAGTATCGGCTCAAAAATTGATGCAGGTGTAAGAATTTTTTTGAAGAAAAACACGAAAAGATTTGGCGTTTCGAGAGGAAAAGCGTATCTTTGCCACATAAAAAATACTACGCCGAAAACAATACGGGCTACTAAACCTATTATGCTATGGAATTAAAAAAGGGACAAAGGGTAAATCTGACGATAGGAAGCCAGGCTACAATCATCAAGGAATTGGGCCGAGGCGGTCAAGGTATTGTCTATCTGGTAGAGTTGGGTGGTCAGCAGATGGCCCTTAAGTGGTACATCACCCCGCCTGATGATAAGTTCTATAAGAATCTTGAACGCAATATCACTTCAGGTGCTCCTTCTGATGCTTTTATCTGGCCTGAATACTTGACGAAGAAGGAAAATGGGAGCTATGGCTACATTATGAAGTTGCGCCCCAGCAACTATTTCGAGTTTGGCAATTACCTGTTGGCTCGCAAGAACTTTAAGTCATTTAATGCCATGATGGCTGCAGCTATGAAGATCTGTAATGGGTTTATGATGCTCCACCGATTTGGCTATAGCTATCAGGACTTGAACGATGGCAACTTCTTTATTCGTCCTACTGATGGCGACGTGCTCATTTGCGATAACGACAATGTCATGGCTCAGGGCGAGAAATCCGGCATTATGGGTAAGGCCCGTTATATGGCGCCAGAGGTGGTGGCTGGTGGTATTCCAGATAAGTACAGCGACCGTTTCTCGCTTTCCGTCATTCTGTTTATGCTTTTCTTTGCCAATCACCCCTTTGAGGGAGCCAAGGTGGTGGCATGTCCCTGTATGACGGAGAAGTTTGAGAGGGAATTCTATGGCAGTAAGGCATTGTTTATCTATAATCCTAATGAAAAGTCGAACCTGCCCGTTCGTGGCGTTCATCAGAATGTCATCAAGCGTTGGCCGTGTTATTTATAGCATAATAAGAGGGTTGAATCAAACTATGCCCACAGTACTTAGTTATGAGGCGTCAAGTGCTTTTTGTGATAATGCAAACGAAGTAGATGGCCATAGTACCTTTCTCGAAAAAAATTGCCGACTACTCACACGCAGATTGCAGGTAATGATCTGTCTTATTCAGAAGACTACATAATGAGTTTATATCCTATACTATTTGAAAATGTCCCATATCATGCTCATATGGATTTTGATATTTTTCAGTATAAGCTTCGGATGGAGTCGAATGAGGCTTTTCAATTGTTTAGGTTTTTCAAGGGAATGGGAGTTTACGTATTTAATGTTTATTCTGATGATTATGACATGACAGTAGACTCTAAAGGAGAATTACGAAAACTATATCGGAACTATATTATTCAGAAGAAAGTTAAAATTATTTCTCTATCTAATGGAAAAACAATAGAGCGTAATTATTTGGAAGCTATAATAAAGAGACTTTATAAATACAAATTTATCAGTGTAGAAGGTATTAATATAGAATTTTCTTCATCAAAAAGGGGTAAAGAGGTATCGAGCGAAATATATCAAGTCTTACGCAGATTGAAGGTAATAGATGACAAAGGTAATTGCTTAAACCCTTATTTGACCCCCGAAGCCATGGTGAACTATATCATAACTAAAATAGTTTATCCATGAATCAACAATTCGGTTAACATCTACTATAAATAAGGTGAAGAAGTTAGGTAGCTTCAAAAAATAAGTGTAACTTTGCAAACAAAAAGATGACGACATGGAGAATTATAACGATATACTGAACCATTTGCTCACCCAAACAGAGAATGAAGTGGTAGAGTTTAAAACTGCAGAGAATCAGTTCGATCGTGATAAACTCGGCAGATATTTCTCTGCACTTAGCAATGAGGCCAATCTGCGTGATAAAGATTTTGCATGGATGGTGTTGGGCGTTTCTAACGATAAACAATTGATAGGAACAAGTTTTCTGTCATCTGAGGTGGCTATCCAAGGATTGAAGCACGAGATAGCCAATAATTCAACAGGAAATCTGACATATCGTGAGATTATTCCTGTCATGGCAGATGGTAAGCGAATATTGCTGTTTAAGATTCCTGCATCGCCACATAACATTGTTACCTATTGGAAACGTATAGCGTATGGTAGAGACGGTGAAAGTCTGGTACCGCTGTCACAAGATAAAATTGACGATATCAGATATCAAAGTCCAGTTTCAGACTGGACAGCAAGAGTGGTTACGAATGCTACAATTGACGACTTAGACGAACTTGCTGTTGCCAAAGCCCGCATCATGTTTAAGAAAGTGCATGAAAGAATCCCTGCTTCTGAAGTTGATGGTTGGGATATTGCAACCTTCTTAACTAATAGTGGCGTGATGAAAAATGGCGGTCTGACGAGGGCTGCTCTCATATTGTTAGGTAAGGAGATCTCTGCAAATAAGTTAGAACCAGGCATTGCCCGTGTATCATGGACAAGAATTGATGCTGACGGGCTGACAATTGACTACGAGCACTTTACTACGCCTTTTATCCTGACAGTGGATGATATCTTGAAGAAGATAAATAATCTCACTATGCGCGAATTGCCAGGAGGAACCCTCTTTCCTGATACCATGAAGCAATATGATGATTACACTATTCGTGAGGCCCTTCACAACTGTATCGCCCATCAGGACTATCGCCTTAATCAGAGAATAAACTTTGTGGAAACGCCTGATTATCTGTTCTATTCTAATGCAGGCACCTTTATTCCTGGTACTATCGAAGAGGCTTTGGAATATATTGGGCAGCGGAAATACTATCGCAACGAGTGTCTGTGTCAGGCAATGGTGAACTTTAATATGATTGATACTATTAGTCGAGGCATTAAGACAATGTATGCTAAGCAACGTGAGCGCCACTTCCCGATGCCAGATTTTCAGATTGACAATAATAAGCAAGAAGTGAATGTGAAGATATATGGTAAAGTTATTGATGAAAGATATGCCCAGTTACTGGCTTCTGGTACACAATTGTCGCTGAAAGAATGCATCTGGCTTGATGCTATACAAAAGAAAAAACTGGTTACGCCATCTGCTATAGAAATTCTAAAAGCCAGAAAATTGATAGAAGGTCGGGCACCCAACTATTTCATTTCTCTTGCTGTTGCCAAGAAGACAAAACAGCTTGGTGAATATACCAGGATGAAAGGACTCGAAAGAGACAAATATCTCAGTATGATTTATGAGTTTGTAAAGAATGGCAGTCCAGAAGGAGTTATGCTAAACCAGATATTCGACTTTATGAATGAAGCACTGCCCAAAAACAAAGATCCAAAATCGCAGAAACGGTTTTTGGGGCATTTGGTCAGTATATTAAAGACTCAAGATAAAATTGTAAATGAAGGAAAAAGGTGGATAATAACCAAATAACCATGACTATGTGTATTTGGTTATTTACTTTGGTTATTTTGGGTTGAGCATGCATTTTATTATATATTAAAACCCTGATAATCAGAGTGAAACAAAATAACCAAAACGAATGTTAATCGTTAGGTTTGGTTATAATTCGGTCGTAATTTGAGTATAATTCGGAATATTAAAGGTTATATTTGATGGGACAGTGTAGGTATTGTGGTGAGGATGCAGGGTTCTTCTCGCATGTGCATAAGGAGTGCGAGGAGAAGCATAATCAGGGGCTGAAGGCTCTTGAAGATGGGGTGCGCAGGTATCTCAAGGATGCAGTCAAGGTGAATGAATTGAGGCAGCTCATTGCAAAAGTGAAGCAGGATAGCTTTGTGGAAGATGCAGATATTGCTGTGTCGTCGGCCAAGTGTATCGATGAATATACAGAGAGCTGTCGTTGGCCTTTCCATTCGCATCAGCTGGATCTCATTAGGGATTATCTGCAGGTTGTTGGTGTACCCTATCAGAGTGTCAATGTAAATGGCTCACTCGACAAACTCTGTCAGAAGATGGTTAGGGGATTCCTGGCAGAATACTTCACAGGACAGAAGCCTCTACAGCGGGTGTTGCAGATATGCAGGCAGATAACAAGCGTTCTGCCGTTATCGAGCATGATGATGCAGGAAACATACAACTACATGCTGAATCAGGCAGTAGACAACTATATGAAAGACGGACTGCTGACGGACGATGAACAGCAAAGGATAGATGAGTATGTGCGTGCATTAGGACTGACTGCACCTGCCGCTATACAACAGACCAAGATGCTGAAACAATTGCAGCAGGGCATTACGCCACAGACCAACTTCCATGCGCCGATTTTGTTAGGGAAGGATGAAGTGGTGCTCTGGTGCTATGATGGCGTGACGATGTGGCAGGAGAAGGTGAAACGTGAAATGGTTGGCAGTCATAGCGGCTTCTCGTTCAGAGTAATGAAGGGGGTTACCTATCGTACTGGTGGCTTCAAGGGCCATCCTGTGGAAAGCAGCTATATGGACAATGCCGGCACTGGCAGTTTGTATATCACCAATAGGCACATTATCTTCCACTCGTCACTGCGGAGTACGAAGATTCCATATAAAAAGATTATCGGACTGAATCCATATCAAGACGGCATGGGTGTACAGCAGGATGGTGCCAATGCCAAACGGCTGGTGTTCCAAGGCTTTGACTGCTCGTTTGTGCTGAACATCATGTCGTTTATCTCCGTTTGAAGAGCAGTATGGTGCAAAAAGTAGAGGGGCAATTCTACCCCCTCTCTTTCTCAAACGTCATGTCCTGATAGAGTTCGGGCTTGCCCTTCTCGCTCTCTGGCAGGAAGTGGAGACGGACGCCGCGGATGTGCTTATTGGCACGGAATGTTGTGGGGTCGTCCACCTTGTCGCTCTCTATCTCGAGTTTCATCAGGCCCCAGGTGTCGAGACGCACCTTGTCGCCACGACGCAGGTGCTGGCTGATGACGTTCGACAGACACATCATCACGGCCTCGACGGCACCTTCGGAGATACCTAAGCGCTCGGACACCTCGTCCCTGATATGGCGACTGCCTACTTCGCCGTTGTGTACGGCCTTTGCCTTGTACTTGCCGAAAGTTTTCAATGTCGGCTTGGTTTCTTTGACTATTATGTATTTCATATACTAAGAATTTTGCGTTTAAGGGTGTCAGGGTGACAGAACGCCGATGTACAGGGCGTCTGCACCCTTTTTTGAGGGTGACAAGGGTGACAGGAGGGTGTCAGCTTTTCAGAGCCACGAAATAGCAGCGACGCTTCTCGCCCTTACCTTTCCGGAAGCCCTTGCGATGGAGGTAACTGCCTAAGAGTGTGGCATTTGACTGCGTGACCACGTTCGTCTTCTTCGCGTCCTTGATATAGGTGAGGATTTCCGTAGGACTTAACAGCAGCGGTTGATCACCCCCCTGGGGTATACGGAACAGGTCTTCAAACAAGGCAACCACGTTTGGCGTCTCGTAGTAGTCGGCATTCTGCGCCACTATCAGCTGTTCGCGCTCACCCGTGAAGGCATACTCCTCGCCCTGCTCTATCTCCTCGACGATCTGGGCATAGAGCTGGCGGTAGTCGATGGCCTTGTCGCCCTGCGTGTCGGTATCAATCACGCCGTTCACCTCGACCACCATATAGCGGCGGCTGCCGCTCTCGTCCTTCAGCGGGACGAGCGAGTTGGTGGTGGCACAGAAGGCGGCGTAGCGCTGGTTCTGCTCGAAGGTCGTCGAGTAGAGCTTCCGCTCCTTCACGTCGGTGCGCTGGATGAGGTGCTTCAGGAAGGCCGTCTGCGCCTTCGACACCTGGTCGTACTCATCGATGTTGATAAGCAGGAAACGGCTCAGCGCCCGCAACGCCTCCTTGCGGTTGGCAAAATCGATGCGGTCGATGTAGAATGGCATCAGCTCACGGGGCAGTAGCATCCGCATGAAGGTCGATTTCCGCGTGCCCTGACCGCCAACGAGCATCAGCACCATCTGGGCGCCGTACATCGCATCGCGCCCCGCCCGCCACTGGCTCACCATCGCGCGCATCCATATCTTGAAGTTGTCGCGCCAGCCCGGTGTCTGCGTCCTGACGCGGTCAGCCAGTTCGCCGAGGCGGTCGCGGCCGTCCCAAGCAGGCAGGCCGTCGAGCCACTCGCGCACAGGGTCGTAAGTGTTGGTATGCTCAGAGACGAGCACGCGCTCCAGGTCCTTCGGCCACACCTTGATGCCCTCCTCGATGGCCGCGTTGTTGATGTCGTTGCGCGCCTCCTCGGTCAGCGGCTTCCACCACAGCGCATAGCGGTGCTTCTCCTGATACTCCAGGTCGCCCGTCACGCTGTTGCGGCGGAACATATAGCGGCGACGCAGGAATTCCTCCAACAACTGCTGGTGCATCAGCGAACGCTCCACAGGGTTCTTGCGCCCCAAGGGGTGCTTCTCGTAGGCCGCATTGAACGCCGAGCGCACCAGAACGTCTTTCTTGAAGAACAGCCCCATCGCGATGGTGTCCTTGATGGCCAGTTCCTTGTCGACACCTGCCTTGCGGCACTCCGCGGCTAACGTCATCAGGTACTCGTCCTCGTCCTTCTCCTTGCCGTTGGCCAGTTCGCGACAGATGAAGTTGAACTTCGTGGCATCCATCTCGCGGCGCGTGTAGCCTGGCAACACCTCCGTGTCGAGCTGTACATCCACCGGTTTCCCGACCATCTGCGCCGACTCGTCTGTCAGCGGCTCCGTGGGCTGTGCCATCTCTATCGGCTTGGCCTCCGGGTGGTAATACACCTGCTCGTCGTAGGAGATGCGGAACGACTCCGAGCCGTCGTGTGCCACCTCAACAGGCTTGAACCCCGTCGATGCCAGCGCAAACTCCGCCGCCCGCTTATACGCATACTGCTGAAACAGTGTGGCCTGCGATGCCCCCGCAGGCAGTCCGCCTCCCTGTTCCCCCGCAGGCAACGCTCCTCCCGTCAGCCTATAGGCCACAATCACCTCCAGCGACCGCCCCTCGGCCCCGATGAACGACAGCACCGTCTGCTCCCACAGGTTCACCGTCCGTCGTAGCCGCTCTAACGTCTCGACGCCCTCGTTAACCAGGAACGACAGCAGCACCAGTCCCGTGTACTGCCCCTGAGCCCCCTTGGCAGGCATCACCCGCGGCAGTTCGTCTGCCACCATCGGCCCGCTGGTCATGCCGCCCTCCGTCGGAATCTCCCTGAGACCCCTCGCGGCCTCCACGCGAGCACGATATTTACCATTCTTCGTCCACTCGGCTATCTGGCTGAGTGTCACGCACTTCTCTTTCCACTCACGGCGGTAGAGATAACTCATCAATACTTTGTCTATGTCTTTCATACGTCTAAACTTGGTTAGCAATACCTTCTTAATAGCAAAAACCGTGCCATACCCAACCGAATTCTCTCGAGAATTCAGCGCTAAACCGCCGCCTCACCACTGGTTTGCAACCGGCAAACCTCCAAATTCTCTCGAGAATTCAACAACGAATAGCCGCCTTTCATTCTCCAGACGCCACCTCTTACTAGGGTTTAGACGGCTCAAAACCACGACTGACGGCCACAAAAACCGAACTGCCAACCTGTCACCCTCCTGTCACCCTTGTCACCCTCAAAAAAGGGTGCAGACGCCCTGTACATCGGCGTTCTGTCACCCTGTCACCCTTTTTGTTGAAAATCACATGTACTTATTGTAATGACAACAAAAGTAAAATTACGCCTATACTCTGCGGAATCATTAAAATTTGGGCACATTCCGCAGAGTATAGATACTTTTTTTTATCTTTCCTATATAAAAAGAGGATGTGTCACGCTGACACACCCTCTTTTTGTATTTGTATGAATCAAAATTACATGCGCTCGGGAACTTCGATGCCTAAGAGGGCCATACCGCTCTTGATGATCTTGGCAACGTTCTTGGCCAGCATGAGGCGGACGGCACGCTTGTCGGTGTCGGGCTCGTTGAGAATCGAGTAGTCGTGGTAGAACTGGTTGAAGACCTTCGTCAGCTCGTAGCAGTAGTTGGCGATGCCCGAGGGACTGTAGTCCTTGCCGGCCTGCTCGACGGCGGCGCCGAACTCGTTCATCTTCTGAATCAATTCTATTTCCTTTTCACTAAGTGAAGAGTGAAGAGTGAAGAGTGAAGAATCAGGCTGCGCGTTATTTGAAGGTGAAGGTATGGCGGTAGCAAATTCTTCACTCTTCACTCTTAACTCTTCACTTTTCCGCAGGATAGAGCGGATGCGGGCGTAGGTGTACTGGATGAAGGGACCCGTGTTGCCGTTGAAGTCGATGGACTCCTCGGGGTTGAAGAGCATGTTCTTACGCGCGTCTACCTTTAATATAAAGTACTTCAGGGCGCCCATGCCGACGATGCGGGCAATCTCGCGACGCTCCTCTTCGGTCATATCGTCGAACTTGCCCAATTCCATCGAGGTTTTGTAGGCGTCTTCAACCATCAGTGCCATCAGGTCGTCAGCATCGACGACCGTTCCCTCGCGGCTCTTCATCTTGCCGTTGGGCAGTTCCACCATGCCGTATGAGAAGTGGACGAGCTCCTTGCCCCACTTGAAACCGAGGCGGTCGAGCAGGATAGAGAGCACCTGGAAGTGGTAGTTCTGCTCGTTACCTACGACGTAGATCATCTTATCGATGGGGTAGTCCTTGAAGCGCATCTCGGCGGTGCCGATGTCCTGCGTCATGTAGACGGAGGTGCCGTCGGAACGCAGCAGCAGTTTCTGGTCGAGGCCCTCGTTGGTGAGGTCGGCCCATACGGAGCCGTCGTCGTGGCGCTCGAAGAGACCCTTGGCGAGTCCTTCCTCTACCTTAGCCTTACCCTTGAGATAGGTCTGTGATTCGTAATATATCTTGTCGAACGAGACGCCCATCTTCTTGTAGGTCTCGTCGAAGCCGGCATACACCCACGAGTTCATCTTCTCCCACAGGGCGCGCACCTCGGGGTCGTTCTGTTCCCATTTCACGAGCATCTCGTGAGCCTCCTTGATGAGCGGTGCCTCGTCCTTGGCCCGCTTGGCAGCCTCGTCAGCCGGCATACCAGCTTCTACTAACTGTGCCTGAAGCTGTGCCTGCTCCTCACGGTAGTGCTTGTCGAAGGCTACGTAGTAGTCGCCGATGAGGTGGTCGCCCTTCTTGCCGCTCGACTCCGGTGTCTCGTCGTTGCCCCATTTCTTCCAGGCCAGCATCGACTTGCAGATGTGGATGCCGCGGTCGTTGACGATGTTCGTCTTCACCACGCGGTTGCCGTTGGCCTCCATGATCTGAGCTAACGACCAGCCGAGCAGGTTGTTGCGGACGTGGCCGAGGTGGAGGGGCTTGTTGGTGTTGGGCGAGCTATATTCGATCATGACGAGGGGGGAGACCCCCCTGTCGTCCCCCGAGGGGGACACAATGCCGAAGTGGTCGTCGGCGTCAATGGCCTTGAGTAGTTCCAGCCAGGCGCCGTCGCCGATGCTCAGGTTCAGGAAGCCTTTCACCACGTTGAACTTGTCGATGGCCGTGCAGTTCTGCACCAGATACTCGCCAATCTCCTGAGCAGTCTGCTCAGGGCTCTTCTTGGCGGCCTTCACAAACGGGAAGACCACGAGCGTCAGGTTGCCCTCAAACTCGCTGCGCGTTTTCTGCAGCTGCAACATCTTTTCGGTTGCATCCATGCCGTAGAGCGTCTTCACAGCCTCGCCGGCAGCCTTGCTTATCAATGCTTCGATATTCATATTCATTCAGATTTTGGCTGCAAAGTTACAAAAAAAATGAGAAATGAGAAATGAGAAATGAGAAATTATTGTTACCTTTGCAGCAAAACTATGACAAATCAGGAATTATGGCGACCGCTGACGGCGGTGTATGACGAACGGGAAGCGCAGGCCGTTGCCCGGATGGTGTTGGAGGTGCACTTTGGTCTGACGATGGCTGAGGTGCTCTGCGGACAGATGCCTGACGAACGCGAACTGCGACAGATTCAGCAGCGACTGTTGGCCGGCGAGCCGGTGCAGTATGTTATTGGCGAAGCAGAGTTTGGTGGGCGACGGTTCTGCGTGGCACCAGGGGTACTGATACCACGACCGGAGACGTATGAGCTATGTCAGTGGGTAATAGAGGAGAGAGGAGATAACGAGGTACGAGGTACGAGGTACGAGGTACGAGAAATGTCTCCGAGAGGGGAGAGGATTCTCGATATAGGTACGGGGAGCGGATGTATAGCCTGCACCCTGGCTGCCGAACTGACTGAGGCTGAGGTGACGGCGTGGGACATCTCCGAGGAGGCGTTAGCCATCGCCCGCGAGAACGCCAAACGTACCCATGTTCACGTGTCGTTTGAACTGGTGGATGTGCTCCACTCGCCAACAATCTCCCGTTACGACCTCATCGTCAGTAATCCACCGTATATCTGCCAGCAAGAGGCAGAGGCAATGGAGCGCCACGTGCTCGACCACGAGCCACACCTGGCCCTCTTCGTGCCAGATGACGACCCGCTGCTGTTCTACCGCGCCATTGCCCAGTATGGCAGCCACGCGTTGACGCCCGGTGGCAGTCTCTTCTTTGAAATCAATCCTCTCTACGCCACCGAGTTGTCAGCCTTGCTCAGTGCGATGTCGTATCACGATATCGAAATAAGGAACGACCAATTCGACAAACCACGAATGATAAAAGCCACACGATGAAAGAAGTAACCGAACAAGGAGCCTACCTGCAATTAGCACAGCTTTGTGCCCGGAGCGAGCACTGCCAGCACGACCTGACGGAGAAGATGCGGCGGTGGGGTATGACAGACGAGGCTCAGGCCCGCGTCATGCAGCGCCTCGTCAGTGAGCGCTATGTCGACGACGAGCGTTACGCCCGCGCCTTTGTCAAGGACAAGATTCTCTATAACAAATGGGGACGGCGTAAGGTGGAACAGGCGCTGTGGACGAAGCGCATCAGCGACGATATCCGCACAGCGGTGCTCGCTGAGGTTGACGACGAACAATACCTCAGCGTACTCCGCCCGTTGCTCAAGCAGAAGCGACGCAGCATCAAGGCTGCCAGCGACTATGAACTGAATCAGAAGTTAGTGAAGTTTGCTTTGGGGCGTGGCTTTACCTATGACATCATCCGTCAGTGTATCGACGGCGATGTTGACGAAGTGTATGAAGAAGATTAGCATCTGGCAACGCCTGCTCGACCTCATCGCCCCACGCCTCTGTGTGGTCTGCGGTAGACGGTTGGCGCCGTCGGAGCGGGTGATTTGTGCCGTTTGCAACCTGCATCTGCCACGCACAGGCTATCAGCTTAGTGCTTACGACAACCCGATGGCCCGACTCTTCTGGGGCATCATCCCCGTAGAACGGGTGGCGGCTCTCTTCTATTATGAAGCCAGCTCGCGCACCAGCAATATCCTGTACGACCTGAAATACCACGACCACCCGGAGATAGGGCGTGAGATGGGACGGCTGATGGCCCGTGAGTTCATGGTCGCAGACTTCTTTGACGGTATCGACCTTATTGTACCCGTACCGTTAGCCAAGAAGCGGCAGCGACAGCGTGGCTACAATCAGAGTATGGAACTGGCACGCGGTATCAGCGAGGCGACGGGGTTGCCTATCTATAACCAGATTGTCCGTCGCACCCGCTTCGTGAAAAGCCAGACGCAGATGGGACGCCAGGAGCGAATGGAGAACGTCGCCGATGTCTTCGAGGCTAAAGACCTCAATGCCATCCGTGGGCGCCATATCCTCCTTGTCGACGATGTCGTCACGACAGGTGCCACGATGACGGCCTGTGCCCGTGAGATACTGAAAACCGAGGGCGTCAGAGTCAGTCTGCTCGCCCTCGGCTTTGCTAAATCTTGATGCTTGAAAGTCTTACAGTTTGATGCGGCGTGTCAGCATGATGTAGCCGACGCGACGCTTGCCAAGGCCGGGGCCGCGATTCTCCTTAAACATATCGTGGAGCGGCATGGAGAACTGCAGGGTCATCGACGTGGGGTCGCCCTTGTCGAAATTGGTAAAGGCGAAGTCAAGTCCTAAGCCTTCCTTGAGGATGTCCTTGTCGGGGTTGGCCAGGCTTGTTGAGGTGCAGCCAGTGGGAATATCATAGAACACGCCCACCTCGAACGTACTCTTCGCACCTCCGAAGCTGAGGCCGGCACGTGGCTGGAAGTAGAAACCGCGGATGTTGTCGCCGTCGCGGGGCTCGTTCTTGTAGACAATCTCCTGACTCTTGAAATAGGCACCGGCATAGAACCCGATGGTTGAGGGCTGCCATGAGACGTCGAGACCGACAGCATAGTCGCCGATATGCTTGAACGGATTGCTGAAAGCGCGGTGGTAGGGGCCGTAAATGTTGTACGGGTCATCAAAGCCGTCCTTCTTCATGCCGACAGGGAACACCAGGCTGGGGAAGGGCAAAATGCGGTCGATGGTCACTGAGTCGGGACCGTGTGAGTCGAGGATGACGTCGGTAATCAGCATGTTGGCGGCAGCGCCAATCATCGATGTGAAATAGTTCGTGCTCCAAGCACGGGTGTTCAGCGTCCATTGACTATCATCTTTCTGGGCGTTGGCTGTTGTGACCGTCATAACGGTCAGAAGAGCCATTACAAATACTTTTCTTTTCATGTCAATATAATTATATGTGTCAAATCTGCCGCAAAATTACGTTTTTTTTCTGTTTCTGTCAAGGAAAAAGGAAATTTTTTGTAACTTTGCAGCCAAATTAACGATTGAAACTATGGAAGTAAAGCATCAATTTGCACGAAAGCTGATGGAGATTCAAGCCATCAAGCTGCAGCCGCAGGAGCCGTTCACATGGGCCAGCGGCTGGAAGTCGCCCATCTATACCGACAACCGCAAGACGTTGGGGTTCCCCCGTCTGCGCTCGTTCGTGAAGTTAGAGCTGTGCCACGTCATCCAGGAGCAGTTCCCCGAGGCTGAGGCTGTGGCCGGTGTGGCTACGGGTGCCATCGCCCAGGGTGCCTTGGTGGCCGAGGAGTTGGGACTGCCGTATTGCTACGTCCGTCCGAAGCCGAAGGACCACGGTATGGGCAACCAGGTGGAAGGCGAACTGAAGAAAGGCAGCAAGGTAGTGGTCGTCGAGGACCTTATCTCTACTGGCGGCTCGTCGCTGAAGGCTGTCGAGGCGCTGCGCCAGTATGGCGTCGAGGTGATTGGCATGGTGGCGTCGTTCACCTACGGTTTCCCCGTTGCCGAAGAGGCTTTTGCCGCTGCCGGTGTGAAACTTGTCACGCTGTCGAACTACGACGCCGTCATTGAGGCGGCTGCTGAGACGGGCTATATCAAGGAAGACGAGAAGGCCGTCCTGGCTGAGTGGCGCAAGTCGCCCTCGACGTGGAAAAGTGAAAAGTGAAGAGTGAAGAGTGAAGAATTTGCTGCCGCCATCATAAAGGCAGTTGCAGTATTTAACTCTTCGCACTCACTCAAACAAGTCAGAAAAAAGCAATTAACAATGGGTGATTATTGAGGTTTGTGGGTTAGCGGTAGCAAATTCTTCACTCTTCATTCTTCACTCTTCACTCTATTAATTAGAAAGAATGGGACTATTTGACAACAGTACGAAGTTTGAGAGTAGCGTGAAGCAGATTCCCTACTCGCAGGAGGCCGTCTACCGTAACATCAGCGACATGAGCAATTTGGAGAAGGTGCGCGACCGCGTGCCGAGTGACCGTGTGAGCGATTTTTCGTTCGACGAGGATACCGTTTCTCTGAACGTTCCGCCGGTAGGTGAACTCAAGTTGCGCATCATTGAGCGCGACGAGCCTAAGTGCGTGAAGTTTGAGACGGCGCAGTCGCCCGTGCCCTTCAACGTGTGGATTCAGGTGCTCCCCGTCACCGAGACGACCTCTAAGATGAAGGTCACGGTGAAGGCCGAGCTGAACCCGTTCATCAAGGGCATGGTCAGCGGTCCGCTGCAGGATGGCGTGGAGAAGATAGCCGATGCACTTTCAAAAATAGAATATGTATAACGAAATAACGTTATAACGTGATAACGAAAAATAATCAATGAAACTTTGGGAAAAGAACTTTGAGGTCAACAAGGAGATAGAGCGGTTTACCGTAGGCCGCGACCGCGAGATGGACCTCTATTTGGCCAAGTACGACGTGCTCGGCTCGATGGCTCACATCACGATGCTCGAGTCTATCGGACTGATAGGTAAAGATGAGCTGCCGGTGCTGCTCAACGAACTGAAGAATATCTACGCGCTGGCCGACCGTGGCGAGTTCGTCATTGAGGACGGCGTAGAGGATGTCCACTCACAGGTCGAGATGCTGTTGACCCGCAAGTTGGGCGATATGGGCAAGAAGATCCACTCCGGTCGTTCGCGTAACGACCAGGTGCTGGTAGACCTGAAACTCTTCACCCGTCACCAGCTGATGGAGATTGCCGAGGAAGTCAAGGTGCTGTTCGACGAGCTGATACAGAAGTCGGAGCAGTACAAGGATGTGCTGATGCCGGGCTATACCCACCTGCAGGTGGCTATGCCCAGCTCGTTCGGTCTGTGGTTCGGCGCCTATGCCGAGAGTCTGACGGACGACATGCTCTTCCTGCAGGCCGCCTACAAGATGACCAACCGCAACCCCTTGGGGTCGGCCGCTGGCTATGGCTCGTCGTTCCCCTTGAACCGCACGATGACGACGGAGTTGTTAGGCTTCGACTCAATGGACTATAACGTGGTCTATGCCCAGATGGGGCGCGGCAAGATGGAGCGTAACGTAGGTTTCGCCATCGCCACTATCGCCGGCACCTTAGCTAAGTTAGCCTTCGATGCCTGTATGTTTAATTCGCAGAACTTCTCGTTCGTCAAGTTGCCGAAAGAGTGTACCACGGGTTCGAGCATCATGCCACACAAGAAGAACCCCGACGTCTTCGAACTCATCCGCGCCAAGTCCAACAAGCTGCAGTCGCTGCCGCAGCAGGTGATGCTTATCATGAACAACCTGCCCGTGGGCTACTTCCGCGACCTGCAGATTATCAAGGAAGTTTTCCTGCCCGCCTTCGACGAACTGAAGGACTGCCTGCAGATGGCCGCCTACATTATTAATAAGATAGAGGTCAACGAGCATATCCTCGACAACCCGATGTACGACCCGATGTTCTCCGTCGAAGAGGTGAACCGCCTCGCGGCGGAAGGTCTACCTTTCCGCGACGCCTACAAGAAGGTGGGACTCGACATCGAGGCGGGACAGTTCACGCCCGACAAGAATATCCACCACACCCACGAAGGCAGCATCGGCAACCTCTGCAACGACCAGATTGTAGCCCTGATGAACAACGTGCTCGACGGTTTTGCCTTCGAGCGTGTCGTCAAGGCCGAGAAGGCTTTGCTTCGTGAAGGGTGAAGAGTGAAGGGTGAAGAGTGAAGGGTGAAGAGTGAAGAGTGAAGAGTGAAGAGTGAAGAATAAAACGTATCATCTTATGAGAAAGAAAATTGTCGCCATCCTCATCGCGGTAGCAAATTTTTCACTCTTCACTCTTCACTCTTCACTTTTTTTTGCCTGTGACGATGCCGAGGACAGCATCTATCGTGGACATAGGTGTTACTTCATCTTCGACACGACCCTGCACCCGGCCCCCTGTCACCTGACGGCGGCTTTGGGCAATTCTGGTCATTTCCTCATCGTCAAGACCCGTATGGCACAGGGTGTGCGACATATCATGACCACCCGTAACTACGACCAGGCAACGGAGGATGTCACCCTGTCGACCGTCAAAGAGACACAGACGAATTGCGAGTTAGGCGCCGGAGGGGCCATCATTATCGGACGCAGCAGTTATACGGGCTTACTCGTAGCCTACGAGGGACAATGTGCTAACTGCCTCGACAACTACGGGGGCACTAACCATCCGCTGACGTGGACACAGAACGGTCAGCAGCTCACCTGCGCACGCTGTAAACGGTATTATGATGTCAATAACGGTGTCGTGGCCTCAGGTGATGCGGGACGGCAGCTCTACATCTATAATGCTGCCTTTGATGGTGCCATTCTGCGGGCTTGGAACTAAACGTTATCTTAAATTGTGTAAAAGTTTTGGCAGTTCCATAAATAAAGCGTAACTTTGCACGCGATTTTTAGCCGCAATGGTGGAATTGGTAGACACGAGGGACTTAAAATCCCTTGGCCAGTGATGGTCGTGCGGGTTCGAGTCCCGCTCGCGGCACGAGAGATTATAATCCTATAAACGTTTTTACTTAAGATGCAAAAAAGTCATTTTGTTCTTTTGTCAGCAGCAGGTCTTCTGCTTCTGACGTCATGCGGTGGCAAATTAGGCCCCCTTTCTGCCGACAACTTTTCTGTGACCCCTAATCCGTTAGAGACTCAGGCCGGCAAAGTGCCTGCTACCATCAACGGTACATTCCCCGAGAAGTATATGAAGAAGAAGGCGGTCATTACCGTCACACCCGAATTGCGCTATGCTGACGGCCAGGTGGCCAAGGGCGAGCCCACAACCTTCCAGGGTGAAAAGGTATATGGTAACAACCAGACTATCCTCTATCAGGTTGGCGGTCGCTACAATATCAAGACACAGTTCGACTATCTCGACTGCAACAAGGCTGATATGTATCTCTACTTCGTGGCACGCGTAGGTTCTAAACCTATGTATGTCCCTGCCGTGAAGGTTGCTGAAGGCATCCTGGCCACCAGCGAGTTATACAAGAATACGTTGAAGACCGCTCATGCAGCCATTGCTCCCGATGCTTTCCAGCGTATCAATGCCCAGAAGCAACAGGCTAATATCCAGTTCCTTATCCAGCAAGCTACGCTCCGTCAGAGCGAGCTGAAGAACAACTCCGTACAGGAGTTTGTTAAGCTGTTGGAGAAGATCAATAACGACCGTGAGGGTCTGAACCTGAAGGATGTTGAGGTCTCGGCTTACGCTTCACCCGACGGTGACCTCTTAATGAACGAGAAGTTAGCTGCCCAGCGTCAGCAGAACACCCAGCAGTATGTTCAGCAGCAGCTGAAGAAGGCTAAGCTGGCCGACGCCACTATCGATGCCAGGTACACGGCCGAGGACTGGGACGGTTTCCAGGAGCTGGTCAAGGCCTCCAACATTCAGGACAAGGATGTCATCCTCCGCGTTCTCTCTATGTACAAGGACCCGCAGGAGCGCGAACAGCAGATTAAGAACATCTCCAGCGCTTTCCGCGAGCTGGCCGACGGCATCCTGCCGCAGCTGCGCCGTTCGCGCATGATTATCAACTACGAGACCGTAGGCCGCAGTGACGAGCAGATTCAGCAGCAGCTGAAGGCTGACCCCACGAAGCTCAATGTCGAGGAGATGCTGTATGCTGCTACGCTGACCGAAGATGTTGAAGCTAAGGAGGATATCTACAAGCTCACCACCGAGGTCTATCCCGCTGATGCCCGCGCATTCAACAATATTGCCACGATGGAGTTTGCCAAGGGAAATCTGGATGCTGCCAAGAAATATGTTGAGCAGGCTCAGCAGGTTGGCGCTCAGCTGCCCGAGGCTGCCGCCAACCTCGGTATGATTGCTTTGGCCAAGGGCGACATCGCGTCGGCAGAGAATTACATCAGCCAAGCAACAGGTGCCAATGGTCTGGGTGAGATTTTAGGCAACCTCGACCTGGCCAAGGGCAACTACGCTCAGGCCGAGCAAGACTTCAAGGACGTCTATTCCAACAGCGCCGCTTTAGCTCAGATCTTGAATAAGAACTACGCTTCTGCCGCAGTCACGCTGAAATACGTGAAGAATCCGGACGCCACCACTGACTACCTGAAGGCTATCCTCGCTGCACGTATGGGTAACACTGTCGACGCTGCCACGGCTCTGCGCGATGCTGTAGCTAAGGACTCCAGCTATGCCAAGTATGCAGCTACCGACCTGGAGCTGCAGAAGGTAGCCAAGTAAAAGGCTCATGAAGAAAGCACTCGCATATATACTGTTCACCCTGATTGTGGTGTCTTGTTCCACTTCTGGCGGTACGTTCCGTATGAAGGGGAAGTTCAAGAACTTCAATCAGGGTGAACTTCTTGTCTACAGCCTGATGGGGAAGGGGCGTATTGACACCATCAAGCTCACAGAAGGACGGTTTAATTACGAGGTGCCTCTTGAAGACACACTCCTGCTATCGGTAGTGTTTCCTAATTTCTCTGAGATTCCCGTCATTGCTTCCCCTGGTGCAACCCTATCTATGCAGGGTGACGCCTCGCACCTGCGTGAGGTGCAGATTGACGGCGACGAGCAGAACCATCTGCTGACGGAGTTCCGTCTGCAGATTAACGAAGCAACACCGCCTGAGATTGAGAAGATGGCCGCAGATTTTATTACCGCCCATCCCGAGTCGCATGGCTGTTTATATGTGCTCAACAAGTACTTCCTTCTGAAAAACAATGCACCGTACGCCAAAGTCTATGACCTTTTGACGAAGATGCAGAAGGCAGCCCCCAGCCGACTGACCGCTCAATTATCCAGCCAGTTGTCTGGATTAAAACGTGTCAATGTGGGCGACCGCCTACCGAAAATCTCAGCAAAGACCATTTCGGGTACGACGATTAGCACCGCCGATCTGAACGGCGACGTCAACGTCATTACCATCTGGTCGTCTTGGAACTATGAGTCGCAGGGCATACAGCGCCAACTGCACCGTCTGAAGAAGAAGTACGGCCAGCGTCTACAGCTTCTCAGCATTTGTATTGACGGTAATCCTGCCGACTGCCGACAGACGGCACGACGCGACTCTCTGACATGGCCTGTCGTCTGCGATGGCCAGATGTGGGAAACGCCCATCGTTTCTCAGTTAGGTTTCTTCGCTATTCCCGATGTCATCATCGCCGACCGCAGTGGTCGCATCACCGCCCGCCAGTTGGCAGGCGCTGCCCTTTATGATGAAATTGAGAAAAAACTGAAATAAACCCTTTTCCGAAAGATTGGAATTTTTTACGTAAACCTTTACGTAGATTATTTCAATTGTTTCATTCTCTTTTCAATTTGTTACATTGACTTGATTGTCTTTAGCAAAAATTGCGCCCTTTTTATTATTTTTGTTACTTTTGCAGTCAGTTTTGAAAGCTAAACACAAAAAAATAAATACTAACCAAAATCCTAAATGACAAAAAAACTGAAAGAGATGATTCTTCTTGCGATATGCAGGAAATCGTCAAAAACATCGGTTCTGGCATTGCTTATGATGGCTTTTACTATGCCAGCATTTGCACAAGGACTAGTCAAGGGTACTGTCGTTGACACGGGCGGCGAGCCGGTTATTGGTGCAACAGTTGTTCAGAAGGACAACCGAAAGAATGCTACCATTACCGACCTTGACGGTAACTTCTCGTTAAAGATGCCAAATGGTAAGGGTACCGTTGTCGTGACCTATGTCGGCATGATTGAGAAGGAAGTAAAGGTCTCAACCGACAGAGCCGTCAAGGTTACTCTGGAGGAAGACAATGCCCAGATTGAAGAGGTCGTCGTCGTTGGTTACGGCCAACAGAAGAAGGCATCGGTTGTAGGTGCCATCACGCAGACGACAGGTGAAGTACTTGAGCGTTCGGCTGGTATTGGCAGTGTCAGTGCAGCCCTCACAGGTAACTTGCCTGGTATTGCCACCATCGCTTCTTCTGGTCAGCCTGGTGAAGAAGATCCGCGTATCTACATTCGTGGTGCAGCAGCGTGGAACCAGGATGCACAGCCTCTGATTCTTGTCGATGGTGTCAAGCGTGAGATAAAGTCTGTCGATATTACATCTGTCGCTACCGTATCGGTGTTGAAGGACGCATCTGCTACAGCCGTGTATGGTGTGGAGGGTGCTAACGGCGTTATCCTGATTACGACCAAGCGCGGTGTGGAAGGTAAAGCAAGAATCGATGTGGGCTTCAATGCTACTTTGAAGGCTGTATCTAAGCTACCTCGCAAGTACGACTCATACGACGGCTATATGTTACGTAATCAGGCTGTCGAGAATGAGCTTGCCTTAGGCGGAGCCGCTTCTTGGGCATACTATCGTCCGCAGACGTTCATCAACAACTTCCGCAACCAGGATTATACTGTCAAGCCTCACTACAATGCAGATGGCACTTACCTCGGCGACTATAGCCAGGCAGAACGCTATCCGAACATTGACTGGCAGGAAGAGATGTTCAAGGATTTCGCTTTATCTTATAATACGAACCTTAATCTTTCCGGTGGTACTCAGTACGTCAAGTACTTCGTTTCTTTCGACTTCCAGAACGAAGGTGACATGACGAGAATTTGGGACAACCATCAGGGCTATGAAGGCGGTTATTCGTACAATCGTCTGAATGTACGTTCAAATTTGGACTTCCAGGTGACGAAGACCACTCAGTTCAGAGTCAATCTGGCTGGTTCTAACGCCCAGCAGAAGACCCCACGTTATTATTATGGTAATAGTGGCGAGTGGTTCCAGCAGCAGAACTGGGCTGGTGCCTATCGTATGCCGCCTAACGTCTATCCGGTCCGTTTCGCAAATGGCGCTTGGGGTTATTCGCGTTTGGCAGCCTCTAACATGTCAAACTCTGCGATGAGCGTTGCAACGTCTGGTTATGAGACAAAGTCTATTACGCATGTGTTCACCGACTTTGCACTCGAGCAAAACCTTGATTTCATCACAAAGGGTCTTGTTGCCCGCGGTACTATCTCTTGGGACAACCAGTTCAATGAAGGTGACCGTGGTATTTCCGACACCCACGTGACTAATACGGCATACATTCTCCCTGAAGACGGTCAGATCATTTATGAGAATGAGATTGACGCTAAAACAGGTTTCGACTTCTATGAGAGTCGCGATTGGCAAACTCAGGCAGGTAATGTCAGCTACACAAGACGTTCAACCGAGATGTCGGTTCAGCTCTACTGGGGCCGTCAGCTTGGTCTCCATAACGTAACGCTCATGGGTAACTGGAAGCGTCGTATCTTTGCCGGTAACGCCGACCTTGAGAATCGCCGTGAGGACTGGGTCTTCCGTACCACCTATGATTTTAAGAGTAGGTATTTCGCTGAGTTCAACGGTGCTTACAACGGTTCACAGAAGTTCTCGCCCGACAACCGCTTTGTATTCTTCTGTTCAGGAGCTGCCGGCTGGATGGTCTCGGAAGAGAAATTTATGAAGAAGCTGAAGGACAAGGGTATCATTGATATGTTCAAGATTCGTGGATCTATCGGTGAGATTGGTGACGACAGCGCTGGTGGAGATTTTGCTTACCTGACGGGCTGGGAGGTCATTGGCCCCTACAAAATGTCTAGTGATGGTTCGAACAGCCCGTTCACAGGCTATAAGGAAGCTTTTATTGCCAATCCCGATCTTCGTTGGGCAACTGTATCGAAGAAGAACCTCGGTTTCGACTATGCCTTCCTCGGTGGTATGTTTGCAGGTAGTTTCGACTGGTTCCGCGATGACCGTTACGACATCTTCATCTTCGGTACCGACCGTTCCGTGCCTTCTTACTATGGTGCAGCCAAGACTCCTGACATCAACAAGGGTGAGATCAAAAATTCCGGTTTCGAGTTCGAGGTTCGCTTCAACAAGGTCTTGAAGAATGGCATGCGCTTCTGGGCAAACTGCAACTATACTTATGCACATAACGTGATTAAATTGAAGGACGACCCTGAACTGATTCCGAGTTACCGTAAGGCACAGGGTTATTCTCAAGGTCAGTACGTCTCATTCATCGACAACGGCTTTATTGGTACCTACGATGAACTCTATAGTACGCCTGAACGTGAGAAGGGCGACGACCAGGTTCTTATCGGCGACCACTATATCGTTGACTTCAATGGTGACGGTAAGATTGACGAGACCAACGACCAGGCTCCTTACGGCTACACGGGAAATCCTGAGCACACCTACAATGCAACCATCGGTTGGGAGTGGAAAGGCTGGAGCTGCTTCGCCCAGCTCTATGGTGTGACGGGTGTCACCCGTGACGTGGGTCTGCCTTCTTTCGGCGATCAGCTTCTGACAGTATATGATAATGGTACCTGGTGGAATCCTGCTGACGGTTCGGGTGATGTCGTTCCGCCACGCTTCAACACACAGGTTTACTATAACGACGGTACACAGTACCTCTACGATGGTTCATACTTCCGCCTCAAGAACGTAGAGCTTGCTTATACGTGGACGAAGGGTTGGATCAAGAAACTTGGCTTTACAAGTCTGAAGATTTACCTGAATGGTAACAACCTCTTGCTGATTACAAAGATGCCTGACGACCGTGAGAGTAACTACGGATGGAGTGGTGGTGGCGGTGCTTACCCCACTGTCAGACGTTATAACTTAGGATTCAAGCTTTACATTTAATTGCGTATATCTATTATGAAATATTATAATAACATAAAATCCCTTTTGGGTGGTTTGCTGCTCGTTCTGGGCAGTGGTGCTTCCTTCACTTCTTGCACCGATTGGCTTGACAAGGATCCTGAGTCTATCGTAGCAGAGGATGAGGCATTCAAGAACTATCGCAACTTCCAGGGATATATTGAGGAGATTTATAGTCTGATTCCTGATAAGGAGAAGGTCAACTATTGTACCTCATGGAACTTCGGTGATGATGCCGTACACAACCCTGAAGGCTATGCACACATGGATCATCAGGTTGACCTCGGCAACTATCGTAACTGGCTGAGCAACAATCAGTGCTGGCTGAATGGCGACAGAAGTTCTCTGTGGAAGAACTCTTGGTATTGCATCCGTAAGTGTAATATGGGTATTGAGAAAATCAGGTCCCTTGTAGGAACCGACGAAGAGCGCGACCTGTTGCTCGGACAGATGTATTTCTTCCGTGCATGGTGGCACTTCGAGCTGATGTGCTATTTCGGTGGTCTGCCCTACATCGACAAGGCTTTCGAGGCAACAGACATCCCCGAGCTTCCGCGTCTTTCGTTCCAGGAATGTGCTGATCGCTGTGCTGCAGACTTCGAAAAGGCTTACGAGCTGCTTCCCATAGAGTGGGATGAGACCTTGGCCGGTATGCAGACTTCAGGTAAGAATGACCTGCGTGTCAACAAGTTCACGGCGCTCTGCTATCTCGGCAAGTGCTACCTGTGGGCTGGTTCTCCGCTCATGAAGGAGTTTGAGAAGACCAAGAACGGTGGCGTAGCCCAGCTGTTAGGCGCCAGTTCCAACGGCAAGACCTATGACTATGATAGGGAGTACTGCCAAAAGGCAGCCGAGACATTGGGTAAGGCACTCGAAATGGTTCACAAAGGAACTGTCAGCTACAAGCTTGCTGAGTTCAAGTATTCCAACATCTACGACCATGAGCGCGATGAGAATGCTGAGTCTTGCTACTCGGACATCTTCTATACCTACAAGCAGGATTGGCTCCAGCCGGGTTCTACAGAGGCTATTTTCCGTGGCTTGTCTCCCGATGGAAACACTTCTAACTGGAACTGCACCAAGATCTTTGGTCCGAAAGTGGCAGGTCTCGTGGCTCACGATAAGATTATCCACCACCCGACAGCCAACCTCATCGACCAGTACGGTATGGCTAACGGACAGCCCATCTATCTTGTCAAGAATGGCGAGTATGTGCTGAACCCGGAATCTGGCTGGGATCCTGAGCATCCTTACAAGAACCGCGATCCGCGTTTCTATCACGACATCGTGTTCGACGGTTTCCACTATGTGCTCAGTACCGACCCCTTGAATTCCGACCAGAAGAAACTGGAGTATTGTGATCTGTACACGGGCGGTGCCATGCGCTCTATCGCCGATGCCAGCAGCACGGGTTATTTCATCCAGAAGCTTGTGCCTCACCAGTGTAACGAAGGCGACAAGTGGTACGATGCATGGGGCGGCGGTGGTCCTTTACACACCTATCTCCCGTATATGCGTCTTGCTGACATCTATCTGATGTATGCAGAGGCAAGAGCAGCTATCGCATCAGGTGCCGCTGACATCAAGGCCAAGCCAGAGTACTGCCCGTCACTGTCTGCTGTTGATGCCATCAATGCACTCCGCGACCGTGTCAACTCTTCCGACTATCCGATGGAGCATGTACAGCCCCAGTTCCTTGACACCAGGGAGCATTTCATCGACGAGGTGCGTCGCGAACGTGCCGTTGAGCTTGCCTTCGAAGGCTTCCGCTGGTGCGACTTGCAGCGTTGGCTTCTCCTGACCGAGCCTCCTTACACCGTAAAGTACTCTCACGAGTTCGAGCGTTTGGAAGCAGCCTCGTGGTTTAAGGATCACGATCCAAAAGACGCAAAGGTTGGTAACTTCCACAAAAAAGATCTGATTGCCCGTCATTTTGAATCGAAGCACTATTGGTTCCCGCTACCTGATAAGGATACCTACCTTTATGTAGGATTCGACCAGAATCCCGGATGGTAATCAATTGACAATTGATAATTGGTAATTGATAATTGAAAATTGATAATTGAATATTAAGATTATGAAGAATCTAAAAACAAACATATTTCTCTTTGCCATGTTGGCTGCATCGCCAATGACGGTCAATGCCCAGACCACAGACGACGCTGACTCTACGGTGGCCAAAAAGAAAGTCCATGTTGCTTTCCGCGAAAAGGATGCCGACCATCTTCTCGGAGGCATTTCATACGTTGATATGGAAGAACTGCAGAAGAAGGATTACACGACGGGCAGCCTCGATGATTTGTATGCACTTGTTGGCGGATGGAATGGCAACAACCTTTGGGGTATGGACAACGACCGTCTTGACAATAACGACAATGGCAACCTTCCACTCGTTATCATCGACGGTGTGAAGCGTCCGTCAAACAACGTGCTCCCTTCTGAAATCGAGCAGATCACCTTCCTCAAAGGTGCGCAGGCTGTCGTTCTCTATGGTGCCAAGGGTGCCAAGGGTGCTATTCTGATTACCACCAAGCGCGGTAAGGTCGACGGTCTTCAGATCACGGCCAATGCCAACACTGGCTGGCACGTCGCCAAAGAATTCCCCGAATACTTAGGCTCTGCCGAGTACATGACCCTCTACAACGAAGCCTGCCTTAACGATGGTTCGACAACGGGCGGAAGATACTCCCAGATGGATATCTACAATCATGCCTCTGGCGTGAATCCTTACCGTTATCCCAACGTCAACTACTATTCCGACGAGTATGTCCGCAAAGCATACAACCGTTCTGAAGGTACGTTGGAGATCCAGGGTGGTGGCACGCGTGCTCACTTCTATACGAACATCAACTACTATCGCAGCGAAGACCTCCTCAACTTCGGCGTTGCCGACGAGAACTACACCGACCGTTTCAGTGTCCGTGGTAATGTAGACCTCGTTATCAACAAGGTTGTCAAGGGTTATACCAATGTCAGTGCTACATTCTACAACGCCAATAAGAACAAGGGCGATTTCTGGGGTGAGGCTGCTACCATGCGTCCTAACTTCCCGGAGAATGCAGCACCGCTGATTCCCATTGATATGGTCGACCCCAACGCAACCAAGGCACTTGCCATCCTCGGTAAGTCGCTCAACCTGCTTGACGGCCGATACTTCCCCGGTGGTACCAAGAACACCAAGACCAATGCTATTGCCGACTGCTATTTCGGCGGTAAGACCAAAGACGTCAGCCGTCAGTTCCAGTTCGATGCAGGCATCATCTATGATATGAGTAAGTTCGTCAAGGGTCTGTCTTTCAAGACACTGTTCTCGATTGACTATGCCGCTAACTACAGCTTGTCATACGACAACAAGTATGCTGTGTTTATCCCCACTTGGAGTAACTATAACTCAGAGAGCAGGATTGTTGCCCTTACACAGGAGGGCGATGAGGTGGTGACAGGCCACATGGTTATGGCAAATACGAAGTATCGCCAGACCATCAGTTGGAACGGTCATTTTGATTACGACCACACCTTTGCTGGCAAACATCATGTGTCAGGTATGTTGCTCGCCAATATGTACACGACAACCCGTAGTAGCGAGTACCACCGTTATGCTAATGCCAACTTAGGCTTGCAGGCTGGTTACGACTATTTGGAGCGCTATTTTGCTGAAGTGTCGTTGGCAGGCGTACATTCCGCCCGTCTTCCCGAAGGAAACCGCGAAGCTATCTCGCCTTCTTTCACCATCGGATGGAACCTGGCCAAGGAGAATTTCTTGAAGGGTACCTTCGTCGATGACCTGCTCATCAGCGCATCTTACAGCAACCTGAGCGAGGATATCGATGTCTATATGAACGACAGATACTTCTATATTTACGATGCCCTTTGGAAGACAGACGGTAGCGGCTATTCATGGAACGAAGGTGTCAGCACCAATAGAACCTTATCCACGGCAGGTAGTAACCCCGCACTTGACTTCGTCCATCGCAAGGAGTTCTCTGCTACACTGCGTGGTTCGTTCTTTAACAAGTTGATTTCTGCTGAGTTCACCTATTTCAACACAGATATGGATGGTTTCATCATCCAGAATCCTACCATCTTCCCCTCACACTTGCAGGGAGGTCTTTCCGGAAGTACGTTTAAGCCTGCCATCAACAACAACATACAGAACCGCAAGGGTCTTGACTTCAGCGTAACGGCTCAGAAGCAGTTGGGCAAGGTTCACGCCCAGTTAGGCGTTGTCGGTACCTATCTGAAGACTGAGAACAAGAAGTACGACGAACTCGTCAATTATGACTACCAGCATGCTGAGGGTCGTCCCTTGGACGCCATGTGGGGCTTCAAGTGTCAGGGCTTCTACACCGCCGACGACTTTGACATTACCACTAAGGACGGCAAGACAGAGTATAAGCTGAAGGCAGGTCTTCCGTTTTCGGTACTCACGGGTGGTAATAACATCCAGCCTGGTGACTTGAAGTACGAAGATGTGAACGGCGACGGCAAGATTGACAGCGAAGACCAGGTCGAAATTGGCAAGTGGGGTACGTATGGCGCTCCCCTCACCTTGGGTGTGAACCTCACGCTCAAGTACAAGAACTTCACACTCTTCCTCATTGGCAACGGCCAGTTCGGTGCTGATGGCTTGAAGAACGGCAGTTACTACTTTATGAGTGGAGAAGATAAGTACTCTGTGAATGCTCGTGGCCGTTGGACGCCAGAGACGGCTGATGTCGCTACACATCCTCGTTTGACCACATCGGCAACTGCTGATGGTGCTGCATCTACCTTCTGGATTTACAGCACAGATCGTTTCAATCTCCGCAAGGTACAGCTGACCTACGACTTCCCAGAGGAAATGGTCAAGGGTAAGTATGTTAAGGCTCTGTCTGTCTATCTCGACGGCAACGACCTCCTCACCATCTCTAAGGAGCGTAAGTTGATGGAGACAAACGTTGGCTCTGCACCACAGACCCGTTTCTACAATCTCGGTGTTAAGGTAACCCTCTAAATGATTGAAAATTAATAATTGAAAATTGATAATTGAAGATTATGATTACCAAGATATATAATAAGGTGGCAGTAGGGGTATTTACTTTACTCCTCCCACTTTCCGCATTCCTCTTCATATCGTGCGAAGATATGTTTGAGCCTGCAGATGAGAACAATCGTCCGGAGGATGCCATGTACGAGGAGTCGAAGTATGCACATGGTCTGCTGATGTATGGCTACGATCGTCTTCCTTATATTACGACCACTCAGACGGATGTTGCTACGGACGATGCCGTTTCCAATCTGAACAGCAATGCTTATCTGATCATGGCTACCGGCTCATGGGCTTCTGACAACAACCCCATGTCGCAGTGGAACAGTTGTAAGGATGGCATCCAGTATATTAATTTATTCCTTGCAAAAGTAGATAACGTGAAGTGGGCACCGAGTGCTGCCTCCAAGCAGCAGATGTTCACCGACCGTTTGAAAGGTGAGGCATACGGCCTTCGCGCCATCCTCTATTACTATCTGCTGATGGCACATGGCGGCTATGCAGACGATGGCGTACTCTATGGTGTGCCTTTGCTGACTACCGCAGAAGACGGTAGCTCCGACTTCAATCAGCCGCGTGCCAAGTTCTCTGAGTGCGTTCAGCGGTGTTATGCCGACTGCGACAGTGCCATGGCACTTCTCCCCTTCGACTACACGGATATCTCTAACAATGACGAAATCCCTGCAAAGTACAAAGCACTTGGTGCTAACTACTCCAACTACAACCTCGTGTTCGGTGCCAAGTCAAAAGGTCTTGTCTCTGCCAAGGTGGCTGAGGCCGTCAAAGCGCAGGTTGCCCTCCTCGCTGCCAGTCCTGCCTTCCGCGAACAGAGCGGCGTGACATCTGAAGAGGCTGCCAAGCTTTGCGCTAACGTGCTCAATCGAATTGGTGGATTAGAGGGATTCGACCCGACGGGTAACATCTGGTATAAAAACAAGTCAAAGCTTGAGCCCAATGGGGCCGAAATGCCGGAGATGCTGTGGCGTGAGGACCGTCATAAGAACGCCTCACAGGAAAAAGACAATTTCCCACCGTCTTTGTATGGCTTAGGTCGTGTCAATCCTACACAGAACTTTGTTGACGCTTTCCCGATGCGTAACGGTCTCCCTATTAGCGATCCTAATTCCGGGTACGACCCGAAGAATCCCTATGCGAACCGTGACCCGCGTCTTGCTGATGACGTTCTGTGTAACGGTGTGACATTCAGAAAAACTGAGATTATCACTGGCACATATCCCAACGCTAATAACGAGACCATGGACAACATCAACGACCAGCGCGAGAAATCTACACGTACGGGCTATTACCTGCTGAAGCTTCTCCGCGACGATGTCAGTCCTAACTCCAGCTCTCTCATTGAGCAGCAGCATATTTATCCACGCATCCGTTACACAGAAATCTTCCTGGCTTACGCAGAAGCAGCCAACGATGCATGGGGTCCCAAGAGCGACCCGACAGGTGTCGGCTTTACTGCTTACGATGTGATCAAGGCCATCCGTGTGCGTGCAGGCCTCGGCAAGAACGAATATGGAATGCCGCTGCCCGAAGGCGATGTGTTCCTTGACGAGTGCGCTTCTGACCAGGCAAAGATGACCAGTCTGATTCGAAATGAGCGCCGTCTTGAGCTCTGCTTCGAGAACAAGCGCTTCTGGGATCTCCGCCGTTGGCTGATGCCGCTCGACGAATCGGTTAAAGGTATGAGAATTGACCGCAACGATGACACCAACGAACTCACTTATACGATCTTTAACGTCGAGGACCGTAAATTCGACAACAGCTATCAGATGTACGGACCGATCCCCAAGGAGGAGGTGCTCAAATGGAGCAACCTCAAGCAGAACAAGGGGTGGTAATCTTGAATTAAGAATTAAAAGTTAAGAGTTAAGAATTTAAGATATGATTATGACACTTAAGAAATTCATATACGGAATAGCCTTGGGAGCCCTCTCTCTCACATACACGTCGTGCTATAATGCAGACAAGGAGTTCCCAGACTACCAAGGAGGCACAACAGCCTACTTCGCTTATCAGTTCCCGGTACGCACGCTCGTACTTGGTAACGACATCTACGACAACACCCTCGACAATGCGCACAAGTGCCGGATATGGTCAACGATGGGTGGTGCCTACGGTGGACGTGACGCTTCTGTCAGCATCGTTGTCGACCCGACACTCTGCGACAACCTCTATTTTACCGATGCCGGCGGTAACGCTGCCGAGCCTGTGCGTCCCATGCCCGCATCTTACTACCAGCTTTCGTCCGGCGCTATCCAGTACAATGGCGATGCCCGTGGCTATGTGGAAGTACAATTCACTGATGAATTCTTCAACGACCCCAAAGCCATTGAGAATACATACGTCATTCCACTCCTGATGATGGAGACGTCGGGCATTGATCATATTCTGAGAGGTTCGCCACTTGTAGATCTCACCTACACCCCCTCTCGCACGGATTTGCAGAACTGGGATGTTCTGGCAAAGGACTATGTGCTTTACTGTGTGAAGTACATGAATCCCTGGCAGGGCAAGTATATCCGCCGTGGTGTCGACGTCGTGTCAGAGAACAATGTTGCCCAGACGTACGTCCGCAAGGATACGATGCTGGTAAGAACCGATCCAGAGCACTACACGGAGAACCCCATCAACCAGAACGATGAGATTTGCAGTATTCTTACCAAGAACATGACGCAGGCCACCTTCCCTGTATCCATCAACATTGGTAAGGATGCTTCTGGAGCAGCCCGTCCTTCTCAGCGCTGCAACCTCATCCTGACGTTCAACGGAAACGACTGTACCATCTCTACCGATGGAACAGAAGAGACTATAGCCGGTTCGGGTTCAGGCGAATATATTGCCAAAGGAACTGAGCGCGCTGAATACAAGGACTACCAGTGGGGCAGCATGAACGGCGAACCCGTTCAGCGCGACATTCTCCGTCTGGCATACTCTGTGACTTTCAAGAAAGGCAGACTCATCGGTACAAAAAACGTGAATGGCAAGGAGGTCGATTGGATTCTTGAGAACGACGTGCAGGTATCGACTGCCGATACCTTGGTGGTTCAGACTCGTGAGTCAAACCAGAAAGTATTCTTCTCACCCAAGTACGTGAAGAATTAGGAATTAGAAATTAGAAATGAGAATTATGATGACTAAGATTTTTAAAACTATGCGAAGTCTCAGTGTTCTTTGTCTGCTCAGTGGCCTTCTGGTGGCCTGTGCCGACTATAATGTGACAGATGATTTCACGGCAGAGCCTGATCCTACTTATGTAGAGCCATATAAGGACCTGGCTCCTGTGAAAACCTACATCAACAGAATTGAGTATCCCAACTTGTCGTTGGGCGCCACGCTCAAGGTGGCCGATTTCAACAAGCAGGAACTGGCCCATGCTGCAGCAGTCACTAACTTTGACAATATTGCATTTGGCGCCTCGCTGATGTCTGGTACCATTGTCAATGGCAAAGGCGTGATGAACTTCATCGACATGAAAGACCTGCTCGACCATGTCCAAGAAATCGGTGGCGAGGTGTTCGGTAGTCCCATCGTTGCTAATGCCAACCAGGCCGACGACTGGTTAGCCATGCTCACGGCTCCTATTGAGATTCCCGTGGACTATGTGGAGGGAAAGACCGTCAATTTCAATGAAATGCCCGTAGGTGCATACACCGGTACCATCGAAAAGGGTAAAGCATCTATCGTCAAATACGATAACCAGAACGTGCTTCAGATTTCGGCTTCATCCAGTGTCTGTATCATTGAGGGCTTTGAGGTGAATCATCTGGCTAAATACACCACGACGTTCTATGCTCGTGCTGACAAGGACATTACTTTTGATGTCAATTTCTCGGGCAATCCGGTAGTAGGAACAGGAACTAACGGAAAGTGGCCGCTGAAGAAGGATAAATGGACTAAGATTGTCGTCGAGGCTCAAAGTCCCGAAGGAGTCACTGACGGCTTCTTGCGCATCGAGACAGCTCGTGGTATCACCATCAATATCCAGAAGGTGCAGGTGGGCTACTATCCTGACAACCACCGTCCGCAGACCGACCAAGAGGTGAAGGACACCATCAACTATGCACTCAACACCTGGTGCGATGGACTGATGAAGATTAATGAGGGCCGCATCAAGTCATTCGACCTTATTGACGAGGCCATCGACTCGAAGTCTACACTTGACAATGGTATGTACGACCTGAAGCACTCTACCGAGAAGGTTTTCTGGCAGGATATCCTTGGCAGTGAGAACTACGGTCCTGCCGTGTCAAAGTCTGCAAGTTCTGCCTATACAAACTATGGTGGCAACCCCGAACTTCTGAAGTTCTTTATCAGCGAGACTGGTCTTGAGAACCCCAAGATGATGGAGAGCCTCAACTACTGGATTGGTATCTGGACGAACAACGGTGCCAAGATTGACGGTATCAACGCCAAAGTGAATCTCAGCTACAGTGAAGATGAAGCCACGCTCGAAGCGTACAAGGCAACCCTGAAGAAACTTCTTGAGAACCTTGCTCAAACAGGCAAGCTCATTCGTCTCTCTAACTTCGACATCAAGTATCAGGATGCTACAGGTGCCTATGTGGCAGCAGATAAGATCACAACAGCTCAGCGTCAGAAGCTGGCCGACTATTATGCCTACGTCATCAACAGGTATATGAGCATCATTCCTAACGACAAGCAGGCCGGCATCTGTAAGGGCAATATGGCCGACACGGGTGATCCCGTAGGTCTTTGGTCTGTTAGCAAGAGTAAGGACTGGGTGCGCACTGCCACCTATAAGGCCTTCTGCGATGCGCTCAGCGGACAATAAAGGTGCTACGGAAGATAGCTGACAGGATACGTCCTGACGTTCCTGGCAGCTATCTCTCAGGAGTCTCTAAATAATAATTCATTATATTATTTTTTTCATCTTATTATTTATTAACTAAATTATTTCTATTATGAAGAAATTATTTACTCTTTTTGCTTTCTTGACATGTTTCTTGGGAGCAAAGGCAGTGACTGTAGTCGATTTTGAAAAGGACTACTCTACAGCGGCAACATGGGAACATGGTTGGCTTAATGAAGAGGCGCACATCAAATTTGAAGATGGTGCCATCCATTTTCACAGTGATGAAGCGCAGTCGGCGTTCTTTGACTTCCAGTACCAACTTCACCCGGGTATTCAAGTTGACAATGATGCCCATTACACAATCACTCTGAGAATTAAGGGTACCGTTGCTCAAGAAATTCATGCATCATTCTCAGGTTCTGGTACTCCCGGTATGATTCCTGTCACGACAGACTGGGTAGACGTAGTATTGGAAGACTGCGTAAACGATCCTTCAGCTGCTTACTTTGCTAGTAGCGGATCCTTACTCATCCAGCCAGGCGACTATGTGGGCGATATCTGGATAACGTATATCAAGATTACCCACGAGGAAAAGGAGTCGCGTCCTGCTACATGGCAGGAGTGGCTGACCGATGACGGCCAACCCATTATTCCTGGTGTAGAGCATACTAACAAGTGGATGGGTGATGCCGAGTTCGGACAGTGGCCTGATTGGGCATTGGCGAAGGATGAATCTGGTGTGAACATCAACTGGCGTGGAGAACGTACAGGCGAAATCTGTGCATGGTCTATCGTTAGAGGAAAGAATATCGACCCCTCTCAGACACCTGATCCTGTTAATGATCCAGACGGTAATCCAATTGCAGAAGGAAAACCACGTCCTTTCCCCTGTGATATCGAAGAGGTTCCTGGTGGTCACGCTTTCGTAGTTCATTCTACTGCTGCTGACAACCAGTACACTGATTGGCAGGCATGGGACAATCAGTTCTTTATCATGTCTCCTAAGGGTTGGAAGTCTGGCAGTGTTATTAGAGTTAGCTTCAAGTACAAGGCCGAAAAGGCTGCCACTGCTCAAACTCAGATTCACCATCAGAACCCCTCTTGGTATCTCTTCTATCAGGGTATTGGTGACGTTAACTTCACTACTGAGTGGCAGGAATATAGTAAGGAGATTACTTTCAGTGACTCACAGAACGATGGTTGGTGTGTTGCATTCAACCTGAACGTAGATAACAAAGAACCGAATACATTCTATTTCGATGACCTGAAGTGGGAGACGATGGTGCTCGACGAGGGCTTCTTTGTTGCTTCTTCTAACTCAACGACTGGTATTGAGTATGACTTTGATAATGCTACCGAATTTGTCGAGGGCGTAGATCCTAATAACGAGCCGTGTCTGGTTGCTACAGTCGGTACTGAAGGTAAGCAGGATACATGGGTTAATGAGGTTATGATTTCAACCCTTCGTGGTCACGACAAGTCATTCAAGGGCGCTACTATTAAACCTGAAGGTACTATCAAGGGCGATGATCCTGATGACTGGAAGGACTATCAGGCTGGTTCATCGTATAAGATTGCTCTCCCCGCAGCTGGTGTATGGAAGATTTACGTTGCTCCTAGCGAAGAAGATGCAACAAAGGGTCAGGTTCTCTTCATGAAGGTTGAAGGTGAGGCTAATAAGGAGCCCGTTGAAATCGTTACTAACGATCAGGAGATTGTCATCGAAGCAACAGAGAGGCAGCCGACTTCAGGTGAAGAAGAAGGTGGTACAGGTAACACTTGGGACAACCAGTTCTTCCTTTACTCTAACCGTAACCTTGCCCCTGGTGAGGAAACCGTTCTCGAGTTCGAATATAAGGCTACTACGCAAGCTAAGTCTACAGCAGCTTTCCAGGGTATAGTTGCCGGCAATCCGGATTATATTACTGGCGCTTTCGATTTGGATAACGATGATGCCTTTGACACAGAGTGGAAGAGCGTTAAGAAGGAACTTACTATGCCTGCTAAGAAGTGGGATGGTACCGCTGTTGACGCTGTAACGTTCATTACCTTCGACCTGGCTTGCATGAAGGAGGCTAACACTTATACATTTAAGAATATTAAATGGTATATGAAGGGCGATGAGAATGCTGAGGGTAAGACGCTGGAGAATCTGATCAATGCTACTGGTGCAGAAAACTTCGCAATCAAGATTGGTGCAGGAACTGATCCTGTGCCTATGGGTATTGAGGCTGTAGTTGACAAGGCAAAGACAGGTTCTACCGCTACCTATAACCTCGCTGGCCAGCGTATCTCTAAGGAGTACAAGGGCATCGTCATTAAGGACGGCAAGAAGGTTGTGGTGAAGTAAGACAATCTCTATCCCCCTCTCTTGTAAATAGAGAGTAACGTATGTGCGTCACATTCCGGAAACAAGAATGTGACGCACTTCTGTTTGTGAATTTTAACACAATATGATTGCTCAATAGGGAAAGATTGTGTACTTTTGTACGTAGTTTATCACTTAAATCTGTTAGAGCATGTTAGTAAAAACCTATTGTGCAGCTGTCATGGGACTGGATGCTGTCACCGTTACCATTGAGATAAGTATGACACGAGGCGTTATGCTCCATTTGACAGGTTTGGCTGATACGGCTGTCAAAGAGAGTTATGACCGCATCAAAGCCGCCATACAGAATAATGGCTTCAAAATGCCCGTTGCTGACCTGACGGTCAATCTTTCGCCGGCAGACATCAGGAAAGAGGGGTCGGGCTATGACCTGCCTCTGGCTGTCGGAATCCTCGCTGTCAACAATAAGATTGACAGTTCGCGTCTGTCAGAGTATATGCTTGTCGGTGAGATAGGACTTGACGGTAAGCTACAGCCTGTTCGTGGTGCGCTCCCGATAGCCATTCGGGCCAGAAAGGAAAAGTTCAAGGGACTGATTGTACCCGTCCAGAATATCCGTGAAGCTGCCGTCGTCAATAACTTGGATGTGTACGGCATGGAGTCTTTGATGGACGTCATTCAGTTCTTCAATGGGGACCAAACGTTTGAGCCGACCAAAATCGACACACGAAAGGAGTTTTACGAACATCAATACGACTTCGAGCTTGACTTTGCCGACGTGAAAGGGCAGGAGAGTGTGAAACGTGCCTTGGAGGTGGCGGCGGCCGGAGGTCATAACCTGATCATGATAGGTCCGCCGGGCAGCGGAAAGTCGATGATGGCCAAGCGCCTGCCGTCCATTTTGCCCCCGCTGACATTAGCCGAAAGCCTCGAAACGACACAGATCCATTCCGTAGCAGGTAAGCTGAGTAAAGGAACTTCGTTGATATCGCAGCGTCCCTTCAGAAGTCCGCACCATTCTATATCTCAGGTGGCTTTGGCTGGTGGCGGTACTAATCCGCAGCCGGGAGAAATAAGCTTGGCCCATAACGGTGTTTTGTTCCTTGACGAACTACCGGAATTTTCACGCTCGGTATTGGAAGTGATGCGCCAGCCTTTGGAGGACAGGAAAATCACTGTCAGTAGGGTGAAATACTCGGTAGAGTATCCTTGCTCCGTGACTTTCTTAGCATCTATGAACCCCTGTCCGTGCGGGTTCTATGGAGACCCGACCCACCATTGTGTATGCACCCCGGGTCAGATACAGCGCTATATGAACAAGATAAGTGGTCCGCTGTTGGACCGTATTGACATCCATTGTGAGATACAGGCCGTGCCGTTTTCCGCCTTGAGCGAAATGAAGCCTGGAGAGCCCAGCGCGAAGATCCGCGAGCGGGTCATCAAGGCCCGGCAAATCCAAGAGGCTCGCTTCCGCTCCCTCCCCTCGGGGAGGGCCGGGGTGGGGGGCGTCCACTGCAATGCCCAAATGACCGAGCGCATGCTCCATCAGTTCGCTGAGCCCGACAGTGCAAGCTTAGATATGCTCCGTATGGCGATGGAGCGTCTGAAGCTCTCTGCCCGCGCCTACAGCCGTATCCTCAAAGTAGCCCGCACCATCGCCGACCTCGAAGGCAGTGAGCGTGTGCAGAGCCATCACATTGCCGAAGCCATCGGGTATCGTAACCTCGACCGTGGCGACTGGGCAGAGCGTGGGATATAATATATAAAAGGTAGAAGGAATATGGACGAACAACAGAATATCATCATTTACCAGTCGGAAGACGGAAGTATCCGATTGGATGTAAGATTAGAAGATAAGACAGTGTGGCTGACACAACAGCAGATGGCTGACCTTTTTGGTTCTTCACGAACCAATGTGGTAGAACATATCAAGCATATCTATGAGGATGAAGAACTAAACGAAGATGCAACTTGTCGGAAATTCCGACAGGTTCGCCAAGAGGGCAATAGAGAAGTGACTCGTGAGATACCCTATTATAATCTTGACATGATTATTTCAGTAGGTTATCGCATCCGCTCCATCATTGCCACCCGCTTCCGCCAATGGGCGACAGAGCGGCTGCATGAGTACATCGTGAAGGGGTTTGCCTTGGACGATGAACGGCTGAAGAACCTTGGAGGTGGAAGTTACTGGAAGGAACTGCTCGACCGTATCCGTGACATCCGTTCTTCTGAGAAGGTGCTTTATCGGCAAGTGCTCGACCTTTATGCAACCGCTGTTGATTATGATCCACGTTCTGAGGCCTCACGACTGTTCTTTAAGATAGTACAGAACAAACTACACTATGCCGCTCACGGGCATACGGCAGCAGAGGTGATTTATGAGCGTGCTGATGCTGACAAGCCATTCATGGGGTTGACAACCTTCAAAGGTGAACTGCCTTGCCTAAATGAAGTGAAGATAGCCAAGAACTATCTGTCTGCTGATGAACTGAAGATCCTGAATAATCTCGTATCTGGATACTTCGACTTTGCTGAAATACAGGCCTTACGTCATAAGCCGATGTATATGGATGACTATGTCCGTCAGCTTGATAACATTCTTTTGGCTAATGGCGAAGGACTCTTGACAGATGGTGGTAAAGTTAGTCACGAAGAGGCTATGGACAAGGCTGTGGCAGAATACCGGAAGTTCCAAGTGAAGACGCTCTCACCTGTTGAACAAGCCTATCTGGAAAGTATCAAAGACATTGAGAAGAAAGCCAAACGCGGAGGAAAGAAGCAATGAAGGAAATGATATATTACTTCAAAAATAATATACCATTTGTAAGTAGTTTTTTTGGCCATAAATTGACAGGTTAATGCGGAAAATGTTGCACAGAACGAAAAAATGTGCTATATTTGCAACCGTAACCTCAAAACGACTTGAAAATGATGAAGAAATTATTGCTTTTAATGCTGTTGGCGGCCTGTCTGACACCGGCCTTCGCTCAGCCCCAGTTCGGCGAACAGCCGAAGTTAGTAGTAGGCGTCGTCGTAGACCAAATGCGCTGGGACTACCTGTCGCGTTACTACCACCAGTTTACCAACGACGGCTTCCGGCGGCTGATAGGTCAGGGCTTTTCCTGCGACAACTGCCTGATCAACTATATCCCGACGGTAACGGCGATAGGCCACACGTCCATCTATACCGGCACAACGCCGGCGTTCCACGGCATCTGCGGCAACAACTTCTTCAAAGACGGCCGTAAGACCTACTGCACCGACGACTCTACGGTCAACGTCGTCGGTACCGACAACCAGAAGAAGGGCCAGATGTCACCGCGCAATATGCTGGCCACAACCATCGGCGACCAGCTGCGCCTGCATACCGACTTCAAGTCGAAGGTCATCGGCGTGAGCTATAAAGACCGTGCCGCCATCCTCCCTGCCGGCCACTCGGCAACGGCAGCCTACTGGCTCGACACGAAGAACTTACAGTTTATCACCAGCACCTATTACATGACGGAGCTGCCGTCGTGGGTACGTGACTTTAACAAGAAGATGGATGCCGATAAAGAGGTGAAGGCCATCAAGAAAGCCAAAGGCGACATCGGCCTCTCGCCCCTCTGCGGCACTGTCACCACCGACATGGCCATCGCCGCCCTGAAGGGTGAGCAGCTGGGCAAGGGCGACGTCACCGACATGCTCTGCGTGAGCTACTCGCAGACCGACGTCATCGGCCATAAGTGGAGCACACGCGGTGAGCGTACCGACGCAGCCTACCTGCAGCTGGACAAGGACCTGGGCCGTCTGCTGACGGCACTCGACGAGCAGGTGGGGCGCGGCAACTATCTGTTGTTCCTGACCGCCGACCACGGTGCTGCCCATAACTTCCAGTTCATGCAAGACCACAAGCTGCCAGCGGGCAAATGGCTCAACCCCGATATGCAGAACGGTATGGATGCCGCTATTGCCAAGAAACTGGGCAACAGCCGTCCGGTGGTGGCCGACGAGCTGGACTGCCGATACTTCCTCGACCGTCAGGCCATCAGTGAGCAAGGTCTCGACTACGAGCAGGTGAAGGCCATCGCCATTGAATACCTGCGGCAGTCACCGCACGTCAGCTTCGTCGTCGATTTCGAGCGTGCGGCAAGTCAGAGTCTGCCCGCCGTCATTCGCGACCGTGCCTTGTTAGGCTATCACTACCGCCGCTCGGGCGACATCCTGGTGGTGCCCGAGCCGGGCTATTACAGCTTTGGCAAGACGTCGTCGCCCGTAGGCACCACTCATGGCGAGTGGAATCCCTACGACGCCCATATCCCTTTGCTCTTCTACGGGTGGAAGGTCGATCACGGCGCTACCTCGCGCGAGGTGCATATCACCGACATTGCCGCCACCGTCTGCCAGATGTTGCACATCCAGCAGCCCAATGCATGTATCGGCGAGGCTATTCTGGAAGTGAGCGGTGAGAAAGATTAAGATTATTGCGTTCGACGCTGACGACACGCTGTGGGACTGTCAGTCGTACTTTGAGGCCGTAGAGAATCAGCTCTACAGCCTCATTGCCCCTTTCTGCGACGACCCTGCACGGGAACTGTTCAAGACCGAGAGCGGCAATATGGCCGATCTGGGTTACGGCTGTAAAGCCTTCACCATCTCTATTATTGAGACGGCACTAAGGGTAGGGGGAAGCCATATCAGCAGCGAGGAGCTGTCGACGTTGCTCAGCCACTGCAAGAAACTATTGCAGCTGCCCGCCACGCCATTGCCGGAAGTGGAGCAGACGCTGGCCGCTATCGACGGCTACCGCAAGGTGTGCTTCACCAAAGGTGAGCTGCAGGATCAGGAGAACAAACTGCGCCGCTCGGGCCTGCTGAAGTATTTCGACGACGTGGAAATCACCAGCGACAAGGGGCAGAAGGAGTTCTTGGCTCTCTGCGAGCACCAGCACTGCCACCCCTCGGAACTGTTGATGGTAGGTAACTCACTGAAGAGCGACATCGCTCCGGCCCTGGCTATCGGGGCCTGGGCCATCCACATTCCCTTCCACGTGACGTGGCAGTTAGAGACGTTCGAGGACTTTGAGCACGAACGAATGAAGAAAATCAGTCATTTTGGCGAGTTGCTGCAAATCATTTAGGTAAGATAAAATCGCAAACTTTCTTTATTTACAATACCAAAAACGGGTATATCATTTGCCTTTTGTTGGCAAAGATATACCCGTTTTTGGTATTTGTGGCAGCTGAAAGTCGGTTTACTTCACCCAGACTTTCTTGCCGTTGACAATCACCACTCCCTTGGCATTGGCGCGGTTGATTTTCATGCCCTGTAGGTTGTAGACCGGTGTTTCGCATTCATCGGCGGTCGTCATCTCCTCGATGCCGTTGGTGTAAGTGGCGGTGAGGTGACGGGCCATCATGGGCGAATCCATCTTGATGTAGGCACGCATGGGGAGTATGCAGATGCCCTTGCCGGTGGCGGGGTCATAGTCCTGGACTGTCTCTATCTTGCTCCACTCGCCTGACGACTGCATGATGTAGAGTCCATCTGCCTGTGGAGCCGTTGTTCCCATGTAGCGCATGGTGCCGTAGAAGTAGGCGTTGCCCGATTGCACGGGTCCGGCGCCCAGCAGCTTGTACATCTCGCTCTCGGCGGGACTTGCGTACACCTTAACGTTTTTCGCGTAGAGCAGATGGCCGCTGGTCAAGGCCTTCACCAGGTAGGGTTTGTAAGGCTCAAGAGTTGCCTCGCTTTCAAGAGCCGTGAAGCCTAAGTGCTTGTCGGATGACGCTACGAGTGTATAGGCCTCCATGGTAGCAGGAAGCTGCAAGCCGTATGGCAGGCAGATTGTGTAGAAGTAGGTGCCTGTGAGTTGACGCGTATTCACGACGTTTTTCGCCGTGAAGTCCATTGGCACCGTGAGGGGCCATTTGTAGTCGCCGGCATCCTGATACTGCGTCTGACTGCCTGAGAAGTCGTCATAGATGACGAAGTTTTCGCAGATGAACTCCGAGTCGATGTAGAAGACGTAGTTCTGGCTGGGGACGCTCTTCCCGCAGACATAGACCAGTGTCTGCTTCGGTACGCCGAAGAACGGGCTTGTGGTGGATGTACGGTTCACGTTGTCTACGGTGAAACCATTTGCGGTGTGCATGTCGACCCACTGCAGGTTGTCGGCTCCCTCAAAGGCACCGGGCTGGATATTGCTGATGGTGGCGGGTAGCGTCACCGACGTGATGTTGGTGCTGGCGAAGGCACCAGAGCCAATGCCCGTCACCGTGAACTCGATGCCTGTGTCGGCGTCGGTCACCGTAGCGGGAACCACCACATCGGCAGGACTATCAGGCACGGCCAGTGTGTTGTCAGCCTTACCCACGGTAGCCGTCGTGGGGCTTGTGACGTGATAGCTGATGCCAGCTGTCTCGAAGAACTCCTTCACCACCTCGAACGTGCGTGTGATGGTTCCGGTATAATATGGAGCCAGACCCGTGATGGTCAGCGTGGCATTGCCTGCGGCATTATTGCCGGTGTATGTCAACGAGTAGTGTGTGTTCTTCACCAGCTTCTCCTTCGTGTCGTTGTCGGTCACGGTGACTGCGGGTGTCACCTCAGTCATGTTCTCCAGTAGGATTTGTGTAGGTATGGGGTCGGGGGTGATGGTGAAGTGTGACTCGTAGACCGACATGTCCTTGCCAGTGACCTGCAGCACCTTGGTGATGTTGCCCGTCAGGTTGCTGTTGTCATTGGCGGTGATGACGATGTTGTGCTGGCCCACCTCCTTCACCGTCTTCGGCTCGAAGTCGTAGTTGGCTGCATCGATGGTGAAGGCGGGGTCGATGCCGTTGTCATACTGCACGGTTACCGTCACGTTCTGGTCGGCACCGTTGTAGGTCAGCGGCGTGTTGACGGTGACAATGGTCTGTGCATCGGTCAGCGAGCGCTGTTTGATGACGAAGGTGCCTGTCACAGAACCATAGTATAAACCGATACCTTGGATGACCACGTCGTCATCATAGCTCTCAGCATTGACGTAGTTAGGCTTTGTGGGGTCTCCGCCTTCATTGGTGGTATATGACAGCGTGTAGTCGGTGCCCTCGGTGAGCAGCTGACTGCCTTCAGGTAGCGACTTGTCGTAGACCTTCACTGCAGGTGTCTTCTTTCCGCCGTCATAGACAGCTTGTTCAATCTCGACAATGGTATACTCGCTATCGATGTTTTTGAGTATCTTGACCAGGACGGCTTCGCTGGCGGAGTTCACGTCTACAGCATAACCGTTATTGTCGCTGGCAAAGTTGGAGGCATTGCCCTTGCCTGACAGGCCGCTGGTAAAGACCTCGTCGTCGGGTGTCTCCATGGTGATGCCAATAGCATTCGTGTTGGTCAGCGCTGCTGTCACAGTGATTGTCTTTCCAGTGGGCACCACCAGGTTAGTCTTCGTGGTGCCGTTCGTGTTATCACTGATGTCAGGATTGCCAGACAGGTTCAGCGTGCCCCAGTTGGCAATGCCCTGCTTGTTGCCCGTGATGGCCACGCCACCGTCGATGTCGACGGTACCGCTACTGCTGACACCTGTGAAGCTGTGGCTGATTTCGCCGCCCGACAGGGTGACGGTGGTATTGTCTGTTGCCGTTACTGCTGCATCGCCGGCATTACCAGAGCCATTGTTGTTGTTGGTGATGGAGCCGCCGGTCAGTGTAAACCTGCCGTTACCCATTACATAGACGGCATTTCCGTTCGTAGTGGCCTTGTTGCCGATGATGCTGCCACCGCTCATGGCGAAAGTACCATAGGTAATCCCCGTACTGCCTGTTGCCACGACGGCGCCACCGTTTCTGCTGCTATTACCGATGATTGTACCGCCGCTCATGGCAAGGGTTCCCAGGCTGACGGTAATCGGACCCTCATCATCACCTGCCGAAATCATATTGACACCGGTGATGTAGCCGCCAGTGAACGACCCTTTCTTGTCGGTAGCGGCTGCGGTATAGGCGGGGTCGGTAGACTCACACAGATGTGCCAGGTTGTCGGCCCCTATATAATAATAATGTGTACCCTCGCTTGGGCGGCTGTCAACCAGGTTGAGTGTTGCAGTGTTGCTCTTGCTGAACAATTTGCCCGCACCCGTCATGGTGAGGCCATAGCCGTTCAGGTCGAACGTTCTCTCAGTTACTACGAGCAAGCCGAGGCTGATGATCTCGTCGGTTGTGACGTCGGCCAGCAGCGTCAGTGTCTTGCTGCTAAGACTGGTTGTATTCCAGTCGTCGACGGCAGCTTCCAGCGTGCGGTATTTTGTTCCGTCTACGTCGGCCACGATGGGAACGACAATCCTTGCTTCATTCGAGGCAGACAAGGTGACAGGATAGGCAGGGTCGTCGTTTTCGAAGTTGGACTCATTACCCTTGCCCGGTAGTCCTGAAGTAAACACCTCGTTTTCGTACGATTCCATCGTAATGCCTATTGGGGTGCTGTTGCTCAGCGTACCGGTAATGCTGATGGTCTTGCCATCGGGCACATGCAGGTTCGACGCTGTGCTGCCATCCATATTGCCTGAGATGAGGGGACTGTCCTGAAGCTCCATGGCATTCCAGCCGCCGATACCCTTGACGTTGTTGGTGATGGTTGGCGAGCCGCTGATGGCGATGGTGCCGGAGTTATCGCTGCTGACGCCCCAGTAGCTATGGCTGATTTCGCCTGCCGACATATTGAATGCTGTTCCGTCCAGGTAGACGGCAGCGTCTTCCTCGTCGAGATTCCCGTTGTTGTTGTTGGTAATGGTGCCCCCGGTCATGTTGAAACTGGAGGTAATACCAATGTAGACGCCATTGCCGCTCACGCCGGCCTTGTTGCCTATGATGTTGCCGCCGCTCATGTTGAAGGTGCCGGCATTGAGTGCCACGGCACCATGGCGGTTAGTGTAGTTGCCGATGAGGGTACCTCCCGTCATGGTCAGTGTTCCGGCATTCACGCTGATGGCACCGGCCAGGAGAAGAGCTGACGTATGGTTTGTGCCCGTGATGTAGCCGCCGGTGAATGAGCCTTTCTTGTCAGCTGCGGCTGCGGTATAGGCAGGGTCGGTCGACTCGCAGAGATGACCCAGGTTGTCGGCTCCAATGTAGTAGTAATGCGTACCTTCAGCCGGGCGGCTGTCCTTGATGGTCAGGTTGCCGGTGGTGATGCTGATGACACTGGCGTCAGAGGCGGTCATCGTGAGGCCATAGCCGTTCAGGTCGAGGGTCTTGTTGTTAGAAAGCAGCGACGCGGTGAGTGCCTCGTCTGTCGTGACGTTGGCCAGCAGCGTCAGCGTGGTGTTCGAATCCCAGTCGTCAAGCGCTGCTGCCAGCGAGCCGTAGGTCTTGCCGTCGACGTCGGCCACCTGGGGCACCACCAGAATCGCCTCATTCGACGCATTCAGTCCGATGGGGTAGGTGGGGTCGTCGCTGGAGAATTTCGAGACATCGCCTTTTCCTGACAGGCCGGAAGTAAAGACCTCGTCTTCGGGTGTCTCCATCGTGATGCCGATGGGCGTGCTATTGGTCAGCGCATTGGTGATATCAATTTTTTTGCCGGACGGCACCACCACATTGGTCTTCGCCGCGCCGTCTGTGTTATTGGCAATGGTGGGATTGCCTTCGAGTTCCAGGGTGCCCCATCCGCCAATACCCTTCACGTTGTTGGTCACGTTGACCGGTCCTGTGATGGACACCGTACCTTTGTCGTCGCAGTTCACACCCCAGTAGTTGTTGCTGATGGTACCGCCCGACAGCTTGATATTGGCGTATGTTTCGTCTTGGTAGATAGCGGCGTCGCCTGCATTGTGGTTGCCATTGCTATTGTTGCGGATGGTGCCGCCACTCATGTTGAAATTCGACAGGACGGTACCGCTAACATACACGGCATTGCCGCTCACACCAGCCTTGTTGCCGATGATGTTGCCCCCGCTCATATTGAACGTAGCGCCTCCGCTGACTGTAACCGCACCGCCATGCTGGCTGCTATAGTTACCGATGATAGTACCGCCGGTCATGGTAAAGGTTCCCAAACCGCCGGTAATCACACCATTATCATCACCTGCCGAGGTAAAATTGGTGCCAGTGATATAGCCGCCGGTAAATGAGCCTTTCTTGTCGGCTGCGGCAGCGATGTAATTGGCGTTGGACGCGTCACACACATGGGCCAGGTTGTCGGCGCCGATGTAGTAATAATGCGTACCCGTGGTTGGTCGGCTGTCTTTCAAGGTAAGTGCCGCGGGGTTATTCTTGACAATGAACCCATGACCACTGCCCGTCACGGTGATGCTATAGCCGTTCAAGTCAATCGTCCTCGCAGACAAAACACCTGTTGTTCCAAGGGTGATGCTTGAACTATACTCTACATTTGCCAGCAACTTCAACGTCTTGGCTTTATTATCCGTGAAGAGGTTATACTTTAGCCAATCCGTCACAGCTGAAGAGAATGAAGAATACTTCTTTCCGTTCACATCAGCCACGTCTGCGGCGTTGATGCCTGAGCAAACAAGTAGGAAAGACATCAGGCATAAAATTTTCCTTGTTATATTCATAAATGTTTAATTTTTTTTGTTGGCTTAATGGCTGGCCGTTAACTGGTTAATGGTTTTAATTACATATTTGGGGCAAAGGTACACATTTTTTTTTATAAATACAGATTTTTTGGCAAAAAATTACTTTAATTCTCCTTTTTTTCTACAGTTTTTCTACTCAACCCATCCTCTTAACACGTTCGCTCGGCCTAAAAGGACGCCTTGATTGCAAAGAATCTATGAAAAATGCTTTTCCATGTCAGTATTATTTCGTAACTTTGCAGGCTGAAAGAAGAAAACAGTTTTTTATGGAACAGAAACAGTATAAGCGAATAACCGTGACGTCGGCCCTGCCGTATGCCAATGGCGGGGTGCATATCGGTCACCTGGCTGGTGTCTATGTGCCGGCCGATATCTATGTGCGCTATCTTCGTCTGAAGAAGCGCGAGGTCCTTTTCATTGGCGGCTCGGACGAGCATGGTGTGCCCATCACCGTCCGTGCCCGCAAGGAGGGTATCACACCGCAGGATGTGGTAGACCGCTACCACAAGATGATTAAGGACTCGTTCGAGGAGTTCGGCATCTCGTTCGACATCTACAGCCGCACCACCAGTGAGACGCATCACAAGTTTGCCGCCGAGTGGTTCCGCAAGCTCTACGACGAGGGCAAGCTGGTGGAGGAGACCACCGAGCAGCTCTACGACGAGGAGGCCAAGCAGTTCCTGGCCGACCGCTACGTCGTGGGCGAGTGCCCCCACTGCCACAACGAAGGGGCTTACGGCGACCAGTGCGAGAAGTGCGGTCGCGACCTCTCGCCCACGGAGTTGATCAACCCGAAGTCGACCATCAGCGGCTCGACACCCGTGCTGAAGAAGACAAAGAATTGGTATCTGCCGCTGAACGAGTATCAGGATTGGCTGAAGCAGTGGATTCTGGAGGAGCACAAGGAGTGGCGTCCGAATGTCTACGGTCAGTGCAAGTCGTGGCTCGACATGGATCTGCAGCCCCGTGCTATGACCCGCGACCTCGACTGGGGCATCCCCGTGCCTGTGGAGGGTGCTGACGGCAAGGTGCTCTACGTGTGGTTCGACGCGCCTATTGGCTATGTCTCGAACACCGTCGAACTGTGCGCCAAAGAGCCGGAAAAGTGGGGCAACTGGGAAAAATGGTGGCAGGACGAAGACACCCGTCTCGTTCACTTTATCGGCAAGGACAACATCGTGTTCCACTGCATCATCTTCCCCACGATGATGAAGGCCTGGAACGACGCAAACAAGCTCCCCTCCCTCGGAGGGGCCGGGAGAGGTTTCATCATGCCCGACAACGTGCCCGCCAACGAATTCCTGAACCTGGAGAACGACAAGATTTCGACCTCAAGGAACTGGGCCGTCTGGCTGCACGAGTACCTCGTCGACATGCCCGGCAAGCAGGACGTGCTGCGCTACGTGCTGACCGCCAATGCTCCGGAAACCAAGGACAACAACTTCACCTGGAAGGATTTCCAGGATCGCAATAACAACGAGTTAGTTGCCGTCTACGGCAATTTTGTCAATCGCGCCCTGCAGCTGACGAAGAAATACTGGAACGGCATCGTTCCCGCCTGCGGCGAACTGACCGACGTTGACCGTCAAGCCCTGGAGGAGTTCAAGGACGTGAAGGCCAAGGTGGAGCGCCTGTTGGAGCAGTTCAAGTTCCGCGACGCACAGTTTGAGGCTATGAACCTTGCCCGTATCGGCAACAAATACATCACCGACTGCGAACCGTGGAAGGTGTGGAAACAGGACCCCAAGCGCTGCGAGACCATCCTCAATATCTGCCTGCAGCTGACGGCCAACCTCGCCATTGCTTTCGAGCCGTTCCTGCCGTTCTCGTCGAAGAAACTCCGCGAGATGCTTAACATCGAGTCGTTCGAGTGGGAACAGCTCGGCTCTACCGAACTGCTGACGGCTGGTCATCAGCTTGGCGAACCCGCCCTGCTGTTCGAGAAGATTGAGGACGAGGTGATTCAGAAACAGCTCGACAAGCTTGAAGCAACGAAGAAAGCCAACCAGGCTGCCGCATACCAGGCTGCGCCCATCAAGGACACCGTCTCGTTCGAGGACTTCGAGAAGCTCGACATCCGTGTGGGCTTGGTGAAGGACTGCCAAAAGGTGAAGAAGTCGAAGAAGCTCCTGCAGTTCACCATCGATGACGGCTCAGGCACCGACCGCACCATCTGCTCAGGTATCGCCGCCTTCTACGAGAACCCTGAGGAGCTGATTGGCAAGCGCATCCTCTTCGTGGCCAACTTCGCACCCCGCACGATGATGGGCATCGAGAGCCAGGGTATGATTCTCTCTGCCGTCGATGCCGACGAGAGCCTGAGCGTGGTGACGACCACCAAGGATGTCAAGCCTGGTTCACAAGTGGGGTAAGCGCTTCGCTAGTGAAGAGTGAGGGCGGCCTTCGGCCTAGTGAATAGTGAAGACTGCGGTGTGCCGCAGTCTTTTTTTGTTTCGTTATTTCTTGTGGAGAACGGAAGATTGTAGGAAGTCAATGCTCTCCTTCAGGATCTTGGCGTGAGCCATCTTCAGAATTGCCAGATAGCAGACGGCGGCGCACGCCATCTTTCCTGCCATACGCAGATAGACATTGTCTAACGGCAAGGTGGCGTAATACGCTGCGGCCAAGGCTGCGATAGCTATCAGGAGGAAGGGCATCATGTCTTTCAGCGCAGCAAGCAGTGTGATGCCGACAATGCGCGACGCCTGGTAGTGCCAATACAGCAGCCACGCTACGGCTGTGGCGGTGTAGACGGCAACCATCACCGTGATGCCGTAGTGGCGGGTCACGCTCAGCAATGCTATCTGCAACACGCCCAGCATGATGGTGCCATACATATAGGTGTCGCTATGCCCGTCGCTGATAATCAGATTTGTATAGAGCGAGATGATGGGCGCAAAGGCTCCCATTACGCACAGCATCTGCAGCAGGAAGGCCGCGGGCAGCCATTTTTCTGTTACCGTGATGACAATCAGCTCTTCGGCAACAAGTCCCAGTCCCAGCATCAGGGGGAAGGCCACAAACGACACGAAGCGCAGCATCTTGCGGAAGATATGCAGTCGGCGTTCGCCATCTACCGATGCCAGTACCGGCATAGCCACGCCACCTATCATATTACTGATCAGCGACTGTCCCATCGTGTTCCATTTCGATGCCTGGGTGTAATGGCCAACATCAGAGCGGAGGAACCAGCGCCCCAGGAGAACGGAGAGGACGTTGTTGTTGATATGGTAGAACAAACTCGTCACCAACAGCTTGCTGCTATAGCCGAACATCTCGCGGACAGGGCCGAAGTCAATATGCCACGACGGACGCCAATGGGCGTTATACCACATCAGGAAGGTGTAGACACTGACATAGACGACACCCTGGATAGCGATGCCCCAGTAAGCCATTCCTATCCACGCCAGCGTCACGCCGGTGATGCCTGATGTCAGCAGGGCCGTCAGCTGTGAGGCCATCCGCACCTTAACCTTTAGGTTGCGGTAGAAGATGGCGCTGGGAACGACGGCCGTGCCTGAAATGACAAATCCAAGAAAAACGAAACGCGACAGGGGTATCAGTGCCGGCTGATGAAAGAAACGGGCAATGAGCGGAGCGCAGAGAAAAAGTATGGCATAGATGGCTACGCTCATCAGCGTACTGAACCAGAATACGGCGTTATAGTCGCGATGGGTTGCCTCTTTCTTGCGAGCCAGCGCATTGATAAAACCGCTTTCCGCCAGGTTGGTTGCCAGTAGCGAGAAGATGGTCAGCATACCGATCATGCCGTAGTCGTCCGGCGTCAGCAGACGCCCCAAGAAAATGCCGAACACTAGGTTCAATACCTGCAGTCCGCCATTTCCCAAGGCTCCCCAGAACAGCCCCTCTACCGTTTTCTCCTTCAGCGACGCCATTCTCCCCCGTTATTTGTGTGACAGAACCAGCCGCTTCACTTTCTTTAGGAAGTTGTAGACGTCGCGGTAGAAGAGGAACAGCCGGTCGGACATTCTGTTCCAAGGGGTATAGCGCTTTGGCGCAGCTTTCCGTTTCGCCTCCACACAGCGGCGCAGCGACTCTATAGGAGCTTCGAAGAACAGGCGCTGCAACACTGCGCGCTGTTTCTCCAACAGGCGGTTGTACAACTCGTCGTCGGCATCGAGGCGTTTGAGTAGGGTTAGTACCTCCTCTGCAGAACCGACATTGCACTCGTCGATGATCAGTTCACCGTGGGTCACCTCGCTGCGGTTCATGATGGCCAGCGTACCCAACGACACCGCCTCGGCCACGGAGTTGCCTCGGATGGGGCGGCCGCCAATCTTCACGAAGTATTTCGAGTCGTAGATAGAGGTCAGATTGTCGCTGATAAGTCCCTGATGCAGGTGAATCTCGTAGCCGGCCTCTTGGATGGGCAGGAACTGTGGCGGCACCTTGTCGCGGTTCTTCGCCACGGAGTTCACCTCGACATGTACGCCGTTACGCTTTGACGGGCGCTGTACCACCGAGCGGATGATGCGCTCCAGCGTGTCAGCTCCGACAAAGGTATAGGGAAAGTCCACCTCGCCTAACCCGTCGGCCACAATGCCGCGAGCCATCTGGTTCAGTGTGATGTCGTAGCCGAAGCGCGCCTTCTTCGTCGCCATGTTCGCCTCACCGATCATATAGGCAAAGAGCGTCTGCGGATACTTCATCACCACGTCCGTCGGCAGACTGACGTTGATAGAGATGACTACGTCATACTGTCCCCAGTCTACGTCGTGACAGTCTACGGCAAAGTCGCCGTTGGCGTGTGTCGTGCCCACCTTCCACCGTTCGTAGCCCGGCACCTGGTTCAGGGGCCGCGTCTTCAGCAGGGGCAGCATCTTCACGATGTGAGGTATCACCTTTTTATATATCTGTGTCTCTGGCGCCGGCTCTTCCTTGACGATGTAGAAGTCGGCGTTCAGGTCGCTCATCAGACCAATCGGCCCTACGCGCATCATTGAACTGAACAAAATGTTAGCAGCAGATTTCTCAGAGACAGGACACACGTATAAGTCCTGATAGATATCCTGCTTCAGAAGTGCAATCTTCAAATTCTCCATGATGAATCTCAAATATTTCGCAAAGATAGGCAAATATCTCGAATAATTTTGTATCTTTGCAGCAAATTAACGAAAAATATATCTTTTTTGCCTATGGAAAATACTGGCAAAAAGCCGCGCTTAGAGTGGCTCGACGCGCTGAGAGGCTTTACTATGATTCTTGTTGTCGCCTTCCATGTCGCCATGATTGGTTTTGGTGAGCAGAGCAAGCTGTCATCGTCTATGCGTTTCCTGGTTCTGTTCCGCATGCCGCTGTTCTTCTTTGTCAGCGGGTTCTTAGCCTATAAGGCTGGACTGGTGTGGAACGGGAAGACGCTCGGCACGTTGCTGGCTAAGAAAATCCGCGTGCAGACGGTACCGACGGTGGTATTCTTCTTCTTAGGAGTTGCCATCTTGGGAGGCTATTTCTGGCCGACGACCATGAGGTGGCTCTATTCGCCGACCAAGGGTGGTTACTGGTTCACCATCGTGCTGCTCTATATGTTCATTGTCTACTACCTGTTCTGCTTCGTCGAGGAGAGGTTGAAGAAGTGGTTCCCGAAGATGCCGTCGTGGCTGCCTATCGCCATCTTGTTTGTCATCTCGCTGTGCTGCTACGACACCTGCTACCAGCCCCGGTATTTTTCTTGGGCAGCAGGATACAAGGGCGCCCCCAATGACTTTATGATATATAGCAGCTTCGGCCAGTTGTTTCTGTACTTCCCCTTCTTCCTCTATGGCAATATGGTCAGGCGATACTGGGAGCAGGCACAGCGTATCATGGATGCCAAGTGGTTTTTCCCTATCCTGTTCTGTGTGGCACTCTACGCCTGGCTCGACTCCCAGAAGTGGCACTGGCTGCGAATGGCCTGGGCCACCCTGCCGTTGACCTTGGCACGCTTTACGCTGCTGACCATCGTCTTCATGTACTTCCGCTATTACCAGCAGTACTTCACCCAGCGGACGGTCATCGGTGCCAGCTTGCAGTACATCGGGCGCCGTACGCTCGACATCTATCTGATTCACTACCTCTTCATGCCTAACCTACCTACCATTGGCAACTACTTTAACCAGTACCGTCATAACTTCGCTATCGACACGACGCTCAGCATACTGATAGCCTTGGTTGTCATCGCCTTCAGCATCATCGCCTCAAACATCCTGCGCGTCAGTCCCTTCTTCAAGAAATGGCTGTTCGGAAGGGGATAGGCATCATCATTTGTTAGAATAAAAAGGTAGGGTGTAAATATATCTATACCGTTTCAAGAAATAATTGGTGACACCTCTTACACCTGGCGCTTAACTACTTGAAAGTCAACACCTACAGGCTTTGGTTAAGTAACACCTAAAGGCACACCAGAGGTGACACCAAGGTATTATGCCCGACCGTGAAACATTTACGAGAGGCTGTGACGTTTTTACGAATGGCCGTGAAATTTTTATGAGAGGCTTGTACGTTTCCGGCCTTTGCCGTGAAACATTGGTGCGCCACTTGGTGCGACCACTGGTGCGACCATTGGTGCGGGTAAACTCTTCTGTAAACTGCTGATAATCAGTGGTAGGTGTTAGAGGTGTCACCAAACGGCAGTCCTGTATGTAGGCGTGCGCGTGCGCACGTGAAAATAGAAAAAAGGACCTATATGTTGAGCGACCTGACAATGTCGTCGTACATGTTCTGAGCCGTGGATTTGCCGCCGGGCTGTGAGAGATACTGTTGACGGAACGCCTGTCGTGTAGCTTGCATTGTGTCGGCACCTGCCAGCACTACGTCGTTGACAAACCATTCAACATCATCTATCGTGCGACCTATATAGTGGGCATCGAAAGCATGCTTACCTGGTTCGTTGACAAACGTTTTCCTGTGTTCAATGTCCTTTGAGATATACATGACTGGGTGGTTGAAATAGAGATAGTCGATGACAAACGACCCGCTGTCGTGTACCATCGCATCGGATCCTTGGAACAGATTGATGAAAGGCCCGTCGACCAGCTGCGTGTTTGGCATTGTGCGCCACAGGTCATAGTACGAATCAGCTTTTGCCTTTCCCCATTCTGGATGTATATATAATGCCGATAACAGACCGGGGTGTGGCTTGAAAGCAATCTGAAGGTCGTTGACATGCCGTTTAGCTAAAGAAACCATCGAGTCGGCCATCATGAGAAAATTCGAGTGTGATCCGGCTGTTCCGTCATTCGCTAAAGTCCAATGTGGTGCCCAGATAAGCCTCTTACGCTGCCCTGCGGCGTTCTTCCATACCTCTTTGTATTGGTTTTGGTGATAGTCGTCGGCACTTGTATATCCAACGGCCACGGCATTGACACCCTTGTTGTGGGTGATTTTCTGGGCGTCGTTAAGGTGGTATTCGTTGACGTAGTAGCATTTCCATGCAACGTTCTGCAGAACATTGTCGTAGTTGTCCCGATAGGGCCCCATGATATAGAAATATGGGGAATATATGATGAGCTTGTCAGTGAAGTTCAGAAAAAAATGTCTTGAATGATAGGAACCGTGGTAAGGTTGGGTGTAGAACACGATGTCAGGATTCAGCGTGTGGCGGATGTCGGCAGGCGGCTCGTCGTTCTCTAACGCCCAATCAATGTATTCCATCCCTCGTGCCCCAAAGTATTCACGCATCTGGGCTAAGTCGCGCAGCCGCTGTTCCCGTTTATAGGTGATGCCTGGCGACAGGACTATGTAGACTTGGAAGCGGCTGTCGGCCTTTAGCAGGTCGTAAATACCTTGGTATTTCCACATGGAGACATTAAGGGGAAAGAATGCTACTCGTATGGGCGTTTCCCTCTTCCTTAGCTGCTCAATAAACCTTGTTTGGTGCTTAGGCATTTCCTTGTATCCGTTGTTGTAAAGCCACGCTTCTTGTATCCGTTGCTTCAGAACAGTCCATTTTCCCATCTCTTCCTTTTTTCTGCAAAGGTATTAATAATTTTTCGATTTAGATAGTGAAATATATTTTTTTTAGTACCTTTGCACCAAAATATGTGATTCTATGGCGAAATATCCTGCAAAGACTGATGTAGCGGTGCTGATGCTGTTTTTTACCCGCACTGAAACTTTCCAGCAAGTTTTTGACGAAGTACGCAAGGCCCGTCCTTCGCGCCTTTTCCTCTTTCAGGATGGCCCGCGAGGCGAGCGTGACCTGCCCGGCATCGAGGCTTGCAGGCAGATTGTGGCCGATGATCAGATTGACTGGGAGTGCGAGGTTCACCGCAACTACCAGGAAAAGAATCTGGGGTGTATGGTGGCAGGCTATACTTCCCATCAGTGGGCTTTTTCTTTGGCTGACAAGTGTATGGTGTTAGAAGACGATGTGGTGCCTTCACAGTCGTTCTTTCCTTTCTGCAAGGAGATGCTTGACCGTTATGCCGACGACGAACGTATAACGATGGTTGCAGGCTTCAACGTTGACGAGGTGACGCCCAACATGCCCTACGACTATTTCTTTACGTCGGCTTTCAGCATCTGGGGATGGGCGTCGTGGAGCAGGGTTGTCAAGCAATGGGATGAGAAATACACTTTCTTGGACGATGCGTTCAGCATGCACCAACTTGATGCGCTGATTCGCCAGCGAGGCTATCGCAGCAGCTTTATCAAGATGTGCCGCGACCACCGCGACAGTGGGGAGCCGCAGTTTGAGAGTGTTTTTTGGGCAACGATGTTGTTTAACTCGGGGCTGGCCGTGATGCCGGCAAAAAATATGATTAATAATGTCGGTGCCTCGGCTGACTCTACTCACTATTCAGCCTATAAGACGATGCCCCGTCGGCTGAAGCAACTTTTCTCCATGAAGCGTCACGACTTGGATTTTCCGTTGCATCATCCCCGTTTCGTCATAGAAGAGGTTGGCTATTGGAAACGATTCTACGACGCCAATGCCTGGGATCGCCCTAGGATTAAGATCTGCCGTTCGTTAGAAGAACTGTTGCTGAACATCCGTTACGGCAACTGGTCGTTTATCGGCCGCTCCATCCTGCGGCGTGTGCGTAAACTCGCGGGTAAGGAGAAGTTCCGCTGAGTTATCGCAGTTGAGGGGTTATGATGCCTTCAATAAGCAGGTTGGCAACGTTGTCGGCATCTGAGAGGTGAACCTTCTTTGGTATGATGACGCCAAAGGTCTTCTTGACCTTGTCTATAAGCTCGTCAGTATAGACCAAGTATCCGTCTTCCACATTCTCAATGCCGTCATGATAGATGGACGCTCTGTTGACTTGCTCCATTTGCTCCATAGAGAAATCCTTGAAGAAATAGCCCTGTACATCTGTGCCAGTGCCATCGATGATGAAGGGGTATCCCCCGATTTTCCCGTCTACTCCTGGTGTGTGGATCTTGATGGCTTTCTTCTCGCGGATGGCAGACAAGATGCTGTAGATGATGTCAAAATTGCTGGAGGCGTTCATCATATTGCGCTTCTGGTCTGTTGGCATCGGAATGCCACAGGCTTTATACACCTCATCATGATTGATGTCAAGTTCCTTACCCTGATACTTGATACTGAGCAAGAGCTTAACACCTTCCGTATGACCCTCCTTGCTGATGACCACGTCGTGGAAATGACTGGCAACAAGGGTAATATCAATACCATTTAGGTTCTTGATGCCAAACTTCTGAGCTACAAAGAACTTCATACGGGGAATCAGGTGGTTCAGATTGCCGCTGCCAAAGTCAAAGTAAGGCATGCCAGCACTCTTCAGCCAGGGAATAACGGCATCCGAGTATGACGTGTTGATGCTGATGGCATTGCAATCAGCCTTGCCGTATGCTTCCATCATATTCTTGCCTAACAGAATAGACATTGGGCTCCAGATGCCGTAAGCACGAAGGTTTGACCATGAGATTGTTCCATATTTCAAACCAGCATATAGGCGGCTGCTGTTGACAATGAAGTCGGGCTGTATCTTCCTTAAAGCGGCTTCGATAGAGGCAACATCCTTGAAGTCGCAACCACCTTCAACAATGAGTTCGCTGCGCATCTGCCGGCGAATCGTAGCTGCGGTACGTATGATATTCACATCCTGCTGCATCTTCTCCGCATTGCGGCCAACAACAACCAGACGGAGTTGGGGATCGGCAAGAGACACTAAATAATCGAGCAGATAGCATCCTACACTACCCAAGCCAAAGATGGCGATGGTCACCTTTTCACCTTCGTCTAATTTCTTCTTCAGAAGGTTCAGTTTCTCGTTTAACGTCTTCATTTGCTTAATGCTTTGATGGCCTCACGGTAGTCTGCTACGGTGTTGCAGTTAAACCAGAGGCAGATACTGATAATATCTAATTCCTGGCTCTTATATACCCCAAAATACTGCTGGATAATCTCCAGGTTTGTTCCTTGCTCCTGAGTGGGGGTCAGATGTCGGCAAATCTCCCTTACACTTGAGGGATTGCTGAATTTCCACATCTGGCCTGAGTTGTAGATGGCCGTAAACGGCTCGTGTATCTCTAAGCAGGAGTGACTGGTGTCATAAATGTAATGCGGATAGTCGTTGGCATCGAAATAGAGAGCAACGGCCTTGTTGGAAAGAATGGGCTCATGATTCACAGATATGACATCCTTCTTGGAAGTAATGATCTTCTCAATGCTCTCCGTATCAAAGAATAGGTCGCCCTCAATGAAGACAACCTCATCGGTTTGTGGTGAAAGGGCTTCGATGCCCTTCAGCAGGCTGTAGCCGGAGCCGTAGTCTTGATAGTGGTCATTGTAGACTAGCTTCATATTCTTGCTCACGTCTGTAAGATGCCGATGGACAAAAGCCTCCAGATCTTCGTATCTATAACCGCCAACCACAATAATCTCGTCGACTAAATGGCTGGTCTTATGAACCTGCAGGCTCAGGAGAGAGTTGGCAGGAACATCTTCATAATAGAGGCACTTGAGAACATCCTCCTTCGTGTCGCGATTAAAGCGGCTGGACATACCAGCCACCGTTATAATCAGACTCTTCATTTGTCAGTATGATTGTTTATTGGAGCGTTTCCGAAATCTATTGAAGAAACCGGAGCGTGTTGCGCTCTCTGTTCAACAGGAGGGAGTTTCATATAGTCGCCAAACCAGAACGTCAGGCACTCGTCATAGTCTTTTGTACCCATCAATAAGTGGCCTTCAAACTCATATTCTGCACGTTCTGTAAACCATCTCTTGGGAACGCCATAGCGATCCTTTAAAGGATGTTTGCAATACAGTTTTCCGATGGCAGTGAAACAAAGCAGACGGACTTTGTTCGGACTGTCATTCCGACTTTTCTTTGTGTAATAACTCAACCATTTGAACACCCTGTCTCTCGGAATCTTCGACAGCAGACTGTACCAGAACTTCCAGAAACCATGACAATTCACCTTACCCACCTCAGACCACAGGATTTTACGACAGCAATAACAGTAAAAGTCTTGTATCATCTGGCCCATTGTTGATAGGGGTACATCGTCATAAGGGAAAATGTCAATATTGATACCAGTCTTACATTTCACGTGCTCTTGTCCCAAGCGCACATATTCTGTTCCTGTCCTGCGAAGTTTTCCATATCCCCATCTGTACTCAGGGTCTGTCGTGTGGTCTTGAAAGAAACACACATCGGGATTGAGGTCGTTCATCACAGTTTTAAAGCGCTCATAGTCTTCTCGCAGCATCATAATGTCGGCATCATCGTCCCAAGGAATATATCCTTTGTGCCTGACGGCACCTAACATTGTGCCTGATGATATGACATAATTGATATGGTGCTTTCTGCATACACGATCAAATTCCACAATGGTCTCTAACTGGACTAATTGTAGACGTCTGAATTCTTCCGGATTTAAGATATACTGTTTCATATTACCAAGAGTGACCTTTGAATAAAAAGCTGTTCATGCTATTTGTAGCAGTAGCCACCATTAACCTCCAACAGGCTTCCGTTGACAAATGGATTCTCTATGCAGAAACGAAAGGCGTCAACAATCTCTTCCACCTGTGCAAAGCGGTGAATGGCGGTTTTCCTGTAAATATTCTGCTTAATCTCCTCGGGCTTGGCAGTTTGCCAAGGAGTGTCGACAAAGCCCGGTACAACTGCATTTACCGTTGTCCCTGTTCCCTCAAACTCTTTAACGAGGTTTTTTACCAACGCATGGACGGCAGCTTTCGTGACACCATAAGCCAATACCGTTGCATGGGGGTGCAACCCCATTTGAGAGCCAGTGAAGAGGATGCGCGAACCCTTTGGGATAATGGGGTAGAATTCCCGTACCATAATATAATGTGAGTTCACCGCCACTTCCATCATGGCATCCCATTCGCTGTCTTTCATGTCTGTAAATCCTCGTCTTACGCTGACGCCGGCGTTACAAACAAGACAATCTAAGTGATTTGTCTGGGACTTCACGTAGTTGATGAACCGATAGATCTCTTCACGTTTGGTCTGGTCGGTCTTGTGGGCTTCGTAATTCTCGAGATCTTCCTCAAAATCAGGGCCTACATAGGTGGCAAAGACATAGTACCCCTTTTTGATGAGCATCTTGGCAACGCCCAGTCCCATGCCTGACGTCCCACCTGTTACTACTGCATATTTCATATTTCCGTTACGTTATCGTGGTTTCTGTATTTCTCAATGATTCCTGCGATAGCAACACTCTCGCAACTGCGCAATTTATAGCAGCTACGGCGGTCGTTTACTATCATGGACAAGAATTCCTGGATTTCATAGCGTAACCCTTCACCATCATAACTATAAAAGAACTTTTTGTTCTTTGTCTGATCCTCATACCTGACCTCGAAGAAGTCCGTAAGCCACCAAGGCGCTGGTACGTAGATATATCCTTTAGTGCCGGAAATCACCAGATTGCCTTCTGTCTTCACACCTATTCCAAGCGTGAAAGATGCCGTAGCGTGAGGGTAATTGATAACACCTTTTGTGTAGATGTCCACGCCGTTCTCCATTCTGCTATGGAAGTTCACATCATGCCAGTCTGTTCCTAACAGTTTGATAATGGCTAATAATGTCAGGGGAGAATGTTCTGTCATGGCCCCTCCTGCCTGTAAGGCATCCAACTCACGTGTTGGTGGAGGCACCATCTTACTCAACGAGGATTTTACGTCGACGACATCGCCGATAATGCCACTTTTTACCAGTGTCACAATATGCCCGAAAGCAGGACAATAGGCCGTTTTACTGGCTTCCATCAAGACCAGGTTCCTTTTCTCTGCTAAGCCGTAAAGCTCTGCTGCCTGCTTTTTCTCTAACATAAAAGGTATTTCGCATAGTACATGCTTGTCAGCCAACAGGGCCCTCTTCACATATTCGTAATGTGTCAGATGAGGGGATGCCACATAGACAAGGTCTATATACTTCAGAAAATCATCGTATTCAGAGAATGCTGTCAGACCATGTCTTTGGGAGAATTCTTTTGCCTCATCCTTATTAGGGTTCATGACAGCCGTGACCTGTGCGCCGTTGACAACTTTGCTTTCAGGGATGAATCGATTGGCGATACGCCCACTGCCCACGATGCCAATGCGATAGTTGACTTGAATCTTTTCGCGTAGTTGCGTGGAAGATATTCCTTCTGTACGTGGCAGGTAGACGACCTGACAGTATTCATTAAGGTAGTCGAATTTCCCCACCCAGTCGGAACCGATGGCAAAGATGTCAATGTCATATTTCTGGATGTCGTCGATTTTCTGCCCAAGGTAGTCCTCGATAATTACTTCATCTGCGTAGCCCGTGGCTTTTACAGCCTCCACGCGCTCCAATACGTTGTTGCGCACATTGAGTTTTCCGCGTCCTTGGTCGAAACTGTCGCTTGTCACACCTACAATCAGGTAATCGCCCAACTCTTTTGCACGTCGCAGAAGGTTGATGTGCCCCTGATGTAACAGGTCGTATGTACCGTATGTAATAACTCTCTTCATCTTTCTATTGATGCAACACACAAATCTAGGCCCTTATCAAGAGTAATGATAGGAGTCCAGTCCGTACGGGTACGGATCTTTTCAGTGTTCAGGATTCTACGCTCAGGGTCAGAACTGCGGTAGCCATTGAAGATAATCTCCGGTTTCGGAAGTCCCATCTTCTCTGCAATCTTATAGGTTAGGTCAATGATGGTAATCTCCTCATCGGTTGCCACATTATAGACTGTTCCGTCCAATGCCTGTTCGGAATTGATCAGAGCCATCACCGAACGGCAGGAGTCAATGTTGTGCAGGAAGGCGCGCCGGTTCTTCTTGGAATTTTCCAAAAGGGTGACAGAACCTTTCTCTAACAGTTCATTGATGATGTGGGGGATGATGTGCTTGGCAAAACGCTCGTGCTTGCTGTAGACATTGGCAAAGCGGATAGAGCAACCCTTAATTTTGCCTTTATCCACAGCATCCTTCATAAAGAACTCGGTCATCAGCTTTCCGCAGGCATAACTGGTGCGTTGGCTGTGCTCTGCTGTTGACATCATCAGATAGTCGCTTTCGCGGACACCGCCGTTCTCGTTCCACGACTGCATAGAGTACACCTCAGAGGTAGAACAGTTGATATAGGTATCGGCCTTCACACGGATTGCCTGCTCTAAGAATGACTTCATGGAAACAACATTGGTTTCCCAAGTGTGTTCCACCTCATAGAAATGCTCGGTATGGACGACTGCAGCACAATTGATATACACTGTTCTGTCGAATGATTTCTTTTCGCTGATGACCTGGTCCTCAATGGCTTTCATCTGGGCTGCGTTGTTGATGTCGTATTCATAGAACACGAATCCGGGTTTGTCGAGATACGCTTTTACGGTATCTATTGAACTTGCAAAAAAGTTGTCAAAGCCAATGATACGGCTATCTTTCTCTGCCTCTAGTATTTGTCTCACAAGCTCGCTACCGGTCATTCCGGATGCGCCACTTAATACATATAGATTTTTCATATCCCTAATGTTAATCTGTCTTTATAAAACTTATCTACGCTATCGCTAAATAGCTTTTGCTCTTCTCTCACATCATACCACACGCAACGATGTTCATAGTTGCCACTCTCAACATCCAAGATGCCATACTGGGCGTATGGATTGTGATTGCGAGGCTGCCCCACAGAGCCTGGGTTGATGAAGATAGTCCGTTTCTTATTACGGTAGGTTGCATCATCAGAAGCGAAGAAATGCTCTACGTAATGCGGAACATGCGAGTGACCGCTAATAACGTAGTCAAACTCTGTAAAGCGCTCGTCATTCATCTTGTCAATGCCAAACTTGCCCCAGTATGGGTCATCCAAATTGCCATGCATAAACAAGAATGACTTTCTATCTATTTGGCACTTCTGGAAACCACTATGCTCCATCTCCTTATCCAAGTAGTCATGTGACTCTGGGGTAAGGATTGAATAGGTATATTGCAGCACTGCCCGACCTCTGTCTGTTGCAAACCGCTCTAGGCTACCACCAAAGATGGAATATTCGTGGTTTCCCCATAGGTTCGCCAACAAAGGCTTATCTAAGCTTTTTGTCATTTCAATGATTTCATTGGGGTGTGGACCATAGTTGACCAAGTCCCCAATGATGGCATAAGCATCTACTTTGCCAACAATAGAGATGTCAGCAAGAACAGCCTTAAAAGCTGTTACATTGGCATGAATATCGGATAGAATTACAATTCTCATTTCTTCAAGAACTGCATCAAAGCTTCCTTGTTCTGGATAGGAGTGGTTGTAGGACGCCCCAAATCCTTACGGTTGCCTTTCTTAACTTTTACTTCGAGAAGTACAGGCCCTTCCTGAATTTTTACTTTGTCAAGTAATCCTGTAAGATACTCTTTGGTTTCAACGCTGTACTCAGCCTTGTATCCAACAGCTTTTGCCACTGCGGGCAAATCAATCTTTAAACCAACGGTAGGCTGGCCTCCTACGCTATCGTGAGCACCATTGTTGAAAACAACGTGTATATAGTTGTTCGGAGCCTTGTTAGCTACAATAGCCATACTACCCATGTGCATAATGGCAGCGCCATCTCCGTCAAAGCACCAGACTCTGCGCTTAGGCTGCGCTAAAGCAATACCAAGCGCAATCTGAGAAGCATGCCCCATAGAACCGACTGTCAGGAAGTCGCGTTCGTGTCCCTGATTCATAGCAGCTCGGTACTCAAAGAGTTCACGGCTAATCATACCAGTAGTGGATACTATGCAATCCTTTTCACCAAGCGCAGCTGCGACGGTCTGGATTGCCTCTTCACGAGACATCGTTAGGTCATTCACCTCCACGTTCTGAAGCTTGTAATCTTCAAAGGTATCCTTCTCAATCACCAAAGCAAAGACTTCCTTGTTGGCAAGGGCTTTAGCTACTTTCTCAATTTGTTTGGCTGCTTTGTCTTCTTCCTTAGAGAGAACCTCATAGTTCACCCCCATCACATTCAGCAGGCCGGTTGTCACCTTGCCCTGCTTTACGTGCTGCGGTTCATCGTGAACGCCGGGACGGCCTCTCCAACCAATCAACAGAAGTACAGGGATGTTATATACCTCTTGGTCTGTAAGTGATGCAAGCGGATTTATAATATTTCCTTCTCCACTGTTTTGCATATAAATGCAGGCGGGTTGTCCTGTTGCCAGATAATGTCCGGCAGCAAGACCGACAGCAGCTCCTTCGTTGGCAGCTATAATGTTATGGGAAGTGTCGGCATGGTCGGTGATGTATGCACAGAGATTTTTTAGCAGTGAGTCTGGCACTCCAGCATAAAAATCAATGTCATAGCTGGCCAATGTGTCGTAAAAGAATTGCGGACGTATCATTGTTATTTCTTTTTTGTACCGGGAATGAGGTTGAGAATCTGCTTGATAGGCATGCAGTATTGCTCCGATGCCTCAAGGCTGCGGCTGTGGAATAAAATGCTTTCTGCACACTTCACCATGGCAGGATAAGCGGAGCGCAACATATGGTTGGCATAGATAACCACATTGATACCCCATTCTGCCAACTCCTCTTCGGTAAATTGGTTGTACGTCGTTGGTACTGCCACGATGGGAGTATGCGGGTCTTTCTCACGGAATCGTAAGCAGAACTCTTTGATATCCTCGCCGCTCTTGTTCTTGGAATGAATCATCACACCGTCAGCACCGGCAGCCACATAGGCATGGCAACGTTCCAACGCGTCGTCGACCGACTTTCCGGCAATGAGCGACTCGCATCGTGAGATAACCATGAAGTCATTTGTAATCTGGGCATTCTTTCCTGCCTTGATCTTGTTGCAGAACCCCTCGATAGTATCTTGCGTCTGAACAGCATCGGTGCCAAACAGGGAATTTTGCTTCAGACCGACCTTGTCTTCAATGATGACGGCTGAGATGCCTAAACGCTCCAATGTACGAACGGTGAATACAAAGTGTTCAATCTTACCACCAGTATCTCCGTCAAAGATAACAGGCTTCGTCGTTACTTCCAAGGCGTCATTGAGGTCATGAAGCCTCGTCGTCAGGTCGACAGCCTCAATATCTGGCTTGCCTTTCGAGGTTGAGTCGGTGAGTGAACTGGCCCACATTCCGTCAAATTCACGGTTTTGACCATTTATCTCTACTGAGGTGTGTTCTGCAATCAAACCCGTCAAACCATTGTGAGATTCGAGGATTCGAACTATCGGTTTAGCGGATATAAGTCTTCTTAATGCTGCCAAACGGGCTTGGGGCGTCACACCAAGGGAGTCAATCTCCTGTTTCAGGCTGGAGCCAGAGATTCCTTGAGTATAGGGTATTTCTATTACCTCGCCTCCTATAGACTCCATCACCTTGAAGACTTCATCGCGCAAATACTTCTCTGATCCGTATTGCCAATTGTCGCCGTGGATGATATAGTCAGGTTTGTATTTCAACAGATTTGGCACATAGCTCCATTCGTCCTGAGGCACAATCGACGAAACACCTCTAATGTTCTCTATCACATTCTTACGCTGCTCATAAGTCAGATAGGGTAGCCGTTTGTGCGTGGCAATAGCTTTGTCGGTGAACAAGCCAATCATCACATCACCATATTTGGCTCCCTGATTGATGATGTTGATGAGTCCTGGATGCATGATATCACCAATCATGCCAAGGTATACTATTTTTCCCATTTTAGATAATCCTGTTATTCATGCTGCAAAAGTAAGAAAAAAAAAGTAATATAAGAAACGATTTTCGAAAAAGAAGGATGAAAAGGCTTAAAAAATGTTTTCGTTGTTGTGGTGTCTTGTGTTTTGTCGTCAATCAGTAGGTGACAACTTTCTTACAGTCTCTGATGTAGGAAATCCCATCATTCCCTATAAATGTTGTTGTTTTGTGTTAAATAAACATAAATTATAGCTTTTGTGTACTGTCATCCGCTTTCGTAAGAAGAAAAAGCAGTACCTTTGCAGTCCGATTATTGGGGAGAGACTTAGAATCCCCGGAAATGCTGTGTGAATAGCGGCGTTTTTGGCCGGACGAAGCGGTTCGTGAATCAGTGTTTCAGCAGACGTTAGACTTGCACCTGGGTGACTAACCCCAGATGTGGGTTTTGTGTGTGCAAATAATTTAATGTATAACTGTTTTTTAGTAAACCAAAAAAGAGAAATGAACACTTTAAGTTACAAGACGCTTTCCGTCAACAAGGAGACCGCAAAGAAAGAGTGGGTGGTCATCGACGCTACCGATCAGGTGGTGGGCCGTCTCTGCTCGAAGGTTGCCAAGCTGATTCGCGGAAAGTACAAGCCATCTTTCACGCCGCACGTTGACTGCGGTGACAATGTTATCCTTATCAACGCCGATAAGGTGGTATTCACTGGTAAGAAGGAGACTGACAAGGTCTACACCCGCTATACGGGCTATCCCGGTGGCCAGCGCTTCAACACGCCTGCCCAGCTGCGCCAGCGCAAGGACGGTATCGACAAGATCCTGCGTCACGCTGTGAAGGGTATGCTGCCGAAGGGTCCCCTCGGCCGTTCGCTGATGAACAACCTCTACATCTATGAGGGTACCGAGCATCCCCATGAGGCCCAGAAGCCCAAGGCAATTGATATTAACCAGTATAAATAATAGATAAGGTATAGCAATGGAAGTAATAAATGCAATCGGTCGTCGCAAGAGCTCGGTAGCTCGTGTGTATCTCCAGGAAGGTTCTGGTAAGATTACGATCAACAAGAAGGATCTCGAAGTTTATTTCCCCTCTGCCATCCTGCAGTACGTGGTTAAGCAGCCGCTGAACCTGCTCGAAGTGGCTGAGAAGTATGACATCAAGGTGAACCTCGACGGTGGTGGTTTCACTGGCCAGAGCCAGGCCCTGCGCATGGCTATCGCCCGTGCCCTCGTCAAGGTGAACGAAGAGGATAAGAAGAAGCTGAAGGACGCTGGTTTCCTGACACGTGACAGCCGTGAGGTTGAGCGTAAGAAGCCGGGTCAGCCGAAGGCTCGTCGTCGCTTCCAGTTCAGTAAGCGTTAATCTTGAACTGAGAGTTGAGAACGGAGAACTGAGAGGTATGATTACCTTTGCTCTGGAGGAGACTCGAAGCAAGAAACTGAACAGTTTAGCATCTAAACCCATGAGACTTGGTGGCTGTATTGGAAGTATATGTAATGGGAGTATTATGGTAATCATACCTCTCAACTCTCACTTCTCAGTTCTCAATTACTCAAGGGCTGATTCTAAAAAGTAATCGCTTTAGCGCTTTTACCAAGCGTAGCGACAAAAAGAATTAAAAAGAAAGTAAACAATTAAAAAAGTATTTAGCAAAATGTCAAGAACAAATTTTGATCAGTTGCTGCAGGCTGGCTGCCACTTCGGCCACCTGAAGCGTAAGTGGAACCCCGCTATGGCTCCCTACATCTACACCGAGCGTAACGGTATCCATATCATCGACCTGCATAAGACAGTGGCCAAGATTGACGAGGCTGCTGATGCCCTGAAGCAGATTGCCAAGAGCGGCAAGAAGATTCTCTTCGTGGGAACTAAAAAACAGACTAAGGACGTGATTGCCGAGAAGGCAGCCAGCGTCAACATGCCCTACGTGATCGAGCGTTGGCCGGGCGGTATGCTCACCAACTTCCCCACCATCCGTAAGGCTGTGAAGAAAATGGCCAATATCGACAAACTGATGAACGACGGTACATACGGCAACCTGTCAAAGCGCGAGCTGCTGCAGGTGACCCGTCAGCGTGCCAAGCTCGAGAAGAACCTCGGTTCTATCGCTGACCTGACCCGTCTGCCCAGCGCTCTGTTCGTTATCGACGTGCTGAAGGAGCAGATTGCTGTGAAGGAGGCTAACCGTCTGGGTATTCCCGTCTTCGCTATCGTTGATACCAACAGCGACCCGAAGAACATCGACTTCGTTATTCCCGCCAACGACGACGCTAAGGACAGTGTTGAGGTGATTCTCAATGCTTGCTGCGCCGCTATCGCCGAGGGTGTCGAGGAGCGTAAGGTAGAGAAAGCCGACGAGAAGGCTGCCGACGCACAGGAAGAGGCTGAGGCCGAAGAGAAGGCTGCAAAGCGCCCCGCCCGCAAGGCTCCCAAGGCTGAGGAGGCTCCCGCCGCTGAGGAAGAGGCTCCCGCCGCAGAGTAATACATTAAACATTAAAGATTAAACATTAAAGACAATTATGGCAATTTCAATTGATGATATTAAGAAGCTTCGCGCTATGACCGGCGCAGGTTTGGCTGACGTTAAGAAGGCTCTGACCGAGGCTGAGGGCGACTTCGACAAGGCTAAGGAGCTGCTCCGTGAGCGTGGCCTGGCCATCGCTGCTAAGCGTAGCGACCGTGAGACCTCTAATGGTTGTGTACTCGTCAAGAAGGTGGACGGCTTTGCCGCTATGCTCGCCTTGAAGTGCGAGACCGACTTCGTGGCTAACGGTGCCGACTTCATCGCTCTGACACAGAGCATCCTCGACGCTGCTATCGCTGCTAAGGCTCAGGACATCGAGGCTGTTAAGGCTCTCGACATCAACGGTCAGACGGCTCAGGAGGCTGTCACACAGCGTTCGGGTATCACCGGTGAGAAGATGGAGCTCGATGGCTACCTGACTCTTGAGGGTGACAACATTGAGGTCTATGACCACATGGGCAAGCACACCCTGTGCACCATGGTTCAGACCAACAAGCCCGCTGCCGAGCAGGGTCACCTCGTGGCTATGCAGGTAGCTGCCATGAAGCCCGTTGCTCTCGACAAGGAGAGCGTTGAGCAGAAGATTCTTGACGAGGAGTACAAGACTGCCGTCGAGAAGACCAAGCTCGAGCAGGTCGAGAAGTTCGTTGAGATGAAGATCAAGAAGGCTGGCATCAACCCCAACCTCGTTGACTCTGAGGATCACATCGAGAGCAACATGGCTAAGGGCTGGCTCACCAAGGAGCAGGCTGACGAGGCCCGCAAGATCATTGCCGAGGCAAAGGTCGAGGGCGAGGCTCAGCTGAAGATGCCTATGATTGAGAACATCGCCAAGGGTCGTGTGCAGAAGTTCCTGAAGGAGAACTGCCTCGTTGACCAGGAGTTCCAGTTCGGCGACGGTGATAAGGCTACTGTCGAGCAGTGGCTGGCCAAGCAGGACAAGGAGCTGAAGATTGTCGCTTTCAAGCGCTTCACGCTCGTTGCCGACTAAGTCAAGATTCGCAGAACTATACTTATGAGGGACGTGCCGTCAGGTGCATCCCTCATTTTTTTATGATGAAGTATCACCCGCTACATACCAGCATCCAGCGCCCGTCGCGCTTCACCTATCCTTTCTGCTACGAGCCCCATCCGCTCTGTCTCTTAGCTGCGCATGAAGTGCAGCAGGAACTCGGACGCATGACGCTGACAGAAGGCAAAATGTTCGGTGTGCTGGTCGTGGCTGACTGTAACGACGAGTTAGGCTTTGTCGCTGCCTATTCAGGACTGCTTGAGGGGCGTAATGACTGGCCCTACTTCGTGCCACCTGTCTATGACGCCCAACAGCCCGACGGTCATTTCAAGCAGGAAGAGCGCCTGATTTCATCCATGCGTGACGACAGTCAGCGCGAGGAGCGTCGCCAACGGTCACAGCAGCTGCAGCTATGGCTCTTCGACCAATACCGCTTCCTGAATGCCCGAGGCGAGCGTCGCCGGCTGGTCGACGTGTGGCAGGACTACCACTGCTCGGAGCGCATCCGCCGCAAATATCCGCTACCACCCGGCGGCACTGGCGACTGCTGTGCCCCGAAGCTGCTGCAGTATGCCTACCAAGAAGGGCTGAAGCCGCTCTGTATGGCCGAGTTCTGGTGGGGACCGTCGCCGAAGACTGAGGTGCGCCAGCATGGACAGTTCTATCCCGCCTGCCGAGGAAAGTGCAAACCCGTGCTGACGTGGATGCTACAGGGGCTTGACGTTGACCCGAACCCAGAGGAAATAGCCTCAACGCCACAGCTCGACATCACCGTCGTCTATGAAGACGACACACTGATTGTCATCAGCAAGCCGTCAGGGCTGCTCAGTGTTCCCGGACGCATTGGCAGCTACTCGGTAGCAACCATCCTCAGTCAGCGCTATCCTGGTACGCTGCTGGCCCACCGTCTCGACATGGGCACCAGTGGACTGATGGTGGCTGCCAAGACACGTGACGCTTACCGACAGTTGCAGCAACAGTTCTCTGACCACACCATCCGTAAGACCTACGTCGCACAGCTTGACACATCTTATTCGTCGCCTTCTGCCCCACGCCCCACGAAGGGCACCATCAGCCTGCCTCTGCTCTGCGATCCTATCAACCGCCCCCGGCAGGTCGTCGACTACGAACGCGGTAAGACAGCTGTCACAGATTACGAATTCATTGGCAACGGCCGCGTCCGTCTCTATCCCCACACTGGCCGCACCCACCAGTTGCGTATGCACTGTGCCCACCCCGACGGGCTCGGTTGTCCTATCCGTGGCGACGAACTCTACGGTCGGTCCGCCGACCGGCTCTATCTCCACGCCGAACGCTTAGAACTGACTCATCCCGCAACAGGAGAGCGGATGACCTTTGAACAGCCTGCCGATTTTTAGGTTCAGCCCTTAAGTTTTTATTAAAAAATGCTTAATTATGCCGCTGTTACAAAAGTTTAGGGTAATTTTGCAGGCAAAATATTGTTTATAATGAGCTTAACATCAATAGCAGGAAGATTTTTCCTGCCACGACAGCATAAGCTGGAACGACATAACACAGAGGCTGAAACCATGCAGCGCGAGGTGCTGGCTCACCTCATCGGCAGGGCTCAGGATACGGAGTTCGGCCGACAGCACGATTTCTCAAACATAGGCAACTACGAACAGTTTGCCAAGAACGTGTCCGTTAATACCTATGAGGAGCTGAAGGGTCAGATTGACCGTATGCGTCACGGCGAGCGGGACGTGTTGTGGCCAGGGCGTACACGATGGTATGCCAAGTCGAGCGGCACGACGAACGACAAGTCGAAGTTCATCCCTGTGACTAACGAGGGTTTGAAACGCATACACTACGCCGGCCCGTTTGACTCAGTAGCCTTCTACCTGCAGAATAACCCGCAGAGCCGCCTGTTTGACGGTCGTGCCATGATTCTGGGTGGCAGCCATGCCCCGAACTACAACCTGTCGGACTCATTAGTGGGCGACCTGAGCGCCATTCTCATTGAGAACATCAACCCGCTGGCCAACCTAGTCAGGGTGCCGAAAAAAGCGACTGCCCTGCTGAGCGACTTCGAGGTGAAGCGCGACCGTATAGCCCGCGAGGCGATGACGAAAAACGTGACGAACCTGAGCGGCGTACCGTCGTGGATGCTGTCGGTACTCGACCGCGTGATGGAACTGAGCGGGAAGCAACATTTGGAGGAGGTGTGGCCCAACCTCGAGGTGTTCTTCCACGGCGGCGTGGCTTTCACGCCCTACCGCCAGCAGTACGAGCGACTCATCACCAGTCCTAAAATGCACTATATGGAGACGTACAACGCCAGCGAGGGCTTCTTCGGAATCCAGAACGACCCGACGGACAAAGCGATGTTGCTGATGCTCGACTACGACGTCTTCTACGAGTTCCAGGAGATGGGTACAGAGACGATTGTTCCCATCTGGGGCGTCGAGCCTGGCAAAAACTATGCCATGCTCATCACAACGTCGTGCGGACTGTGGCGCTATAAGATAGGCGACACGGTGCGATTCACGCAGACGAATCCTTATAAGTTCGTCATCTCTGGCCGTACGAAGTCGTTTATCAATGCTTTCGGCGAAGAGTTGATTGTCGACAATGCCGAGCAGGGACTTCAATACGCATGTCAGCAGACTGGCGCTGAGGTGCTGGAGTACACCGCTGCACCGGTCTTCATGGACGAGCACGGCAAGTGCCGCCACCAGTGGCTCGTCGAGTTCAACCGTCAGCCACAGGACGTGGCGCTGTTTGCACGCCTGTTAGATGAGCACCTGCAGACCATTAATAGCGACTACGAAGCAAAGCGCTACAAGAACATCACCCTACAGCCATTAGAGATTGTCGTGGCCCGGCCCGGTTTGTTCAACGATTGGCTGAAGCAGAACGGCAAGCTCGGCGGGCAGCACAAGGTGCCGCGGCTGAGTAACTCGCGCGAACATATTGAACAACTGTTGGCTCTAAATGGGAAATGAGAGATAAGAAATGAATAATGGAAATGAATAATGATATAATCGGTATGAAGAAACTCCTCATATTTCTTTTCTCATTTGCCTTGCTGCTGGCAGGTTGCGCCCGTATGGGCAATCCCGACGGCGGATGGTATGACGATACACCGCCTTACGTCGTCGACTCTTCGCCCAAGGATATGGCTGTCGGCGTGAAACCCAAACGTATCAGCATCTATTTCAATGAGTTCGTCAAACTGGAGGATGCACAGAACAAGGTCATTGTCTCACCGCCACAGTTGGAGATGCCCGAGATCAAGGCCAGTGGCAAGCGTGTCATTGTCGACCTGAAGGACTCGCTGAAAGAGAACACCACCTATTCCATTGACTTCGGCGATGCTATCAGCGACTTCACCGAAGGCAACCCTATGGGCAACTACGCCTTCACCTTCTCTACGGGTCAGGTGATAGACACGCTGCAGGTGTCGGGATACGTGCTGAACGCCGAGAATCTGGAGCCCATCAAGGGTATTCAAGTCGGCTTGTATGACGACCTCTCAGACACCGTCTTTCTGAAAAAGCCCATGATACGCATCTCGCGAACTGACAGTCGCGGACATTTCGTCATCAAGGGCGTAGCCCCCGGAACCTATCGCTGCTATGCCCTGCAGGACGCCGACAACAACTATGTCTACAACCAGAAGAGCGAGATGATAGGCTTCAGTCACAACACCTTCGAACCGTCGTGGAAACCCGATACAAGACAAGACACCATCTGGCGCGACTCGTTGCACATCGACAATATCGTCCGTGTGCCCTACACCCACTTCCTGCCCGACGATATTACCCTGCTGGCGTTCACGGCCATACAGAACAACCGATACCTGCTGAAAACAGAGCGGGCAGAACCTCATAAAATTGGATTCTTCTTTACATACGGCGACTCGTTGCCCCCCACCATCCACGGCCTGAACTTCGATTCCGACAGTGCCTTCATCGTTGAACCGTCGCACCATAACGACACCGTCTACTATTGGCTGCGCGACACAACACTCATCAATCAGGACACGTTGCGCATGGAAGTGCAGTATATGATGACAGACACCACCGAACTGCTGATTAGCAAGACCGACACGTTGGAGATATTACCTAAGGAGTCATATGCTAAACGTCTGAAAGCCAGGCAGAAGGAAGTTGAGAAGTGGGAGAAAGAACAGGAGAAAAAGAAGAAGCACGGCGAAGCCTACGACTCCATTATGCCTCGTGAGATGTTGAGGCTGAAGATAGAACCCGCGGGCTCCCTCTCGCCGGAAAGTGTTGTTACCATAGAGTCACCTACACCATTGCTACGTATTGACACGACAGCCATACATCTCTACACAAAAGTTGACTCACTATGGTACGATGCCGACTTCGTCTTCAAGCCGTCCCCTGACAATATCAGGCGATACACGCTGACCGCGGATTGGAAACCAGAGACGGAATACAGCTTAGAGATAGACTCTGCGGCTATCGAAGACATCTACGGACTGTGCATCGCCCCTGTCAAGCAAGGTATGAAGGTAAAGTCAGAAGACGAATACAGCACGCTCATTGTCAATCTGAGTGGCATTCAGGACACGGCTATTATCGTGCAGTTGCTGACCAGCTCCGAGAGTGTCGTCAAGCAGGCCAAGGCCGTTAACGGTACTGCCGAGTTCTATTACGTTACTCCCAACAAGTATTATATGCGTGCCTTTGTCGACAGCAACGGCAACGGGCGCTGGGATACTGGCGACTACTATGCCGACCAGCAGGCAGAGGCCGTCTATTACTACCATGAGGAGACGGAGTGTAAGGCCAAGTGGGACGTCACCCGCAACTGGAATCTGACGGCACGTAAGCGCTTCGACCAGAAACCGTCGGCCATCACCAAGCAGAAGCCTGACAAGGAGAAGAAACTGAAGAACCGCAACATCGAACGTGCCAAGCAATTGGGCAAGGAATATGTACAAAAGAAGACGGGTATAAGATTATAATAGTAGTATGCGACATTTTTTGAAGAAATGTCGCCCATATGTCGCAAAATGCCGAGGGTGTCGCAACAACCTCGGTATTTTTTTATGGAAAAAGTTGGAAGGTGAGGAATCTTGCCCTATCTTTGCATCGTCAATAAGACAGAACAAACCTAATTAACAATAATTTATTAACCCATAAAACAAGAAAGGAAACAAGTTATGGCAAAGACACCAGTTACAATGAAAGTTGACGGTTACAAGGATCGCGAAGTGCTGATGGTAACCTACGAGTTCGAACAGGCAACAGACGTGG